>NZ_JANQOI010000010.1 GCF_028289705.1 Pelagibius sp.
CCGCGGCCGCGTCGCTCCTCGTCGAATATGCTCTGGCATGTCCTTCCTCGTCGCTCCTAACCGCGGGCCAAATGCGCTCGGACCACTACGGCGAAATGAATCTCAACAGGCCCTAAAGCGCCATGCGGAGCCGACGCCTTTGGTAAGCGATCGCAATCAGACCATTCATTTCGGGCCGGGCTCTAAGGTGCTCTCGTTGCTCATTCGAATGGCCTAGCTGCCCTCGCCATGGGGGAGGCCGGCCTTGGCGGCGCGCGAAATCAGCGCATCGAGAAGGGTTTGGTCCTGATAAAGTTCCTGGCTGCGTATGTAATCCGCGGAGAGACTTGGGTCTTCGGTCAGACCCCGGCGGATTTCTTCCTGCGCCTCGGCTAAATCGCCGAGTGCGACAAGGCTTGCAGCAACATAGACCCTGGTGCGGCGTGTCTGGAATGGAAGCTCCCGCGCCGCGCTCAGCACGTCCTCATACCGCCCGAGGGCGTAGTTGGCGGCAACCCGTTCCTCCATAACCCAGACGGGCAGAAAGGGATCGAGCGTTTCGGCCTGTTCCAGGAGCGCCAGCGCCTTGTCGCTCTCTCCGGCGAAGAGATAAAAGGCCGCGCAGCGACCCATGAGATAGGCGTCATTGGGCGCCAGTTCCAAGGCGCGCTCATGGTACTGCCGGCTGGCCGCGTAGTCCCCGTTCAACTTGATCTGAACGATCCCCATGATCCGGTTTGCCTCCGGATCGGTGGGGTCCAGCGAAAGGGCTCTTGCCAGCTTCTTCTCGGCCACAGCGATATCGAAATCCTGCAGGTAAGACCAGGCGCAAACCTGCATAGCGTAAGGACGGCCATAGTTCGGGTCGACTTGCTGGGCCTTTTCAAACCATTGAATGGCTTTGTGAATGTGATCGTCGGTGACGCCCCCGAGCCGGTGGTGGTCGACGCCGCGCAGATAGTGTTCATACGCGGTCATGTCGTTTGGCCGTTTCAAGCGGGCGCGGGCAATGGTCTGTTGCTCGATCCGTCCCGAAACGGTCGCCGCGATGCGCGCGGTGATCTCGTCGAGCACATCCATGATCTCATCGAACGGACGCTGAATGCGGTCCGACCAGACCACGGTCCCGTCGTCTGTATGCGACAATGTGATGTTCACGCGAATACGGTCACCCGCCTTGCGGATCGAACCCGAAACCAGATACCGAACGCCAAGCACCCGGCCCAGTTCCACCGGGTCGCCGGGTGCTGAGGACGCAGCCGCCGTTCTCGAACTCACAAAGATCGATTTCAGGCGGCTCAGTTCCAATGTGAGATCATCGGTTAGTCCTTCGGCAAGGAACTCCTGGTCGCCATCGGCCGAGGATGCGACCTTGAAGGGCATGACGGCGACGGAACTGGGATGGATCTCGGGCGCGGTAACTTCAGCTTCGCGTGTCGGGCTCACCTGAAAGCGGTGACGGTCGATGGGCGCCCTCACCTTCAAGATTCGCAGCGGCTCTTCAATGCCCTTGAACGCGACCTCTCCGAGATCGTCGAAGGTGCAGGGCGATTTGCGGCGAACGTGCTGGTAAAGGTCGCTGGTCACGACGATGTCGCCTGGCTCGGCGGCCGATTGCAAGCGGGCGGCAATATTCACACCATCGCCGCGCAGATCGTCCTCGACAATCATGACGTCATCGACGTGCAAAGCGAAGCGGAACAGATCGCCGGAAGGAAGACCGCTACGCGCTTCCATGGCGGCGCGCAAGGCGTTGATGGCACTGGGAAATTCGGCAAGGATGGCATCGCCGGCCGTATTGAACACGCGACCGCCTTGGGCAATGACGCGCGCCCTTACCGTGTCCAGCCAATCGATGAAGCTCGACACCGCGCCTTCTTCATCGCGCGCCATGGCACCCGATGAATCGACGATGTCGGCAAACATGATCGCGGCGATATGCCTGTCGATCACGGCGCCTCCACAGCGATCGGTTGACTCAAGAGGCGAAACTTCATGGCAACCCCTCCCACGGTAGAGGAAGATTACCAAATGCCTGCAGAGGTTTCCAGAAAGCGCCCGAGGTGCGATTCCGGATAGGGCCGCCAGCCAGCGGACCTCCGTTGGGTCCGCAACGGGATCGCTCTGCGCTCGCTGTCGTAGCAGACGTCAGCTCTGCTATGTACGGCCTGGGTCCGGCCCCCACGGCTCCGGCGATGCCGATGATGGTTTATTGAGGCAGAGCAGCAATCGCGTTTGGCCGGAGCCCGCAATGGGCGGTGAGCGATGGACGATTCCGCTGCCGGGTCCGGCGCAACTTCCCTTGAAGACGGCCACGTCGTGAATCCGCAGGCGCTCCAACGGTCCGTCGTATGCGGTTTGCTCGTGCAGGGCGCGTTCGGCGTGAAGCGGATGCACCCACTCGGTCGAGGGACCGCGGTAGGTCGTCAGCAATCGCGCATCGACACAGTCGCGGTGGAATTTCCAACAGGCATCGTCGCGGACGCGCTCCAGCCGCACATCAACCAGATCGCTCCCGGTGATTCCCGAGAACGCCTGGACAAGCTCTTCGACGTCCGCAACCAGCAGGTCTCGCATGTTCCCCGGAGGCATGCCGCAGTCGTCCAAATGCGGTTCCACCGCATGTCGAAAGGTGCCGGGCCGAACGAGAAGCCGAAGACCAGGCAGACGTGAAGCATCCATGTCTTCGAGCCAGGTCTGCAGGCATGAGGGGAGCGCCCGCCGCCAGATCACGAGCTCGATGCCGGGCTTGTGGATGGCGGCGAGACCCTCCGCCTCATCGCAGGTCCCAATGCCTGCAGAAAGCGGGGCGGGAGACCCCTCGGCCGCCTCGCCTTTCGATCTCAGCAGGCCGGTCATGCCGGTTCGGCCCGCTTCCAGACCGGAAAGGGGTCCTTTAGCCTGCTCCAGACAGCAGGCTCCATGCTCATGGCGTTGTCGTCGCCGACAAGGCAGGCATCGAGCCGGCGCCGGACAGCGGCCTCGTCCATGTCGGTGCCGATAAAGACGATTTCCTGGCGGCGGTCTCCGTAGACCGGATCCCAGGCATCGGCAATGTGCCGTCGCCAATCCGGATGGTCCGGCCAGCGCTCCTTCGGCACGCTGGACCACCAGATCCCCATGGCCTCGTGACGCACCAGCGCGCCGGCCTGGCTCAACTCGCCGACCCAGTCCGGGCGGGTAGCGAGCCAGAAATGCCCTTTGGCACGAATGACGCCTGGCCAGGAGGCGTTTAAGAAGGCGTGGAACTTCTCGGGATGAAAAGGGCGGCGGGCCCTATACACGAAACTGCGCACGCCATACTCCTCGGTCTCGGGCTTATGCTCCGCGAAGTCATAAAGCTCCTTGAACCACAGCGGATGTTCCTGGGCCTTGTCGTGGTCGAAGCGGCCGGTGTTCAGAACCTTGTCCAGCGGCACACGCGACATGCTGGTTTCGATCAGCTCCGCATCGGCGTTCAGCGATCGGATGATCTTGCGCGCGGCGTCGAGCTGTTCCGGAGCCGCGGCGTCGATCTTGTTCAGGATGACGACATCGGCGAATTCGATCTGATCGACGAGCAGGTTGACGAGTGTGCGGTCGTCCTCCTCGCCGAGTACCTCGCCCCGATCCCTGAGGAAATCGGTCGAGGCGTAATCGCGCAGGAGGTTCGCGGCATCGACCACGGTCACCATGGTATCGAGGCGCGAGACGTCCTCGAGACTCTCGCCGTCTTCCGTCCGGAAACTGAAGGTGGCCGCGACGGGCAGCGGCTCGGAAATGCCGGTCGATTCGATCAACAGGTAGTCGAAACGGCCGTCCTGCGCGAGACGCCGGACTTCCTTGAGAAGGTCATCGCGCAAGGTGCAGCAGATACAGCCGTTGGTCATTTCGACGAGCGTCTCTTCCGTGCGGCTCAGATCGGCGCCGCCGTCCCGGATGAGGTCGGCGTCGATGTTCACCTCGCTCATGTCGTTGACGATGACCGCGACGCGCTTGCCCTCCCGGTTGTTCAGGATGTGGTTCATCAAGGTCGTTTTGCCGGCCCCAAGGAAGCCTGAAAGCACAGTGACCGGGAGGGAACGGGCAACCGTCATGATGTGTAACCCTTTGTTCTATAATAATTTGTGGCACGGGCGGGAATGCGCGTTCGCCAGAACTGTAATAATATAACGTTACAAGCTTGCGGCGCAACTATGCTCGCCTGCGCAGCTCGCTTTTTGTCTCGCCTTGGCCGCTAAAGAGTCTCGGAAGCCCTCTGGCTAGCCCCGCAGATCGAACACATAGAGCCGCGCCTCCTCGTCGCTGACCACGTAGAGGCGGTTGGCGGCCGGGTCGACGGCGACGCCTTCGGCCTTTTCAACCTCCTTGTAGTCGCCGTCGATGCTGTAACCGAGGGGGGCGCTGTCGATGACCCGGTTGGCGACCCAGTCGTAGAGGAACAGCCGCCGCGCCTTGTCGCTGACGATCCAGATCGCTTTGCGCGCGCTGTCGTAGCAGAGGCCCGAGTAGTCGATCTCATGGACCGGCAAAGCGTTGTCGCGGAAGCCGTTGTCCTCGTTCAGTAGCCTGTAGCCAAGGATACGCCGGAGATCCGACGACACCTCGATCAACACGCCGGGCTTGCCTTCCTTGACGACGAAGATGGTGTTGTCGTGGGCGTTCCAGGTGATGCCTTCGAGGCCCTTATTCTCTTCGGCGCTGTCGAAGTAGGATTTCAGCGGGCCGTCAAAGCCCGCCATTTTGGCGAGCTTCTTCCGCTGGGCGACATCGCCGCCGGCGACTTCCAGCTTGAAGATTTCGTTGCTCTCTTCCCGCACGGTCAGCAGGAACGCGCCCGCCGGATCCAGGGTGATGCCTTCCATCCCCTTCTTCGGGATCTCGAAGATATCGCCGCGGTCGACCCGGCCCTTCAGATCCAGCTTGAAGACCTTCCTGGTGTCGTCGCTGACGGTCCAGAAGCCGTTGCGATCATGGGCGAGCACAAGCCCCGAGGGCTCCAGCAGGCCGGCGTCTTTGTCCTTGATGCTGTAACGCGCGAGAAACGTCAGACTGAAGCTCATCGGACTCTCCTGGGTTCTTTCGAAGCTGGCTCACTCATCAGTTGAGTATAGCGTAAATTGGACCAATCTACGGCGGTAGATGCGCCCTTTCCTTGCGCTTGGTCCGGCGGCGCTGAAGTCACCCCTTCTTCACAGCAGGTTTACGGCGGCGGTGCGTAGGATCAGCCCCGGGGAATGCCGCCAATCGCCTGAGGAGCCGATGAAATACCGCCCTGACGTGGATGGTCTCAGGGCCGTTGCGGTGCTGCCGGTGATGCTGTTCCACGCCGGGGTGGCGGGCTTTTCCGGCGGCTTCGTCGGGGTCGACGTGTTCTTCGTCATCTCCGGCTATGTCATCGCCCTCAGTTTGCTGGACGATCTGGAAAAGGATCAGTTCTCGGTCTGGCGCTTCTACGCGCGGCGCGTGCGGCGCATCTTCCCGGCCCTCTTCGTCACCGTCGCCGTTACCGCCGTCTTCGCTTACCTGCTGCTCCTGCCCTCCTTCTTTCTGGACTTCTCCAAGAGCCTGCTGGCGGCCTCGGTCTTTCTCTCCAACATCTACTTCTGGAAGGAGTCTGGCTACTTCGCCGCAGATGCGGTGTTCCGGCCCCTGCTGCACACCTGGTCGCTGTCGGTGGAAGAACAGTTCTACCTCTTCATGCCGATCGCGATGCTCGTCATCTACCGGTTTCTTGGAAAGCGCTGGCTGCTGGTTCTCTCACCCGCGATCCTGGCGAGCCTGGCCTTGAGCGCCTATGCCGCGACAACGGCGCCGACGGCGAACTTCTTCATCCTGCCGACCCGTGCCTGGGAGCTGCTGCTGGGGGCCGCCCTCGCCCTCGGCCGAGTCCCGCGGGTGCAGAGCCGCTGGCTGGCGGAGGGTATCGGCGGGGCGGGTCTGGTGTTGATCGGTATTGCCGTGTTCACCTTCGATGAGACCACTCCCTTCCCCGGGCTGAACGCGCTTTACCCCTGCCTCGGCAGCGCGCTGCTGATCTATGCCGGCATGTCGGCGACGCGGCCCCTGGCAACCACCCTGCTGTCACTCCGCCCGCTGGTCGCCATCGGGCTGATCTCCTATTCGCTCTATCTCGTGCACTGGCCCATCGTCTCTTTCCTGCGCTATCAGTCGCTGGACCACCCGACGGTGGCCCAGACCCTGGCGATGCTCGCCGCCAGCTTCATCCTGGCCGCCCTCTCCTGGCGTTACGTCGAACAGCCCTTCCGGCGCCCTCACCCGGCGATCACCCAGCCGCGGCTCCTGGCCGGCGGGGTCGCGACCATCGCTGTCTTTGCGGTGGTCGGTGCAGTCGGAATCGCCGCCGAGGGGTTTCCCCACCGCATGACGGACTTCAAGGAGCAGACCATCGCCGGGCATCAGCACTGGAATCAGGGCACCTGCTTCCTCGCCAACAACCCGGATCACCGCCGCTGGGACGCCGAAGCCTGCACCATCACCGAAGGCAGCGGGCCGAAGGTGCTGCTTTGGGGCGACTCCCATGCCGCCCACTACGTTCCGGGCATCATGGCCAACGCTGCGCTGAACGGCGCGCAGGTCGTGCAGTACACGGCGGCCGGCTGCCCGCCGATCCTCTCCTACTACTCCCATGCGCGCCCGCGCTGCACGGCCTTCAACGCCCATGCCCTGACGCTCGTCGAGGATCTGGACATCGACGCGGTGGTCCTCGGTGCGCGCTGGACCGACCTGCAGAGTCGCGGGCTGGGTGAACTGCAGAGCACCCTGTCGAAGCTCGCGCCGCTGGATGTGAAGGTTCATGTCATCGGGCAGTCGCCGCAGTTCTCCGCCGACGTGCAGGTCATCGCCCACAGCAAGGGAAACCGCGCGGCTGCCGGGGTGGACCGCTGGACGGTCTTTTTCGACCCGGCTATCAACGCCGAACTGAAGGCCCTTGCCGGATCGGCCAACTTCATCGATCCGCTGCGTGTGCTCTGCGAAGGCAGGCTCTGTCCCTATCGGGAACGCGGCCGCTTCCTCTACGAGGACGCCGAGCACTTCTCGGTCTACGGCAGCGGCAAGGCGGTGGCCGCCTTCTTTCCCCTGACGCCATGAGCGTGGCCTTCAGTTGAGCGTGGAGACCGGAGGGCCAATCCCTGCGGTTGCGGTTAAGCGTTTTTTTACGCCGAATCGGTGCTATACATAACATCTAACAGTTATGTTTAGTTCATGGAAATCAAGGAAGAATACAGGATCGCTGTCGAGGCTTGCCCGACCCCTTTGATGCTGGTCGCGCAGGATGGCGTCATCGTGCTGACGAACCGGCGCTTCGACAGCCTGTTCGGGTACCACGAGCAGGCTCTTTGGGGCCAATCGGTCGACCTGCTGGTGCCGGAGGAGATACGGGACGCTCATCCCGAGCTTCGTCAGGCGTTCTTTGAGGTGCCGACCAGCCGCGACATGGGCACCGGCCGCGATCTGTTCGGCGTGCGCAAGGACGGCGAGAAGATTCCCGTGGAGATCGGCCTCGATCCGATCCAGTCGGACGGCACCACGCTGGTCATGGTCTCGGTGCTCGACATCCGCGAACGCAAGGCCGGCGAGACGAGAATTCGCCGCGCCCTCGATGCCGCCTCCAGCGCCATGGTCATGATCAACGACCACGGCAAGATCGAACTCGTCAACGAGCAGACCGGTATGATGTTCGGCTATGAGCCGAAAGAGCTGCTCGGCCAAGCCATCGAGGTTCTGGTGCCGGAACGCTACCGCCGCAAGCACACCGTCTTCCGGGTCAGCTACCAGAACACGCGCGACCGGCGTGACATGGGCGTGGGGCGCGATCTGTTCGGGCGCCGGAAGGATGGCACAGAGTTCCCGGTGGAAATCGGCCTGACGCCCATCGACGGCATCGACGGACGGTTGATCATGGCAACCGTGATCGACATCAGCGAACGCAAGCTGATCGAAGAGTCGATCCGTCGGAAGAACGAGGAGCTTGAACGCCTGAACCGCGAACTCTCTGAGTTCGCCTACAGCGCCTCCCACGACCTGAAGTCGCCGCTGTCCTCGATGGTCGGGCTCCTGGACCTGATCACGGGCGACCTGGACTCCGGCGACCACGAAGAGGCGCAGTTTAACCTGAAGCGCGCGCGCGATCTGGGCAGCCGTCTGGCCGGGCGCATCGAAGACATGCTGACCCTGGCGAAGTCGGACAGACAGGACGACGGCTGGGCCGGGCTCTCGGTTTGCGACGAGGTCGCCACGGTCTGGCAGATTCTGCAGAGCGGCGTGGAGACCGAGATCCGCTTCTCGACCCGGTTCGACCACGTCGATCCCCTGCGAACGGTTCCGGCACGCTTTCACATCGTGCTGGAAAACCTCCTGAGCAATGCCATCAAATATCGCGATCCGAAGAAAGCCGAGCACGAGATCAGGGTCGAGACCTGGGACCAGGGCGGCCGTTTTCACCTGGCGGTGCGGGACAATGGCGTCGGGATCCCGGAACAGTACCAGGGAACGGTCTTTCAGCTCTTCAAGCGGATCGCCGACAGCAGCGAGCCTGGCAACGGCGTCGGCCTGGCGCTGGTCAAGAAGAACGTACTGCGTTTGGGCGGGGATGTCACAGTCGAAAGCTCTGACGAAGGCTCGATCTTCACGGTCGTGCTGCCGCGGCAGCACGAAGACGGTGTACGCCCGGCGACGGACCAGATCCTGGAGGTGGCACAATGAAGGTTCCCATCGTGGTCGTCGATGACGAAGAGGTCGACCGCTATATCGTTAACCGCGTCGTCAAGCAGTCGGGTATCGACTCCAAAGTGGTGGAGTTCCAGGCCGGCGACGAGTTTCTCGAGGTCATCACGGACGAACGGCGCCGCGCCGAGGAGATCGGCGTCGCACCGCCGCCGATCCTGGTGCTGCTCGACATCAACATGCCCCGCATGACCGGCTTCGAGGTTCTGGAATCGATCCGCAACAGCCTGGGCGCGGATGAGGACTGCCCGGACTACATGGTGGTTCTGATGTTCTCGTCCTCCAACCACGCCGAAGACAAGAAGGAGGCCTACTCCTATGGCTTCGTCAAGGACTACATCGTCAAGCCGCTCACCGAGGCGGACGTCAAGAACATGGTCGAACGCTACTATCGGGTCTGAGCGCGGCACCGTCGCCGCGCCGATCTGATCGGCACCGCCGTCAGTCGAGTCTGCAGACCAGCGAGTCCGGGTACTGGCAGGGATCGCCGGGGGCCGTGTAGGACACCCGGGCGACGACCGCGGAAACGGGTTTGCCCGGGTCGCTGAAGCCTCCGAGCCATTGCGGCATGGTCTCGCTTGCCCAGAGGCTGAAGAGGATCTTCATGGGCCGGGCCGGCAGCTTCTGCGGATCGGTCACCGTGTGGACCAGTTGCCCGTTCACGAAAAAGCGCAGGCGGTTCTTCTCCCAGACGAAGGCATAGTCGTGAAACGCGGCCTCCGCGTCGCCGGGAAGCGTCGCCAGCGTTTCGTTGCGGCCCTTTCCGTCGACGAAGTGATTGAGCTGTACCCGGGAGGTATCCTTGCCCAGGATCTCGAAGTCGATCTCGTGCCAGGGCTGCTTGTGGACCGGACCGATGTAGGTGAAGAAGGCCGTGTTGAAGCCGGAGCCGGCGACAGCCTTCATGCGGGCCTCATAGACCCCGTGGCCGAAGCGCTGCCTGCTCTGAACTTCGGCGCAGGCATAGCGCCGCTCCCCACTCGGCCGCTCAGCGAACGACAGGCGCAGTGTGCCCTCACCCACGCTGACCTGGTCGGCGGACCAAAGGCAGTTCTGATAGGTGCCGTTGGCCCAGCCATCGGAGATGTACCAGCGTTTCTCGTTAAGCCGGTCGAACTCCTCGACGAAGGAGGCCCCGGTGCGGGCCGGCTCCGCCGGTGCGCGATCCGGGAGCGCCAGAAGGTTCACGAGAAAAAGAGCCGCGAGCGCGCCGGCCGGGATGCCCGGGCCACGGGAGAGTACCATCCTGCTCCGCCCTTCTCCGATCCTGCGACGCTGCGCGGAGCCGACAGCCTAAGCCCGTGGGCACCGCGGCGGCCTCTGTCCTTTTTTGGGCGCAGGCTCCTCCGTGCCCTATGGAACGCGGAAACAATCGGATCGGGGAACCGAAAAGGACTGGGGGAGCGCCCCTGGTAAGAAGCGCTCCCCCAGAAACCGAGACTTCAGGCGGTTCAGCCGCCAGTGCTGCGCACGGCCTGACCGTCGTAGCCGTAGATGAAGGTCGCGCTCTCGATGAAGTTGAAAGGGATATCGAGGCCGATTTCCCGCACCTTCAGGAAGTTGATGGCGATGTCCGGCGGGGAGACGATGCCGACCCGCAGGTCGCTCACCTTGGCCGTGCCCTGAAGCACGCTGTAGCCGTAGAGGCTCGCCAGGTGGGCGTTGCTCTCAAAGCTGATGCCGATGGACATTACGGCGCTGTCCGGGCCCTCGGCAACCACCTCGGGAACCACGCTGAGGACCGGAACCCGGTCGGCATTGGCATTGATGGTCTCGATCTCACGGAACACGGCGGTGCTGCCGGTGATCCAGAAGATGCTGCGCTCCAGAAGCGGGTCCGACTTGCGCATGGTCGCCACGGCGGAGGGGACCAGCGTGTCCAGTTCGGCGGCCGCGTTCTTCGGATCGTCAACGGACAGCATCACCACGTTGATGCCCTTCTCCCGGGCCAGTTCGGCCATGGGATTGGCCTGGGTCTCGACGGCGCTGACGTTCTGGCTGTCGACCAGGATGGCGAAGTTCCTCAGGTCGGGCATGAAGTCCACGATGTAGGCCATCTGGACTTCGACCGGCATGTTCAGCGAGGTGAAGGCGAAATTGGTGCCGGAGCCGTGATCGTAGGAGTCCATCTGGCCGAGCAGCACCGGGTCCTTGGAACAGACGGAAACCACCGGGATTTCGCCGCCCTTGTAGTTGTTCCAGAGATAGGCGGTCGAGCGCGAGCCCATGGAAAAGATCAGTTCGCTGCCGTTCTTCTCGGCCATCGCAATGGCCTGCTCGCCCTGCTTTTCGTCACCCCCGTAGTTGTAGACGGTGAACTCGGCATTGACGCCCTTGTTGGCGAAGACCGTCAGGATCTTGGAGATGGCGACGTCGTAGGCCGACGAAGGCTTGGGATAGAGCACGAAGACCTTGCGCGCCGGGCCCGAGCCGTCGATCCGGGTGATGCGGACCTGGTTCTCGTCGCCCTCGACCGCGGTGAAGTCCCACTGGGCCCCCAGGGTCGCTTCATAGCGGAACCAACTGCTGTAGCCCGGCTCGGCCGCCCTGGCAGGCGAACCCGCCAGAAGCATCAGGCAGACCACAATTGAGCAGGCGACGAAGATGCGGTGAAGCATATGCGTCTGGGTCATTGTCAGCTTTCCTCTCTCTCGCTGGCGAGATCGTTGTAGGGAGTGGGGCGGATCGCAAAAAGCAGCCCGAGAACCGCCACACCGATACCGATTTGCAGAATGATCGTGGGGCTTTGGCCATAGAAGGCGAAGAGCTGACCGACGACCAGAGGGCCGGCCACGTGTCCGATGCGCTCCAGGAAGCGGTAGGCGGCGGAGGTCGAGGCCTCGCCGATCTGGCGTGACAGCTTGGAGTTCACCACATGGGTCACGACCGGCGCATTGATGAATCCATGGGCGGCACCGACCGTCGCGGCGCCCAACACCAGCATCAGGGTCGAAACCATGGAGCTGCTGGTCAGCAGGCCGTGGTCGGTGTTTGCGGTGAGGCCGATGACCACCATACCCAGCCCGGACAGCAGGGCGCCGATCACGAGGACCGAATTGGTCTGCCCCGAGCGGTCGACGGTGCGTGAGATATAGGCACTGGAGATGACCACCGCGACCGCGTAGATCATCAGCACCTGGCCGATGTCTTCCTGGCGGTATTCGGCCGCCTGCATCAGCAGCGGCAAGGCGAAGATGATGACGCCGGTAAGCACCGCCTTGGCGGGGATGCCGATCAGCATGATGGTGCGCAGGAACTCAAAGCTGCGAACCACGTCGGCGATGTCCGTCAGGATGCTCCGCGCCTTGGCGGCGGTGGCCGCGTTCATTTTCACCGGCGGCACGACGACCAGGGTGTAGAGCATCATCACAAAAGCAACGGAACTGCCGATCAGGAACACACCCTGGGGACCGAGCTGTGTGACCAGCAGCGAGCCGATGGCCATGCCAGAGATCATGCCGCCCTGGAAGCCGAACACGATGATCGCATTGCCCTGGGTCCGCTCCGAGCGCGCGGCTGTCGCCAGGATGTAGGATTGCACCCCGATAAACAGCATACCCTGCCCGAGGCCGGAGAGAATGCGGGCGAGAATCACCGCTTCGAAGGTCGGGTAGAGCGCGAGAATCGAAAGGCCCGCAGCCGAGAAGACCAGGCCCAGATACATGAGCGGTCGCGCGCCGTGCCGCCGCTGGGCAAAGAATCCCGCAGGTATCAGACTCGACGCGAAGGCGATGAAGTAACTGGTAAAGCCCAGCGATGCGGCGGCCTCGGACAGCCCCGCATTCAAGGCGGCAGCCTGGATGAACTGCGGCAGGAAGGCGTAGGTGAGGTGTTCCGAGAGCACGGCGACGAAGAACACCGGTTTGACCAGCAAGAGGGCTCGCTGGTCCTCGGTCGCGTCCGGAACCGCGTCCAAAGCGTCCCTGGGGCGTTTCGCCATCTGTACCGAGCCGGCGAACTGCAGAAACACGCCGGCCATGAAGGCGGATGCCAGGAACAGAGCGGCGAAGTTCTTCACGCTGCGTATGGTCTGTCGCACGACGATATCGCCGGGCACCGACACGGCGACCTGGACGGAGCGGCCTGCCGATGTGCCGACATCCAGCAGGTACTCGTAGTCGTTGCTGTTACTTCGCCACGGCCGTCCGATGGAGGCGCTGTTGGTATGAATGGCGACCTTGCCGTCGATCACCAGCCCGGCGGAGCGGATGTCCGAGTTGAGTTCCTTGAAGTCGGCAAAGACCTTCTCAAGCCCCTGCACCTCCAGAATATTGAGGTTGAGCTCCAAGACGTTGTCGATTCGTTGGCCGAGGGAATCGGCCAGGCCCTTGGTCTTGGCCCGCGCGCCGTCGGAATACAAAGAAACCAACGTCACGATGACTATGGCGGAGATACTGGTGAAAATCAGGCCATAGACGACCTGCATCCATCTTCGGCGCCGGCCGGCAAGCTGTGAGGCCTGCATGGCCACAAAGATGCCGAAGCCGACCGCCGCAACGGCCGATGCCAGCAAAACCGGCTTGAAACTCTCGGCAACGCGCTCCTCGACAACGGCCAGAGGCATGCTGAGGGTCAGGCTGCCGACGTTCTCAAAGCGGTTGCGCAGGGGAAGAATGACCTGCAGCGTGGTGTCGTTTTGCCAAGCGCTGAACGGCAGGGTCTTGTCTTGGGCAATGGGCTCCATGCCCAGCAGCAGTTCTGCCGGCTCCCTGCCCGCCTCGAAGACGATCTGTCCGCTGGCATCGAAAGCCGCAACCGAGGCCAGGGTGTTATCGGAGGTCAGCAACGAAACGGCGCTGGTCCGAAAGCCGACAAACTGCTTCAGCGGCAGGCCCGGGCGCAGGAAATGCTCCATGTTGCTCTGCAGGCTTCTGCCCAGAGCCGCGAGCTTCTCGATCTGAAACTGGGTAAAGGTCCGCTTTGCCTCACCGGTCCCCACGTAAATCAGCAGCAGCAAGGACAGCCCCGTGACGATTGCCATCGTCAGGCCATCCAAGGCGGCGCTATGCCAGGAGGATCGCTGCTTCATTATCCAAACTCGGTCCGCTGCGCAAAACCCTGACTATTGTTGCTCGAATAAGGTTTGCAGATGATGAACCGTTCCGCGCCGTTGGCAGAAAAGCAGATCGATCCTGTCTGCAAGCAGGGATAAGACCAGGTCGTCGTAGTCCATGCCGTGCTCGGCAAGGCCGGCACAGACAAGGCTGATCTTGTCGCCTTTCGGCATTTTGAGGTCCGGTTTAGGGTTGGCCTCCAGGATATAGAGCTCGCCGTCCTCGGCCATGCGCAGGTCAAGGCGGGTCAGGGTCTCCAGATTGAGGCCGAGATAGACTTCAAGCGCGATCTCTTCGAGCCTCGCAATGAGCTCCGGCTCGGTATCCCGCGTCAGCAGCCGCAGCCGACTGGTCGAAATCGGCTTCTGGTCCATGGAGGTGAAGATGCGCTCATCGCTCTCCAGAACCCGTTCCGTCGGGGAAAAGGCGAAGGGCTTGCAACCGACCTGAAGCTCGCGGTTACGCGCGGTCACCGGGCCGCCGATCGCGACGCAGAATTCCCGGCCCGGCAGAAACCGTTCGATGATCACGTGGTTCTGGGTCGCGTGGAAAACCTGCTCGACCACGGCCGAGGTGTCTTTCCAGTCGTCGACGACATGCACGTGAAGCGAAGCCCGGCCAGAGGCGGGTTTGACGACAAGAGGCCCGTCATAGCCGGCGAACACGTTCTTGAAGTGCGTGTTCCGCTCGGGCTCGAAGGGCCCGCGTGCCAGGTGCCAGGTGATGAAGGGCGAGGTCTTGAGGCCCAGCGATTCGGCCTCCCGCTTGAACAGCGGTTTGTTGTCCAGGATGCTGGTGGTCAGCGGGTCATGGCCGACATAGGGGACGCCGAACATTTCCAGCATCGCCGGACCATGGGCCATGGGATTATATCCCTGGATGCCGCCGGTATTCAGCCAGGCGAAGTGAATGGCCCGCTTGCGCAACTCGTCGCCCAGGCTCATGTCGTCGGGCAGCACGTGGACGGAACGGAATCCTACCCGCTCCAAGGCGCCGGCGATGTCGCGGGCCACTGCCTCGTAGCTTTTCCAGGGACGGGTATTGGGGGTCTCGTAGATGACGTTGCCGGGGATGCACTTGTCGCCGCCGTAGATCACGGCGATGTTCATCCGGCTCTTAAAGCACTCGATTTGACGCTCCAGTTGACCGCTCCGCCCCTGGCGCCGGGGTGGATGATCACGGGAATCAAGCCAGCGAACTCGAAACGCAGGTTCCTGCTCAAGCGCTTGATAGTTCACGTCCATGGAATCCCGTCAGCCCCCGTAAACATTTCTACAGGCCGCCAGACGTTAATTTCCGGTAGTTAAAATTCCATGAAAAATGCCGCGTAGCGCTTATGGCACTTCGGGCCTCGGAATAAAGGAATGCTTAATTACTATTGCTTAAACGTACGAAATACTTCTTTCGTCAAACAACCTGTGGGCCAGTCGCGATATGGGTGAAATCAGGGCGCAGCCAAGGGACTCCGGGCCGGCCAGCGACATGGACGAAGCGCCGGACGACGTTGGCTATCATCCGCATGCGACACAGAGCAGCGACAGCGACAGTCGCTTCGAGAACGACCTGCTGCTGAGGCTGTTGCGCTGTCAGAGCGAAGTCCTTGGCCACATCACCAGCAAGGCATCGACCGACGAAACCTGCGCGCCGATCTTCGCGACGGCCACCAACCAGCTGTCACCTTGTGGTTGCGGCATCGAAATCCGCAGCCCGCGGTCCGGGCTGGTTTACCACCTGGCGCAACAGGGCCTGTCCAACGAGATTGTCCGACACGGTGCGCATCGCCCCATAGAAGAGTGCAAGAGCCTGGGCGCACATTGCATCACCCAGGGCCAGGTGGTCCTGGTGACCGATCTGCAGCAACCGTCCAAGACTCTGGGCGACGAGCTTCGCAGCTCTCTTCTGGGGGCCGGTATCCGCGCGGCCTGGGCGCTTCCCGTTCCTGACGAGGACGGCCTCATCATCGGATCCTTGACCTTCTATTTCGAAGAGCCCTTTACCGCTGCCAGCAAGGACTGGCAGGTTGTGGAGTTCCTGGCGGACCTGGCAAGCCATGCGGTGATTCACCGCCTCAGCCGGCAGGCCAAGAAGGTTGCCGACAGCCGCTTCGACGTGCTCAGCGACGCCGTGCCTGGCGTCGTCTATCAGCGGATCGTGACCCCCGATGGTCAGATTCGCTACACCTACATCAGCGATTCTGCGGAGGATCTGTTCGGTGTTCCCGCCCGGGAAATCCTGGAGGATCCCAACGCTCTGTTCGACTGTCATGGCGAGGGCTACCGCGAGGGCTTTCGCGACCGCCTTCTCGAGGCGTCTCGGCGGCTGGAGATCTGGGACGTCGAGGCCACCATCGTCTCGCGCGACGGCAGCACCAAGTACACCCACGCGATTGCCAAGCCGCTGAAGCAGGCCGACGGCACCGTGGTCTGGAACGGTGTCATTCTCGATGCGACCCGCATCAAGGAAGCCGAGATGGAAGCGGCGGCCGCCGAGGTGAGAACCCGGCAGGCGATCGTTGAGAGCCTCAATCAGGGCTTTGTCCTTTTCGATGCTCAGGACAGTCTGGTGATCGCCAACGCCAAGCTGCGCAGCTATTACCCGCAGCTCGCCGAACAGCTACAGCCGGGGACCAGCCTCGCCGACTTCCACGAGGCCGAACGCAGGCTGGGCATTACAGCGCCGGATGAGGACGACGACTTCGACGACGAAGTCCACTCAAACGTCGAGGAGCGCAACCTCTCCGACAAGGCCTGGCTGCTGGTTCAGACCCACAAAGGCGAAGGCGGCGAAACCGTCATTCTCTATACCGAGATCACCGAACTGAAGGAGCGCGAGACGGCGCTGGCGCGGTCGAACCGCGAGCTTCAGGACTTCGCTTCGGTGGCGTCGCACGATCTGCAGGAACCGCTGCGCAAGATCGAGGCCTTCGGCGACCGCCTGGCCACGCGCTGCACCGGGCAGCTCGACGACCAGGGCCAGATGTACCTGGAGCGCATGCAGAGTGCCGCGGGCCGGATGCGGCTGTTGATCAACGATCTGCTGACCTATTCCCGCGTGACCACAAAAGGCAGGCCCTTTGAGCCCTGCGATCTCAATCAGATCGCCAAGGAGGTCATGTCCGACCTCCAGGTCCGTCTCGAGGAAACCCGCGGAACGGTGGAGGTGGAGTCCCTGCCGACCATCGATGCCGATACGGTTCAGATGCGCCAGCTCTTCCAGAACATCGTCAGCAATGCCCTCAAGTATCACCGGGACGGTGTTGCCCCCAAAGTGAAGATCAGCAGCGCCGTCACCGGTGACGAGGCGCGGCCTTGCTGCGAGATCCAGTTCGTCGACAACGGCATCGGATTTGAGATGCGCTATGCGGAGCGCATCTTCAGCATTTTCCAACGTCTGCATGGTAACCAGGAATTTGAAGGCACCGGCATCGGCCTTGCGACCTGCCGCAAGATCATCGAACGACACGACGGTTCGATCACGGTGGATAGCGTGGTTGGTGAGGGCACGACCTTTACGGTCAAGCTTCCGGTCGCCCGTAAGGGAGAGACAGTGAGACGCGAGGAAGAGGAGCGCAAAGCATCATGACTTCGGGCAAGCCCATCACGATCCTCGTTGCCGACGACGATCCCGATGATCGTCTGTTGATCGAGGACGCCTTCCTGGAGAGCAAGCTTGGCAACAAGCTCTACTTCGTGAAGGACGGAATCGAACTGCTGGAGTACCTTCGGCACGAAGGCGAGTATGCCAATCCCGAAGTCTCGCCCCGGCCCGGTATCATTCTGCTCGATCTCAACATGCCGCGCATGGACGGGCGCGAAGCGCTGGTCGAGATCAAGAAGGATCCGAACCTCAAGCAGATTCCCATCGTCGTGCTGACGACCTCCAAGGCCGAAGAGGATATCTTGCGGACCTACGATACCGGGGTGAATTCCTTCATCACCAAGCCGGTCACATTTGAGGGTCTGGTCGATTTGGTGAGGGTCCTCACCAGCTATTGGATCCAGATCGTCGAGCTGCCGCCGGCCGAAGTGATGGCAGAGACCTAAGCCGGGCCGCCGCGACCATGCAAGACGAACGGACCATCAGAGTACTGCTCATCGACGACGATGAGGATGACGTCTTGCTGACGCGCGAGCTGTTTAGCGAGATCAATCAAAGGGACTCTCAGGTCCGTTACGAGCTGGTCTGGGAGAGAAGCCCGACGGCCGGCTTCACGGCTCTCTGCGAGGACCGCTATCACGTTGCTCTGCTCGACTACTATGTTCGCGGACAAACCGGTACCGAGATCGTGGCCGATGCTGTGGCCGCCGGCAGCAATACGCCGATGATCCTGTTGACCGGCGCAGGCTCGGACGAGTTGGACTACGCGGCGATGGAAGCCGGCGCCTCTGACTATCTTGAAAAGGGACACCTTTCGGCCAGCCTGCTGGACCGCTCCATCCGGTATGCGATCCGCTCCGCCCGCTCGCGCGCAGAGCTGGCCTCGGCGAAGGATGCGGCAGAAGCGGCAAACCGGGCGAAGTCCGAGTTCATCGCCAACATGAGCCATGAGCTGCGCACACCGCTCAACGCCATCATCGGCTTCAGCGAAATCATGCTGCGGGAGCTGAAGGGGCCGATCGGCAACGAGACCTACATCGAGTACATCTGCGAAATCCGCCAGAGCGGCGAGCACCTGCTCAACCTGATCGTCAGCATTCTCGACATCTCCAAGATCGAGGCCGGTAAGATGGTCTTGATCGAGGAGGAGTTCGATCTGAAGGCCACCATCCGCTCCTCCCTTTCGATGGTGGCGCCGAGGGCCGAGGCGTCTGGCGTGGCCCTTCACATGTCCGTCGATCCCTCGGCCGAGAGGTTCTTCGGCGATGCGCGCGCCATGAAGCAGATTATCCTCAACCTGCTGTCCAACGCGGTGAAGTTCACCGATGCCGGCGGTAGTGTTTCGGTCAAGGCGACACCGCGGGAAGACGGCGGCCTCACCTTCTCCGTCGCTGACGACGGCGTCGGCATCCCCGAGGAGGCGATCGCCCGGATTCTCGAGCCTTTCGAACAGGTCGGCAATGCCATGACGCGGCGCTGGGAGGGCATCGGGCTGGGCCTGCCCATCGTGAAGCGGCTGGTCGAGCTGCACGGCGGCGAGTTGACGATCGAGAGTGCCGAGCACCAGGGCACGGTCGTGCGAGTTCATCTGCCCGGGAGCCGCACTCTGAGCGAAACCGAGGATCCCGGCTACAGCGCCCAGCGCATGCCCAGCCGCGCCGTGCTGGCGTAGCAGTTCCATTTCGCCGCGGATGACCGCGCGCAGGCAAGCGAAAAGCTCCAGATTTCTCCACAGAGATGATCCGCCAGAACGGTGGATCGCGCGCGCCTTTGGGCGAAGAGCCTGACGGTGCTTCCCGGACGCTGTGCTGTTGAAGTTTCAAGCCGCGCTTCGTAGCGTGGGATGGAAAGCTCGGAGTCCATCGGCTCCGAGCCCGGCAGCCGCTGCGAGAGGAATGGAATTGGCCGTCGAGGGCAAGAAACAGGGGCCAGCCGCGCGCTTTGTCCAGTGGTCGGCGCAGCTCAAGAGGCGCCCGTTGATTGCGGCCGCCTTGGTTCTGATGGCGACCATAGGCGGGCTGACGTCGCTGCACCAGAACCTGAGCCACTGGTGGACGACGGCGGTGGATCTGGTTGCCGGGTGCTCGGACTGCCCACGGTATGAAGCCGTTTCAGCCCTCGAAGACGGGCTCTATCGGGTTCGGCTGGACCGTGCCCCGGCCGGTGACGGCGCGGCCTTTGAAACCGAGGACGGCCTTCTTGTCACCATGCAGAGCGCCCCGGCCCTGGAGGCCCTGGTTCTCGGGTCCCAGACGGCCCCGGCGACCGACACGGCCCTGCACCTTACACCGCTGAGCGAAGATCGGCTGGCCGCCTGGCTCTCCACGAGCCCGCACTGGCCGGCAGTGGACGTTGTTGCCCTGGCCCGGGAGCTGAAGCCGGACGACAGGCCGGCGGCGCTGAAGGCCGCCATCGGCGCCGGCGTTGCCGAGCGGCTTGCCGACCATGACCTGGAGAGCTGCGGCGATATCGCGTCCATCCGCGACCTTCTGGGTCTGGTCGAGGCTGCCGACCTCAAGGGCCATGCCAAGCCCCTGCCGGGCCAACTGGACCTGCTGGCGGTGCTCTACGATTGCGGTGGCGAATCCGAGTGAGCGCCTGCCCCACGTCCACGTCAGGGCTGGATCCGCACACCGATGCTGGCGAGGTAGGTCCGGGCGATGGTCCTTGCGGATTCAGGGTTGCCGGCGCCGCTGACATCGATCAAGGCCTGTACCTTCGGATCGGAAGAGCGGGTGCCGGGGCCGAATCCCAGCTGGTCGAGCAGCAATGACGGGGATCTGCTGGCCGGAAGATCGAAGGCGGCTTCGGTCAGGGCCCTGTAGATGGCGAGGCTGAACGAGATTTCCCTGTGGCCGCGGCGCCAAGCCGCCTCCTCCAGGTCGCTCAGGTAAGCGGCGGCCAGGCGACCGTCAGCCCAGTCTGGAATCAATGCCGAGGCAGCCTTCACAATGAGATCCTCGCCCCTATGCCAGGAGGCCGGCAGATAACCGTTGCGGGCGCCGACCGCAAACCCCAGGCGCCAGAGGCCGAGCGCAGCAGGCTGGTCTCTTTGTTGGTCGGCCAGCAGCCCTGCCAGAATCGCGGCATCCGCCTGGGTCGGGCCACCCGGGCAGCGCCGTTGCATCTCCTCCGGGGCGACCGGCAGGCCTCCCCTCGCCTCGATGCCGATGGCAAAAGCCTCGCAGCTCAAACCGGCCGCCATCAGATCGGCCATCGGCGCTGTCGGGCTGCCGCTTCCCATTTCGGCGAGCGCAGCCGCCTTGAGCGCACCCGGAATGTCGGAAAGCGTCTGCAGTCCGGCCTCATCACCATCGCGGCGCAGCCGGTCAAGGCTCAGAACCCATGCGGGAATGAGGATGGGATCGGCTTCGTGCGCCTCGGTAAGGGCGCGCGTCCGGTCGCTCGGATCGGGTGCCAGCCCGGCCTTCTCAAAGGCACGCTGACAGGCGAGCCGGCCCAGCGCCTGAACCGCGGGCCAAAGGCTCTGCTGCCGCTCAGCGTCCGTCATGGGTTTGTCCAGGTCGTCGCACCTTAGATGCTCGTCGACCGCCGCCTTGGTGAAGGACCGGGCCTCATCGCCGTTGCCGCCGGCCGCACCCGGCGGGTCGGCCCATCTCAGCGCCTGATCGACGACATCGAAGAGCCGGCGGGCCATCGCCGTATGGCCGCGAAGCTCAGCGATCGTTGCGACGACATAGAGCTGAGCGGGCCAGTCGTGGGAGTCCTCCAGACTCCATGGACGGATGACGTGCCGCGCGTCAGGGCTTAAGCCTTCGCCTACCAGCGACCAGCCCGGCGCACCGAACGCCAGGGCCTCGAGCTTTCCGAGGACCCTGTCGAATTCATCCGGCCGGTTGCGATGAACGGCGGTGAGGATCTCGAAGACGAAGGCGTTGTGAAGGGCGACCGCCGTTACGTTTTCCCCGGGGGATCGGCGCATCGCCCAGCCGGCATGGGTAACGGTTTCCGGCGTGACCGACGCGCCGATTCCGAAGGTGATCTCTCCACGGGGTCTGGTGGCATAGACCTGGTCGAGGTCGAAGCCCAGCGAGAAGTCCACCACCAAGTGGCCAATGCTCTGCGACCAGGAGAAGCGGATCGTAGGCACAGGGACTGCCTCGCCAAGCAAGCCCTCGGCGTAGGATGAGGTATGTTCAGCCGCCTCGTCCCATGCGGAGCGCCGCGCCGCGGTCACCGCGCGTGCCATGCGCAGCGGAACGGACAACGGGGGGCAGAGCGTCTCGGCTCTCTCCAGCCACGCCGCAGCGGCGTCGTGCGCGCCGTTGCGCGAGGCCGTGGATGCCGCCCAAACGGCTTGCACAAAGCGATCGTGCAAAGACCGGTCGGCTTCGTTCTGTGTTCGGTTGGGCTCTGGCGGGCCCGCAGAGGCATAGGCGACGAAGTCCGCGGGACCGGAAAGCGCGTCCAGGAGGGCCGCGCCGAACGCGGAGACATCGAACTCGTCGATCGACGTCGTGGCCTCACCCGAAAGCGTGCCGGGCGCCACGAGTTGAAAGGCGGCGACCAGGGCGGCCGGCCCCTGCGCGCGCCCGGTCAGCGCCGTCTCGCGGATCAGGTCGAGCCGTTCCTGGGCCGGGGACCCGGGATCGAAGGCGCGGCCGAAGGCATCCTCAAGGCTCGCCGCGTCGCTCGGCAGGGAGGACAGGACCTTGGAGGCGATATCGATCAGGATCAAAGGCCAGCGGCGGTTGGAGTCCAGCCACACCGCCGGATCGTCGACCGGCACAAGATCGCGCATCACTATCCCGGCCCGGCGAAGAGCGGCAAACTGCCGCGCACCGGAGAGAAACCGCGGCTGGCCATTGTCAGTGGCGATATCGCCAAGCTGCGCCTGGAGTCCGGCGAGCAGGGCGAACAGCGGCCGGCCGGCCGGGGCGTGCCGGGAGAAGTCACTGAAGGCGGCCAGAGCCGAAGCGTTGGCATCGGCGATCAGCGCCTCGTCGCGCCCGCCGTCGAGCAGCCAGTAGACATCCATCAGCGCGGCCTGAATCAACTGGCTTGCGGCCCGGCCGCGCCAGTCCGCTTCGGCTCCGGCACCGCTGGCCGGCACCGTCCTCCAACGCTGCATTGCGGCCATGCCGTCGGCCAGGGCGCTCTCCGCCGTTCGGTTGTCCGACGGCTCGATCCATTCTTCGTTGAGCAGCGCATAGTCGATCAACGCGCGCACGGCGTCGCGGAGGAACAGCGCGTAGCCGCCTTCCCTGACGATTCCGGGAGCAGCGATCTCCGAGACGAGGACCGCAATCTCGCTGACCAGCGGGGCGATCCCATCGGCTTGGTTGGTGAGGACAAGGACGGCGATCTGGGCCGCGATGTTCAAGGTCGCGATCTCGAGGCCCACCGAAGGAAGCGGCCGGTCGCGGGGGTCTTTCAACGCGCCGGGGTTCGGCTGCGGTATGTCGAGCAGTGTCGGCCAGAAGGCCGCGAGGTCGCTGCGCTGTAGCGCCGTTACCGCGCCGCTCAGGTCCCCTTTGTGATAGTGCGTCAGGGCGCCGTAGAAATCGTCGACTGCGGCGGCGAGGACCAGGTCTGCCGACTGCTCTTGCAAGGAACGGTGAGCCTGATGGCTGCCTCCAGGCTCGATGAATTGGTAGAGGCGCTCTGTGTATCGTTCAAAGAACTGGCGGTCGACGGCGAAGGTCTCGAGGTTCTGCTCCAGCAGCCAATAGAGGACCCGGGACCGGCCGACAGGCCGAAGATCGAACTGACCGAGGATCAGCCGAACGTCTTCGCGCTCATGTTGATCGAAGATCTCGCCACCGAGCAGACGGTCGAGGGTCCAGAGCTGTTCAATGCCGCTGCGTGCCCGCGGACGGTCCAGCCGCAGTTCCCGCCCGCGCTCTCTCACGGCGTTCAGGGCGGCGGGCTGTGCGATCGGCTGACGCATGTTGAAGAGATTGGGAAAGTTGGTCAGCCAGGCGCTGCCGTCACGGGTCAGCGAACCCGGTCCTTGCGAACCGTTCAGCCAGGCATCCAAGGCCTCCGTCACCAGGCGCAGGCCCCCGTTTCCGGCACGCTCGAAGGCTTCGCCGGCCTGGGCAAGGTGATCACGGCGATCCTGCGCCGAGGGTGCCTGGCAAGCGATGGCCGTGGCATCGCCATCGTCTGTCAGGAAGCCGAAGGGGCTTTGGTCGCGGAGATGGAGCTGTTCGGCGAGCCTCTGCCACTCGATGACGAGGCTGTGGATGGCGAGCGCAAACTCCCCGCGCCGCACCGCCAGGTCCGGCGCCACCGCGCGGTTCACGCGTCTGGACCAACCCTGATCGCCTCTGAAGAATGCCTGTGCCGCTGCTTCGGAAAGGGCTGCCGAGTCACGGCGCTGATGTGGCGCCCGGCGCTGCTCGTGGTCGTGGACAAGGCGTCCCAGCATCACCAGGGGCCCGGTGACCGGGAGCGCCCGGTCTTCGTCGAGCGGTTGACCGAAGGCGCCGACGAAACCATCGAGCAGCCCGATCCAGATTTCTTCCGGGGGACTGGAGGGCGTGATGGATTCGAAGAGCGCCACCGACGGGTCGGCTGTGGCATAGCTCGACCACAGCCGCCGCACGACGCTGCCTTCGAGCTGCAGGTCGGGCACGCCCTGGCGGGTCCAGCGAAGGACCGCCTGCTGCCAGATATGCGCCAGCCTCGCCTTCGGGCTCGCGGCCTCCAGGATCTGCTTTGCGCGAAACCCGTCCCCGGCCATGAACGCCGTCAGCCCGTGAGACAGGAGCAGACCCTGATGGAGTTCCTCGGTCAGGGCCTCGGCGCCTTGCGCCGCCGCTGTCCCTTCGAGATCGACGGTCCGCAGGACGATCAGGGGCGGCCCCAGCCAGGGTTCGAGCGAGCCACCCAGGGCAGCGGTATGGACCAGGCCGGGAACGGCCGGATCGAACCATGCAAGGGCGCCCGGCTCCGATGTTTCGGCAATCGCGGCGAGCGCGGCTACGAGCACCTGCTCCGGCGGCGAGCCGAGGGTTGGCGGTACATTGCAGATCCGCGCCGGGCCGAGCCCGCGGCCAAGCTGGCGCGCCGCACGTCGCGCCGCCGCGTTGGCGGCTTGCTGCACATCGCTGAGGCCTGGCTCATCCTCGTCCCAGGTAAGGACGGTGACTCCGCCGGGGCTGTGGCAAAGCGGGGAGGCCGCGGACGTCTGGGCGAGGCCGTTGCCGGCACCCGCCACTGCCAGGAGGCAGAACGCAATCACCAGGCCGGCAAGCGTTCTGAACATCGGACGCGTACCTCGCCATATGGCTCTGCTCATGGAACGGCTGGCTCTTTCTTGCTGGAGGACTCCGCTCTCTGCGCAAAGTATAGAGCAAGCCTTGCCAGCGGCACGCCCCGATTTCGGGGTGCCGCGGTCAGCCGCGTGTCAATCGTTGGTCTCACCCAGGGCCGCGGCCAGACGGTCGCTGAAGGTCTTGACCACCTTGAGGCGCGCGAAGCGCTTGTCGTTGCCCTCCACCAGCGTCCAGGGCGCGGTTGAGGTGCTGGTGTACTGGACCATGTCGTTGACCGCCTGCTCGTAGTCCTCCCACTTGTCGCGGTTGCGCCAGTCCTCGTCTGTCAGTTTCCAGCGCTTGTAGGGAGTCTTCTCACGGAGCTTGAAGCGCGCCAGTTGTTCGTCCTTGGTGATATGGATCCAGTACTTCATCAAGACGGTTCCGTGCTCGATCAGTTGCTGTTCGAAGTCGTCGATCTCGCCAAAAGATCGCCGCCACTCGTCTTCACTGGCAAAGCCCTCGATGCGCTCCACCAGAACCCGTCCGTACCAGGAACGGTCGAAGATCGTGATCTGGCCGGCGGGGGACAGGCGCCGCCAGAACCGCCAGAGGTAGTGTTGTGCCTTCTCCTCGTCCGTCGGCGCGGCGATCCCGTGGACCTGGTAGTTGCGTGCATCGAGGGCCTCGTTCACGCGCCTGATAGCTCCGCCCTTGCCGGCGGCGTCCGGCCCCTCGAACACGAGGATACTGGAGACCTTCTGGGCCTTGGCCCTGATGTGCAGGCGGTGCAACCTTGCCTGCAGTTCCAGGAGCTGGTCCCTGTACGTCGTCTTATCGACGGACTTCGCCATGTCGAGCTCGCTCAGCACGGTGATCGACCGAGCCGCCCGATAGCCGCTATTGCCCACTGCTTTCGTCTTGGCAGCGGCTTTTGACTTGGCGCTCTTGGCCTTCTTCTTCGGCTTCGGCGCCACCGCACCGGCGCCGTTCTGTACCGCGATGTCCTTCAGCTTGCGCTCCAGGGCGTCGCGCAGAAGGGTGGTGACCGTGACGGAGCGGTAGTTGGCATCCGTGCCTTCGACCACGGTCCAGGGGGCGACCCCTCTGTTGGTGCGGGAGATGACCTGCTCGGCCGCGCCGATAAAGCGGTCGTAGTTCTGCCAGTTCTCCCAATCGCGCTCCGTCACCCGGGCTTTGGTCAGCGGGTCGTTTTCGAGGTTCTTGAGCCGCTGCTCCTGGGCTTCACGGCTGAGATGCATCCAGAACTTCAGGACCAGCGCCCCATCGCGCGCCAGCGCCCGCTCGAAGCGGACGATGCGGTTCAACCGTCTGAGAAACGTGGCCTCGCCGCTGGTCTCGTAGACGAAGTCGAGGACGGGCTGCGAGTACCAGGCGCTCAGGAACATTCCGATCTGCCCACGCGGCGGCAGATCGCGCCAGTATTTCCAGTATTCCGGCCGTTCGTTCTCGTCGCGGGTTGCCTCGTCGTAGGCCCGGGTGATCAGCCAGCGGGCGTCCATCCAGGCGTTGAGCAGGCCGACGGTCTCTCCCTTCCCGCCCCCGTCGACGCCGGCAAAGACCAGGACGACTTGAAAGTGTCCGTTGTTATGCAGCTCGTTCTGCAGCTCCAGCAGTTCCTGCCGCAAGGCGGGAACCGCCTTTTTGAAGTCCTTCTTGGAGAGTGTCCTGCCGAGCTCGGCGGTTTCAAACATCGCCAGAATCCACTTAAGTTGGTGGGGCTCCGGACACCAGAGGGAGCCGATCGCCCATTTGTCGGCAACAGCTTAGCACAGAATTTCGGCAGTTCGGCGGCCACTCATTCAGAAGATCGACGGTCGCTGGATGTTAAAGATATCGACCTGTTTGAGCTTGAGGGCCGCCTCGAGGGCGTCCGGGCCCTTCCGTTCGGCGAAACGATACTCGGCCCCCGCAATGGGGACCATCAGAAGCCAGGTAACCGTATTGCGCGGTTGCTTTCGCTCACCGGGGGCCTTGATTGCTTCATCCGATCACTTGATCGCTAGGTCGCGCCTTATGTCGAATTCATTGGAGCCGCCGCCATACCGAATGCCGGAAACAACAAAGTCGGAGCTGATGGAAAGGCCACTCGCCAGATCCAGATAGAGGTGACCCGCCACCTCCACGGTGTTGCCGAACAGTGTCGCCACGTCGTCCACCATGACGACGACAATCCTGCGGCCGTCCAGCATGGTCTCCCCTCGAACTGTGCCGCTTACAAATAGGTCGATTTCCGGTTCTCCGGGCACGGAGAAGGTTCCAATGAAGAGCCTGGGTAGCTTTCTTCCCTGCCGGACGATAAGCCCACCGAAGTGCTCCCGGGCAAGCTGCTTCCCAAGTTCGTGGGTACGATGGCCCACGAGTTCATATGGGACTCCATGCTGCTCTAGTGAGACGAGAGTCGCGCCGGTATGCGCGTTGTATTCAATGTCGAGGGACGTTCCTTTCAGGTTCCGAACATCCACATAGTAGGTGTCCTCGCCCCCTGGCATGTTGTCGAAGTCGACATCCGCCTCCGTGAACGCTACCTGCATGAAGACCGTTCCGCCTTTCCGTGATACAGAAATCCGGGCCTCTGTCGCGGTCGTAATCTGGAGCTGGTCGCCATAGCGCGAGTAAGCGCGTTGCTTCCAGATCTCGCGGCGTATGGCTCCACCCACCGAAGCGCTACCGAGAACGATCTGGCCTTCGATTGGCCGCAAATCAGCAAAAGAGGAGGTCTGTGGTTCGAGGCTTTGTTGACAGGCGGCCAGCCAAATCATGGCGCCCACAACCGGAAGCGATCGGCGCATGCTCCTCCCCTACGCTATCTATGGGGAGCCTAGCAGCACCGGATCGGAGAAACTACTTCCGATTGAATTGCTGCTGGCGCAGTGATCGGCTGCCTGCCGTGCGATCAGTTTGAGGCGCCTCAGGACAGCTCCAGCAGGGCCCTGGCGGTGTCGGCATCGATCACCAAGTCGGTGAAGTAACGGCGCTTCAGCAAGGCGTGGAGCACCGGAACCTTGGTGGCGCCGCCTGAAACCATCACCCGGCGCGGGATCTTGATGAAGTCGCCGGGGGGAAAGCCCAGGACCCGCCGGTTGATGGGGTGATCCAGGATCTCCGCCTCGGCATCGATGTAGTAGCCGAGGAAGTTGCCGATGGCGCCGGCCTCCGAGACCTCCCGGAACTCCGCGTCCGAGACGAAGCCCATGCGCCGGATGGTGCTGGAATCCAGGCCGCCGACGCTGACCAGCGCCAGGTCGGCCGCCTGGGTCTTCAGATAGACCTCCCGCATCATCGGTTGCTGCAGGATCGTGTTGCGGCTGTCCTCGCTGTCGCAGACGATGGGACCGGGCAGGTAGTAGCATTCCGCCTGCAGGCGGGCGGCGAGATCGGTGGTCGCTTCGAAGGCATCCACCGAGGAGCGCCGGGTGAGCGAGCCGAGCATGGAGACCACGGCGGCCTCGCGCAGCGGCTTGTCTTCGGTCGCCTGGACCATCGCCTTCAAGGTGACGCCCCAGGCGATGCCGATGGTCATCCCGTCCTCGTAGAGCGCACTCAGCGGCGCGGCGGCGGCCCGCCCGATGACCTCCGCAAGCTGGGACTCGTCGGCGACATCGCCGATCACCACCTCCACCAAGTCCAGCCCAAAGGTCTCGGCGAGGCGCTGTTCGAGGGCGACGTTCTCCGCCAGCTTGGAGTGGATGGTGACCCGCACCACGCCGCGCCGCCGGGCTTCCGCCAGCAGGCGGTTCACACGCACGCGGTTGATGCCCAGGGTCTCGGCGATCTCCTGCTGGGTCCGGCCCAGCATGTAGTAGTGCCAGCAGATGCGCACCGCGAGCTGCTCCGGCCAGCCTTCGCGATGCCCCTCTTCGCCGAGCCGCGTGATATCGGGATTGGCCCGCACCATAAGGACGTCCTTATCTGCCCGTCCTTTGAGCAATACCATGAACAAATGATATTGCACGGAAAAAAATGTTATGCGACCCTGATCTCAACGACAAAAGCAAGCGGGCGGCGGCGCAATCCTGCCGGACCGAAGTTCGGTGCAGAGGCTTGGCACCGTGATTGGGGAGGGTCCTGGTGAATTCGGGACAAAGGCGCGCGCGAACGGCTGTTTCGCCGGGCGAGCCACAAAGAACCGAGCAAAGACCGGCGAGGTCCGCATGGTGACGCGGGCACTCCGGGCGCCGCGCTTCATGGTGTCCGACCACCCTCTGCCCTGGCTGCTACCGCTGATCGTCATCCTGGTGGTCTTCGCGGTCTACCCCCTCTTCTACAATATCTACCTCTCCTTCCACGAGTTCGCGCCGCGCAAGCGAGAGATCGTTCCCGTCGGCTTCGACAACTGGGCGCAGCTTTTCGCCGATCCACGCATGTGGAGCGCGTTCTACGTCACGCTGTTCTATACGGGCGTCTGCCTGACCATTCAGCTTGTCCTCGGCATGGCCATCGCCCTGCTCATCGATTCCGACGATCCGGGCTTCGGTTTCCTGCGCGGGCTGCTGACCCTCACCCTGGTCATCCCGCCGGCGATCACCGGAATGATGTTCCTGCTGATGCAGGACGCACAGTTCGGCCTCATCACCTGGATGCTGCAGTCCCTGGGCATACTCACCCAGGCCACGCCCATTCTGGCAACGCCGTCACTGGCGCTCTGGGGCGTCATCCTGGCAGACGTCTGGCAGTGGACGCCCTTTATGGTGCTGATCTTCGTCGCCGGTCTGCGCTCCCTGCCCCGCGACCCCTTCGAGTCCGCGATGATCGACGGCGCCAATTCCTGGCAGATCTTTCGCCGCATCACCCTGCCGATGATGGGCAAGGTCATCGCCATCGCCGTGCTGATCCGCGGCATCGATCTGTTCCGCATGTTCGACTACGTCTTCGTCATGACCTCGGGCGGTCCCGGCACTTCGACCTATACCCTCAGTCTCTATGCCTGGCAGCAGACCTTCAGCTTCATCAAGTGGGGCTATGGCGCCACCCTCAGCCTCTTTGCGCTGATCGTCATTTTGGTGGCCGCCAACCTCTTCGTCGCGATCTTCAAGGTGCGGTGGTAGGCCATGGTCCTCAGCCGCACTCAACGACTGCTGCGCGCCTTCGCCGCCTGGGCGGTGGTCATGCTGTTCGTCTTCCCGATCTACTACTGGGTCACGCTGTCCATCAAGCTGGACCGGGAGATCTTCTCCATCCCGCCCAAGGTCTTTTCCTTCGAGACCAGCGCCAAGTCCTACGAGGAGGTCTTCGGGATTTCCCTGGGCTTCGAAGAGGGGTTGGCGGTGCTGCCGGGCGGCGGCGACTTCTACATGACCCCGCGGCTCTGGGACTCCATCGTCATCGCGGTCTGCTCGACGGTTCTGGCCATCGTCATCGCCACCCTGGCGGCCTACGCGCTCTCACGCATGCGCTTTCGCGGCCAGCACCACTTCGTGTTCTGGATCCTTTCGACAAGGATGATGCCGCCGGTAGCCGTGGCCATTCCCATGTTCTTCATCTATCGCGATTTCGGACTGCTGGACACCTACCAGGGGGTGATCCTGATCCATGCCCTGATGAACATGCCGCTGGCGGTGCTCTTGCTGAAGAGCTTCTTCGACGACATTCCCAAGGAGATTGACGAAGCCGCGCTGATCGACGGCGCCTCGCGCTTTCTGATCTTCAGGAAGCTTGTGCTGCCCATGGCGGTCGGCGGGATCGCAGCCACCGCGGTGCTCTGCTTCATCTTCTCCTGGACGGAGTTTCTTTTCGTCCTGACCTTGACCCAGACGGGGCTGAAAACGGTGCCGGTGGTCTCCTCGACCTTCGTCACGTCGACGGGCACCGCCTGGGGCAATATGGCCGCGCTGGGCACGGCAGCGATCCTGCCGGCCTTCGTCTTCATCCTGCTCGTGCAGAAAAACCTCGTGCGCGGGCTCACACTTGGATCGGTGAAACAGTGAGGCGGACCGCGATGTGCCACCGCCGTCCGCGATCTGAAAAGGGGCCCGGCCGGGCCCGACAATGAGGGAGGAAACGCAATGAGAGAGTCTGATCGGAAATTGTACCTTGCCTCGATCACGGACCGTTACGTCCGGGGTGAGGTGTCGCGGCGCCGTTTCCTGCGCGCCGCGGGCAAGCTGGGGCTCGGCGCCGGGGCGCTGGGCCTGTCCACCACCATGCCCTTCGGGTTCCGGCGCGGAAACTTCAACAGCGCCCTGGCTGCCGACATCGTCCCAGACGCCGAGATGATGGCCTGGCTGAAGGACGTGGCGAAGCCCTTTGCCGGGCAGACCATCCGTCTGGCAACGGAATCGACGCCGCCGTCCAACGCCATCAACGAGCACCTGAAGCCGTTCTTCGAAGAGGCCACCGGCATCAATGTCGAGATCGAGGTCTTGCCGCTGGAGCAGGTGCTGCAGAAGCTGACCCTGGACGTCGCCTCGGGCCTCGGCACCTACGACCTCTACTATCTCGACCAGAGTTGGATGGCCAGCTTCTCGGGCGACGTCATCGACCCGCGCGAGAAGTATGCCGCCAACAGCGCCCTGGCGATGCCGAACTACAACTTCGACGACTTCCTGGGCCCGCTGGTCGACGGCATCTCCATGTACGAAGACATCATGGTCGGCGTGCCTTACGACATTCCGATCTTCATCTACATGTACCGCAAGGACATCTACGACGAGTTGGGCCTCAAGGTGGCCACGACCCTGGACGAGTTCCTGGCCAATGCACAGGCGATCCAGAAGGCCAAGGGCCCGGCGATCTACGGCACCACCGGGCAGATGAAGTCCGGCCACTACAGCCTGGAATGCGACTGGACGGCCTGGCTCTGGGGCCACGGCGGCTCCATCTTCGGGCCGGACCGCAAGTTCTCCGGCAACGACGATGCCGGCCTCGCCGCCATGGACTACTGGGTGAAGCTGAAGGAGAACATGCCCCCGGGTGTGACCTCCTGGACTTGGGACGGCCAGGGCCAGTCCGTCGGCCAGGGCATCGCCGGCCAGGTGCTGAGTTGGGGTGAGTTCTTCCCCTCTTGGGACAATCCGGATGCCTCACAGGTCTCCGGCCTCATGGAAGCCGCCATTCCGCCGGCGCCCAAGGCGCTTCGAACCGTGAAGGAAACCGGCTTCGGTGAGATCCCGGGCGTCGGCCACCAGGGCGGGTCTTCGCTGGCCGTTTCCAAGTATTCCAAGAGCGAGGACGCCGCCTGGCTCTTCGCCCAGTGGGCGACCTCGGCGGATACCCAGGTCTTCATCACCACCCTGGGCGGCGGTACCGGGCCGACGCGTACCAGCGTCTACGACGATGCCCGCGTGAAGGCCAACGCCAAGCACGGCATCCCGGGCACCACCCGCCACCTGGACGTGGTGCGCGAGACCATCGACAACTACATGGGCTCCGAGCCGGACCTGCCGGAATGGGCAGAGCTTTCCAACGACACTATCCCTGTTGAACTTGGCCGCTTCTTTGCCGGGGAGTACGACAGCCCGAAGGCAGCGATGGATTCCATTGCCGAGAAGGTCGATAAGATCGTTTCGGGTTGAGGTAGGGTGCGGCGGTGGGCCGCGGGGTTCCGCGGTCCACCCCCTTTTTTTGGCCATTCAGCAGGCGGGTCTAGCAAGGCGTCATGGTATCTGCGCGCGATCTTGTCGTGGGGATCGATTCCTCGACCCAGAGCACCAAGGCAATCGCCTGGACTCGGGAGGGCCGGGCCGAGGCCGAGGGGCGCGCACCGCTCAGCCTGTCGAACCCAAAATTGTTTCATTTCGAACAGGAGCCGGAGGACTGGTGGCGCGCCTGCGTGACCGCCCTCAAGGAATTGTTTTCCCAGGTCGACGCCGGGCGCGTGGCGGCCCTGGCCATTTCCAACCAGCGCGAGACCGTGGCCTTTCTGGATGATACTGGGCGGTCGATCCGCCCGGCCATCGTCTGGCTCGACGAACGCGCGCGCCAGGAAGTCGAGGATCTGAGTGCCGAACTTGGCGCGGAGACGATCCACCGCATCACCGGCCGCTACCCCGATATCACGCCCTGCGTCTACAGCTATCTCTGGATGAAGCGCCACGAGGCGGAGAGCTTCGCGCGGACCGCCTGTTTCGCCGATGTTCAGACCTTTCTGGTGCATCGCCTCTGCGGCCAGCTCAAGACCGGCTGGATCTCCGCCGACCCCATGGGGCTTTTCGACCTGCAACGCAAGCAATGGTCCGAGGAGATCCTGGCGGCGCTTGGGCTCGATGTGGCGCAGATGCCCAGGGTCTACCCGCCGGGAGACTGCCTGGGCGAGGTCAGCGGCGAGGCCGCCGCCGCGACGGGGCTGCGCGCCGGTACCCCGATCTTCGCTGCGGGGGGCGATGGGCAGCTTGCGGGCCTGGGCACCAACTGCACCGCTTCTGACCGGGCCTACATCAACCTCGGGACCGCTGTGGTCTCCGGCGTCTGGTTGCCGGTCTATGCCTACGACCGGGCCTGGCGGACCGAGATCGCCGCCCAGGGTGAGGGCTATATCCTGGAAAACTGCCTGCGCTCCGGCGCCTTTCTGATCAACTGGTTCGTCGACCAGTTCACGCCCGGCGGCCGCGAGGATCCGGCAATCTTCAAATGCCTTGAGGAGGCGGCGAACGCCGTTCCCCGTGGTTCGGAGGGTCTGATGGCTCTGCCCTACTGGTCCGGCGTCATGGACCCCCACTGGGATTCGGCGGCCCGTGGCTGCCTGATCGGCTTCGGCGGCGGTCACGGCCCGGCCCATGTCTACCGCGCCCTGATCGAGGGGATGACCCTGGATCAGGTGATGCGCGGCGAGTTGCTGGAGCGCAACGCCGGTCTGGAGATCAAGGAGTACCTGGCCATCGGCGGCGGGGCGGCGAGCCCACTCTGGCGCCAGATGCTGGCCGACGCCTCCGGCAAGGCGGTGCTGATTTCCGACACCGTTGAGGCCTCGGCCCTGGGCGCCGGGATGATCGCCGCCCATGGCGCCGGCTGGTACGGCTCCATCGTCGAGGCGGCTGAGGCCATGGCCGGCGCCACGACGGCGGTGCAGCCCGATCCGGCGACCTGGGAGGACTATCGCGAATTGCTCGAGATCTACCGCGGGCTCTATGACGCCACCGCCGCGACCAGCCGCAAGCTCGTCGCCTTCGCATCCAAGAGGACTGAGGCATGACGACGAGCTATTCGGCAACAGCGGTATCCTATGGCGGGGTCATCGACCAGTTGGTCGCCGGGGAGTGGATCGACCCGACCACCAAGGCCCCCCTGCGCCTGCCCATCGAGTCCATCGTGATCGAATCCACCCTCGACGGGCATGAGGCCGATCTGATCGGGCGCCTGCATCCCGAACGCTCCCTGCTGGTGGTCTGCGACGAGAACACCCGCGACGTTCTCGGCGCCCGGATCTTCCAGGCCCTGAAGGCGCTGGGCACCGTCGACGAGTTCATCTGGAAGCAGCCGCGCTGCAGCGAGGAGGGCGTGGCCGAGCTGATGGTGGAGACCCGGGGTTATGAGGCGCTGATCGCCGTCGGCTCCGGCACCGTGAGCGACAGCGTGAAGTACGCAACCTTTCAGGACGGGCGCGAGTATTCCGTCTTTCCGACCTCGCCGATGAACGCCTACACGACGCCGACGGCTTCGGTGGCCTCCTCGGGGCTCAAGAAGTCGATCACCTGCCATTCCGCGCGCGGGGTGTTTTTCGACCTGGAAGTGATGGCCGGCTGTCCGCAGCGCCTGGTGCGCGCGGCCTTCGCCGATGTCATCTGCCGCACCACGGCCCAGGTCGACTGGCTGATGTCGCACATGCTGTTCGACACCACCTACAGCCGCTCCCCCTATATCCTGCTGGCCTATGACGAAGACGGCCTGCTGGACCATGCCGCGGATCTGACGTCCGGCAACATCGAGTCGCTGGCGATGTTAACCCGGATCTCCACGATCATGGGCCTGGGGACGATCTTTACCGGCACCACACATTCCGGCAGCATGGCGGAGCATATGATCTCCCATTGTATCGACATGTTTGCCGGTCAGGCCCACCCGGGCACCTCTCATGGGGAACAGGTGGGGGTGACGACGCTTACCCTTTCGGCCCTGCAAAACCAGATCCTCGGGTCCGACAGCCCGCCGGAGATCTGCCCGACGGTCATTCCCCATGAGCGGCTGGCCCAACGCTACGGCCCGGAGGTTGCCGCGATGATGGCGGAACAGGCCGGCAAGAAGGCTATCGACGGCGCCACCGCCGACCGGCTGAATGCGCGTTTCGCCGAGGATTGGGAGGGCTTCGCTGCCCCCCTGCGCGCCGTGATGCTGCCCTTCGAGCGCCTGCAGGCGGCGATGACGGCCGCCGGCTGTCAGCAGACCGCCGCTGACCTGGGCCTCGATCCGGGCTTCTACCGTCAGATCGTCAGCGACGGCCGCTTTACGCGGGACCGCTTCACCGCCCTCGATCTCGCGGACGACAGCGGCCGGCTCGACGCTTTCGTCGCCGGCCACTGCTGAACCGTACCGGGACTTCGAAAGACGGCAGATGGCATCGGTCGAATACGAGAACGTCGGGAAGAGCTTCGGCGCGGTGCGCGTGATGGCCGACATCTCCTTCACCATCAGCGATCAGAAGTTCGTGGTCCTGCTGGGTCCCTCCGGCTGCGGCAAGACCACGCTGCTGCGCATGACCGCCGGCCTGGAGACTATTGTCGAAGGGGAAATCCGTATCGGCGGCGAACGGATGAACGAGGTCCATCCGCGCAACCGCGACATCGCCATGGTGTTTCAGAACTACGCCCTCTATCCGACCCTGAAGGTCTACGACAACATTGCCTTTTCTCTCCAGGTGCGCGGCCACTCGAAAGACGAGATCAAGCAGCAGGTGGCCTGGGCGGCGGAGCTGCTGAACCTCACGCCCTATCTGGGGCGCTACCCTAAGGAACTCTCCGGTGGCCAGCGCCAGCGCGTGGCCATGGGCCGCGCCCTGGTGCGGCATCCCCAGGTTTTCCTCTTCGACGAGCCGCTATCGAACCTGGATGCCAAGCTGCGCGGCCAGATGCGCTATGAGATCCGCCGGCTGCACGACCGCCTGCAGACCACGACGATCTATGTGACCCACGACCAGATCGAGGCCATGACCATGGCCGACGAGATCGTCGTCATGCGCGACGGCAATATCGAACAGCTCGGCACGCCGGAGGAAATCTACGACCGGCCGGCCAACTGCTTCGTGGCCGACTTCATCGGCTCGCCATCGATCAATTTCCTGCATGGTGAGGTCCAGGGCGATGGCGGGGCGCCGGTGTTCCGCGCGGCTGGCATGACCCTGCCCCTGCCCCAGCACAGCGCCGCCGCGCCGGGTCAGGCGGTGATCTGCGGCGTGCGGCCGGTCGATCTCTCGGTGAGTGCCGACGGACCGGTGAAGGCCGAAGTCATTCTGGTGGAGAGTACCGGTGCGGAATCGCACCTGCTGCTCAGCCTCGACGGCCATGAGATCCGCGCCGTCTCCCAAGGGCGGGTCAAAGCCCGGCCCGGCGAGGTCTGCGGCCTCAGCATCGATCCCGCGACCCTGCATTTCTTCGACGCGGCGAGCGAGCGGCGGATCGATTGATGGCCAATCTGCTGATCCTCGGCGCCGGTGTGATGGGCAGCGCCATGACGGTGCCCGCCGCCGACAACGGGCATCGAGTCACCTTGGTCGGAACCCATCTGGATGAAGAGATCATCAAGGCGCTGAAGGTCGACAGCGCTGCCCACCCCAAACTGAAGGCGCCGCTGCCGGCGCAGATCACAGCGATCGGCATCGAAGAGCTTGACCCCGAGGCCCTGCGCGCCGCCGAGGTGGTGCTCCTGGGCGTCTCGAGCCCCGGCGTCGGCTGGGCCATCGAAACGCTGCGCAAACGGATGCTGGAGCCGCGGCCCATCGCCCTGCTCACCAAGGGACTGCAGCCCTGGGATGGCGGCCTGCGCAGCTTTGCGGCAGAGATCGCCGCCGCCCTGGCGGGCCAGGGGCTGAGCGAGCGCATGGTCGCGGGGATCGGCGGACCCTGCATCGCCAAGGAACTGGCCGACCGGCAGCCGACGGCGGTGGTCTATGCCGGCGCAGACCCGGCGCTGCTTGAGACGCTGAAAGGGCTCTTGCAGACACCATATTATCGTGTGTCGCTCAGCGACGACCTGGAGGGCGTGGAGGTCTGTGCCGCCTTGAAGAACCTCCTGGCCATCGCCGTCAGCGCCATGTGGACCCGCCACCCCGAGCACAACCCGCAGCCCCACAAGCCGCGCGCTCTGAACCCGGCCTCGGCGGCTTTCAGCCAGGCGGTGAGGGAGATGGCGGGGCTGACCGGCTGGTTCGGCGGCCGGCCGGAAACCGCCTACGGGCTGGCCGGCCTCGGCGATCTCCACGTCACCGCCGGCGGCGGGCGCAACAGCCGCCTCGGCTTCCTCCTCGGCGAAGGGATGGCCCTCGACGCCGCCCTGACCGGCCCTCTGTCGGGCGAGACGCTGGAGGGCGCCGACACGGCCCTGGCACTGGCCGGACCGCTGGAGAATGCCTTCGCCGCGGGGCGGCTGGCGCCCGGCGACTACCCGATGACCCGGGCCCTGATCGCCGCCATCCGGGACGGTCGCCCGCTGGCCCTCGATTTCGAGTCCATTGCCTTCGTATAGTGAGTCCAGGGAGACGCAGATCCATGAGCGAATCCGACATCCATGCCAAGACCGTTGGCCTCGGCTGCGACCACCTCGGCCTTGGCCTGAAGAACGACCTCAAAGCGCATCTCGAAGGCCGTGGTCTGACGGTCGTCGACATCGGGGTGGAGGATGAGGCCCCGGTCGACTATCCCGACATCGGCGCCGACCTGGCCCGCCGTCTGGCCGCCGGCGAGTTCGAGCGGGGCATTCTGGTCTGCGGCACCGGCGCCGGCATGGCCATCGCCGCCAACAAGGTGCCCGGCGTGCGGGCGGTCTGCGTCATGGATCCCTATACCGCCGAGCGCGCCATCGCCTCCAACAACGCCCAGGTCATCACCTTCGGCGCCCAGATCATCGGCACGTCCGTGGCCCGGATGCTGACCGACATCTATCTGGAGAACGAATTCCAGGGCGGCCGTTCGGCACCGAAGGTCGCCAAGCTCGAGGCGCTCGACCGTTAGGTGCTGCCCAGCCCCTGCTATATCGGGATCGACCTGGGCACAAGCGGCGTCCGCGCCGTCCTAACCGACGCCCAGGACCAGATCGTCGCCCAGGTCCAGCAACCCCTCCCCACCCCGGACCGCGACGGCAACGCGGTGCGCCAGGACGCCCGGCTGTGGTGGGAGGCTATCGAGCATCTCCTGCTCAGCCTGCGCGAGGAGGCGGCCCTGGAGACGGTGGTGGCCCTCTGCGTCGATGGAACCTCCGGCACTATCCTGCTCTGCGACGAGGACGGGGAACCGCTCGCGCCGGCGCGCATGTACAACGACCAGGGTGCCGTGGAAGCCGGCGCGCGGATCGACCGCATTGCACCGGCGGACAGCATGGCGCGGGGCACCGGTGGCGCCCTCGCCCGGCTGCTGGCACTGCTCGACGAGGTGGACCCGTCGAAAGCCGCCTACGCCCTCCACCAGGCGGACTGGATCGCCGCCAAGCTGACCGGGGTGTTGGGTGCCAGCGATTTCAACAATTGTCTCAAACTCGGCTTCGATCTCATTGAAAGAAAATGGCCGTCATGGCTGAAGGATCTTGATTTCGATGCCTCGATCCTGCCGCGGGTCGCGCCGCCGGGTGCGCCTCTCGGCCCGCTTGCGGCCGAGGTCGCGGCCCGCTATGGCCTGCCGGCGGATTGTCTGGTCGTGCACGGCACCACGGACGGCAATGCCGCCTTTCTGGCAGCCGGAAGCTTTATTCCGGGGACCGCCGTCACCTCCCTGGGCAGCACCCTGACCATCAAGCTGGTCTCCAAGGACCCGGTCTTCGCGCCGGCCTACGGGGTCTACAGCCACCGGCTGCTCGGCCATTGGCTTGCCGGAGGCGCCAGCAACAGCGGGGGCGCGGCCATCGCCGCGCACTTCTCGGCCGAGGAGATCGAGCGTTTAACCCCCGCGCTCAAACCCGAGGTGCCGACGGGTCTCGACTATTACCCGCTGCCGGCGCCGGGTGAGCGCTTTCCTGTCGCCGACCCCCAGATGGCGGCGCGCCTGTCCCCGCGGCCGAACGACGCGGCGACCTTTCTGCAAGGCCTACTGGAAGGCATTGCCGGGATCGAGAAGGCGGCTTTCGACCGCCTGGCCGCGTTGGGCGCAACCCCGGTCTCTCACGTGCTCACCGTCGGCGGCGGCGCCAGAAATCCGGCCTGGACCCGTATCCGCGAGCGAACCTTGGGTGTCCCCGTGACGGTGGCGGCCAATACGGAGGCTGCCTACGGCTCGGCGCGGCTCGCCCGCCTGGGTTACGAGGGTAAGGGCGCGGCCTAGGCACAGCGTGCCGCCAAGGCAGGTTTTCCGAATGTTAACCACGTCGCGCTACACGCTTTGCCGGCGCTTCAATGGATAGATTCTGGAATCGCAGTGCTCTAGTCTCCAATCCGTGGAATCCGATGGCCGTGAGGTGGTCGCGTATCCGGACAACCCCCTGGCGTCGCTGGTGTTTCAGCCTGGCCGCCGGGCCTGCGGCTGCGCCTGCTGAGGGTCCGTCTGGTCCCGCCGGTCAGAGGCAAGAAACCCTGTGGTGCGAGCTTTGGTGCAGTCGATCCATTCACACCGTCTTCGAAGAGAGCCGCTGAGACGACGTGAGACAGTGGCGGCCGCTGGAACAGGCAAGCGATGAACAAGCTCTGGCTGGGCTTCGCGGCGGTGATCGTCTACGGGTCGCTTTACCCCTTCAATTTCGAAGCCCAGACCCTGGATCCCCGCACGATCCAGAGGTTCCTGGCGTCGTGCTGTCATGCGGCTCTGCGCGGCGACATCCTGGGCAACGCAGTTCTTTTCATCCCCTTCGGGTTTCTTGGGATCGTCTCGGCCAGGGACGGCGCCTCCCTGCTGGGACGGGCCTGGAACGTCTGTCTCGCCGGCACGATCCTGGCCCTGGCCGTTCAGATCGCCCAGATCTATCTGCCGTCCCGTAACGAGAGTTTGCAGGATGTCGGCTGGAATTTCGTCGGTATCGTTGTTGGACTGCTGCTCGGGGCGGCGACCCACAGACTGATCCTGCAATCTGCCTTTCGGGTGGAGCGCGGCACCCTCATTCCGGCGCTGCTGATCGGCAGCTGGCTGATCTATCGCCTCGTCCCCTTTGTCCCCTCCCTCGACTTCGCGCTGATCAAGGACAGCCTGAAACCCCTGTTTCTGGAACCGCAGATCGACATTGTGAAGACCTTTCACGACACCGTCGCCTGGTTGGTGATCGCCGCCTTGATGCAGCGCATGCGACGGGGCGCGAACTGGGACAACTACCTGCCGGTCCTGATTCTCGTCTCCTTCACGCTTGAGGTCCTGATCGTCGCCAATGTCGTCCATGCGTCGAACGTGGCCGGGGCGGTTCTGGCGTTGGCGCTGTGGTGGGGTCTGCTGCAGACCGCGTCCTGGCAGGCGGCGGGCCTGTCGGCGCTGCTCTGCGTCATGTTGGTGGCCGCGGGGCTGGCGCCCTTCACCATGAACGCCCAGCCGATGACCTTCAATTGGCTGCCGTTTCAAGGCCTGTTGGGCGGTTCGATGTATGTCAACGTCCTGGCGATCTGCGAGAAGGTCTTCCTTTACGGAAGCCTGGTCTATCTCTTGTGGCAGACGCGGATGAATCAGGTCGCCGGCATCTTGATCGGGGTCGCCGTCATCTCCCTCATCGAGTTCGCCCAGACGTATTTCGCCCGCCACACGCCGGAGGTGACCGATCCGCTGCTGCTGGTCCTCGCCGCGTTCACCATGGTGGCGCTCAAACGCCGGGAGGAGCTTTCCGTGGAACCGGTTGCGGAGCCGCCGCCCGAACCGCGCCCGGCCCCGGCTAAACTTGCGCAGCGGCCAGTCGAAGCGGATGCCGAATTGGTCGATGTGAGTGTCAATCTTCGCCGACCCACCGCCCGCTTCCTCGACCGCTTCGCACGGGAAGGGGGAGTCGAGTTCTCGGAAGGCTGCCGGCAGATCATCGACCTGATGCTGAAAGACGAGGACGGCGGCAGCGGCGGCGATGAGGCGCCAGGCTCGCTGACTGCCCTGCGCGACCGCATCCTGCAGCGCTTGGCTGCGGAGCGCGAGCAGGACGGCAACGAAGGCGAGACGCGGTCGGTCTGGACCAGGCGGCCCATCGCCGTCGAGCGTCGGCAGTTCCGGGCGATCACCATCCTGGCCGAGGACAAGGGTCGCAGTACGTCCCGAACCATCCGCCACCTTTTTGCCGGGTTCATTGAGCAATCCCCCTATGGCAGCCAGGACCCCGAGCCCGCCGCCGGGCGCGCCGAGTCCGCGCGCCGGCGGCCGTCGCGGAACGCTGCGACCCGCCACCACATGGCCCGACAGGCTGTGGGCGCCCGTCCGGGTGCGATGCGGTCGGCCGTGCCAATGTTCTTCCTCGTCGTTCTGTCGCTGGGCGCCGTCGCGACAATGGGGCTGCTGATCACGGGCGAAGAGGCGCCCAGCGTGCGCGGGCCGCATATCGTTTCCGCCGTCCCCTGGGCCGGCCGGGACGCCGGTATCATCTTCGACCATCACAGCCACACCAAGTATTCCGACGGGCGATTGACGGTCGCCGAACTGGTCGCACTGGCGCGCGACGGCGGCTGTGATGCGCTGGCGATTACCGACCACTCGGATTCCGGCGGCGACGGGCCGTTGCGGGTCCGCACCGACACCACCGGAACGGTGAGCGAGCGTCAGCTTCGCGATTTCAGAGATATGCGGAAAAAGCACCAGGCCTTTCTGCTGTTCGGCGGGGTGGAGCTCAACATGCCGTCCTATGGTGGGCGGGAGCACGCCAACATCATCGTCACCCCGCAAATGGAGGACGAAATCCTGCCGCGGATGCGCGATGCCGCGGAGTCCGCGATCAAGAAGGCCCGGCGCGAGTCGGGAACGAAGGCCTCCGACGATGGGGTCCTGGAACTCGCCGCCTCTTACCTCCGGCGCGGCCACAACCTCGTCATGATCTACAACCACCCCAGCCGCAAGGACCGGGATTGGGAGGAGAACTACAACGACATCCTGCGCTGGAACGCCGATGCGCCGGTCTTCATCGGCTTTGCCGGCGCGCCCGGGCACCAGAATGCGCGCCGGATCGGAAGCTACGGAAGAAACAATTTGACCATTGACCGCTGGGACCCCGCGGTTGCGGAGGTCGGTGGTACCTGGGATGTGCTGCTTTCCGAAGGCCACCAGCTCTGGGCCGCGATCGCCAGCTCCGACTATCACAATGCGAACCTCGACAAGGCTCCCTGCGCCTTCGCGCGGACCCATATCGCCGCGCCCGAGGTCACCTACGATGCCGTCCTCAGGGCGCTTCGGGCCGGTACCTTCTGGGCCGATCACGGCCAGATCCTGCGCGGGCTGTCGCTGTCTGCCGAGGTGGCCGGCCTGCCCGCCCCCGTCTATGCCAGTTCCATCGTCAATCTCGGCGGTCAGGCCAGCTCGATCCTCGCCCGCGTGTCCCTGCGCCGCGGTCCGGGCAGCAACGGCCAGGCGCTTCAGGCCGAGTTTATCGGCAACTGCAAGACGGGAGAGACCGAGATGCTGGCGGTCGAACAGATCGAACCGGGCGCCGCCGCGGCGATTACGGTTTTCGAGCCGGCAGCCGCCGGTGCCGACGGCAAGAGCTGCTACGTGCGGGCGCGCGTTCGCCTCGATGTCGACGGCGGCCCGGACCTGATGGCCTACACCAATCCCATCCGCTTCGAGCTGCGTTAGAAAGGCTGAGGCGCCCTGAGCCTCAGTGTCGCGAAGGCTGGATCGCTTCCGGGGCTACTCCGCCGCGGCCACCGGTTCCTTCGCCCGCTTCTCGCGCGCGGCAGACTCTTTCTGCGCTTTGGCGACCGCGGCCTGGGCGGCCTCGGTATGGGCGAACATCTCCAGGGACTCGTCTTCGCCGTGGTCGGTCACCGGCGTCAGCGCCAGGTCGGTGTAGGACTTGGTGGCGGGATCGCGCTTGATCCGCTGGCACTTGAACCAAAGCCTGATGGCATACCAGGCGAAGGGGCCATAGGTCGAAACCGCCTCCCAGACCCGCCGGGGGTAGAAGACCAGCGGCGATTCCAGCGGCAGGGTGGAGCGGCGCTGGGTGCGGACCTTGCGGCGGAAGTAGCCGCCCTGCAGCGGATGCACCTTCTCGAAGCGGATGCAGCCGGCGAACTGCAGGGCATGGGCCCAGATGCGCTCCGGCTTGTTGCCGCTGACCACCATCCGCTTCATCAGGGTCTCCAGGTGGTCGTCCGAGTAGTAGAGCTCCCAGGCCTTGTTGTAGATGCCCTGCCACTCGTCCTTGGTCATCAGCGAATGGCCGGTGCAGACGTGCTCCAGATCGTAGATGTTCATGTCGGGGTCCATGGGGACGCCCTTCATGTAGAGGTTCTTGTGGTCCTCCGAGCCCGGCAGCGGGGTCAGGCAGAAGAACTCCAGGATGTCGATGGGCAGCTCGCGCTTGATGACCTCGATATCGTGGGCGATTTTCTCCGGCGTGTCGGCCGGGAAGCCCAGGATGTAGCCGGCATAGGTCAGGATCTGGTGATTCCGCCACTCCTGCAGCATCAGCCGGTATTCGGTGATCCGGTTCTGCCGCTTCTTGGCCGCCATCAGGTTGTCGGGATTGATGTTCTCCAGCCCGATGAACACCCGCGCCACCCCGGCCCTTTTGGCCTTGGGCACGAAGTCCTTGATCTTGTGGCAGAGGGTGTCGACCTGAATGATGATCGAGAACGGCAATCCGGTCTCTTCCTTCAGATCGCCCAGGCGGTCGAAGATCGCCTCCCAGTTCTTGTTGCGGGCGAAGTTGTCGTCGGTGATGAAAAAGCGGTTGATGCCCTGCTCGATATTGGCGCGCACCAGCCGCTCGACGTCGTCGGCCTCGCGGAAGCGGGACTTGCGGCCCTGCACGTTGATGATGGTGCAGAAACTGCACTGGAAGGGACAGCCGCGCCCGGCATCGAAACAGGCGACTGAGCCGCCGTAGCGCCGCACCAGGGACTCCGGCAGGTAGGGGGTCGGCTGGTTGTCGATCCCCGGCAGGTCGTTCATGTAGTTGTAGATCGGCTTCAGCTCTTCATTGAGGGCGTCCAGATAGAAGAGGTGCAGCCGCCCCTCCCCCTCGCCCGCGTAGAGCGAGATGCCGAGGTCCAAAGCCTCCTGCAGGTCCGGTGGCAGTTCCGGCAGCATGGACAGACAGCCGCTGGGATGGAAGCCGCCGATGGCGACCTGAAGCCCCTTGGCCCGGAACTGCTTGGCGAGATCCATGGCGCGCGGGAACTGGTTGGACTGCACGCCCACCAGGCAGACGATACCCTTCACCCCGGGCGTGGTCATCCGGGCGATGATGTCCTTGATCGGGAGGATGGTGTTGGTTTCATCGTAGGCGTTGAGTTCGACCTCGACGTCCGGACCCAGGAGCTTGCGCTCCATCACGTCCAGGGTGATGCCGTAAAGGCTGGACAGCGTGTTGGAGGGCACCCAGGCCTTGGCCCACTGGATCACGTAGCCGTCGTCGTCATAGTGCGACGGCTTGATCAGTTCGATGACGAAACGCTGTTTGCAGCCGTTTGCGCTCATTCAGCCTCTCCAACAACCAAGCAGAGCAGTCAGAATTACCGTATTTTGCCCGCAAAATATAGCGATATGCCGGGGGATCAAGCCCATTGACGGCCGGATCCCGTGCAAAGCCGACAATTCCTGAGGCTCTGTCGGAAAAGCTCAGGTTGTGAAGCCGTATCCTGAGGAGATGCTCCAGATCTGGGAGTCCCGAGTCGCCGGCCTCTCAACACCCCCGATCCGCCGTACGGCTGGCCAGCGGCCTTTCTCGCGGCTACTTGACGGTCACGGTGATCCGCTCGGACATTACCGGCGGATCGTGGGGAATGTGGCTCCAGTCCGCCAGAACGAGCTGCAGCGTGTGAGTCCCGGGCGGCAGCTCGATGGTGGTCTCGGTCTGGCCGCCGCCGAAGTGCACGTGCTGGTCGTCGGCGGGAATGGGCTCGTTCAGCTCCTCCCCCTCGATCCGCTCGTTGATGATCAGGTGGTGATGGCCGGTGTTGGGCTTGTCGTCGACGCCGGCGGGGGCCACGCCCATGCCGGAAAGGCCGAACCGAATGGTGACGGGAGAACTCACCGTCTGGCCGTCCTCAAGGCCGATGAAATAGACCTTGGCGCCCTCAGGTGCCGGGGTTTCCCCCGCCAATGCGGGGCTCAGGGCGAGTATCAAAGCTCCAGCCAATACGGGGATACGCATCGTTTTCCCTCCCTCTTCGTTTCGGCGGTTGGGGCCTCACGGGGGCCCTCTGGCTTTCGATAACTAGATCGCGGTCAGGGAATTGTAAGCTTCCGGCCGGCGGTCGCGGAAGAACTGCCAAAGATTGCGGACCTCGCGCACCATCTCCATGTCCATGTCGGCAACCACAAGTTCATCCTGATCCTCGCCCGCTTCAACCAGGAATTCGCCGCGCGGGTTCACCACATAGCTGGAGCCGTAAAACTTGCCGATGTTCCAGGGCGCTTCGGTGCCGACGCGGTTCACAGCGCCGATGTAGCAGCCGTTGGCGACCGCCGAGGCAGGCTGCTCCAGCTTCCAGAGATACTGGCTGAGGCCGGCGACGGTGGCCGAGGGATTGACAATGTACTCCGCCCCGCTGAGCGCCAGGGCGCGCCAGCCCTCCGGGAAATGCCGGTCGTAGCAGATGTAGACCCCCAGCTTGCAATAAGCGGTCTGGAACATCGGCCAGCCGGAATTGCCGGGCTTGAAGAAGAACTTCTCGTAGAAGCCGGCGACCTGGGGAATGTGGGACTTGCGGTACTTGCCGAGATAACTGCCGTCGGCGTCGATCACTGCGGCAGTGTTGTAGTAGACGCCGGTGATGTCCTCCTCGTAGATGGGCACGACGATGACCATGGAGTGTTTTTTGGCATACTCCTTCATCAGGCTGACCGTCGGGCCGTCGGGCACTTTCTCCGCCGCGCCGTACCACTTCACGTCCTGGCTGGGGCAGAAGTAGGGCTGGTTGAAGACCTCCTGCAGGCAGAGGATCTGCACGCCCTTGGACCCCGCCTCGTCGATCAGCGGCAGGTGCGCCTCGTTCATCTTGTCGCGGATCGCCTCCGGGCTGTCGCCGGTATCGGCCTTCAGGGCCATCTGGATGAGGCCAGCACGCACGTTCGCCATCGCCTTGGGCTCCCCTGTTGTTTGCTTCCCGACGAGTCTGGCCGGCACCGCAACCGCAGATCGACGGTTTGACCAATTGGTCAGGAAGTCTAGCAAGCGGGGAGTCGCGGGCAAGCTGTTTGTGGGCGGCTAATCCAGGAAGGAAAAGGGCTTGGCGGGTCAAAAGCGGACTCGCATCGCGCTGCGACATGGTGCAAAATTGACCAAACGGACAGCTTTCTGAAGATGGCGGAGAGGCCGGATTCAGCCCAGGCGTCCGACAGGGAAAACGAGCTGCCTTGGCCGAAGGGCCGCGAGAAAAGGCAGCCGATGGGCGGCTTCCGACGGCGCCGCCCGGGTGTGGCAACAGGAGGGACATCCGACATGGCGATCTTGATCAGAGGCGGCACCGTGGTCACGGCGGACCACTCCTTTCGGGCCGATGTGCTGACCGAGGGGGACAAGATCGTCGCCATCGGGGAGAACCTGGAAGCCTCTGGCGAGGCCGAGGTCATCGACGCCGGCGGCGGCTACGTGATGCCCGGCGGGATCGACCCCCACACCCATATGGAGCTGCCCTTCATGGGCACCGTCGCCTCGGAGGACTTTTTCTCCGGCACCACCGCCGGCATGGTGGGCGGCACGACGATGATCATCGACTTCGTGATCCCCAGCCCCCAGCAGGACATCATGGAGGCCTATCACACTTGGCGCGGCTGGGCGGAAAAGGCGGCCGGCGACTACTCCTTCCACGTCGCCATCACCTGGTGGGACGAGACTGTCCATGCCGCCATGGAGACGCTGACCACCGAATACGGGGTGAATTCCTTCAAGCACTTCATGGCCTACAAGGGCGCCATCATGTGCGACGACGAGGTGCTGGTGAACTCCTTCACCCGGGCGCGCGAACTCGGGGCCATCTGCACCGTCCACGCCGAGAACGGCGAGCTGGTCTACCACCTGCAGCACGAGATCCTGAAGAGCGGCATCACCGGGCCGGAGGGCCACCCCCTCTCCCGCCCGCCGGAGGTGGAGGGCGAGGCGGCGAACCGCGCCATCCGCGTTGCCCAGGTGCTCGACGTGCCGCTCTACATCGTCCACAACTCCTGCATCGAATCGCTGCAGGCCATCACCCGCGCCCGCAATGAGGGCCAGCGGGTCTTCGGCGAGGTGCTGGCGGGGCATCTGCTGGTCAACGACGAGGTCTACCGCCACCCCGACTGGGACTACGCGGCGGCCCACGTCATGAGCCCGCCGTTCCGCCCGAAGGAGCATCAGGAGGCGCTGTGGCGCGGCCTGCAGGCGGGTATGCTTCAGACCACCGCCACCGATCACTGCTGCTTCTGTTCACCGCAGAAGCGCATGGGCCACAACAACTTCACCCAGATCCCCAATGGCACCGGCGGCGTGGAAGACCGCATGCACGTGCTCTGGCACCACGGGGTCAACTCAGGCCGGCTCACGGTGAGCGAGTTCGTCGCCATCACGTCGACCAACGCGGCCAAGATCTTCAACATCTATCCGCGCAAGGGCTCCATCTCCGTGGGCGCCGATGCCGACATTGCGATCTGGGACCCGGAGAAGGAGCGCACCATCTCCAAGGACACACATCACCAGAACGTGGACTTCAACATCTTCGAGGGGATGACCGTGAAAGGCATCAACACGGTCACCATCAGCCAGGGCAAGGTGGTCTATCAGGACGGCGACGTCCGCACCGAGCGGGGCGCCGGGCGCTATGTCGAACGCCCGACCTTCGCGCCCTACTACGACGCCGTGAACCGCCAGCGCGAGGCCAAGGCGCCCTCGGCGGTGAACCGCATGTAACTTCGGATGGGTGGCCGCGCGTCGCGGCGAACGAATTCAATAGACAGGGGAGCTTGGGGAATGAGGACTCAGAACGTGAGAGGTATTGGGCTGTTGAAGGGGCTCGCTTTCGGCCGCCGCGCCGTCCTGCGGGCGGGCGCGCTGGCGCTGGTCGCGGCGGCGGCTTTGGGCCTGCCGGCGGGCGAGGCACAGGCCGAAAAGCTGAAGGTGGCCGGGATCTATACGGTCCCGATCCAACAGAAGTGGGTCGGCACCCTGCACCGCGCCCTCACCGCGGCCAAGGAGCGCGGCGACATCGACTACAGCTTCTCGGAAAAGGTTCCCAACACAGATTACGTGCGGGTGTTGCGCGAATATGCCGAAAGCGGCGTCGACCTGGTGGTGGGGGAGGCCTTCGGCATCAGCCGCGAGGCCCGCAAGGTGGCCGACGACTATCCCGACATCGCTTTTCTCATGGGCGACCCCGGCGGCCCACACGGCAAGAACTTCTCGGTCTTCGACAACTGGATCCACGAGCCCTGCTACCTCATGGGCGTGGTCGCCGGCACCATGACCAAGTCCAACAAGATCGGCATGGTGGGCGGCTATCCCATCGGTGAGGTGAACCGCCTGTTCCACGCCTTCATGGAAGGCGCCCGTTCGGTCAATCCCGATGTCGAGTTCAAGGTCTCCTTCATCGGGTCCTGGTACGACCCGCCGAAGGCCAAGGAGTTCGCCTTCGCCCAGGTGGAGTCCGGGGTGGACGTGCTCTATGCCGAGCGTGCCGGCGTGGTCGATGCGGCCCGCGAGAAGGGCATCGTCGCCTTCGGCAACGTCAACGACATGAACAAGCTGGAGAACGGCACCGACGTGGTGGTGGCCTCCGCGCTCTGGCACATGGAGCCGGCCATCGATTACGCCATCGCCCAGGTGAAGGCCGGCACCTTTAGGGCCGAGGACTACAAGGAATGGACGATGATGAAGGCCGGCGGCGCTTCCCTCTCGCCCTTCTACGAGTTCGAGGACAAGATCCCGGCTGAAACCAAGGCCAAGATCGATAGCCTGGCTCAGCAGATCAAGGCCGGGGACTTCGTGGTGCAGACCAACGACGACGAACCCAAGTCGACGTTCTGAAGCCTTTCCGGGCTGGTGAACAGGCGGGGCGGTCTCGAGGAGCCGCCCCGTTCACCTTGCACCCGTGGATGACGGTTCCGGTCTTGGGGGAGAGCGGTGGTGCCGGCAGCAGCAAAGAGTCCGTCAGGCGGTGACGCAGTCCTGCGGCTGAACGCGGTCACCAAGCGCTTCGGCGCCCTGGTGGCGAACGACGGCATTTCCCTGGAGCTGCAGGCTGGCGAAATCCTGGCGCTGCTGGGCGAGAACGGCGCCGGTAAGACCACCCTGATGAACATCCTCTTCGGCCACTACGTCGCCGACGAAGGAGAGATCGCGGTCTTCGGTGCTCCGCTGGCCGGCGGCTCGCCGCGGGAAGCGATCGCCGCCGGCATCGGCATGGTGCATCAGCACTTCACCCTCGGTGAGAACCTCACGGTGCTCGACAACATCGTCCTCGGCACCGAACCGCTCTGGGGTGCGAAGCAGAACAGCCGCGCCGCGCGGGAGCGGATCGGCGACCTGAGTGCTCGCTTCGGCCTAAAGGTCGACCCGCAGCGCCTGGTGCGCGACCTTTCCGTCGGCGAACGCCAGCGCGTCGAGATCCTGAAAGCGCTCTACCGCGGCGCCCGCGTCCTGATTCTGGACGAGCCGACGGCGGTACTGACGCCGCAGGAGGTCGAAACCTTCTTCGCTACCCTGAAGGCCATGGTGGCCGAGGGACTCTCCATCATCTTCATCTCCCACAAGCTGAATGAGGTCATGGCCGTCGCCGACCGGGTCGCGGTGCTGCGGCAGGGCCGGCTGGTGGCCGACTTCCCCATCGCCGACGCCTCCCGCGAGCAGCTTGCCGAGGCCATGGTCGGGCGTGCCGTGGAGTTGCCGCAGCGCGCGCCCCTGGCGCCGGGGGACCCGGTCCTGACGATGACCGGCGTCAGCCTGCGCAACGGTGAGGGTCAGCCGCTTCTGCAACAGCTCGATCTGGCGCTGCGCGCCAATGAAATCCTCGGCATCGCCGGCGTTTCCGGCAACGGACAGGCGGCCCTGGCCGACCTGGTCAGCGGGCTTGCCGTGCCGGAGGAAGGCAATCTCGAGGTCCTGGGGGAAGCCGTCATTGCGGCGGCGCCCTCGGCCATGGTGGCCCGCGGTGTGGGCCGCATTCCCGAAGACCGCCATGCCAGCGGGGTCGTCGGCGATTTCTCGGTAGAGGAGAACCTGATCCTCGAGGCCTACGGGGACCGGCGGTTCTCCAATCTCGGCGCCTTGAAGGGCCAGGCGGTGCGCCGCAATGCCGAGGGCATGATCGAGTCCTTCGACATCCGCGGGGCGGCGCCCGGCACGACGACCCGCAGCCTCTCCGGCGGCAATATGCAGAAGGTGATCCTGGCCCGGGTCTTGAGCGAGAAACCGCGGGTCATCCTGGCCAACCAGCCGACCCGGGGGCTGGACGTGGGTGCCGCGGCCGCGGTGCAGCGGCTGCTGTTCGAGGCGCGGGCCGCCGGCGCCGGCATCCTGCTGATCTCCGAGGATCTGGAAGAGCTGTTGCAGATGTCGGACCGGGTGGCGGTGCTCTACCACGGGCGGCTGAGCGCGCCCATGGCGGTGGAGGACGCGGACATGCGGACCCTCGGCCTGATGATGGCTGGCCACAGCGCGGCGGGCGGCGAAAGCGCCGGAGCGGCCCATGCGGTTTGAACCGCGCACCCAGGTTCCGCTGTGGCTGAACGTCGCCGCGCCGCTGGCGGCCCTGGCGCTCTCCTTCCTGTTCTGCGCCCTCTTGATCCTCTGGGCCGGCGCGCCGGTCTTCGCCGCCTACGGCGCGCTGCTGAAGGGCGCCTTCGGCTCGGTCTTCGCCCTCAGCGAGACCCTCACCCGCGCGGCCCCGCTGATCTTCACCGGGCTGGCCGCCGCCGTCGCCTTCCGCGCCAAGCTGTGGAACATCGGCGGAGAGGGCCAGCTCTATGCCGGGGCGCTGGCGGTCACCTACTTCGGCACCGGTCTGATCACCCTGCCGCCGGTGCTCATGATCCCGCTTCTGTTCTTCGTCGGTGCGGTCGCAGGCGGTCTGCTCCTGCTGCTGCCGGTCTTCCTGAAGCTCCACCTGAAGGTCGACGAGGTGGTGACCACCCTGCTGCTGAACTTCGTGGTGCTGCTGTTCGCCAACTACCTGCTCTTCGGCCCCTGGAAGGACCCGCTGGCCATGGGCTGGCCACAGGCGGCGCCGATCATCGACGAGGGGGTGCTGGCACCGCTCATTCCTCGCACCCGCCTCCACGCCGGCCTGATCTGGGCCCTGGTCTTCGCCGTCGCCGCCTGGGCCTTCATCCGCTATTCGAAATGGGGCTTCGAGATCCGCGCCGTCGGCAACAATCCGGAGGCGGCCCGCTTCGCCGGCATTCCCCTGGGCGCCACGGTGCTGCGCACGGCCCTCCTCTCCGGCGGCCTCGCCGGCATGGCCGGGGTCTGCGAGCTGGCCGGCCTGAAAGGTTACCTCACCCTCGATATCTCGCCGGGCTTCGGCTACACCGGCATCGCCGTTGCCATGCTGGCCGGACTCCACCCCCTGGGGGTGATCGCCTCGGCCATCTTCGTCGCCGCCATTTACAACGGCGCCGATGCCATGAGCCGCGCCATGTCCATCTCCAACTACCTGGCCGACGTGCTGACGGCCACGGCGCTGCTGCTGGTGCTGGCCTCCGTCCTCTTCGTCCGCTACCGGCCGCGCTGGGGCTAGCGAATGGACATCCTGGAGATCTTCGTCTCGCTGGGCTTCTGGGCCGCGCTGGTGCGCATGGCCACGCCGCTGATCTTCGGCACCCTGGGGGAGCTGATCTGCGAGCGCGCCGGCGTGCTCAATCTCGGCATCGAGGGCATCATGACCCTGGGGGCCATGACCGCCTGGATGTGGGTCTACCAGGGCGGAGACCTCTGGTCGGCGGTGCTGGTGGCCGCGGTCTTCGGGGCCCTCTTCGGCTGGCTGCACGCCGGCTTCAGCGTCTATCTCGGCCTCTCCCAGCATGTCACCGGCATCGGCATCACGCTGCTGGCCTCGGCCCTCAGCTACTTCGCCTTTCGCATGATGCTGCCGGACGTGACCACCCCGCCGAAGATCGAACCCTTCGCGCCCTATCCCGTCCCGGGCCTGTCGGAGCTGCCGTTCCTGGGGGAGGTGCTGTTCACCCAGAGCCCCCTCACCTACCTCGCTTTCCTGCTGGTCCCCGCCGTCGCCTACGGCCTCTACCGCACGCCCCTCGGCCTGGCGGTGCGCATGGTGGGGGAGAACCCCATGGCGGTGGAGGCCCAGGGCATCGACGTCCACCGCCTGCGCACCGCCGCCGTCATGCTGGGCAGCGCCCTGATGGCCATCGGCGGCGCCTTTTTCACCATCTCCGTCTTCGATGCCTTCTACATCGGCATGATCAACGGCCGCGGCTGGATCTGCATCGCCCTGGTGATCTTCGCCTCCTGGCGGCCCGGCAAGGCCCTCCTCGGCGCGCTGCTCTTCGCCGCCTTCGAGGCCCTGCAGATCCGCGTGCAGCAGGCCTCCTCCGCCTTTATCCCCTATCAGTTCTATCTGATGATGCCCTATGTTCTCTCCATCCTGGCGATGATCGTCATGTCGCGGCGGGCGGCCTACCCCAAGGCGCTGCTGGTCCCCTTCCGCAAAGGCGAGCGCTAGAGACCACAGAGAGGCAGCATGCTCGATCTGATCGTCCGCAATGCGACCCTGCCCACTGGTGAGACCGGCCGCGACATCGCTGTCCAGGACGGCGTCATCGCCGAGGTGGCGCCGGGGATCGAGGCCGAGGCCGGCCAGGAGATCGACGCCGCGGGCCATCTGGTGAGCCCGCCCTTCGTCGACAGCCACTTCCACATGGACGCGACCTTGAGCCTCGGCCTGCCGCGGCTCAACGAGAGCGGCACCCTCCTGGAGGGCATCGCGCTCTGGGGCGAGCTGAAGCCGGAGCTGACGGTGGAGGCCCTGAAGGAGCGCGCCTTGGCGCTTTGCCGCTGGTCGGTCGCCAAAGGGACCCTCGCCATCCGCAGCCATGTCGACATCTGCGACGACCGCCTGCTGGCCGTGGAGGCGCTGCTGGAGGTGCGGGAGACGGTGAAGGACGTGATCGACCTGCAACTCGTTGCCTTTCCCCAGGACGGCTATCTGCGTTACCCCCGCGCCAAAGAGAACCTGACCCGCGCCCTCGACAAGGGCGTCGACATCGTCGGCGGCATCCCCCACTTCGAGCGCACCATGGCCGAGGGCGCCGAGTCCGTGCGCCTGCTCTGCGAGGTGGCAGCCGAGCGCGGGCTGATGGTGGACATGCACTGCGACGAGACCGACGACCCCAACTCCCGCCACATCGAAAGCCTCTCCCACGAGACCCAGCGGCTTGGCTTACAGGGGCGGGTCGCCGGCTCCCACCTCACCTCCATGCACTCCATGGACAACTACTACGTCTCCAAGCTGATGCCGCTGATGACCGAGGCAGGGGTGAACGCGGTGGCCAATCCCCTCATCAACATCACCATCCAGGGCCGCCACGATAGCTACCCCAAGCGCCGCGGCATGACCCGGGTGAAGGAACTGCTGGCCCAGGGCATCAACGTTTCCTTCGGCCACGACTGCGTCATGGACCCCTGGTACCCGCTCGGTAGCCACGACATGATCGAGGTGGCCCACATGGGCCTTCACGTCGGCCTGATGACCGGGGTTGAGGAGCAGAAGCATTGCTTTGCCGCCGTCACCGCCAACGGCGCCCGGACCCTGGGGCTGGAGGGCTACGGCCTGACCCCCGGCTGCCACGCCGACATGGTGATCCTCCAGGCCGGCGACGTGCTGGAGGCCCTGCGCCTGCGCCCCGTCCGCCTTGCCGTCATCCGCCGCGGCCGCGTCGTCGCCGAAACCCCGCCGGGACAGGCCCAGCTCAAGGTCCTGGGCAACGCAGCCATCGATTTCATGAAGCGGTAAGAGCTGTCATGCTTCGTGGCGCTTTGCTTGCAATCCTGATTGTGAGCCTGCCATTCCCAAGCCCGGCGGGGGACATGTTCGGACCATCCAAAGAGATGCGCTTCTGGAAGTGGTTCCAAAAGAACGAGGAACGCCTGTTCTCTTTTGAGCAGGCTCAAGAAGCAATATTCGATGAACTGAGCCGCCAAATGACGGCGGTGGACCCGAACCTGACCTTCGAGTTCAGCCCCGTGCTCGAGGATGGCCGGCGCGAGTTCGTCATCAGTGCCGGTGGCATCAAGGACTCCTTCCCCGCGGTCGAGGCTCTCGCAGCCGAAGCCCCGTCGTTGCCGCGCTGGATCTGGGTGAAGTTCCGCCCCCGGCGCGCCTTTGCTATGGCCCTGCGATTGGATGACCGGGAGATCAGTACCGAACAGATCCGCTATGCCATGTTCAAGGATGGCGATCTGGTAGGCCTGTTGTTGTTCATCGAAGGATACAACGATGCCGAAAAGACCGCCTTCCAACAGATCGCCTATCTGTTTCTCGATCACTTTCTCGGGGAGTTCGATGTCGAGACGCGGGTAGGCTTCATTGAAGTTGGGTCCAACGACAACGAATACTTCTCAGAGAGCCGGCCACTGACAGACTTTCCGGAGCGATTCGACGCCTACTTCTCAGAACAACGTAAGAGCTACCATTAGCCATGCCTACCCTCGACCTCTCCTTCGTCCGTTCCCAGTTTCCCGCTTTCTCCGAGCCTTCCTTGAAGGACTGGGCCTTTTTCGAGAATGCCGGCGGGTCCTATGCCTGCGCGCCGGTCATCGACCGGCTGACCCGATTCTACCGGGAGACTAAGGTGCAGCCCTATGGCCCCTTCCCGGCTTCGGAGCGCGGCGGTGCGGAGATGGACGAGACGCGGACCCGCCTGGCCCGCTATCTGAACGTTGCCGAGGACGAGCTGCACTTCGGTCCTTCCACCACCATGAACACCTACGTCCTGGCTCAGGCCTTTCGTCCCGGTCTCAAAGCCGGCGACGAGATCGTCGTCACCAACCAGGACCACGAGGCCAACTCCGGCGCCTGGCGGCGCCTCGCCGAATTCGGCGTGGAGGTGCGGGAATGGCAGGTGGACCCGGAGAGCGGTCAGCTCGACCCCGCCGACCTGGATGCGCTTCTCAGCGAGAAGACCCGCATCGTCGCCTTTCCTCACTGCTCGAATATCGTCGGCCATATAAACCCGGTGGCGGAGATCGCCGCGAAGGCCCATGCCGCCGGCGCCGTGGTCGCCGTGGACGGCGTTTCCTATGCGCCCCATGGATTTCCCGACGTGGCGGCGCTGGGCGCCGACATTTATCTTTTCTCGCTCTACAAGACCTACGGGCCGCACCAGGGCTTGATGACCGTGAAGCGCGACCTGGCCGAGCGCCTGGAGAACCAGGCGCATTTCTTCAACGCCGATCGGATCAAGAAGAAGCTGACGCCGGCTGGCCCGGACCACGCCCAGATCGCCGCTTCCGCCGGGATCGCCGACTACTTCGACGCCCTCCATGACCACCACTTCAGTGGCGATGGCACGGTCGAGCCGGCGGAGCGCGGCCGCCGCGTGCATGCCCTGATGGAGGACCAGGAAAAGGCCCTTCTGGCCCCGTTGCTGGATCATCTGCGCCAGCGCAACGACATCCGCATCCTGGGACCCAGCGACCCGGCGGTCCGGGCACCCACGGTGGCGATCCATCCCAAGAACAAGCCGGCGGACGCGGTGGTGGCGCGCCTGCGCGAACAACAGATCGCCGCCTGCGTCAGCAACTTCTACGCCTACCGTCTGGTGGAGGCCATGGGCGTCGCGCCGAACCCCGGCGTGCTGCGCCTCTCCTTCGTTCACTACACCAGCCCGGAAGACATCGAGCGGCTGATCGTGGCGCTGGATCGGGCGCTTTAAGCGCGCGTCCATGCTTCGAGACGGCCGCTCCGCGACGTCCTCAGCATGAGGACAGAGGCTATGACCTCATCCTGAGGAGGGCCGCAGGCCCGTCTCGAAGGATGAATGGCGGCCACAAAAAAGAGGGAGCGCCGAAGCGCTCCCCCCAACCTGCCCCAGAACTTTGGGATCAACGACTACATGCCGTTGGCTTTCTCCCAGACCGCGTGGGTCCAGGCGCCTTCCGGCTTCTTGGTGATCACCGGGGTCGAGGCGTTGGCGAGCAGGGTGTCGACGGTGCGCTCGTAGTCGGCCGGCTCCAGATAGCCGAGGCCCTTGGCGGAGCCCTCCAGCAGCTTGGCGATCTCGCCCATCATGCGCCGCTGGTGCTTTTCGGTCTGGGCGCCGGTCTCGTCGTTTTCGAGGACAATGTCAGCGGCCTCGTTGATGTTGTTCTTGGCGTAGTCCCAGCCCTTCAGGGAGGCGGCGACGAAGCGGGCCATCTTGTCGACGAAAGCCGGGTCCTTGAGGTTCGCCTCCAGCACGTAGAGCCCGTCCTCCAAAGTGGCGACGCCCTGGTCCTCGTACTTGTAGACGATGAGGTCGTCGGCGGTGAGCCCGGCGTCGATGATCTGCCAGTACTCGTTGTAGGTCATGGTCGAAACACAGTCCGCCTGCTTCTGCAGGATGGGATCGACGTTGAAGCCCTGCTTCAGCACCGTGACGCCGTTGTCGCCGCCCTCGGTGGGCAGGCCGAGTTTGGCCATCCAGGAGAGGAAGGGATACTCGTTGCCGAAGAACCAGACGCCGAGGGTGCGGCCCTTGAAGTCCGCCGGCGTCTTGATGCCGCTGTCCTTGCGGCAGGTCAGCATCATGCCGGACTTCTTGAAGACCTGGGCGATGTTGACCAGGGGCACGCCCTTCTCGCGCGACGCGAGGGCCGAGGGCATCCAGTCGATGATCACGTCGGCGCCGCCGCCGGCGATCACCTGCGGCGGGGCGATGTCCGGCCCGCCGGGCTTGATGGTGACGTCCAGTCCCGCGTCTTCGTAGTAGCCCTTTTCCTGGGCGACGAAATAGCCGGCGAACTGCGCCTGGGTCACCCACTTCAACTGGAGGGTCACCTTGTCGGCGGCGCCGGCGGCCCCCGCCGTCAGCAGCAGCCCCGCGCCTGCCGCCAGGGAAATTAGTTTCTTCATCTTGCCTCTCCTCTTCATTGAACCCTGTTTGTTATCAGCTTGTTGTCGGCGTCCCGTCCCTCAGCGGTAGGAGGGATGCCAGAAGGTGGTCGCCCGCTCCGCCAAGGCCAGAAGGCCGTAGAACAGCGAGCCCGAGACGGCGGCCACGGCGATGGTCGCCCAGACCATCTCCACGTTCATGCGGCCGATCTCCGTCGAGATGCGAAAACCCATGCCCACAATGGGGGTACCGAAGAATTCGGCCACGATTGCGCCGATCAGCGCAAGGGTGGAGTTGATCTTCAGGGCGTTGAAAATGAAGGGCAGCGCGTTGGGCAGGCGCACCCGCACCAGGGTCTGCAGATAGCTGGCGCCGTAGGAGCGCATGAGGTCGCGCTCCATCGCCTGGGTCGCGTGGAGGCCGGTGATGGTGTTCACCAGCATGGGGAAAAAGGTCATCACCACCACCACGGCGGCCTTGGACTGCCAGTCGAAGCCGAACCACATGACCATGATGGGCGCGACGCCGACGATGGGGAGAGCCGAGACGAAGTTGCCCAATGGCAGCAGGCCGCGCTGCAGGAAAGGCACCCGGTCCACCAGGATCGCCACCAGGAAACCGCTGCCGCAGCCGAAGAGAAAGCCGGAGAGCACCGACTTGATGAAAGTCTGGTAGAAATCGGCCTGCAGGGTGTCGGTGGAGGCCATGAAAACCGCGGCAATCCGCCCCGGCGAGGGCAGCAGCACCGAAGGCACGCCGAAACCGGTGACGCCCACCTGCCAGAGATAGATCAGCCAGGCGCCGAACAGGCCCGGGACCAGCAGGGCCACGATGCCCTTGCTGTTCCGACGGCCGGCCGCCTCCGACAGCACCGCCAGGGTCCGCCAGACGAGGAACCCGAGGCCGAGGACGAAGATCCAGACGCCCGGCCCGTGCAGGCCGAGGGGCGCTTCGGCGCCGAGGACCGCGAACTGGCGGTCGATGGCCGCCAGCGGTCCCCAGGCACCGGCAATGCAGGCGGTCAGCAGAAAGATACCGCTGCCCAGATTGCTTTGCGCCATGAGGCTCTGGCCGGCGGCGGCGATGGCGGCCACCCCGAAGGCCAGCAGAAGCGCCGGCTCGGCCATCCAGCCGAGGCTCTCCCCCGTCATGCTGAGGCCGATGGGAAAGGCGAGCGCGATCAGAAAGAAAACGAGGGCGAGGACGCTCGACCTCTCCTGCGCCCAGGCGTTTCGCATGTTCATGGTCGCGCTCCGGTCCGGCGCAGCACCAGCCGCTCGATGCCGCCGACCGCGGCGACCAACAGGCCGGCCATGGCGGCGGCGGTCAGCAGCGCCGCCCAGATCTGGACGGTCTGGCCGTAGTAGGAACCCACCAGCAGGCGCGCGCCGATGCCCGCCGAGGCGCCGGTGGGCAGTTCGCCGACGATGGCGCCCACCAGGGAGATGGCGATAGCCACCTTCAGGCTGGCGAAAAGAAACGGCACCGAGGAGGGCCAGCGCAGCTTCCAGAACACCTGGGTGCCGCTGGCGCTGTAGGTCTTCATCAGGTCCATCTGCAGCGGGTCGGGGGAGCGCAGGCCCTTCACCATGCCGATGGTCACCGGGAAGAAGCAGAGATACATGGAGATGAGCGCCTTGGGCACCAGCCCGGTGAAGCCGATGTTGCCCAATACAACGATGACCATCGGCGCGATGGCCAGGATCGGAATGGTCTGGGAGGCGATGACCCAGGGCAGGAGACTGCGGTCCAGGGTCTTCACGTGGACGATGCCGACGGCCAGCAGAATGCCCAGGGCCGTGCCCATGGCAAAGCCGAGCAGGGTCGAGGACAGGGTGACCCAGCTATGGTAGACGAGACTGCGCTTGGAGGTGACCTTGCGCCCGAAGATGGACTTGTTCAGCTCGACGGCCACCTGATGGGGCGCCGGCAGCACCGGCCGCTCCATCGCCATCGCATCGTCCACCAGGCGGCTGAATGTCCAGCTCTCCCCTGCCCGCTCATAGCGGTCGGTCAGAAGCGGCGCGTTCAGCCAGACGGTCCCCGCATACCAGAGCGCAAAGATCGCCAGGCAGACCACCGTCAGTGGCCCGGCGCGCCCGGCGAAGACCCGGGACAGCAACCCGGGTGTCGCCGGCGGGGCCGAGCCGACGGCTTCAATCGTCATAGCTGTGTCCCGCGCGCAGGCCTTCGCGTACCCGGTGGGCGATGTCGGCGAAGGCGCCGCTCTCCCGGCTGTCGAGGGTGCGGTCCGGCGGCAGGTTGCAGTCGATCACGTCGATGATGCGCCCCGGCCGCGGCGACATGACGACGATCTTGGAGGAGAGGAAGACCGCCTCGGGGATCGAGTGGGTGACGAAGATCACCGTCTTGCCGGTGCGCTCCCAGAGGCGCAGCAACTGCTCGTTCAGATGGTCACGGGTGATCTCGTCGAGGGCGCCGAAGGGCTCGTCCATCAGCAAGAGGTCGGGCTCGAAGGAGAGCGCGCGGGCGATGGAGACCCGCTGCTGCATGCCGCCGGAAAGCTGCCAGGGAAATTTCTTTTCGAAGCCCTTGAGGTTCACCAGCTCCAGGTAGCGCGCCGCCCGTTCCCGCCGTTCGGCGCCGCTCATGCCCATGATCTCCAGCGGCAGCATGACGTTGCGCTCCACCGTCCGCCAGGGATAGAGCGCCGGCGCTTGGAAGACGTAGCCGTAGGCGCGGGCCAGCCGCGCCTCCTGCGGCGAGGCGCCGTTGACGCTGATCCGGCCCTCGGTCTGGCGTTCCAGATCGGCGATCACACGCAGCAGGGTGGTCTTGCCGCAGCCCGACGGTCCTATGAAGGAGACGAAGTCGCCGGCATTGACGGTGAGATCCACTTCGGAGAGGGCGTAAACCGGTCCATCAGCGGTCTGGAAGGTCAGCGAGAGCCTATCGACCTCGATCACCGGCCGGGCCGTGCCCTTCGCCGCTGGCGGCGCCTCCGCGTCCTGCTGCATGACTGCCTCTAGTGCCATCCCCGTTATCCCCCCAACCTTATCCCACACAGTTGCAGGGGTTACCGCCATTCCGGCCCCTTCGGCGGCAAAGGTCAAGCACTCGCCCGCTCCAGCATGGCGTGCAGCAGCACATTGCAGCCGGCCGCCAGGTCGCCTGGCGTGGCGCTCTCGCTCTCGTTGTGGCTGATGCCGTCCTCGCAGGGCACGAAAATCATCGCCGTCGGGGCGACGCGGCTGATGTAGCAGGCGTCGTGGCCGGCGCCGGAGATGATGTCCATGTTGCCGAAGCCGGCGACGTCGGCGGCCTTGCGCACGGCGGCGACACAGTCCGGGTTGAAGGCGATGGGGGGCGAATACCAGATGTCCTCGATCTCCGCCGTGATCCCGGCGGGATCGCAGATCGCCGCGCAGGCTTCCCGCAGTTCCGCTTCCATCTTGCTCAGGGTCTCGTCGTCGGGGTGGCGCAGGTCGACGGTGAGGAAGACCGAGCCCGGGATGGTGTTCCGCGAGTTGGGGCTGACCTGCATCATGCCGACGGTGGTCACCGCATGGGGCGGATGGGCCAGCGCGATCTCGTTGATCGCCGTCACCAGCCTGGAAGCGGCGACCAGGGCGTCCTTGCGGCGGTTCATCGGCGTGGTGCCGGCGTGGGATTCGGAGCCGGTCAGGGTCACTTCGAACCAGCGCTGGCCCTGGGCGCCGGTCACCACGCCTATGGTCTTCTCCTCGGCCTCCAGGATCGGGCCTTGTTCGATGTGGGCCTCGAAGAAGGCGCGGATCGGATGCTCGCCCGGCGTCTGGTCGCCGAGATAGCCGATGCGGTCCAGTTCCTCGCCGATGGTCTTGCCGTCGACGTCGCTGCGGGAATGGCCGTAGTCCAGGTCGAAGACCCCGGCGAACACGCCGGAGGAGATCATCGCCGGGGCGAAGCGCGAGCCCTCCTCATTGGTCCAGACCGAGACCTCGATGGGCGCCGTCGTCTCGATGGCATGGTCGTTCAGGGTGCGGATCACCTCCAGGCCCGCCAGCACGCCGAACACGCCATCGAACTTGCCGCCGGTGGGCTGGGTGTCCAGATGGCTGCCGGTGGTGACCGGCGCCAGGCTCGGGTCGGTGCCGGGCCGGCGCGCGAAGATGTTGCCCATCTTGTCCACAGTGATGGAGCAGCCGGCCTCCTGGCACCAGCGCACGAAGAGGTCCCGCCCCTCCCGGTCGAAGTCCGTGAGGGCCAGCCGGCAGTTGCCGCCGGCCACGCCGGGGCCGATCTTCGCCATTTCCATGAGGCTGTCCCACAGGCGGTCCTGATCGACCGTCAGATTCTTCAAGGTCATCGATGTCACTTCCCCGTTCGGCCGCCGCCCCTGCTGGTCGCCGGCATTTTCTGTTGGTCTTCGGCGCTATTCGGCAGCCTTCTGGTTCATTGGGTTGCGCGGGTCCTGGGTCCAGTTCATGTATTCCTTGCCGTTCTCCACCTCGACCATGGAGATGCAGCCCTCCACCGGGCAGACATGCTGGCAGAGGTTGCAGCCCACGCACTCAGCGTCGATCACCTCATAGCGGCGCGCGCCGTTGTCCCGCTGGGCGGCGATGGCCTGGTGGGAGGTGTCCTCGCAGGCGATGTGGCAGAGCCCGCACTGGATGCAGAGATCCTGGTCGATCCTGGCCACGGTCTCGAAGTTGAGGTCGAGATACTGCCAGTCGGTGACGTTGGGAACGGCGGCACCGCGGAAGTCGTCAAGAGTCTGGTGGCCCTTCTCGTCCATCCAGTAGGCGAGCCCGTCGATCATGTCCTCGACGATCTTGAAGCCCTTATGCATCGCCGCAGTGCAGACCTGCACCGAGCCGGCACCCAGGCTCATGAACTCCGCCGCGTCGCGCCAGTTGCCGATGCCGCCGATGCCGGAGATCGGCAGGCCGGCAGTCTCCTTGTCACGGGCGATCTCCGCGACCATGTGCATGGCGATGGGCTTCACCGCCGGGCCGCAGTAGCCGCCGTGGCTGCCCTTGCCGCCGACGGTGGGCGTCGGCGCCATGATGTCGAGATCCACCGACATGATGGAGTTGATGGTGTTGATCAGGGAAACCGCATCGGCACCGCCCGCCTTCGCGGCGCGGGCCGGGCTCAGCACGTTGGTGACATTGGGGGTCAGCTTCACGAAGACCGGCATGCGGGTGTGGGTCTTGCACCAGCGGGTCACCATTTCGATGTATTCCGGCACTTGGCCGACGGCCGAGCCCATGCCGCGCTCCGACATGCCGTGGGGGCAGCCGAAGTTCAGCTCCACCGCGTCGGCTTCCGTCTCCTCGACCCGTTTGAGGATATTGCGCCAGTTCTCCTCCTCGCAGGGCACCATGAGGGAGACCACCATGGCCCGGTCCGGCCAGTCGCGCTTCACCTGCTTGATCTCCTGCAGGTTCACGTCCAGCGGCCGGTCTGTGATCAGCTCGATGTTGTTGAAGCCGGCCATGCGGGTGCCGTTGTAACTCATGGCGCCATAGCGCGACGAGACGTTGACGATGGGCGGGTCCTCGCCCAGGGTCTTCCAGACCACCCCGCCCCAGCCCGCCTTGAAGGCGCGGACGACGTTGTACTCCTTGTCCGTGGGCGGCGCCGAGGCCAGCCAGAAGGGATTGGGTGACTTCACACCGGCGATGTCGCAACGAAGGTCAGCCATAATTCGTCTCCTTGCCTTCGCGAACCCTGCGTCGGGCCTCAGCCCCGCAGGAAACTATCGATGGACTGGGCGGCCAGCTTGCCGTCCTGCACTGCGGCGACGGTCAGATCCTGGCTGATCTTGACGCAGTCGCCGCCGGCCCAGACGTCGGGCAGCGAGGTCTGGCGCTGCTCGTTCACGGCGATCCGCTCACCGTCCATCTCCAAGAGGTCCGAGGCGCCATTGGCCTGGGGCAGCGGCAGCATGGCCTGGCCGATGGCCTTGAACACCATGTCGGCCGGCAGGCTGAAGGCGTCGCCGGTCCCGGCGAGGCGCCCGTTCTCGTCGAGCTGGGTGTACTCGAAGACCACATCGCTGATACGCCCATGGGCACCGCGCAGTTGGCGCGGCTGGGCCCAGTGCTTGATCTTCACGCCGTTGACCTGAGCGAACTCCTGCTCGTGGTGGGTCGCCGACATGGCCTCGGGCCCCCGCCGATAGACGAGCGTGACGTCCTCGGCGCCCAGGCGCTTGGTCTGCACGGCGATGTCGATGGCGGTGTTGCCGCCGCCGATCACCACGATCTTGCGACCCACCGGCAGCGATCTGAGGTCGTCGCTCTGGCGCAGTTCGGCGATGTAGTCGACGGCGTTGTGCACCCCCGGCAGGTCCTCGCCCTCCAGGTTCAGGGCGCGCACGCCGCCGAGCCCCATGCCCAGAAAGACGGCGTCGTAGTCCCGCCGCAGCTCGGCCAGGGCGATGTCCTTGCCGAGGGCCTGGTCGTGGCGGATCTCGATGCCGCCGATCTCCAGGATGAAATCCACCTCGCGGTGGGCGAAATCGTCCGGCACCTTGTAGGCGGCGATGCCGTACTCGTTCAGTCCACCGGCCTTTGCCTTGGCGTCGAAGACCACGACGTCATGGCCCAGCATGGCCAGGCGGTGGGCGCAGGACAGCCCCGCCGGCCCGGCGCCGACCACCGCGACCGTCTTGCCGCTGGGTTCGGCCCGGGTGAAGGGATGGCTCTCCGCCTCCATCACCGCGTCGGTGGCATAGCGCTGCAGCAGGCCGATCTGCACCGGCTTGTGCTCTTGCGTGTTTCGGACGCAGGCTTCCTGGCAGAGCACTTCCGTCGGGCAGACCCGCGCGCAGGCACCGCCCATGATGTTCTCTTGCAGGATGTCCTGGGCCGCGCCGCGGACATTGTCGGTGGAGATCTTGCGGATGAAGCTCGGGATATCGATGCCTGTCGGGCAGGCTTCGATGCAGGGGGCGTCGTAGCAGAAATAGCAGCGGCTGGATTCGACCAGTGCGGCCTTGCGGTCCAGCGGCGGATGAACGTCGCCGAAGTTTTCCGCATAGGCGGACTCCGGCAGGCGCCCGGCCGCGATGTCCGGTTGGTTATCCATGCGAAACTCCCTGATCGTCTGACCGCAGACGCTCTTTCGGCGTCTTGCGTCCCTCTTGCAAAAAACTGTAGCGTTGACTTGACCAAGCGGTCAACGAAAATTGACCAAGTGGTCAGGTTTTGACCGTAGAAGAACAAGAATCGGCGCCAGAGAGCGCTGCGGGGCCAAGAGCGAGGCTGGGAATGTCCGAAACGGCGGTAAAGGAAAAAGGTCCGGGGAACGGCGGCAAGGAAGAGACCGCGCCGGGGCATATTCGCACCCGCAACCGGGCCCTCATCCTGAGCGCCGCCGAAGAGGTTTTCGCCAAGCAGGGCTACCGCGGCGCCACCACCGCGGCCATCGCCGAGAAGGCCGGGCTGCCCAAGGCCAACGTGCACTACTACTTCGGCACCAAGGAGGCGCTCTACCACGCGGTGCTGGAGGACATTCTGGGCCTCTGGCTGGGGGAACTGGACCGGATCACCGAGAGCGGCAACCCGGCGACGGCCCTGGGCGACTACATCCGCGCGAAGATCCGCCACTCCCGCGAACGGCCCCTCGCCTCCAAGGTCTATGCCAACGAGATGATCCGCGGCGCGCCCCACACCGAGAGCTTCCTGAAGAACGAACTGCGCAAACTGGTGAAGGAGAAGGCCGCGGTCCTGGACGCCTGGGCGGCAGCCGGTAAGATGGACCCGGTCGATCCGGTGCATCTGTTTTCGGTGATTTGGGCCGCAACCCAGCACTATGCCGATTTCGACGTCCAGGTCGAAGCCCTGGTGGGCCGCCGCCAACTGGCGGCCCGGGACTACGACGAAGCGGCGGAGACCATCGTGCGCATGGTGCTGAAGGGCTGCGGCCTCAGTTATGAGAAGGGCGAGGCATGATCAAGGCGGTGGTACTGTTGGAGCGCAGGGGCGAGCGCTCGGCAGAGGATTTCTCTCATTGGCTGCTGAAGGAACATCTTCCGAAGCTGCGCGAACACTCCTTCGACGCGGCGGATTAAGATCATGACCTTGGTGGTACGTGTGGGCGCCGCGCGGGCGGACTGGTGGTGCGAGAAACTGCAGGGCCTTTTGCCGGACATCGAATGCCGCAGCTGGGATGACCCGGGCGACAAGGCGGATGTGGACTATGCCGTGGTCTGGAAGCCGCCGCCCGGCGGCCTCAAGACCTTTCCCAACCTGAAGTGCATCGTGTCCATGGGCGCCGGCATCGACCATGTGCTGGTGGACCCGGAACTGCCGGCTCATCTGCCGATCATCCGCACCGTCGGCGACGACCTGCGCCAGCGCATGCGCGAGTACGTGGCTCTGCACGTGCTGCGTTTTCACCGCCGCCTGCCCCACATCCAAGCGGCCCAGGGCCGCAGGGAGTGGGACCAGATCATCACCCCACCGGCGCCGGAACGGCGCGTCGCCGTGCTCGGCCTCGGCAATATGGGCGCGGCGGTGGCCAACACCCTGGCCGCCATCGGTTTCGACGTCCATGGCTGGTCGCGGCGGCCCAAGAGCCTGGAGGGCATCACCTGCCATCACGGCGACGCGGGATTGGCGGAGCTGCTGCCCCAGGCGGAAATCCTGGTCTGTTTGCTCCCCCTCACCCCGGCTACCGAAGGCATCCTGAACAGGGATCTCTTCGCCCAATTGCCGGAGGAGGCCTGCGTCATCAACGTCGGCCGCGGCGGCCATCTGGTGGAAGAGGATTTGATTCACGCCCTGGACTCGGGCCACCTCTACGGCGCCACCCTGGACGTGCTGCACGAGGAGCCGCCGCCGGAGGATCACCCCTTCTGGACTCACCCGAAGATCCTGCTGACGCCCCACATCGCCAGCCTCATCGACCCCGAAGCCGGCGCCAAGGTGATCGCCGAGAACATAAAGCGCTTCCGCGCCGGCGAAGCGGTCCCCGATCTGGTGGACCTGGCGCAGGGGTATTAGGTTCCGTGGCTTCGTAGAAGCTGGCCCGAAATGAAGGCTTGTCCGTCACGGGGTTGTCTCCATCTGCCCTCCTGGATCGTCATTGCCGGACTTGTTCCGGCAATCCATTGAGGTTCGAGTCTCGGTCTTTCCATGGACCCTCGGGACAAGCCCGAGGGTGACGATTTGGTTATAGACGGTGATCAGCAATCCGTCGAAACCGAGCCATTCATCTTGGGCCAGACTCAAAGAGTTTTACCTCGCTCCCGGACTCGGTTCCGAGGGAAGCCTTCCGGATTCGCTTTGGGCGTATTATCTTCTTGTCAAGGAAGAACGGCCGAACCCGGGGAAAATCATGGGAGGACTAAGGGGGATTGCGCTCGCGCTCGCCGCGGTCCTCTGGGCAGCGAGCGCGCAGGCCGCGCAGAAGCCGCCGAAATCCGCCGTTTTGCTGGTCGAGGATGCTACGGGAGTCGTCCTCGAAGCCGAGAACGCCACCCATCTCTGGTATCCCGCCTCCCTCACCAAGGTGATGACCGCCTATCTGGTCTTCGAAGCGATGGCCGAGGGCCGCCTGGCCCTCGATCAGAAGGTACCGGTCTCCGAACACGCGGTGGCGCAGCCGCCCACCAAACTGGGCCTCGGCCTCGGCAAGAACGTGCGGGTGAAGCTGCTGCTGGAGGTGATGATCGTGCGCTCGGCGAACGATGCCGCGGTGGTCCTCGCCGAAGCGGTGAGCGGCAGCGAGGCCGCCTTCGCCCAGGCCATGACCCGCAAGGCGCGGGCGCTGGGCATGAGCCAGACGGTGTTCACCAACGCCTCGGGCCTGCCGGACGAGGGCCAGTTCACCACGGCGCGGGACATGGTGATCCTGGCCCGCGCGGTGATCCGCGACTTCCCGGAACGTTACGCCTTCTTCGCCAAGCCCCATTTCATCCTCAGAAAGCGGGTCCGGCCGACCACCACGGGCTGGCTGCGCGCCTATCCCGGTGCCGAGGGCATCAAGTCCGGCTTCACCTGTGGCTCCGGCTACAACCTCCTGAGCGCGGCCGAGCGCGATGGCCGCCGACTGATCGGGGTGGTGCTCGGCGGCCGCAACAGCGGCGTCCGCAACGCCCGCATGACCAAGCTGATGGACAGCGGTTTCGAGACGCCCCCGCCGCCCGAGCCGGCGACGCATCTCGAAGCGCTGCCCGCCACACCGAGCGGCCCCGCGCCCTACATCCTGCCGGGCCGCAAGTGCCCCGCTGCGCCCGCCATTGGCACCGCCAGCGCCACCGACGGCACTCTGCCGGGCTGGGGCCTGGTCTTCGGCTCCTTCATGAACAAGACCAAGGCCAGCGCGGCCATCGCCGAGAACCGCAAGGCCCTGCGGGAGGTTGTGGAACACGGCCATCCGGCGATCATCGCCAAGACCCGCCCCGGCCCGCAGCGCTACAGCGCGCTGCTGGTCGGACTCAAGGAGGGGGACGCCGGCCAGGCCTGCCAGCACCTGCGGAGCCTGGGAGTCTACTGTCTGGCGGTGCCGCCGAAACTCCTCAACAATCCGCAGGCGCTGTGGCGATGAGCTTGACGAAAATCAACCCGCGGCGATGAGGATATAGCAGCCTTCACCCAGGCCGAAGCAGATCCACATATCGAACTCCTCGATGACGTAGAGGTTCATGCGCAACCACTGCGGCTTGAACACGGCGGGCTGGGACTTGACCTTCATCTCCGCGATGCGGCTCAGGGACTTCTTGTCCACCATGCACTGCTTGGCGGAACCCTGCGGCGGCCGGATCTCCTTGACCAGGACATGACCGTGACCTTTCACGGCAAGCCGATAGCCACCGCCGGCCCGATTGATGTCGTCCTGTGAAATGTAGTCGGACCTCTTGAAGGTCTTCGCTGCGGCGATCTCGGGCGCCAGGGACAGGGCCAGGGAGACCGCCAGGGCGATCTTCAACAACCTCTTCATGATCTTGCGCTCCTCTGCATGAACGAACGCCACCACGGCGTTCCGGGACCTTCGTCCGTCGGGTGCAAGGCACGGAAGGTTCAAGACGCAGGCCCCGGACGCCCGGACACGACCAGACCGTGGACGTGGTTGGAAATGCGGGCTAGCATTCCTATCAGTGGCCACATCCAGGCGGCGCAGACCAGAACCGCCCATGCCCGGCCATTCCTAGTCGACATCTCAAGCGGGAGGAAACCATGCGAATGTTTCGCACGACCGGAGTGATCTTGGCGACCGCGGCGGCGGCGCTGTTCTCAGCCGGGGCGGCCTGGGCCGCCTGCGACTGGAAGCCGGAGCGGCCGGTCAGCTACGTCGTTCCCTGGGGCGCCGGCGGCGGCACCGACGCCAACTCCCGCATGCTGGCTAGCATGCTGGAGAAGCACTTCGGCGTGCCCTTCAACGTCGTCAACCGCACCGGCG
>NZ_JANQOI010000018.1 GCF_028289705.1 Pelagibius sp.
GAACTCGTCGTTCACGTCGAGGATGAAGCGGCACATGTCCTCCTTCTCCTCCACGTTCATGCCGGCCATGGGCTCGTCGAGCAGCAGCAGACTGGGTTCCATGGCCAGCGCCCGGGCCAGTTCGACGCGCTTCTGCAGGCCGTAGGGCAGGCGCCCCACCGGCACCTTGCGGATCGACTCGATCTCCAGGAAGTCGATGATCTTCTCGACGACCTCGCGGTGGGCGATCTCCTCGCGCTGGTTGGCACCCCAATAGAGGGCCTGCTGGAAGATGTTGCTTTTCATCTTCAGAACGCGCCCGGTCATGATGTTGTCCAGGGTCGACATGCCCTTGAACAGCGCCACGTTCTGGAAGGTGCGGGCGATGCCCTGCTTGGCCGCCAGGTGCGGGCGCATGGCCCGGCGCTCGGCGCCGCGGTACATGATGCGGCCCTGCTGGGGGTGATAGAAGCCGTTGATGACGTTCAGCATCGAGGTCTTGCCGGCGCCGTTGGGACCGATGATTGCCAGGATCTCGTGCTCGCGGATCTCGAAGGAGATGTCGGTGAGCGCCTTCACCCCGCCGAAGGAAAGGGTGATGTTCTCCACCTTGAGAACCGTGTCGCCGATCTTCTTTTGCGGCACGGCCGGGGCGGACGCTTCGGCGGCGGCGGTGTCCACCGCCGGGGCCAGGGTGTCGGCCGGCATCAGCTTGCCTTCTTCATCGCTGCGGGGACGGGTTCGAAGTCGACGTCGACGATCTCCAGGTCGGCCTTGATGGTGCCCTTGCGGCCGTCCTCGAAGGTCACCTCGGTCTCGATGTAGGCCGAGCGCGCCTCGGAATAGAGCGCGTCGATCAGCGGCTGATAGCGCTCGGCAATGAAGCCGCGGCGCACCTTGCGGGTGCGGGTCAGCTCGCCGTCGTCGGCGTCCAGTTCCTTGTGCAGCACCAGGAAGCGGCGGATCTGGCAGCTTGCGAGCTGCGGGTCGGCGGCCAGGTCGCCGTTCACCTTTTCGATGTGGCCCTTGACGATCTCGATGACCTGCGGGTTGGCGGCCAGTTCCTGATAGCTGGCATAGGGTACGTTGTTGCGCTCCGCCCAGCTTCCCACCGCCACCAGGTCGATGTTGACGAAGGCGGTGCAGTGGTCGCGCTCATGGCCGAAGGCCACCGCCTCCTTGATGTCGGGGAAGAACTTCAGCTTGTTCTCGACGTACTTGGGCGCGAAGAGCCCGCCGTCGTTGACGCGGCCGACGTCCTTGGCCCGGTCGATGATCTTCAGGTGGCCGTTGTCGGCGAAGAAGCCGGCATCGCCGGTGTGCACCCAGCCGTCCGGTGTCTTGGTCTCCGCCGTCGCCTCGGGGTTCTTGTAGTACTCCACGAAAACGCCGGGCCCGCGGAACATCACCTCGCCGTTGTCGGCAATCTTGATCTCCACATCGAGCGCCGGCTTGCCCACGGTGTCCGGCTCGATCTCGCCGTCCGGCTGGATGGTGATGAAGACGCTGGCCTCGGTGGAGCCGTAGAGCTGTTTCAGATTGACGCCGAGGGAGCGGTAGAAGTCGAAGATATCCGGGCCGATGGCTTCGCCCGCCGTATAGGCCAGGCGGATGCGCGTGAAGCCCAGGGTATTCTTCAGCGGGCCGTAGACCAGGAGCTGGCCCAGGGCATAGAGCAGGCGCTCGCCCAGGCCCACCGGCTTGCCGTCGAGGATCTTGATGCCGGAGCGCCGCGCCACCGCCATGAAGTAATGGAACAGCTTGCGCTTCAGCCAGCCCGCATCCTCCATGCGGATCATCACCGTGGTGAGAATGTTCTCGAAGATCCGCGGCGGGGCGAAGAAGTAGGTCGGCCCCAGCTCACGCATGTCATGCATCACCGTGGCGCTGGACTCCGGGCAGGCCACGCAGAATCCCGCCACATAGCTCTGGCCGAAGGAGAAGATGTGATCGCCGACCCAGGCCATGGGCAGATAGGCCAGGGACTCGTCGCTGTCGCGCAAACCCTCCAGCTTCACCCCGTTGGCCGCCGTTTTCATGACGTTGTCGAAGCTGAGGATCACGCCCTTCGGCTTGCCGGTGGTCCCGGAGGTATAGAGGATGATCGCGGTGTCCGAACCCCTGCCCCGGGCGACGGCCTCGCCATAGGCATCGGGGTGGATCTCGTTGTAGTCGCGTCCCTCGGCCTGCACCGCATCGAAGTGATGCAGGAAGGCCTGGGTGTAGTGGCGCATGCCGCGCGCTTCGTCATAGACGATCTGGGTGAGGCCGGGGCAGCGCTCGCGGATCTCCAGCAGCTTGTCGACCTGTTCCTGGTCTTCCACCACCGCAAAGCGCGCCTCGGCGTGCTCCACCACATAGGCCATCTCGTCGGCCACGGAGTCCTGATAGATGGGCACCGGCACCGCGCCGATGGCCTGGGCGGCGGTCATGGTCCAATAGAGCCGGGGGCGGTTGTCGCCGACGATGGCCACCTTGTCGCCGCGCTGGACCCCCAGGGACAGCAGGCCGGAAGCCAGGCTGCGCACCTCCTCGGCCACCTGCCCCCAGGTATGGGTCTGCCAGATGCCGAAGTCCTTTTCCCGGATCGCCGGCTTGCCCGGCCGCTCGGCCGCGTGGAACTCCAGCAGTTTGGGGAAGGTGTCGAGTTCTGCCGGCGGCAGGCGCAGGTCGCTCATACCGCCCGCCCCGAAGCCCTGGCCGGGGCGGCCTTACCGCATGCGCGTTCAAGCAGACCAAGAACCCTGGCCATTTCTCCCACGCGCAGCGCCGATGGCTTGACCATCATTCCGCTGTGCCTCCCGTTCTCTGCTTCCCGATTCTTATGATTTATCTTGATGCGGCTCTTCGGCCGCCCGGGAAGCGCCTCTACCTAAACGATCTTTGACAAAAAAATCAACACTCTAAGGGTACTCTGTTGTCCTCCGTGGCACCCTTTCCGGCGCCCCTGAAAGCCCGGTCAGCCGACGATCAACCCATGGTCGGGATCGAGAAGTTGGCGCCTTCCTTGACGCCGGAGGGCCAGCGCGAGGTCACCGTCTTGGTCCGCGTGTAGAAGCGGAAGCCGTCCGGCCCGTGCTGGTTCAGGTCGCCGAATCCGGAGGCTTTCCAGCCGCCGAAGGTGTAGTAGGCCAGCGGCACCGGGATCGGCACGTTCACCCCCACCATGCCGACGTTGACCCGGTCGCAGAAGTCCCGCGCCGTATCGCCGTCGCGGGTGAAGATCGCGGTGCCGTTGCCGTAGGGATTCTTCATGGTGAGGTCCAGGGCGTCGCCGTAGTCGGGGGAGCGCACCACCGACAGCACCGGGCCGAAGATCTCCTCCTTGTAGATGTCCATCTCGGTGGTTACCCGGTCGAACAGGCAGCCGCCGACGAAAAAGCCGTTTTCGTAGCCCTGCATGGAGAAATCCCGGCCGTCGACCGCCAACTCGGCGCCCTGGGCGACGCCGCTGTCCACCAGGCCCTTCACCCGGTCGCGGGCCGCCGCGGTGACCAGCGGGCCCATGTCGACGTCCTCGCCGCCGGTATAGGGGCCGATCTTCAGGCTCTCGACCCGCGGAATCAAACGCTCGACGAGCTTGTCGGCGGTCTGCTCGCCCACCGGCACCGCCACGGAAATGGCCATGCAGCGCTCGCCGGCGGCGCCGTAGCCGGCGCCCACCAGGGCGTCCACCGCCTGGTCCATGTCGGCATCGGGCATGACGATCATGTGGTTCTTGGCACCGCCGAAGCACTGCACCCGCTTGCCGGCCGCACAGCCGCGCGAATAGACGTATTCGGCGATGGGGGTGGAGCCGACGAAGCCGACGGCCATGATGTCGCGGTTGTCGAGGATGGCGTCCACGGCCTCCTTGTCGCCGTTGACGACGTTGAGGATGCCGGCGGGCAGCCCCGCCTCCATCATCAGCTCGGCCAGCATCAGCGGCACCGAGGGGTCGCGCTCGGAGGGCTTGAGGATGAAGGCGTTGCCCGCCGCGATGGCCGGGCAGAACTTCCACATCGGGATCATTGCCGGGAAGTTGAAGGGTGTGATGCCGGCCACTACCCCGAGCGGCTGGCGGATCGAGAACATGTCGATGCCGGCCCCGGCGCCGCCGGTGTATTCGCCCTTGAGCAGGTGCGGCGCGCCGAAGCAGAACTCCGCCACCTCCAGCCCGCGGATGATGTCGCCCTTGGCATCCGGCAGGGTCTTGCCGTGCTCGCGCGAGAGTGTCTCGGCGAGCTTGTCCATGTCGCGGTGCAGCAGCTCGACGAACTTCATCATCACCCGGGCGCGGCGCTGCGGGTTCACCGCGGCCCAGGCGGGCTGCGCCTCCTTGGCGTTGGCGACCGCCGCCGCCAGCTCTTCGGCACTGGCCAGCGGCACCTGCTTCTCGGCCTCACCGGTCGCCGGGTTGAAGACCTCGGCGCTGCGCCCGCTGGTCCCCTTGACGTGCTGGCCGCCAATGAAATGTGTGAGCTCCTGCATCGCGCAAGCCCTCCCCTTACCTGATCTCGCCCTCGGCGAGGTCGCCCTGTTGGATCACCTGATGGAACAACCGTATTGGTTATTACATTCTCCGGCCGCCCAAAACCGCCATTTTGTCAATTTCATTTTGCATTTCTGCAATGACAGAGGGAGCATGCCTGCAAGAACGCATCTTACTGCCTCGCCGCAGCAGTCTAGCAGCCGCGCAGCCGGGAGGAACCTGCAATGCGCTGGGACGACCTGAAGTTCTTCCTGGCCGTGGCCCGTTCGGGCCAGCTGACCACCGCGGCCAAGACCCTGAAGGTGGACAACGCCACCGTCGCCAGGCGCATCCAGGCCCTGGAGACGGCCCTGGACGCCCGCCTGTTCGACCGTAATCCCAGGGGCTACAGCCTGACCGAGGTGGGCCAGCGCCTGCTGCCCTCGGCGGAGTCCATGGAGACCACGACCCTGGCGGCCCAGGCCCAGGTGCAGGGCCGCGACGAGTCCCTGGAAGGTGTCGTGCGTCTGGGCGCGCCGGACGGCTTCGGCAGCTTCTTCCTGGCCCCGCGCATCCATAAATTGGCCCGCCGCCACCCGAAGCTGGAGCTGCAGCTCGTGGCCATGCCGCGGATCTTCAGCCTGTCCAAGCGGGAAGCCGACCTCTCCATCGCCATCACCAGGCCAAAGTCCGGCCGCCTGATGGTCGCCAAGCTCACCGACTATCACCTGCATCTCTACGCCTCCAGCGACTACCTGAAGGAAAGCTCGCCGATCGCGCAGCTCGAAGACCTGAAGCAGCAGACCATGATCGGCTACATCTCCGACCTGATCTTCGATCCCAAGCTGGACTACATGCCCATTCTCGGCCGCAAGGTGGTGCCGCAGATCTCCTCCACCAACCTGATCGCCCAGTTGAACGCCACCCTGGCCGGGGCCGGGATCTGCATCCTGCCGGACTTCCTGGCCGGCGAGCAGAGCAGCCTGCAGCCGGTCTTGCGCAAAAGCTTCTCGCTCACCCGCACCTTCTGGATCGTCAGCCACGAGAACACCGCCTCGCTGCGGCGCATCCGCGAGACCATCGACTTCATCAAGGCCGAGGTGCGCGCCAGCCGGGACATCTTTTGACGGGAAAGACAGGGCCAACACGGTTGTCAAAATCTTGCGGTAGCGTGCAGAGTTGACTGGGAATAGCGACCTAGGTTGCTTTCGACTTCTGTCGAAGCGGTTCCAGCCCGCTCCCTAGGCCGGCAAACAGAAGAGGCAAGACAGCACCATGACCAGCGAAGCGCGTGAGTTGGAGGAAAAGACCTGGGTCGACGCGGAGCTCGAGGACAGCTTCGACGAAGAGCTGGAGATGGAGATCGACGACCAGCGGATCAGCAAGGAGCTGCGCCAGATCTCGACCTGGCAGCACAAGTCCACCCTCGACCGCCGGACCTACTTCCGCGAGCTGCTGAAGCTGCAGGCCGAGCTGGTGAAGCTCCAGGACTGGGTGGTGCACAAGCAGTACAAGCTGCTGGTGATCTTCGAAGGGCGCGATGCCGCCGGCAAAGGCGGCGTCATCAAGCGGGTCACCCAGCGCTTGAACCCGCGGGTCTGCCGCACTGTGGCGCTGCCGGCGCCGACGGAGCGCGAAAAGCACCAGTGGTATTTCCAGCGCTACGTTCCCTACCTGCCGACCGCCGGCGAGATGGTGCTGTTCGACCGCTCCTGGTACAACCGCGCCGGGGTCGAGCGGGTCATGGGCTTTGCCTCGCCGGAGCAGGTGGAAGAGTTCTTCAACGACGTGACCGAATTCGAGCGGATGCTCGTGCGCTCCGGCATCACGCTGGTGAAGTACTGGTTCTCCATCACCGACCAGGAACAGCAGCTCCGCTTTCTGATGCGCATTCACGATCCCATCAAGCAGTGGAAGCTGAGCCCCATGGACCTGCAGTCGCGGGTCCGCTGGGAGGACTACACCAAGGTGAAGGAGGAGATGCTGGAACGCACCAACATCCCGGAAGCGCCCTGGTCCATCGTCGAGGGCAACGACAAGAAACGCGCCCGGCTGAACTGCATCAGCCATCTGCTGAGCCAGGTGCCTTACGAAGAGGTGCCCCACGAGCCCATCACTCTGCCGGAGCGGGTGTTCAATCCGGACTACGAGCGCCAGGTCCTGCCCAAGGAACTCTACGTGCCGGAGACCTACTGACCGCCGCAATGACTGTCCGTGGCGCCCCCTCCGGGAGAGATGCCGGCGACGCAGTGGAGGCCGAAAGCCTTGACCTGACGGTCGGCGACCTTCGCCTGGCGGCGCGGTGGCTGCGGCCCGCCAACGGCCTTGCGGAGCCGGCCTTCGTCTTTCTCCACGAGGCGCTGGGGTCCATCGGCCAGTGGAAGGCCTTTCCGGAGCGCTTGGCCGGGGCCTGTGGCCTGCCGGGCCTGATCTACGAGCGCCAGGGCCACGGCGGCTCCTCCGCGTTCGACCTCCCCCGGGAGAACGGCTATCTGCGCCATGAAGCCCGGCAGGTGCTGCCGGCCGTGCTAGCCGCCGCGGGTATCGAACGGCCGGTCCTGGTCGGCCATTCCGACGGGGCGACCATCGCCCTGATGTTCGCCGCCGCCTTTCCCGAGGCAGTCTCCGCCTGCATCGTCCTGGCGCCCCACGTGATGGTGGAAGAGATCACCCTGGCCGGCATCCGCGCCGCCGATGCCGAGCCCGGCGCCAGCGCGCTGCGCGCCCGCCTCGCCCGCCACCACGGCGACAAGACCGAAGTGCTGTGGCGGGCCTGGGCGGAAACCTGGCTGCGCCCCGGCTTCGACGGCTGCGAGATGCGCGCGGACCTGGAGCGCATCACCGCGCCGGTCCTGGCGATCCAGGGCGCCGGCGACGCCTATGGCTCACCGGCCCAGGTCGAGGAAATCGCCCGACGCGTCTCCGGGCCCGTCGAGGCGCTTCTCATTCCGGGCTGCGGCCACGCCCCTCATCTGGAACGCCAGACGGAGGTGCTGGCGGCCATTACCGAAAGCGCTGCCGTCCTGATACGGCAACGCTGAGGCGGCGGATGTCTCCGCGGCACCGAAGACCGCGTCCGGGGCCATGTCTGCACGGTTGTGCGCCGCCACGCCGCGCAGGAAAATGTGCGCGATGAGAAAGATCGCGCTTCTCCTGGCCCTCGTGCTCATGGGACTGATCGGCTGGCTCGGCTTGCAGGACGACGTGCAGCAGTCGGGCGATACAGCGCGCAGGGAGCCCGCGCAGGTCGAAGCTCCCGCGCAGGTCGAGGCCTTCGTCGCCGAACGCGTCGACGGGCCCGGCGCGACCCTGGCCGAACGCACCGGCAGCACCTTCCTGCCGGTGCCAGCCGATCCCTACCGCAGCCCGCGGTTCCGAGTCATCGATCTGCCCGAGTTCGCCGGCGCCAACGCGATCTGGGGCGCAACCGGCCGCGACCGCCGGGGCCATATCTGGTTCGGCGTGTCGGTAAAAGGCGGCAGGTACTCCGCCCGGCTCTTCGAATACGACCCCGTACTCGACCGGGTTTTCGAGCGTGGCGATGCCGTGTCGAACCTCATCGCGGCCGGGATCCACAAGGACGGCGAGCGCCAGATGACGCTCCACTCCCGGATCGTCCAGGCCGACGACGGCTATCTCTATTTCACCACGACCGACGAACACGGTGTGGCACTGGACGGGACGGCGCTGCCCAAGTGGGGGTCGCACCTTTGGCGCCTCTATCCCGGAGAGAACCGCTGGGAGCACCTGCGCCAGGTACCCGAAGGCCTGACGGCGCTGGCCGGCGGCGGGCGCTGGGTCTATGCGCTCGGCCTGTGGGACCATGTGCTCTATCAGTACGATACGGCGACCGGCGTCATGAACAGCGTGACCGTCGGCGCCGCGGGTGGCCACATATCGCGCAACTTCATTGCCGACCTGCGCGGCCATGTCTTTGTCCCAAGGGTGACACCCGAGGGAGCGGCCCTGGTGGAGTTCGACCCCCACCTGCGGGAGATCGCCGAAACGCCCCTGCGGGGTTACATGGCCGATGGCCAGCACGACCGTTCCCACGGCATCATCGGCCTGGTCTATCTGGCCGACGGATCGATGGCGTTCTCCATCCATCTCGGCAATCTCTACCGGATCCTTCCGCAAGAGCGGGGACCGTCCTTTGTGGAGCCCCTCGGCCCCTTCAATCCGGCGGACCCCAACTACTCGCCCTCGCTGTTCACCTTTGCTGGAGAGCGCTTCCTGGTGGGCCTCGCCCGCCGGACCCATGCCGGCAAGCGCGACCTTCTGCGCCATATCTGGCTGGTCTACGACCTGGAGAGCGACCGCGCCGAGCGGGTGACGTTTCCATTGGAAGGTCAGGCCCTGCTCTACGGATCGATCACCCGGGACTTGCAGGGGCGATTCTATGTTGCCGGCCGGCGCCACACCGCGGGTGAAGGCAACCGGCCCCTCCTGATACAGATCGACACCAGCCAGTAGCCGTCAAATCGCCACGGCGCCCGGCCAGCATTTCCCCCGGGCATACCCCACCGGCCTCAGTCCTGGACCACGCAAGCGGCACCGCCGCTGTGCGCCCCGACGACGCGCCGGGCGCGTGGCAGCACTGACATGGAATTGTACACATAACGGTCAGCTTTCATTCTATATGTATACAATTTCTTGACTGAATCCACCCTTGTATCTAGTTTCCCACAGATGACCCTCATCGAAATGCAAGACGACGAAACCTGGGGGCCCCTTGATCCGGGGAGCACCCTGGGCGATGCGATCCGGCGCCGTCTGGCGGATGCGATCTTTGCCGGCACCTTTGCGGTGAACCAGCGGCTCGACGAGCAGGAACTGGCGGACAGATTCGGCGTCTCGCGCACGCCGGTGCGCGAAGCGCTGCGGCAGCTCGCCGCCGCCGGGCTGGTGGAGATCCGGCCGCGGCGGGGCGCCGTGGTGGTCCAGGCGGACCCGGTCAGGATCGGCCAGGCCTTCGAGGCCGCGGCGGAATTGGAGGCACTGGCGGCCGGCTGGGCGGCGATGCGCGCCAATCTGGTGGAGAAGGGCGAACTGACCGAAGCCTACGAAGCCTGCGAAAGAGCGCTGCTTGCCGAGGATGCGGAGGCCTTCGCCGCGGCGAACCGCGGGTTCCACGACAAGATCGCCGAACTGGCGAAGAACGAAAGCCTCATCGCCGCCTCGCGCCTTCTTCGGGTGCAGACGGCGCCGTTTCAACGCGCCCAGTTCCAATCGGCCGAGGTTCGCCAACGCTCCCAGTCGGAGCACCGCGAGATCCTCGCGGCAATCTGCGCCCAGGACAGCGACGGGGCGCGGGCCGCCATGAAAAACCACATTCTGCGCGCCAGCCTGGCCGCGCTTCGCGGCACCGCGAACAAGACGGACGGCGGAGGCACCTAGCGGACTTCAGACGACCAACCAAGACAAGAACGATCAAAAAGGGGAGGATGGCATGACTGTAGTGAAACTGGCCCGCCGCGCGGTGTTGGCCTCGACGCTGAGTCTGGCGGTTGCCGTATCCGGCGCGGCGCAGGCTTGGGCGGCGGACAAGGTGCGGCTCAGCTCGCGCTCGCTGAACTGGGATATCGTGCTGATCGAAAGCGGTGTCGCGGCCAAGTACGGGCTGGAAATCGAAATCGTTCCGATGAAGACCGGGGCCGAGGTGGCCGAAGCGCTGGTCGGCGGCACGGTCGACGTCGGCAGCGTCGGCGAAACGCCGCTGACCTCCCTCCTGACGCGAACCGATTCCATCGGCGTCATCGGCACCGCCGTCTCGACCGACGGTGGCTATGCCCAGGTGATCGTCCCGAAGGAGTCGCCGATCCAGTCTATCGACGATCTGAAAGGCAAGAAGATCGCCACCAAGATCGGCTCCGGCTCCTACCGTGCGCTCAACGACTGGTGTGCGAAGAACGGCTGCTCGCTCAACGATTTCCAGATCCTCAACACGGCGCCGAACGCGATTCTGGCAGCCATCGAGGCGGGCTCGGTGGATGCCGGGATCTGGTTTGCACCCACCACGTCAATTGCGGTGGCCAAGGGCTTCGGCCGGATCATGATGACCTTCAAGGGCGCCAACGAGGGTCAGGCAAGCTGGGTTGCCAACCGCGCGTTCGCGAAAGCCCATCCCGAAACCGTGACCAAGTTCCTGGCGGCGACCATGGAGGCGCAGAACATTCTGGTGAACGATCACGACCGCGCCGCGGCGCTTCTGGAAAGAGGCATGCAAAAGCGCGGACGCGATCTCACCGCCGCGATCCTGAAGATGGGACTGGCCGACTTCGACTACGCCCCGAGCATGGACCCCGTCCGCAAGGTCCGCGTCTTCAACGGCGTCTTCGACAGCCTGGTCGCGGCCGGGAAGCTGCGCGGCGAGCGGCCGGATTTCGCCGCTGCCCTGATGCCGGAGTTTCATGACAAGGCAGCCGCGCTGGTTTCGAGCACCAACTGACTGCCACCGACTGAGCGCAGACTCGGCGGCCCTGACCACCGCGCCAAGGCCGCCGACACCCCCTTTCCAAAACCGCCCGAGGACCTGCATCGATGGACACCCCTAACCTGCTCATCATCATGGACGATGAGCATCGCGGCGACGCGCTCGGCTGCGCCGGGCATCCCTTGGTGCAAACCCCCAACATCGACCGGCTCGCCGCGAGGGGAACGCAGTTTGCGAACGCCTATACGAATTCGCCGATCTGCGTGCCGGCCCGCGCGGTGCTTGCCACCGGCCGCTATGCGCATCAGACGGGCTACTGGGACAACTGCATCGCCTACGACGGTGCAACGCCGAGCTGGGGTCATGCGCTGCAGTCCGCGCAGCATCCCGTCACCTCCATCGGCAAGCTGCACTATCTCGACGACGAATGTCCGACGGGCTTCGACCGGCAGATCCTGCCCATGCATATTCACGACGGCGGCGACACCCACGGCCTGGTGCGCGACGATCCCCCGACCCGCCCGCAATGCCGCGATCTTGCGGAGAATATCGGCGCGGGGGAGACCGAATACACGGACTACGACCGCAACATCGCCGCCGCGGCCTGCGCCTGGCTGCGCGAGCGGGCCGCCTCGGCAAACGGCCGGCCGTGGACGACCTTCGTCTCCTTCATCTGCCCCCACTACCCCCTGGTCGCGCCGAAGGAATTCTTCGAGCTCTACGACCCGGCGCGCATCCCGCTGCCGAAGAAACGGCCCGATGACGGCACCGCCGCGACCGAGTGGTGGCAGGCTTTCGAGAACTGCTACATCTGGGACCGCTTCTTCGAGTCCGACGCGCAGCGGCGCATCGCCATGGCCGCCTACTACGGGCTGATCAGCTTCATCGACGACAATGTCGGCACCCTTCTGCAGACACTGGAGGACTGCGGGCTGGACAAGACCACCCGGGTGATCTTTCTGTCGGACCACGGCGAGAACCTCGGGGCGCGCGGGCTCTGGGGCAAGTCCACCATGTACAACGAGTCCGTCACGATCCCCATGCTGGCCGCCGGACCGGGCGTGCCCGCCGGCGTCGTCCGGCGCACGCCGGTGTCGCTGCTGGATATCTACCCGACCGTGCTCGACAACGCGGGCCTGGCGGTGCCCGAAGACAGGCCCGGGCGCTCGCTCTTCGACCTGGCCGCCCTGCCGGACGATATCGCCCGCCTCGTCTTCAGCGAATATCACGCGACGGCGGCCAAATCCGCGGAGTTCATGCTGCGCCGCGGCCGCTACAAGTACATCCACTACGTCGGCTATCCGCCGGAGCTCTACGACCTGGAGGACGACCCGGAGGAGCTCTGCAATCTGGCGCGCCGCGACAGCCATGCAGGCCTGATCCGCGAGTTCGAAGGAACTCTGCGTGGGATGCTGGACCCGGAAGCCGTGGACCGGGCCGCCAAGACCGATCAGGAACGGCTCATCGAGCGCTACGGCGGCCGCGAGGCGGTGATCGCCAAGGGCGGCAAGAGCGCCACGCCCGCCCCCGAGGCCGTCCCGGATTCCGGCTCCGCCATGGAGAGTGCGAAATGACCGCCGCCGCCGCGAAGCCGCCGAATCCAGCCGCCGATATCCTGCGCGGAAACCGCTGGACTCCCGTCTTCGCGATCCTCGCTTTCGGCCTGCTCTGGGAAGTGGTCGTGCGTCTCGGCGGCATCAACCCGCTTCTGATGCCTCCGCCCTCGGCGGTTCTGCTGCGCCTCTTCGAGATGCTGGGGCCCGGCGAAGGGGCGACGCCCGATTTCCTGATGGTGCGCCACATCGCCTGGACCCTCTTCGCCCTGCTCGCCGGATTCCTCGCCGCGGCGCTGGTGTCCTCGGCCATCGGGCTGCTCATGGGCATCAACCGGACAGTCTACGCCTGGCTCAACCCGATCATCTCCGTCTTCATGGTCATCCCCAACATCGCCTTCGTGCCGGTGCTCATCCTCTGGCTCGGTCTGGGAATGCACACGGTGATCGTCGTGGTGGTCACCGGCTCCTGCTTTCCCATCATCTACACCGCCGCCGCCGGGGTTCAGAACGTCCCGAAACGGATGATCTGGGCAGCGCAGACCGCCGGGGCGACGCGTCGCCAGATCCTCACCACCGTGCTGCTGGGCGCCACCATGCCCTACCTCATCGCCGGCCATAAGCTGGCCCTCGGACGGGCCTGGCGCGCCGTCATCGCCGGGGAGATCTTCGCCTCGACCAAATACGGTGTCGGCTTCATGATCTTCGATGCCCGGACCTTCCTCGATTCCGAGGCCATGTTCGCCGGCCTGGTGGTCGTCGGCCTGATCGGGGTTTCCCTGGAACGGCTGCTGTTCGGTTTCATCGAGAAACGCACGGTCGAGCGCTGGGGCGTGGCCACGGCGAAGAACCTGTGAGCGCGGCCGTGCCATCGATCAAGATCTCCTCCAAGGGCGTACGCAAGGTCTACAACCCCGGCGCCGACAACGAGGTGCTGGCCATCGAGGATGCCAGCATCGATATCCGCGAAGGCGAGTTCGTGGCGCTGCTCGGCCCCTCGGGCTGCGGCAAATCCACCTTCCTGTTCATGGTCGGCGGTTTCGAGGAGCCGACCGGCGGCGCCCTCACCCTCAACGGTGCGCCGATCGCCGGCCCGGGGGCGAACCGCGGCATCGTGTTCCAGGAGTACGTGCTGTTCCCCTGGCAGCGCGTCACCGCCAACATCGCCTATGGCCTGAGGATCGCCGGCGTGCCGAAGGCCGAACAGGAGCGGCGGGTGGCCGAGCTGATCGCCATGATCGGCCTGCAGGGCTTCGAGGACGCCTATCCGGAATCCCTTTCGGGCGGGATGAAACAGCGCGTCGCCATCGCCCGGGCGCTGGCCTACGACCCGGAGATCCTGCTGATGGACGAGCCCTTCGGGGCGCTCGACGCGCAGACCCGCGGGCGCATGATCGCCGACCTGATCCGCATTCATCAGGCGACCCACAAGACGACGCTCTTTGTCACCCACAGCGTGGAGGAGGCGATTCTGCTGTCGGACCGGGTCGCCCTCTTCTCGGCGCGGCCCTCACGGATCAAAGAGATCTTCGAGATCGACATGCCCCACGAGCGCAGCGTCACCGACGACCGCTTCGTGGCCTACGAAAAGGCCATCCTCGAGAGCCTGGACGAGGAGGTCTCGAAGACCGCGTCGTTCCAATAAGGCAATCGGCCAACGCCCCGGCGGCATCCCGCGGGAGCGATTCCCGTCTGCACGGCGGACCCGTTCGTTCCACACAACTGTGGCGCGGAAACGGCCCTGGGCCGGGGCGTAACCCGCAGGCTTCCTGGGAAATCCCATGGACATAGCGGCTGCGATGGCTATGTTAACGCAGTATCCCGTTACGAGAGCTCCCGCGGAGCGGTCGCAACCGGTCGCGGGGCATACCCTGGAGAGACCTGCCGTCGTCCGAGCCCCTTTGCCGGGGTGCCCATGGAATCGGCCGGGGATCGCCGGGTGTGGCCCAACGAAAAGCGCCGCCAAGTAACCAGGCGCGGCAGACCGGCAAAGGAGAGAGCCTCATGACTGCCAGCAAAGATACCCTCAACACCCGCCGCGACCTTGCGGTCGGCGGCACCACCTACAGCTATTACAGCCTGGAGGCCGCTGCGGCGGAGCTGGGCCCCGAAATGGAGAACGTTTCGCGCCTGCCCTACTCCATGAAAGTGCTGCTGGAGAACCTGCTGCGCTTCGAGGACGGCAACTCGGTCACCGTCGACGACATCAAGGCCATCGGCGCCTGGCTGAAGGACAAGCGCTCCGACCGGGAGATCGCCTATCGCCCGGCCCGCGTGCTGCTGCAGGACTTCACCGGCGTGCCCGCCGTGGTCGACCTGGCGGCCATGCGCGAGGCGCTGACCAAGCTGGGCGGCGATCCCAAGAAGATCAATCCGCTCTCCCCCGTCGACCTGGTGATCGACCACTCGGTGATGGTGGACAGCTTCGGCACCCCCGATGCCTTCAAGAAGAACGTCGAGCTGGAGTTCGAGCGCAACGGCGAGCGCTACGCTTTCCTGCGCTGGGGCCAGAACGCCTTCGACAACTTCCGCGTCGTCCCTCCGGGCACCGGCATCTGCCACCAGGTCAACCTGGAGAACCTGGCCCAGGTGGTCTGGACCAAACAGCAGGACGGCAGCACCGTCGCCTATCCCGACACCCTGGTGGGAACCGACAGCCACACCACCATGGTCAACGGCCTCTCGGTGCTCGGCTGGGGCGTCGGCGGCATCGAGGCCGAGGCGGCCATGCTGGGCCAGCCGGTCTCCATGCTGATCCCCGAGGTCATCGGCTTCAAGCTGACCGGTGCCATGAAGGAGGGCACCACGGCCACCGACCTGGTGCTCACAGTGGTGCAGATGCTGCGCGCCAAGGGCGTGGTCGGCAAGATCGTGGAGTTCTACGGCCCCGGCCTCGACCACCTGGCCCTGGCCGACCAGGCGACCATCGGCAACATGGCCCCCGAATACGGCGCCACCTGCGGCATCTTCCCGGTGGACGCGGAGACCATCCGCTACCTCACCT
>NZ_JANQOI010000023.1 GCF_028289705.1 Pelagibius sp.
GCTGCCAGACCAAGGCCAATGAGATCCCGGGCCTGATGCAGGGCGTCGAGAAAGCCGGGGCGGTGCAAGGCCAACTGGCCCGACGAGGCCTGCTGAAACTGCGAGAGGCTCGCGGCTACGCTCTGCCGGTCCCATCCCCGGGGATCGAAGCCGCCGCCGATCAGGCCGCGCCGCGCCAGGCCGTCCTGGTAAATCTCGACCAGATTGTCGAAGATCGCGCCGGTGAGCGGCTGTGCCAGGTGGTGGCCGTTGCGGCCCTGCCCGCTGGGGTCGATCCACTCACCCTCCGGGGTCAGTTCCAGGTCCTCGAGATCGGCGATCACCGCCGAATTGCTGGCGACGCGGATCTGCTCGCTGCTGGAGAGCTCGCCGATCCGGTTCAGGAAGTTCAGCACATAGAGATTGCCGCCGGTCTGGTCGATCAGATCGTCGTTGATGCTCTCGAAGTGCAGGGTCGAGATCAGCGCGATCAAATCGGACATGGACTCGTGGAAGGCGAGGAACTGCGGGGTCAGGGCATCGGCGCGGGGAAGGCCGAGTTCCGAGAACAGCAGCGTGTGGCCGACTTCGTGGGCCAAAACGTCGAAGTTCAGGGCAAAGGGCTGATAGGCGCCAGCGCGGTTGATCCGCCCGCCGGTCTCGATGAACCCGATACCGGCATGGGCATTGTCCCAATCGACCTCCGGGACCAGTTCGACCAGAAAGCCGTCGCGCGGGTCGTACCAGTCCACCATCTTGCCCAGGTAGTGCTCCCAGATATCCAGCACAAAGCGGACCGAGCCGTACATATGGGCCGAGAGGAACTGGCGGCTGTTCGTAGGGAGGTGATCGAAGTGTCCGTCCGGGCCCGGCGCGGGCGGCGGAAAGGCGGCGCCGCGAAACGGCGGCATGTCGGGAAAGCCGTAGGGCTGCTTGGGCACCAGCGGATCGACCACCCGCATGGCACCGTCGAAGGGCCCAGGACCGATGCTGCCGGGCGGGGGCGACACCAGAACGGTTTCCGGTTCGCCGAAGCCTTCCAACTCGGGCATCTGCGGGTAGAGGCGAAACCGGGTTCCCCCCGCGGTTCCGTCCCTCTTCAGGTGCCGGTCGACCAGCATCACCATCCCGTGCCCCCTTTTGCCCGACCCGTTACAGCGTTTTCTCGCCGCCCGGATCGGTGCCCTTCCCCTCGTCAGACTCTCTCGCGTAATGATACTCGCGGCCCAGTGCCTCGATAAACTCATCAAAGGTGGCAAAGCCAAGTTCATTCGAGACCGCTTGCGGATCCTCCGGCAGGCTGCCCCCAAGCCGATGTTCGAAAAACCAGTCTAGAAGCCGCCCGGATTCCGACGCCTTCGGTTTCCGTACCGCCGCGCCCTCGATCCAGGCGGCTTTGTCGGACGCACGGCGGGCCAGTGCCTCATAGCGGCCCTCGCCGCGCAGCACGTCCAGAAGAAACGCGTCCAGAAGTGGCCCCGCCGCTTCCGCGTGGCGCAGCAGCAGCGCTTCCGTGTCGACTAACCGGTCGAACCCGGCCCGGTCCAGGTCGTTGGTCTTCGCCCAAGCGCTCAGGGTTTCCCGTGACCAGAGTCCGAAGCGCCGGCGCAGCAGGTTCAGGGCATTGCGGCGCTCAACGTCGCTCGGCGCGGCCGGGTCCCCGCCGTGCAGGCAGCCATAGCGCAGCACCGCGAGCGGGCGAAGCTCCGCAAAGAGTTGTGGGTCGAGCCGCAGCTCATCCAGCACCAGGCTTTCCTCAGCGCTTATGTTGTGGAGCGGCTGCGCGTGACTGGACTCGACGAATTGCTCCCAAAGCGTGGTCCGTTCGAACACGAATTCGGGGCGCGGACCGCTTGCCGGGTCGCCGTCGCCGGCAGCCGCCAGATGCCGCAGCAGGGCGAGCGCATCCTCTCGCTTCTGTTCGACCCGTCCATCCGGAAGCCACCGCTGCAGCGCTTCGCAGGTGTCCGCGGCGACATCGAGCGCCGCCAGCACCTCCGGCAGCGCATCCCAACTCCGTTGCCGATAGGGGCGTTCTTTGAAGGCAGCAACCAATCTGCCGCACAGGGCTTCGTCGATCACACCCTCCGCGGCCGCACGGGCGAAGCTCGCGCGCAGATCGACCATCGCATCGGACAAGGCCGGGAAGCCGAGTTCCGCCGGCCCGTGGATGACCGCCACCTCGTCGTCGTCCTCGAAGACCTCGCCGCCGAAGGGCGGATAGACACCGTCCCGGTAGGCTTCGAAGATCCTGCCGATACCCTGCATGCCGTAGCGTTCCAACTCGGCGGCCCGCAAGGCTCCCATGCTGGCGGCGCCATAGACCGGAACGCCTTGATCGAGGGCCCAGAGGATCTCCTTGTGCCAGACCGAGGGGACCTCCTGGAAATAGCCGTCGACGATGGCGATGGCCTCGGGGCGCCCGCGCTGCAGCAGGCGATAGATGTCACCCTGGCGCACCGGCGGCCGGAAGTCGGCCCGAAGCAGCCGCTCCGCGTCTTGCCGCGGCAAACTGGGCCCGAGAAAAACGGCCGGCGCCGCTGTTGTCTGTTCCAGGTTCATGGTGGCGGCAGGCTCAGTCCTCGGGCCCGGGCGCGGGGACCCGGCCGGTAGTCGCTGCCGCGCCCCTGGTAGGCACCCTCGAGTCCGGCAGCGACAACGCGGGCGACGGGAATGCCGATCTCCGGCTTGCTCAGATCGACGGCGACAAGATCGCCGATCCCTTTGTCGGCGAGTAGGGCGACGACTCCCGCCAGGTCGCCGGCGATGGTGTTGCCGGCGAGGTGGGGAACATCGGCATAGCTGCGCCGCGGCGGTTCGGCGACCCAAAGCTGGGCCGTGCGGTTGCGGGCCAGCTTGGCCGCTTCGTCATAGCTTTCCGGCACGTAGTCGTCGCGCGAGCCGGCGATGCGCGTGGTCCGCGACTGCGCCGCTTCAGTGAGCGCCCGCAGCAGCGCCACCTCACGGTCGGGATGGCAGCCGGCGCCCAGCTCCGCTTCGACCGCGGTGTCGCTGCGTTCCGCGACGGCGCAGCAAAAAACCGGAACGCCGAGGTCGGAGGTGGTGTCCCACAGGCCAACGGCCAGCCCGGCATCGTGATAACGCGCCAGGAGGGCACGGGCTGCCGGGCTGTCGACGGTGCCGGCGTCCAGCTTCGAGGCCGTGCGCGCCGCATCCCCGCCGAGGCGCCAGAGGGTCAGGGCATCGCGCTCGACCAGCTCGCAGAGCGCATGGAGCTGCGCTTCCGCCTGGGAGTTGCCGGACGCCAGCCCGTTGGTGTTCGCAGGAAAGGCAAAGCTGCCGGAGGGTTGCGGCAGGGTGAAGTTGGTCGACACCAGCTCCAGCGGCACCCAGAGTCTTTTGGCTGTGGCGGTATCGCCGAGCCTCGACCCTTCGATCCAGAGGATCTGGCGGTCGGGATGAAACTCTCCCAGGGCGGAGCGGGGCAGACCGTCAATGTCGATGACGGCGTGATCCCGGCGCAGCTCGTTGAAGGAGACCAGTTTGACCGGCGCCGTGATGCGTTCGGCATGATAGCTCTCCGCCGCCTCCATGAAGGCGGAGGTCTTCGCTTCGGCGGTCGTCAGGCCCTTGCCCTGGGAAACGGCGATGGAGCGCGACAGCGGCCGGCAGGCCATGTAGACCGGGATGCCGATGGTATCGAGGCCGGTGACGTTGGCCAGCCGGGTGATGCCCATCTGGTCGGCCAGCGGCAGCACGCGCGCCAAGGTCTCTTCGGGCCGGCAACTGCGGTGGGTCCCGCCCCTATAGGCTTTCGACGATTCCGTGCCAACGGCCGTATCGGCGTCACGCTCCCACCGCCCGGCCGCCTCTTCCGGCCGGCTCATCCGCTGCTCCGGTCCCGCGGTCCCGCCAGCAGCGCCGCCGCCGCGGCATAGTCCGGCGTATCGGCCATTGAATCCAGATCGACGAGGTGAGATTCCAGCGTTCGCCGCGCGTCCTCACTGCGCCCCTGGCCGCGCAGCAGGCCGGCCAGGCTGGTCGCGGCCCGCAGCGCCAGGGCCCTGGCGCCCTGGTTGGTCGCCAGATCGAGCGCACCGTGATAGGCGGCGATCGCCGGTTCCGGATCGTTGGGCATGCGCAACCTTAGCAGATATCCGATTCGCCGGCGCAGCTCCGGCGCCCAGATCCACAGGCCGAGGGATTCGAACTTTGCCTGCGCGGCGGTGGTTTCTTCCAGCGCCTCGTCGATGCGGCCGTTGAGCGCCAGGACCTCGGCGAACATGTCGTAGTAGATCGGGAAATCTTCTTCCGTGCCGATGGCGATCTGGCGGTTGAGGCCCTCGCGGATCTCGTTCAGACCCCGCGAGGGATCGCCCAGTCTGGCATGAGCCCAACCGCAAAACACCAGGGCCTTGGCCTTGTGATCGGAGAAGCCCTGCTCCTGGGCGAAGTCGATCATCTCCTGGGCGATGCGCAAGACCTCCACCGCATCGCGCCGGTAGAGGCGGTGCATGATGGTGATGTCTTTCAGGTGCATCCAACTTCCGCCATGCCGCAGTTCCTGCATCCATTTGTAGGCGAGGCGTTCCGAGGCCAGAGCCTCTTCCGGCCTGCCCAGCAGCCAATAGACCAGACCGCGCTCGCCATGACCGCAGACCTTGGCGTCGTGGTTGCCGTAAAGGGTGGCGTGGGTGCGGTAATCGCCCTTCTCGTAGAGGTCCAAGCCTCCGTCGATGTGATCGAGACAGCCCTGAAAGTCACCACGGTTGAAGTGCGAGGCCCACTGGCAGTGGTGGGCCTGCAGCATCAGTTCGTCGTCCTTGCGCAGACGCGCCCGGTTCAGCAGCTCGTCGGCGCGCCGGCCCATTTCGTTGAAATCCCGCGAGCGCCGCCACCAGCCCCAATAGACCGGGAAGTGGTCCCGCGATTCCGGCAGGGTCCGGCAAAGCGCGTAGCCCTGGCTGTAGATCTCCTCCACCTCTTCGGACCCGGGGCCATGCAGCGAGATGAGCGCCGGGCCGAGGTGAATGAGAAGCTGCAAGCGCAGCAGTTTTGACTCGCTCGTGGCGGTCAGTTCGTCCAGCGCCTCCAGACCCCGCCGCAGATGGTGTACCGCCTCGACAATGGCGGACTGAGCGAGGCTCAGCCGCCCGGCCTGGAGCCACAGCCGTGCGGATTCTTCGTGCAGACCCGCTGCGCTGATGTGGTGGGCAAGGAGGTCCGGGCGCTCCTCTTCGATGCGGGGCCGCAGTTTGCGCAGGCCCTGGGCCGTGCTGGCGTGCAGACGCTTGCGCTCCTCGCGCAGCAGCGAGGCATAGGCGGCTTCCTGCACAAGGCCGTGTTTGAAGGCGAAGGTTTCCCTGCCCCGCTGATCGACCTCGCGGAGCACCAGTCCGGCGTCGGACAGGGTAATCAGCGCCGCATCCAGATGCTCCGGCTCGAAGCCGCCGACGGTGGAGATCAGCTCACGCGAGAAGGAGCGCCCGAGAACCGCACCGACGCGAGCGACCGTCTTTGCCGAGCCGACCCGGTCGAGGCGCTCCATCAGCGAATCCTGAAGCGAGATCGGCACGCGCGCCGTTTCGCCGTTTCGCCGTTTCTTTCTGCCGCCGGCGGAGCGTTCGAAATTGTGCTCGATGACGGACTTCGTCAGTTCCTCGACGAACAGCGGAATCCCATCGGCCTTTTCCGCGATCTCGCCGACCAGCGACTTCGACAGGGCCGTACCCTGGGCGAGGCTGCTGATCAGCGCCTGGGTGTCCTTGGCCGGCAGCCGCCCGAGCTCGAGCTGCGTCACATGCGCCAGCTTCTCCCAAGGCGCGTGAAAGCCGCTGCGGGAGGTCACCAGCACATGGGTGCGCTTGTTGGGGATGGATTGGATGACCCGGTCGAGCAGTTCGATGGAGGTCGGATCGAGCCATTGGAAGTCGTCGACGACGATCACAACAGGCTGGATCAGACTGAGGGCGGCCAGGTACTCGACGATCGCCTGCAGCGTCCTCTCGCGGTTCTGCTTGGCCTCGATCTGAGATTGCGGGCTGTCGATGGAGACCGGAGTCAGCAGGCCCGCGAAGATGTCGGTCCGTGCGTCGCGCTCGGCGGCTTCGCCCTGAACCACCGCCGCCAGCTTCTCGCGAATCACCTGCGCGCCGTCGCCGTGATCGATGCCCGCGACCAGGCGGAAGCGCTGAATGAGGGGATAGAGCGGCGAGTCCTGATTGTAGGGCGTTGCCTGATAGATCTGGACCGCCGCTTCCTGTTCGACCTCGCGCAGGAACTGATGGATCAGCCGCGACTTGCCGATGCCGGGCTCGCCGGAAATCACCAGTACCTGGCCGCGGCCCTCCTGGACCCGCTGCCACTGGGCGCGCACCAGGTCCAGCGGCTCGCTGCGGTTGGCAAAGGAGGTCAGCGACCAGCGTCCGAAATTGACGTCGCTGCGGTCGCCCCGGTGTTCGCCGAGCACCCGCCAGGTGCGCACCGGCTCGCTGATTCCGTGGAACTCCCGGCTGCCCATGTCTTCGAAGTCGAAGGCGTCCTGGGTCAGCCGATAGGTCACGTCGGCGACGACTACCTCGTTCGGCCCGGCAATCCCCTGCACCCGTGCCGCCAGGTTCGGCGCCACGCCGATGGCCGGCTGTTCCACGGCAGCGCCGCCGCCGATCATGTCGCCGACGATGACCACGCCGGAGGCGATGCCGATGCGCACCGCCAGTTTGGTGTCCGCCGGCATCTCCAGCGCGCCGATTCCCTCGGCGATGTTGAGGGCCGCGTGGAGGGCGTGGGCCGGCGCGTCCTCATGAGCCATGGGATAGCCGAAGTAGGCGAGGATGCCGTCGCCCACATAGCGCGCGATGTAACCTTCGTGGGTGCCGATGATGGAGGCGCTGAAGGTCTGGTAGCGGCGCACCACGTCCAGCAGGTCTTCGGCCTCCAGACGCTCCGAAAGCACCGTGGAGCCGACGATGTCGCAGAACATCACGGTCAGATGGCGGCGTTCCGCGGGAACCCTCTCGACCCTGTCGGCAGGATCGGTCTCGGCATCCGGTTCCGCGCTGTCGAGGGCCTGGGCGGCGCGCAGGAAACGCTTGCGCTGGCCCAGCGTGAGGCCGAGTTCCTTCAGGTCCTCTTCGCTGAGGTCCGGAACGACCTCGAGATCGATGTCGTTGTCTTCGAAGGTGTCGGCGAGGCCACCAAGGCCGATCGCCGTCAGCCAGCGCCGAATGGCCATCGCGCCCTTCCCTTTCCCCCTTGCAAGCCGACACCCCCCCCGCGCCCGGCCGCCGGTGCATAATCCGGTGGTACCACAGGGGCCTGTGACCCGTTTGTGGCATAAGCCGGCATTCGCCCCGCTGGAAGTCCGGCCCGGACCTCCGATGCCGTAACGGCGAGATTCACCGCCCCCGTAACCCGCAAGCCGCCTCCTAAGACCAAAGTCCTGTTCCCCTCGTTGTCTCTATACTATCCGGAGAGGAACAGCGTCGATGAATTTTCTCTCACATTCTCGGGTGATAGCCCACAAAAAGACCATACCTGCGGCAGGCCCGGGGCCGCCTGCCACAAGACCGCTGCATACCGACCGATGCGATTAGCGACGGAGCTTAAGTCACTTCATGGCGCAGGGCGCCGGGAACGACCCCGCCGATCTGCCGGGTGACCAGTTCGGCCGCCTGCACCACCTTGGCGCCCAGTTCCCCAAGCCGGGTCTCGGTCACCCGCACGCTGGGCCCGGAGATTGAGATGCCGGCGATTACTTCGCCATGCTCGTTGTGGATGGTGGCGGCGACACAGCGCATGCCGACGGTATGTTCCTCGTTGTCGATGCCCCAGCCGCGCTGGCGGATCTGGCGCAGTTGATCGCGCAAGGCCGCCGGTTCGACGATGGTGTTGTCGGTGAAGCGCTGCATGCCCTGACGATGCAGAAAGTCGCGCAGATCCTCCTCGCTCATCTCCGCCAGCATGGCCTTGCCGATGGCCGAGGAATGCATGGGCGCGCGGCGGCCGGCACGAAAGAAGGCGCGCATCGGCGCGTGGCTTTCGAACTGGCTGACGTAGACCAGTTCGCCTTTGTCTTCCACCGCCAGGTTGACGGTCTCCCCGACCTCCTCCATGAGCCGGCGCATCACCGGACGGCCCAGGGAGACAATCTTGCGCGCGCGCAGAAAGGCGTTGCCGACCTTGAAGGCGCCGACGCCGATCACCCAGACGCCGTATTCCTCATCGAAGTCCGCAAAGCGTCTTTGCTGCAAGGTGGTGAGCAGGCGATGGGTCGTCGAGGGCGCCAGGCCCACCGACTGCGACAGGTCGGTCAGGGTCATCCCATCCCCCTCCGCCAGGCGCTCGAGGATCGAGATGGCCCGGTCGAGGGACTGGACCTGTCCGCCCTGAGCCGCCGATCTGTTCTGCCGGCCGCCGGCCGCATCGCGGGCCCGTGATGCCGTTCTTGCCATTCGCGAACCTCCGTCCTCTCCCCAAGCGCTTGCGCCGCGTGGCCCGCAGCATAGGGGCCAGGAAACCGCGATGTAAGCCCGAATGGACCCTTCCGGGCTAGATTTTTCGATTTTTTGGGAGAGATTTCCGAATTCTACACCCTAGAACTTATCTATTATCATATTGAAATATATCACTTCATACATCGTAATTCCACAATACGGAATATCTTTCCATTTTTGTTGACTCTCCCGTAGTGGCGCGTATGATGGCTGCATTGGACAAAGCCCAAAGCGTGAGAGGGAGGGAGTCATGCCCAGGATGACCGCGGCAGAGGCCGCCGTGCGGGTGATGGAAAATGAAGGCATCACCGTCGCCTTCGGGGTTCCCGGCGCCGCCATCAATCCGCTCTACGCCGCCATGAAGCAGCGCCAGTCCATCGACCATGTGCTGGCCCGCCATGTCGAGGGCGCCTCCCACATGGCCGAGGGCTACACCCGCGCCAAGCCGAACAACATCGGCGTCTGCATCGGCACCTCCGGGCCCGCCGGCACCGACATGATCACCGGCCTCTACTCGGCTTCCGCCGATTCCATCCCCATCCTCTGCATCACCGGCCAGGCGCCCCGCGCCAAGCTGAACAAGGAGGACTTCCAGGCCGTCGACATCGAATCCATCGCCAAGCCGGTGACCAAGTGGGCGATTACCGTGCGGGAACCGGCCCTCGTCCCGCGGGCCTTCCAGCAGGCCTTTCATTACATGCGCTCCGCCCGCCCGGGGCCGGTGCTCATCGACCTGCCCCTGGACGTGCAGCTCGCCGAGATCGAGTTCGACGACGAGACCTACGAGCCCCTGCCGGTCTACAAGCCCGCCGCCTCGCGCCGCCAGGTGGAAAAGGCCCTGGAGATGCTGGCGGCCGGCGAACGCCCGCTGATCGTTGCCGGCGGCGGCATCATCAACGCCGACGCTTCCGACCTTCTGGTCGAGTTCGCGGAGATCACCGGCGTCCCCGTCATCCCCACCCTCATGGGCTGGGGCAGCATTCCCGACGATCATCCGCTGATGGCCGGCATGGTGGGGCTGCAGACCAGCCACCGCTACGGCAACGCCAGCTTCCTGCGCTCCGACTTCGTGCTCGGCATCGGCAACCGCTGGGCCAACCGCCATACCGGTTCCATCGAGGTCTACACCAAGGGGCGCACCTTCGTGCATGTGGACATCGAGCCGACCCAGATCGGCCGGGTCTTCATGCCGGACTATGGCATCGTCTCCGACGCCAAGGCGGCCCTCGAGCTCTTCGTCGAGGTGGCGCGCGAATGGAAGGCCGCCGGCCGGCTGCCAGACCGCAAGGACTGGGCCGAGGAGTGCGAGCACCGCAAGAAGCACATGCTGCGCAAGACCCACTTCGATGCCGTGCCGCTGAAGCCGCAGCGCGTCTATCAGGAGATGAACGAGGTCTTCGGGCGCGATACCTGTTACGTCACCACCATCGGTCTGTCACAGATCGCCGCCGCCCAGTTCCTGCACGTCTACAGTCCGCGCAACTGGATCAACTGCGGCCAGGCCGGCCCCCTGGGCTGGACCCTGCCCGCGGCCCTGGGCGTGCGCAAGGCCCGCCCGGAGCAGGAGATCGTCGCCATCTCCGGCGACTACGACTTCCAGTTCATGATCGAGGAGCTGGCCGTCGGCGCCCAGTTCAAGCTGCCCTACATCCACGTGGTGGTGAACAACTCCTACCTCGGCCTCATCCGCCAGTCCCAGCGCGGCTTCGACATGGACTACAACGTCCAGCTCTCCTTCCAGAACGTGAACGCCCCGGACCTCGGCGACTACGGCGTCGACCACGTGGCGGTGGCCGAAGGCCTGGGCTGCAAGGCGATCCGGGTGAAAAGCCCCAACGAGTTCAAGGAGGCCTTCGACCGCGCCCACGAGTTGATGGCCGAGCACCAGGTGCCGGTGGTCGTCGAGTTCATCCTGGAGCGGGTGACCAACGTCTCCATGGGCACCGAGCTCGACGCCGTGAACGAGTTCGAGGAGATTCTCTGCCTCGACCCCTCCCTCGGCACCGACGGCGTGCCGACGCCCGAAAAGGTGGGGATCGACGAACTCGCCAAGGATCCGGCGGAGCTGGAACCGGCAGAGTGATAGAAATCAAGTAGCGGGGGGCCGCAGCATCGCGTCGGGACTGGTCGTCACTCATCCGAATGGCGGCCGTCCGGCGCGATGGCATCCCCGTCACTGCAACGAGATTTGACTCAAGGGTAGCCGGGCCGCGTAAGCTGCGCCCAAAGTTCAGGAGGACCCCCAGCGATGCCCAAGTTTGCCGCCAACCTCTCCATGCTCTATGGCGAGCATGACTTCCTCGACCGCTTCGCCGCCGCCGCCAAGGACGGCTTTGCCGGCGTCGAATATCTCTTCCCCTATGCCTTCGAGAAGGACGCCCTGGCCGAGGCGCTGCAGGCCAATGGCCTGACCCAGGTGCTGCACAACATGCCGGCGGGCGACTGGGACGCCGGCGAGCGGGGCATGGCCTGCCTGCCGGACCGGGTGGGCGAGTTCCAGGAGAGCGTCGGCACGGCCATCGACTACGCCAAGGCCCTCGGCTGCACGCAACTGCACGCCATGGCGGGCCTGCGCCCCGAAGGCGTCGATCCCGGCAAACTCGACGAGACCTATGTCGAGAACCTGCGCTTCGCCGCGGCGAAAACCAAGGAGGCGGGCATCACCCTGCTGATCGAGGCGATCAACACCATCGACATCCCGGGCTTCTACCTCTCCACCTCGGCCCAGGCCCTCGACGTAATCGAGCGCGTCGGCTCCGACAACCTCTTCTTCCAGTACGACATCTATCACATGCAGATCATGGAGGGCGATCTGGTCCGCACCATCGAGAAGAACCTGCTGCGAATCGCCCACATGCAGCTTGCCGACAACCCCGGCCGCCACGAGCCCGGCAGCGGGGAGATCAACTATCCCTTCGTCTTCGAGGCCGTCGACCGCCTTGGCTACGAGGGCTGGATCGGCTGTGAGTACAAACCCAAGGCCGGCACCTCCGAGGGCCTCGGCTGGCTGAAGCCCTATCTCGCCGCCAGCGCCGCGGCCGAGTAGGCTGCGCCCCAAGGACCCGCCGCAAAATGATGCTTTGTCCGGCAAAGGTTTCCTACCTTCGGGCTTCCCGAACCGTCATTGCCGGACTTGTTCCGGCAATCCATGGAGGTCCGGGACTCGGTCCTTCCATGGACCCTCGGGACAAGCCCGAGGGTGACGGCCTGAGGAGGGGCAACGTTGGCAAGGCGTTGACATCAAATCATTCATTTCGAATCAGACTCTAAGGCCCCGCGACAGAATCAAGAGAACAAGGAACGCAAAGACATGGCAAAGATCGGATTCATCGGCCTCGGCATCATGGGCGCGCCCATGGCCGGCCATCTCCTCGACGGCGGGCACGAGCTTTTCAGCACCGTCAACCGCACGCCGGCGCCGGACGACCTGCTGGGCAAGGGCCTGACGGTGCTCGACTCCGCCAGGGCGGTGGCCGAGGCGGCGGAGATCGTCATCACCATGGTGCCGGACACGCCCCAGGTGGCGGCGGTGCTGTTCGGCGAGAGCGGCGTCGCCGCCGGGCTCAGCGCCGGCAAGCTGGTGATCGACATGAGCTCGATCTCCCCCATCGAGACCAAGGACTTCGCCGAGAAGATCGCGGCGCTCGGCTGCGACTATCTCGACGCGCCGGTCTCCGGCGGCGAGGTCGGCGCCAAGGCGGCCTCCCTCACCATCATGGTGGGCGGCAGCGAGGCGGCCTTCGCCAAGGCGACGCCGATCTTCGAGCTGATGGGCAAGAACATCACCCTGGTGGGGCCCTCGGGCGCCGGCCAGATCACCAAGGTCGCCAACCAGATCGTCGTGGCGCTGACCATCGAAGCCGTGGGCGAGGCCCTGGTCTTCGCCTCCAAGGCCGGCGCCGACCCGGCCAAGGTGCGCCAGGCCCTGATGGGCGGCCTCGCCACCTCGCGCATCCTGGAGATCCACGGCGAGCGCATGATCAAGCGTACCTTCGACCCCGGCTTCCGCATCGAGCTGCACCAGAAGGACCTGAACCTCGCCCTGCAGGGCGCCAAGGCCCTCGGCGTCGCCCTGCCCAACACCGCCACCGCGCAGGAGCTCTTCAACACCTGCAAAGCCAACGGCGGCGCCGCCTGGGACCACTCTGCCATGGTGAAGGCGCTGGAACTGATGGCCGCCCACCCGGTCGCCGAAGAAGGCGCAGCCTCCGCTGCCGCAGAATAGGCTCCCGCGCAAAACAACGCGAAGGCCCGCCGGTTAGTTCCGGCGGGCCTCTTTCGTTTCAACCGACTTTTGTTTCCAACTGATCGCGTCCCACAAGCACTAGAGCAGATCCTGGCTCGATGGAATCGCGGGAGCGATCCATCGAGCCTGGTGAATCTGCTCTAATTCTCGAGTGTAGAGCGGATTCACATGTTTAGACGCAAACACCAAAGTGTTTCCGTCTAAACATGATCCGCTCTAGGTTCTCAAATCGGAATGTCACCGGTTTGCCTCGAACCGTCACAACTGGAATCTTCTCATCTCACCGCTATTTCAGACCTCTTAGAACTCGAACTCAGAACCACAAAACCAATTTAGCGATCTAGATCTTCGTCTTTGACAAGGTTACCTGTCCTTCTATCGACAGACTGAACTTCGTCTCGAGATGTGTGATTCGCTGAACTTAGGATTCTGTGGTACAGTATTAATTCAAGGGATATATCGTCGGGGAATTTGGAGGCGCACTGCAGAAGACGGGGGCCCTAATGCCGCGCCATTATCATTGTTGGGCAGCATCGTTGCTGCTGATCCTTGGAGTTTGCGCTTCTCTTTCGGCCCAGGCCACACCCATCACGAATGCCTTTCCTTTTGCCATCCGTGACAATGAAACATCAAACACGGTAGGCACCGGGGTTGGGGAGACCTTCAGTATAGGCGTTTCAGGTGTCGTGCCGGATGGGACCCAGGGGACGACTGCTTCCGCCACAAACGATGCGACCGGCACCTTCGAGAACCTGCGGAACCTGGCTGGCGGCGGAAGGCCGGGGTTGTTCGGTGTAGAGTATTCCTATGCCACCGCCCAGTCGAGCAATCTCCTTGGTCCGTGGACGATTGTCCTCCAAAACGGCGCCGACCAGCTTGTCCTGAGCACTCCTGATCGCAACGGGGTGCCAAAAATGGAGCTCGTCAGGAATCTTGCGGTATCCGGGCCACCGGCCTCACCGACTGTGACCTGGAATCTGCCCACGACGGGGCCCACAGTGTCGCAAGTTCGCTATGAACTGTGGAACGACGACACCAACCAGATCTTAAGCGGCCAGTCGCCCATAAATCTGGGATCCAGTGCAGCAAGCGTTCAACTTGCCGGCCTCTCGCCAAACGTCAACTACGCCATCCGCATTATCGTTCAGCAAAGCGACACTTCCGGATTCACCTCCACTCGTTCTTCCAACTGGATCAGTTGGAACGCAAGCGGTGGGGCACCTCTTGGCAATGTTGTCCAACTGGTAGCCGGATCGCCTGCGATCTTGAGTCAGACCGTGGACCTCCCCAATGATCCCTTCAATATCGTCTTCGACTACAGGTTTACGACGACCACCGGTGCGCTTTCCGTACTGATCGACGGCAGTCCGGTCGGTCGCCTCCTGGAAGCGCCAGTCAGTATCTCTTCCGAATTCCTGCGCGCATACTTTGAGATCGACGACTCCTCCCTTTTGGGCATGGACGACCTGCTTCTTACCTTCCAGATCGACGGACCGGCGGGTTCCTCGGTGCTGCTCGACAACATCATCTTTCCCGGTCTTCTCGACGGCGATTTTGCAAACCTGAACAACTGGACAGCGGGAGGCGCAGGCTCAGTTAGGCTGACGCGTGTTGCCGAGCCGGCAACCGTTTTCCTAATGGTATCGGCCTTGTGTTGCCTTGTCGTTGTCAGGCTCCGAAGCCGCTTGGGGACGGACCTGTTGTCCGATTCGAGCTGCACCAGAAGGACCTGAACCTCTCCCTGCAGGGCGCCAAGGCCTTGGGCGTCGCCAGAACGGGCTGCGTCGGCGGCAGCGGAATAGCGCAGCGCACCAAACGAAGCGAAGGCCCGTCGGTTGGCTCCGGCGGGGCCTTTGATTTTCGGACGGCTGAGCCGGGCGAGCGTCGGGCCGGATCAGCCGTCGCCAGGATCGGCGCTTCGTTGCTGCTGCGCCAGCCAGTCACGCGGGCCGCAGCCGAACTGCCGCTGAAAGACACGGGCCAAAGCGGTGGCGCTCCTGTAACCGACCAGCGGAGCCACAGTCTTCAAGGAGGTGCCCTGCAGCAGGGCCTGTTTGGCAAGGGCCAGGCGCAGGGTGGCGAGATAGTCGCCGGGCGAGGTACCAACCCGCTGCTTGAAGGCGGCAGCGAAGTTGGAACGCGACATGCCCGCGATCGCCGCCAATTGTTCGATATTCAGATCCTCCGCCGGGCGATCGTGCATCGCAACGAGAGCCCGGGCGAGCTTGGCATCCCCCAGGCCCGCCAGCAGTCCGCCCTCCGTCAGACCCTCCGCGATGCAATGGCGCAGCAACATGACGAGCAACAGTTCGGCAATCAGATCGACGGCTGCGTCATGGCCGAAGGCGGGCGTGAAGGCTTCATCGAACAGACGCTCGACCACCGGGCCCAGACCGATTGGCGCATCGAGCGGGATGACCAGCAGGTCGGGCAAGCCGAGCAGCAGAAGCTCGGCTTCAGGGCCGGTGAAGGTCAGGCGCGCGCAGACCAGTTCGGCCCCCGGCAGTTCCCTGGCTTCCAGCCGGTGATCCTGAGCGCGGGGGAAGAAGATGAGGCTCGGCCGGTCGATCTGCCTGGCGCCGCCGCCCAGGGTCTGCAGGCAGAGCGATCCACGCCGCAGCAGATGCAGATGCATCTGGGCGTCCTTGGCGCTGTGGTCCGAGCCCCCGCAGAGCGATCCGGAAAAGAAGACGCTGGCGCTGAAGCTTCGACGGTTCAGCAGCGGAAAGACGGCCGTCTCTTCGGACGAACTGCGTGCTTTTTCGGACAAATGATCACACCTGATGACTTAAATCTTCCGTGACGGACGGAATTTGGCGCCCTGGCGCCTGTCCCGGCCCATCGGTCAATGAACCCAGCGGAAGGAAATTGCAATGTCCATTGTCACCAAAGCACTTCGCAATGCTCTGCTGTCGGCAGGTCTGGCTCTGGCCGTCGTGCCGGCCACGGCAGGGCTCGCCACGGCGGAGACCGAGGTCAACATCGTGGAAGGCTACGCCGTGCATGGCTATGACGTCGTGGCTTACTTCACCCAGGGAAAGCCGGTGGTCGGTAACGATCGCTTTACCGCGCAATACGAGGGCGCCACCTATCGCTTTGCCTCTGCAGAGCACCGCGACACCTTTGCCGCCGACCCGGCGCTCTACGCCCCGCAGTACGGCGGATACTGCGCCTTCGGCACGGCCATGGGCCGCAAGTTCGATGGCGACCCCAATGCCTGGGCTGTTGTCGACGGCAAGCTCTATCTGAACCTGAACAAGAACATTCAGGCGCGCTGGAAAGAGGATGTGCCCGGTTTCATCCGCGGTGCGGAGAACAACTGGCCGCTGATCCGCAGCGTCGCCGACGCAAGCCTTGAAGCCTCTGCGCCTGCCGGCGTGACCATCGGCGCCCAGTAACCTGCCCAGTAGCCTGCCCAGTAGCCTCCCGGGCATCGGTCAGGAGCGATGTCATGCGGTCCCGCCCAAGGACCGCATGACATACGCTTCGCGCCGTTCAGCACAGTTGCAGCTTTCTTGGCCTTCCTTTGCGGTAGCCGAAGACGATGCCACCTCAGCGGTGATGGCGTAGAACCTCAGTCAAAGAACACTATTGGCTCGCCAATCGGGGTCGGCCGGTGTTTGTTTGATCCGGTGGCACTCCTTCCTGCTTTTGACACTCTGGTAGTCAGTGCGGAAACAAGCTTGTCTGAACTCAGCTGAGAAACGGCCGACAGGATCAATTGCTCTTCTACATTGTCGAGCCACCCACAAACAACTGGTCAGTGATCTTAAATCAAAGTAGACAACTTGCCTCCTGCAAAGGTAAAGTAGAAGATACAGTATCTCATACTCGACGGCCTTACAGAATTGGGCTTCAAGGTTGACGCGTGAGAACCTTGGAAGATGAGTGCTCGAGAAGAATACATATCTTTTTGGGATAAATCTCTCACCATTCAGCATAAGATTCCTGATTCCGATAATCATGCAATAATACCTGTCTGAATACAGAACCGCCTCGTTTGCAAATCGAATAACAAAGTACACAGATGCTGATCGGCTGCACGCACACGCTTCTTTCTGTTCAGATAGCCTTGAGCGTCATGCTGTTGGCTTCCTGTACGCCACCGCTATTGAAGAATACAACTGATAAGGTACCGCAAGCTCTACTGCCAGCGGTCTATCTTCCGGCAAAAGATGGTCGGGCAAGATTTCGCGAGATTTACTGCGCCATTCGCGAGGACCACGGAAGAGACCTTCCCGAGGATCGGCCTTGCGAGGAGGCTCTTGCGGATCTAGGAGATGAACCTCCTTCCTCGAAAAACTCGGTCTTTCTGGGGCAGTCGCGCTCCAGCTTCCGTACAGTGGTCGTACCCGGCATCTTCGGAGAGTGCGTGATTGAAGAGGCACCTCCCTTCGAGCACGCTCGGGATCACATCGAGAGCCTTGGCTTCACGACAGGTATCATCGATGTCAAAGGTCGATTTGGCTCACAACACAACGCCAAAGTCATCGCTGATTACGTTCGCGATTCGAAAAAGCCTAATCGCCAGAAGATCTTGTTAATCGCATATTCCAAGGGTTTGCCTGATGTCCTCACGGCCCTTTCCCGGTTTCCCGATATCAGGCCCTACATATCAGGCGTCGTCAGTGTTGCCGGTGTCGTCAGCGGCACACCGCTGGCCGATGGTTTCCAGAACACTCTGCTCGGTACCGCTGCCGAACGATTGCCCCTAGCAGCCTGCGAACCCGGAGACAAAGAGGCGATAAAGGACTTGAGCCGAGGTCGGCGCATGGCTTGGTTGGCACAACACAGAGACCTTCTTCTGATAGATCTTCCGAAAGCCGATATTCACCTCTACTCATTGGTGAATTACCCGAAGCCCTCACAGATCTCGGCGGTCTTGAAGCCATTTCACGCAGTATTGTCACAAGTGGATCCCAGAAATGATAGCCAAACAATCTTCTCTGACGCGGTTATTCCGGGGAGTACAATTCTGGGCTACGTTCGTGCCGATCACTGGGCCGTCATACTTCCCTTCTCCAGAAATACGCCAACAGTCGCCAAGACCTTGGTAACGCGGAACGAGTTCCCCCGTGAAGTCCTCTTGGAGGCAATTGTCCGCTATGTTGAAGAGGACCTATCCAAGAAGAACTAGCCGAAACTAGGTCAGGGGCGAGTCCGATCGGCGAGAATTAACTGACAAACCGTGAGCTTTGGCGAGCAGGTCATCTGCCTTCATCGCGGGCGACAGACTTACTCCAGGCTGAGGTGGGCGCCACCCTTGCACTGGCCCTTTCGAAGCTCCTGCTGGCTGACCTGACCTCCCCCTGATCAATGTCTGACTCTGTCGATCACCTACTGGCCAACGGCTTCTGCTTCGGAACCGGATAGCGATTTGTCGCGCTCATCGCATCTCCCCCCTACTTCCTCAGCTCCTCGATCTCCGCCATCGTGCGGCCGGGGCGGTGGCGGTAGGCGGGCATGGACCAGTTGTAGGTGATGGCGAGGCCGCGCACGGCGAAGGTAACGAGCACGCCGGCCACAGCCGCGACTAACCCCGGCTGGCCCAGTTCGGCCAGCACGACGTAGCTGCAGGCGCCGAGCCCGGACGCCGTCACGTATATTTCGCGCCTGAGGATCACCGAGGGCTCGTTGCCAACGAGGTCGCGCACGATGCCGCCGACGGTGCCGGTGATCACGCCCATGGCCACCGCGACCAGCACGCCGGTGCCGCTGTCGAGGCCCTTGGCGGTGCCGGCCACGGTCACCAGGGCGAGGCCCAGGGCGTCGAACCACAGCAGCACCCGGTAGCGGGATTCCACCAGGTGCGCGGTGAAGTGCACCGCCACCGCCGTCACCAGACAGGCGATGACGTGGTGCGGCGCGACCATCCAGAACACCGGCACGTCTAGCAGCAAGTCACGGACGGTGCCGCCGACGCCGGTCAGCACCGCCAGCCACATGAAGCCGACGATATCGAGGCGCTTGCGCGAGGCCACCAGCGCGCCGGAGACGGCGAAGACGATCACCGCCAGCATGTCGATGGTCAGCACCAGTTGCGGCGGCGCTTCGATCTCAAGCATGTCAAACCTGCCTTCCCCGACTCTGCGTAGATGCCATCCCGCAGCGGCAGAGCGAGTGCATATGGCGGCCAGATGCTTCGAGACGGCCGCTGCGCGGCCTCCTCAGCATGAGGGAGTATCCCGGTGGTGGGATTTCCTCATGTTGAGGAGGCCTGAAAGGCCGTCTCGAAACACGAGGAAATCTCTCTCCGCCCACATGCGAGTGCCCTGCCACTACAGGAGGGCGGGTTCCATGCTAGAGACGTTGAGGTTCGGAAGAAACCGGCCCGCTCCCCTTTCTGGACCTTTGCGCCGCGGTATCCCATAAGGGGGCCATGGACTGGACAGGCATTCTCCTCGGCGCCCTCGGGCTTGCCCTCGGCGGCGTGCTCAAGGGCGCGACGGGCGCCGGCGCGCCGATTCTCGCCGTGCCGCTGCTGGCCATGCTCTACGACGTGCCGCTGGCGGTGGCGATCTTCACCCTGCCGAGCCTGATGGCGAACACCTGGCAGGGCTGGCGCTTCCGCAGGCACCAACTCACCCCCGGCCTGACCTGGGGCTTTGCCCTGGCCGGCGCCGCGGGGGCGGGCGTCGGCTCCGCCATGCTGGTGGGGCTGCCCTCGGATGCCCTGCTGCTGGGCGTGGCCGGGACCGTCTTCCTCTACATCGGTTTCCGGCTGGCGCGGCCCGACTGGGCGCTCGGACTCGGCCTAGCAACGCGTTTGGCGGCACCGGCCGGCTTTGCCGGCGGCATCCTGCAGGGCGCGGTCGGCGTCTCGGCGCCGGTCTCCATCACCTTTCTCAACGCGGTGCAGATGGAGCGCGCCGCCTTCATCGCGACGATCTCGGTCTTTTTCGCCGCGATGTCGATGGTGCAGATCCCGCTGCTGGCGGCCTGGGGCGTGCTGACGCCGACCCGCGCCCTGCTCAGCGCCGCGGCGATCCTGCCCCTGGTCGCCGCCATGCCGCTGGGCAACTACCTCGCCCGCTTCATCGCCAAGGAAACCTTCGACCGCCTGATCCTGGTCCTCCTGGCGCTGATCGCCCTCAGGCTGGTGCTGAGCGTCACTCTCTGACGCGGGTCACGGCAGTCCGGGTTAAGGTCAGAATCGAGGAAAGCAGGCTGCCATCGAGTGCGTGGCTCACCCCCCACCCAACCTCCCCCCGTCAAGGGGGGAGGAGATTTTCTCAGCCGCCTCAATAGCTTCCCCCTCCCCCTTTCGACGGGGGAGGGATGGGGTGGGGGTGACACCCTCTCCGCAAAGAGCCGTCCGCCAAACAGAGAAAAGAAATTCCGGGCAGCCGTGGACACGGGCGGAGGGCGGACCCGTCCACTTATCCCTCCACCCCCATGCGCTGGTGCAGGAAGATGGTGCTGACCAGCACCATGAGCTGTCCGTCGATGGCGAGCAGTTCGTCCGGGGTCCGCGTCGGCAGGGAGTCGGCCAGACGGCGGAGGTTCTCGGTTTTCAGGAAGGGAACCGCGGCGGCGGCTTCGCTGCACAGGGTGTCGCGCACCAGCTCGATCAGCCGGCCGCCGGAGGTGAGCGCCAGGGGTGGGCTGAGGAAGGGATGCTTCTGGCGGCGATAGACGGCCTCGGTGACGAGGTCGCGGGTGGCCTCGCGCAGGATGTACTTTTCGGTCACGCCGCGGATCTTCAGGTCTAGAGGGGTGCGCTGGAGAAACTCTCCCACTGCGTGGTCGAGAAAGGGTAGCCGCCCCTCGATGGAATGGGCCATCTCCATGCGGTCGCCGAGGGTGGCGAGGATGTAGTTCGGCAGCATTGTCTTGGCCCAGAGATAAAGGGCCTGATCGACCGGATGGCGCCCCTGCAGCCGGCCCTCGATATCCAGATTCCCGAGCAGGAAGGCTGCCGGGTCGCGGCCGACGAAGGCCTCCAGGTAGTCGGGCGGGCAGACCCCGCGCATATAGGTCAGCCGGGTGAAGTGGGGCCACAGCCAGGTGGGGATGAAGCCAAGCCGCCGCTGCATCAGGGACGAGCCCCTAGCGCCCGGCCCGGGGAACATCAGGCCCATGGAAACCGCGTTGGTCTCGCCGAGTTCCGTCAGCAGGCGCAGCGTCTCCTCCCGGCCCCGTTCCGCACTCTGATGCAGCAGGTTGTCCACCCGGAGGTGCGGGTAGCCCGCCAGGACCTCGTCGGCGCCCTCACCGGTCAGCACCACCTTGAAGCCGGCATCCCGCACCGCCCGGCTCAGCAGGTACTTGGCGATGCCGTGGGCGTTGGCGCAGACCCCTTCGGAATAGAAGACCGCATCGGAGAAGTTGTCGGCGAGATCGTCCTGCCGCAGGGCGATGGGCGTGAACGCCGCCCCCGCCAGAGCCGCCATCTCGCGGGCGATGCCGCGCTCGTCGTAGTCCTCGTGCTCGAACCCGATGGTGTAGGTCTGGATCGGATCGCTGCGGTGCCGCGCCGCCAGGCCGAGGATGGCGCAGGAATCGAGCCCGCCGCTGAGGTAGCAGGCGACCGGCACGTCGGCGCGCAGGCGCAGGCGCACCGCCTCCTCCAGCACCGCCCGGAAGCCGCGCACCAGATCCGCCTCCGACCTGTAGGGAAGCTCTTCTTCCTCCCGCGGATAGTCCACATCCCAGTACTGGACCAGTTCCAGGCCGTCCCTCTCGGCCAGCAGATAGTGGCCCGGCGGCACCGCGAAGACGTTCTCAAACGGCGTGCGCTGCGGTCCGCGCAGCGCCTGGCCGAGATAGACGCTCTGCGCATCCCAGCGTGCCGGCACGCCTGCGGCGAAGAGGGCCTTCATTTCCGAAGCCACGTAGAGGCAGCCGCCGTGCAGGCTATAGTACAGCGGCTTGATGCCGTAGCGGTCGCGGGCGGCGATCAGCCTGTCCCGCGTCTCGTCCCAGATCACGAAGGCGAACTCGCCGCGCAGATGCTGCAGGCAGCCGAGGCCGAGATCCTCGTAGAGGTGCAGGGCGATCTCGCTGTCCGACTGGGTGCGGAAGCGGTGGCCGCCGCGCAGCAGATCTCGCCGGATGCGCTCGTAGTCGTAGAACTCGCCGTTGACCACGATGCGGATGCGCGCGTCTTCGTTGGCGATGGGCTGGGCGCCGGTTTCCAGATCGATGATGCTGAGACGGGCGTGGCCCAGACCGATGCCGCCCTGCGTCGCCAGCCAGCACTGCCGGCCGTCGGGCCCGCGGTGGTGAAGGCGCGCCACGGCACGGTCCAGCGCTTCCGCCGAGACCGGTCCATCCCGCGACAACATGGCGACGACCCCACACATAGGGGGCCCTCTTAGCGCAAAAGCCTTAAGCTTGTCGAAACTGCTGTGGGGGCGGTCGGCGCGGCGCTACGGCGCCGGGTCCCTGAAACGGTCCCTGGGAATCTCCGCCAGGGCAGTGATCTCCACCATCAGCTCGGGATCGTAGAGCCGCACCACCTGGATGGTGGTGGTAACGGGAAAGGGCTCGGCGAAGAAGGCGCGGCGGACCTCCCCCGCCGCCATGAAGCGCTCCATGTCAGTCACGTAGTGGGTCAGCGAGAGGATATCCTCCATGCGCCCGCCGACATGGCCAAGCACCGCCTGAATGTTCTCCAGGGTGCGGCGGACCTGCGCCTGCATGTCGCCGCGGCCGACGATCTGGCCTGCCGCGTCCAGGGAGACCTGGCCTTTTAAGTGGACCACCTGTCCCTCGCCCTGGACGACACCCATGGAGAAGGCGCCGAAGGGCGCCCAGACATCCGGGGGATTGAAGCTCTTGATGGCCATGATTCCGGTCCTTCCGGCAATGGTGACGAACTCTAGGGTTCGCTCAGTTCTTGAAGGTCTCTGCCGCGGAGTAGATGCGCACCGCCGTGGTCAGCCAGCACAGCCCGCCGAAGATCCAGGCGAACCAGGCGAAAAGATCGGGAAAGAGGCAGATCGCCACGAACAGTCCGATGGTCTCGCTGCCCTCGGTCAGGCCGCCGAGATAGTAGATCGACTTCTTGCCGCGGGCCGCGGTGGTGACGCCGCGCTTGGCGGCCAGGGTCGCAAAGGCGAGGAAACTGGCCCCGGTGCCGATGAAGGAGAAGATCAGAAAGGCCGCCGCCAGAGCCTCTTCCGGGCGGCCGACCGCAAAGAAAAAGACCACTCCCGAATAGAACAGGAAGTCGAGGACGATATCGAGGTAACCGCCGAGATCGGTGACGCCGGCATGGCGCGCCACCGCCCCGTCCAAGCCGTCGGCCAGACGGTTCAGCAGGATCAGCGCCAGAGCCCACCAGTAGTTGTGCAGCGCCAGCATGGCCCAGGCACAGATGCCCACCGCAAAGCCCGCCAGGGTGATCGCGTTGGCGGTCACCCCCAGCCGCGCAAGCCAGCGGCCGATTCGGTCGAGCGGTGGGTCGATCACGGTCCTGAGGCGCGCATCCAGCATACATTCCCATAGCCTGTTGCGTCCCCGGACGCCAGCACCCCGGCGGATTCACCGGAATCCCGGTACCCTGGGCCAAACAAGCAGGGTCCCCGCCCCCCAATCCGCCGTGGACAATGGCTTGATTAGCGCAAACAATGGTCCCAATTCAGGGCAGCGGGGAATCGAGTCCGCAAAGACTGGCCACCTCACCGGGGCAGGAAGCACGTTCGGGCCAGGAGGTCCCTTTATGTCAGATAAACTGCCGATGGCCGTGATCGGAACAGGGCACTTCGGCACCTATCACGCGCAAAAGATTGCCGCCTCCAAGGCCGCAACGCTGGTCGCCGTCGCCGACATCGACTCTGCGCGCGCCGCCGCGGTCGGCGAGGATCTTGGCGTGCCTGCGGTTTCGGATTACCGCGAGTTGTTCGGCAAGGTGGAGGCCGTGACCATTGCCGTGCCCACCCATGCCCACTTCGAGGTGGCCAAGGACTGCTTGAACGCGGGCATCCATGTGCTGGTCGAAAAGCCGATCACCGACCGCCTGGCCACCGCCGATGCCCTGATTGCCCTGGCCCGCGCCCAGAACCGTATCCTACAGGTCGGCCACCTCGTGCGCTTTTCCGGCGTCGCCGAATCGCTGCGCCGCCATGCCGGCCGGCCGCTCTATATCGATTCCGTGCGCATCACCCCCTTCAGCGGCCGCAGCACCGACGTGAACGTGGTGCTCGACCTGATGATCCACGACATCGATCTGGTGCTGTCGCTGGTGGATTCCCCGATCACCTCCATCGACGCGGCGGGGGCGCCGGTGTTCACCGACCACGAGGACATCTGCTCGGCCCGGGTCAAGTTCGCCAACGGCTGCATTGCCACCATCACCGCCAGCCGCATCAGCTTCAAGACCGAGCGGCGCATGCGGATCTTCCAGCCGAGCAGCTATCTGAGTGTGAACTTCGACGCCCAGACCCTGATCATCGCCCGCAAGGCCAACGGCGAAGCCCAGGGTACCGCCGTCGACATCGTCGAAGAGAGTTTCGAGGAGGTCGACGCCCTGAAGCGCGAGATCGATAGTTTCATCGACTGCGTACGCGAAGGCAGGCGGCCGATCGTCGGCGGAGAGGAGGGTCGGCAAGCCCTGAAAGCGGCGCTCATCGCCACCCGCGAGTTGAAGGCCCACGCCCGTTTCGTCATGGAAGCCAACAGCGATCCGGCGCTCAGCCGCCAGGCCGGCGGATAGGCTCACGGCGGATGGCAACGAGTCCCGATCCGGTAGGGATGCCGCCGGTTCCCCTGGTCGACGTACAAAGGCAGATGGCCGCGCTGGGCGAGGCGATCCACGCGCGCATGAACGCCGTCCTGGCGCGGGGCGACTTCATCCTCGGCCGGGAGGTGACGGAGCTGGAAGCGCGGCTCGCCGACTACACCGGCGTTGCGCATGCGATCACCGTGGCCAACGGCACCGAAGCCCTGGTGATCCCCCTGATGGCCCTCGGTGTGGGCCCGGGTGACGCGGTCTTCGTGCCGGCCTTCACCTTCGCGGCGACGGCCGGTGCTGTCGCCCTCTGCGGCGCCACGCCGGTCTTCGTCGACATCGACGATGACAGCCTGAACATGGACCCGGCCCAACTGCAGGCGCAGATCGCAGCGGTGCGGCAGGCCGGGCGCTTACGGCCCCGGGCGGTGATCCCGGTCGACCTCTTCGGCCGGCCCGCCGACTACCCGGCGATCCGCAAGCTGGCGCAAGCGGAGGAGATACTGCTGATCGCCGATGCGGCCCAGAGCTTCGGGGCGGTTCAAGCCGGCCCCGAAGGTGCGCGGCGGGCCGGCAGCCTGGCCCCGGTGACAACCACCAGCTTCTA
>NZ_JANQOI010000044.1 GCF_028289705.1 Pelagibius sp.
GCAGCACCTGCACCCGGTGATCGACCTCGGCCAGGCAGGACGCCGAGGCCGCGTCGGTATCGGCGGGAATGACCGCCAGGGCGAGGGGCTGGCCGCAGCGCGCGGCCAATGTGAGCAGCCGCTCCAGGGGCGGTGTCACTGTGCCGGCATCGTCGTCGCGCCACCAGAGGGTCGCGGTCCGCCCGGCGTCGGCCCAGGCGTCCAGCTCCCGCTCCACCGCCGACCAATCGGTCATGACAGCGCTTCTTCGGCGTCGGTCTGGCGGGCCAGAAGCTGGATCAGATGGCGCGCGGTTTCCTCGGCGCCGTCGGTGCGGAAGGGGATGGACGGTTTCGCCTCGTGGGTCTTCAGCGCCCGTTCGATGGCCGCGGCCAGGGTGGTCTCGCTCAGCTCCGCCTCGTCGACCACGGTCAGATAGCCCTGTTCCGCAAGACGCCCGGCACGCAGGGTCTGTTCCGTCTCGGTGCCCCCGGCGAAGGGAACCACCACGCCGGGCAGACCGGCCGCCATCACCTCCATCAGGGTGTTGTAACCGCCCTGGCTGATGGACAGGCGCGCCCGGGTGAGCAGCAGGGCGAAGTCGCTGCGCGCGCGCTGCACCGTCACCTCCGGCGGGGCGGCGGCCATGATCGCCTGAAAGTTCGCCTCCGGCAGGTTGGGGCCGATCAGCACCCGCCAGGGAGCCTCGGCCAGGGGGGTCAGCGGCTTGGCGGCCAGGGCGGCCTGCACCAGGTGGCTGCCCACCGCACCGCCACCCACCGAAACCAGGACCTCGCCGTGGCCGGCCTCCGGATCGTCGGCCTGCGGCGGCGGCAGGCTGCGCCCGGCTTCGGTCACATAGCCGGTGTAGTGCAGACGGTCGGAGAGTTCGGCGGCTTCGGGATAGCTGGTTTCGAGGCGAAAGAACTGGGGATCGCCGTGGACGTAGACGAAGTCGAAATCGCGGCGGAAGGTCTCCGCCATCCAGGCCGCCTTCTCCGGGCGCTCCGGCCGGTTGACGATGTCGCGCAGGGAACAGGCGATGAAGGCCGGGGGGTCCGCGGCGCGCGCCTCGGCGATCAGCGGCTCCAGCTCGAAGCGCATCTTGCGGCGGCCGAAGGGATAGAGCTCGATCATCACCACCCGCGGCCGGCAGCGGCGATAGACCGCCAGCAGCAGCTCGCGCCGCCGCGCCATCCAGGCTTCGTCGATGGGCCGGTCGTGCTCGTCCACCAGGACCGCGAAGTGCTCGTCCTGCGCGCGCGCCGGGGGGAGCTGCACCACCTCGACCCCCGGCAGGCCCAGCTCGCCGATGGGCAGTCCGCCGGTGACGAAAACCACCTTCAGCCCGGCACGCTGGAAAGCGCGGGCCAGCACCGCCGCGCGCCGGATATGGCCGATGCCCAGCAGGTGCTGAACATAGAGCAGCACATCACAGCGCTCTTGGTCCGCCTGGTTCACTGCCGCCTCGCCTGCCACCGATCTGATTCCGCGCCGTTCCTTCGGTTACACCGGACCTAGGGAAATGTTGAGCGCCGCAAGCGCAGGCCGTCCGTCCCGCGCCAGGGCAAAGCGGTGGGCGCAGGTCCAATTCAGCCTCACCGGCGGCTTGTCGCGCATGTCCCAACCGCTGGCAAGGGCATAGACCGCGCGGATCACACCCTTGTGAGTGACCGCCACGACAGGCTTTGGCCTGGTGGCAAGCGCACTCAGCAAGGGCATCAGCCGTTCCTGCACCGCCCGGGGACTCTCGCCTCCCGGCGGCTGAAAATCCAGCCCCCGGGCCTCATTTTCCGCCATGACTGGGCCCCCGGACGCGCGCAGGTCCTCCAGGCGCCGACCCTCCCAGGCGCCCCAGTCGGCCTCGATGAGACGTTGGTCCCCGGCCACGGCCTGGCCGCGCAGGATCTCCGCGGTCTGCTGCGCGCGCTTGAGCGGGCTGCACAGCCACTCGGCATCCGCCTCCGCCTCCGGCAGCCGCCAGTCCTGCACCTCTTGGCGTCCGGCCTCGGAAAGCGGCGGGTCGCTGCGACCCTGGATCCGCCCCTGCTCGTTCCATTCGGTCGGGCCATGGCGGATCAGCAGCAGCGTCGTCACCGACGGCTCGCTTCTTCCAGGATGCTGTTCAAGCGGCGGGCGGCGGCCAGCAGGCTGTGGTTCTCGGCGATCACCCGGGGCGCCGCCTCGCCCATGGCGCTGCGGCTTGCGGCCTGGGTGAGCATCTCGCGGACGCTGGCGGCAAAGGTCGCCAGGCCGGGATCGCAGAGATAGCCGGTGACGCCCTCCTCGACGATGGATTCCACGCCCGGGCTGCGCCCGGCGACCACCGGCAGGCCCGCGGCCTGGGCCTCCAGCAGGGCCATGCCGAAGGCCTCGTTGACCGCCGGCCAGACCAGCACGTCGCAGGCGGCATAGAGCGCCGGCATGACCTCCGGCTGGACCAGACCGAGGAAGCGCACCCGCTCGGGCAGGGCCCAGGCGAAGGCCTGGCGGACCTCCTCGTAGGCTTCGCCCTCGCCGGCGACCACCAGTTGCCAGGGCATGTCGGGGATCGCGCGCAGCGCCTGGGCGAGTTGCTGATAGGAGGCCAGCTTGTCGCCGGGCCGGGTCATCGCCGCGGCCAGCAGCCAGGGCATCTCCTGGTCCAGGTGCTGTTCCGCCGCCAGCGCCTCGCGGTAGTCCTGGCGCAGCGGCCGCACGGCGTCGTAGGGCGCGGTGTCGAGGAACGGTTTGAGGGTCCGTACCTTGTCCTGGTCGGGGATCAGCTTGGCGTCCAGCGGATTGAGGGTGACCACGGCGGCCGCCTGTTCCAGGGCCTGCAGCACCGCGCGGTGGCTGCGCGACCAGGGCCCGTTGGCCCGCTTGTAGGCGACCGAGGCCTCGGCGACGACATAGGGGATCTTCAGGGCCTTGGCCACCGCCGGGCCGATCCAGTCCGGCGCCTTGTAGTAGAGGTGGTAGGTGAACCAGAGCTGCGGGCGCTGGCGCGGCGGCCGGGCCTTGTAGCGGCGAATCAGGCGCGCCGCCAAACCCTCCCCCAGGGCCTGCAGGCGGTCCTGGCGTGTCTCATCGCCCGCCGCTTCACGGCTGCGGAACCGGCTGGCCAGGCTGACCTCATGACCGGCCTGCTCCAGCGCCTGCATCAGCAGGCGCGCCATCAGGCGATCCCCCGAGGGGTTGGCGGCGGTCGGCGGTTTCAGCGGAGCATAAAAGGCAATACGCATAATCTAACGGATAAGCACTCTACAGTACCCCGGCGGACGTTTCGGTCCCTTCCGGCCTCAGCAATCTCTCTAAAGCATCGATGCCGCGCTTCATATCAAAATTCTGGCGGACCCTGGCCTCGCCGGCCCGGGCGAGCTTTGCCCTGAGCGCGGGGTCGCCGATCAGGGCGGCCAGGGCATCGCCCAGGGCGCCGGGGTCCTCCGGCGGCACCAGGACGCCGCTGGTGCCGTCATTGATCAGTTCCGGGATCGCCGCCACGCGGGTCGCGAGACAGGCGAGCCCCTGGCTCTGCGCCTCCATCAGCACGTTCGGCAGGCCGTCGCGGTCGCCGCTCCTGGCGATGCGGCTGGCCAGGACGAAGAGGTCGGCCCGGCGGTAGTGTGCAAGCACTGTCTCCTGCGCCTGGGCGCCCAGCCAATCGATGCGCCCGTCCAGGCCCAAGGCCGTAGCTTGCTGCTTCAGCTTGGCGGCAAGCGGCCCGCCGCCGATGTGGCTCAGGTGCCAGTGGCGGTCCGGCGGGATCGCGGCGAGGGCGGTCAGAAGGTCGTCATAGCCCTTCTTCTCCACCAGCCGCCCGACCGAGAGCAGCCGCACGGGATCGGCGGCCCGCCCTCCGTCCCGCGCGCCGGCGGGGTCGGGGAGCTGTTGCGCCGAGGGGGGAAAGCGCTGGAGATCGAGCCCGTGATAGACCAGCGCGACGCGCCCGGGATCGGGGGCCAGGCTGCGCAGGTGTTCGGCGCCATAGGCGGTGCAGGTGACCAGCCAGTCGGCCTCCGCCAGCTTCTCCCGCTTCTCCCAGTCCGGCAGGATCCAGATGTCCTTGGCGTGGGCGGACACGCTCCACGGCAGGCCGCGCATCAAAGCGGCGTAGCGGGTGACGGACGCCGGCGTGTGAAGGAAGTGGGCATAGAGCCGCTCCGTCGCCTCCGGCAGTTCGGCCGCCAGCACGCAGGCCTGTCCGAAACGTCGGACCCGGTTCGGCGTGCGGTCGCGCCAAAGGTCCTTCAAGAAGGTCCGGAGCGCGTGCCGGTAGCCGGAGAGTGCGCGGGCCCGGCGCCAGCCGCGCAGCACCCGCAGCGGTTCCTGGTAGAGGTATTCGGGCAGGTAGTTGACCGGCGCCGTGATCTCCTCGTGCACCGGATGGCGCTTGCGGTCGGTGGGGTGGCGCAGCGAGATCAGGTGGAGGCGGAAACCGCGCTGCTGCAGGGCCAGCAATTCCTGGGCGATGAAGGTTTCTGAAAGGCGAGGATAGCCCTTCAGGACCACGGCCAGGACCGCCCCGTCGGGCGCGGGCGCGCTCTCGCCCGCCGGCGTCTTGGCGGTTTCAAGGGCGGGTTGCGTCACGCCTGGCCCTGGGTCACCGGCTCCGCCAGGCTGAGGTCGTCGCGGCCTTGCTCCAGCCAGTGGTCCGCCAGGCGGACGACGTTCTGCGGCCCGTCGAGCAGACCCGGAACCACGACTTCGGAGGGCTGGCGTTGCTGCGGCAGATTGCGCAGCGCGGTCGCCATCAGATGCGCGTCGCGCACGCCGTCGTCGCGCACCATCTGCACCAGACCCAGCTCCTGCGCCCGGGACGCCCGGATGTATTGCTCCATGCGCGGCTCGGTGCGCGGGATGACCAGCGCGCGCTTGTCGAAGGACAGGACCTCGCAGAAGGTGTTGTAGCCGCCCATGCAGACCATGCCGATGGCCCGGTCCACCAGGTTCTCGATGCGGGCCTCGAAGGTGATGGCCTCCACCTTGTCCAGCTTGGCGGCGCGGGCCAGCAGGTCGCCCTGAACTTCGCTGTTCATGAACGGCCCCAGCACCAGAAGGGCCGGGTAGGGCAGGTGGGGATCGCTCTCATAGGCGCGCAACACCCAGTCGATGATCGCCTCGCCGTCGCCGCCGCCGCCGACGGTGACCAGGATGAAGGGGTCCTGGATTTTCTCCAGGGCGACCTGGGCTTTGGCCTCCGGCAGGGTGCGGCGCAGATATCCGGTGTAGGACATCTTCTTGCGCACCGAGTCCGGCAGCTCGAGGCCTTCCAGCGGATCGCAGATCTGCGGCAGCCCGTAGATCCAGATGTCGTCGTAGTAGCGCATCAGCGCGGGAGCCACCTGTTTGCGCTCCCATTCCGGCGCCAGCAGGCCGGGCTCGTCCATGACATCGCGCAGCCCCAGGACACAGGGCGTTCCCCGGTCGTGCAGCAAGGCGAGGGTCGCTTCCACTTCGCCCCTCAGGCCCAGGGGCTCCTTGTCGACGATGAAGAGGTCGGGGTCGAAGGCTTTGGCCGTGTGCTCGATGATCGACGCGCGCATGGCCATGGTCTGCTCGATATCGATGTGCAGGGCCAGCGAGGTGTAGTCGCCGTTGCGCAGCTTGATCACCCCGGGCACACGCACGAAGTCGACGCGCGCCCGGAAGTCGAAGGAACCGATGATCGGCGATCCCGAGAGGATCAGCACCGACAGGGCCTTGTGGGCCTCGGCCAGGGTATGGGCAATCTCTCGGCAGCGGCGCAGGTGTCCCAAGCCGAAACTGTCGTGGCTATAGATGAGGACCCGCTTGCCTTTGCGGCTGTCAGGCACCCGGTCGTCTCCTTCGTCGCACTTTGCCCAGTAGCGCTGTTTGGCACAGCTTTGCGGGCGGGACTATGACACAGCGCCAACGGCGCCGGAAGTCCGCTCGGCCCATCGCAGGCCACCCACGAAAGCGTGACCCTAGCCCCGCCGCCGCGCTTTGGGCAAACGTTTACCCGCTATCGGCCATGGGCTAAGTTGCGCGGGGAGAAGGCCGAAGGTGACCGAGAGATCAATCGCTTGGCCTCTGTCGGTAAGGGTTATGGAACCGAATATATTCAAGTACGTATGGCATCACAGCCGGGGCGAGCAGCTGATCATTCTGATGCTCGTCATCGTCTCGCTGCCGTTCTATTACTTCTCGCTGAACCTGCCCAAGGACATCGTCAACGAGGGCATTCAGGGCCAGGGCTTCGATGGTCCGGGCGCGACCCAGCCCTTTCTGCAACTCGACCTTCCGTTCTCCGAAGGGCTCTTCGGCGAGACCGTTCAGCTCTTCGGCGGGCTGGACCTGGCCCAGGCCGACATGCTGCTGGCCCTCAGCTTCTCCTTCCTGGGGCTGGTGATCGTCAACGGTCTCTTCAAGTTCGTCATCAACACCCGCAAGGGCCGCATGGGCGAGCGCCTGCTGCGCCGCCTGCGCTATGAGCTGAGCGACCGCATCCTGCGCTTTCCGCTGCCGCACATCCGCCGCGTGAAACCGTCTGAAATGGCGACCATGATCAAGGACGAGGTGGAGCCGCTCGGCGGCTTCATCGGCGACGCCTTCGCGACACCGCTATTCCTTGGCGGCCAGGCGCTCACCGCTCTTATCTTTATCGTCGTGCAGTCGGTCTGGCTCGGCCTGGTGGCGGCGGGCATCGTGCTGTTCCAGGCCTTTCTGATTCCGCGCCTGCGCCGGCGCATCCTGGTGCTGGGGCGCGAGCGCCAGTTGACCGCGCGCATGCTGGCCGGGCGCATCGGCGAGCTGATCGACGGCGCGGTGGAAGTGCATGCCAACGACACCTCGAACTACGAACGCGCCGACCTCACCGCGCGCCTGGGGCGGATCTTCAAGATCCGCTACGAGATCTATCAGCGGAAGTTCTTCGTCAAGTTCCTGAACAACCTGCTGGCCCAGATCACGCCCTTCCTGTTTTACCTGGGCGGCGGCCTGCTGGCGATCACCGGTCATCTCGACATCGGTGCGCTGGTGGCGGTGATCGCCGCCTACAAGGACCTGCCCGCGCCGATCAAGGAGCTGATCAACTGGGACCAGCAGCGCCTCGACGTGCAGATCAAGTACGAACAGGTCATCGACCAGTTCCAGCCGCCGAACCTGATCGAGGCCGGCCGCCAGGCGCCGGAAAACGACCCCGGCCCGCCGCTGGAGGGGGACATCATCGCCTCGGCCCTGACCCTCTTGGACGAGAACGAGATTCCGCTGCTGCGTTCGGTGAGTTTCACCGCCGCGTCCAAACAGCACATCGCCATCGTCGGACAGAGCGGCAGCGGCATGGAGCAGTTGAGCCTGCTGCTTGCCGGCCTGATCGAGCCGAGCTCCGGGTCGCTGCGCATCGGCGGCAAGGACATCGACTCGCTGCCGGCGGCGACCACCGGGCGGCGGCTCTCCTATGTCGGCCAGAACGCCTATCACTTCACCGGTTCGCTGCGCGCCAATCTGCTTTACGGGCTGAAGCACATTCCGGTGGCCGAGGCCGATCCGGAAGAGGCGGCAAGCGCTGCCGACATCGCCGAGAGCCGCCGTGCCGGCAATCCGGTGATGGACATCAAGGCCGACTGGATCGACTACCAGGCCGCCGGCGCCAGCGGCCAGGAGGACATCAACGCCCGCCTGATCGAGATCATGGATGCGGTGGACCTGGAGGCCGATGCCTACCGCTTCGGCCTGACCGGCACCATCGATCCCCTGGCCAAGCCGGAGGTGGCCGAGGGCATCCTCGCGGCGCGGGCGGCGATCATCGAGCGGCTGGCGACCAGCGGCAACGAAGACCTCGTGGTGCGCTTCGAGGCCGACAGCTACAACATGAACGCCAGCCTGGCCGAGAACCTGTTGTTCGGGACGCCGCGGGAGGCCGACTTCGAATCGGAGGTCCTGGCCACCAACCCGGCGGTGGCCGCGGTGCTGAAGGACGCGGGGCTGACTGACGACTTCGTCTCCATGGGCGTTACCATCGCCAAGACCATGGTGGAGATCTTCGCCGATCTGCCACCGGGCCATCCCTTCTTCGAGCAGTTCAGCTTCATCAGCGACGACGACCTGCCCGAATTCCGCACCATCGTCACTCGGGTCGAAAACCTCGGCACCAAGGCCCTGGACGCGGCGGCCTGCCAGCTGTTGCTGGGCCTGCCGTTCAAGTATGTCGAGGCGCGCCACCGTCTCGGCCTGGTGGACGAGACCATGGCGGAACGGCTGCTCGACGCGCGCCGGCGCCTGGCCGAGCGCCTGCAGCGGGAAAGCCCCGATGCCGTGGAATTCTATCGCGCCGATGCCTACAACGCCGCCGCCTCGCTGCAGGACAACATCCTTTTCGGCCGCCTCGCCTATGGCCAGGCCAAGGCCGAGGAGACCATCGGCCAGACCCTTTCGGAGGTGCTCGACGATCTCGGCCTGCGCCAGACCGTGATCGAGGTCGGCCTGGACTACAATGTCGGCATCGGCGGCGGGCGGCTATCCGCCGCGCAGCGCCAGAAGCTGGCCATCGGCCGCGCGCTGGTCAAACAGCCGGACATCCTGATCGTCAACGAGGCGGCTTCGGTGCTCGACCGCTCGAGCCAGGTCCGCCTCATCGAACGCATCCTGGAGATGCGCCGCGGGCGCGGGGTGATCTGGACCCTGCAGCGGCCGGAACTGGCCAGCCGCTTCGAGACCATCCTGGTGATGGGCGACGGCCGGCTCGTGGAGCACGGCAGCTATCAGGATCTGAACGAAAGCGGCACCACATTCAGAGAGCTGGTCGCCGCGGAATAGGCACAACAAAAAAGCGTTCGCGGCAAGCGGGCGCGCAGGCGTTGAAGAGCGAGGATTCGGGCCATGAGTATCGATCAAGAAGTGGACATCCTGCGGCGGATTCCGATCTTTTCCCAGATCGAACCGGCCAAGCTCAAACTCATGGCCTTCGCCAGCGAACGGCTGACCTACAAGTCGGGGCAGACCCTGTTCAATCAGGGTGAGATGGGCGATGCGGCCTATATCGTTCTGGAAGGCACCGCCGACATCGTCATCGACTCCGCCGACGGCCCGCTGCGGGTGGCGCAGCTCTCGGAGAACGAGATCATCGGCGAGATCGCCATCCTCTGCGACATCCCGCGCACGGCGACGGTGGTCGCGGCCAATGAGCTGACCACCCTGAAGATCACCAAGGATTTGTTCTTCCGCATGATCATGGACTTCCCGGAGATGGGGGTCGAGGTCATGCGGGTGCTGGCCCATCGCCTGGAGCAGACCACCAACCAGCTCCGCGTCGCGCGGGCCGCGGGGTGAGCGCTTCGGTGAGACATTCCGGTCTCGCAACAAACCCGGCATGAGCCGCCTGGACAGCTTCATCCGCCGCCTGCAGGCGCAGCGCGGCTGCATCGATCTGGCAGTGGACCGGGTGGCGGCGCTGCCGGGCCCGGTCTTCGAACTGGGCCTGGGCAACGGGCGCACCTACGACCACCTGCGCGAGCGCTGCGAAGGCCGCGAGATCTTCGTCTTCGAGCGCAAGGTGGCCGCCCACCCCGATTGCGTTCCGGATGCGGAACATTTGTTTGAGGGCAGCCTGGAGGAAACGCTGGAGGCGGTGTTGCCGCGCTTTCGCGACGCAGTCGCCCTGGTCCATGCCGACTTCGGCAGCGGCCGTCCGGAGCAGGATGCCCGGCTCTCCGCCTTCATCGCCGCGCGCCTGCCGCAGCTTCTCAAGGCTGGTGGCATTGTGGCCTCGGACCAGAACGTCGGTTGGCCGGGCGCCGAAGCGCTGGACCTGCCGCCCGGCGTCAAGCCGGGCCGCTACTTCCTGTTCCGCAAGGCCTGAGGGCGCCGCCTGACCTCTGCCGACAAATCATTTCAGGTCCAGAACGACCGGCACATGGTCGGAGGGCTTCTCCCAGGTCCGGGTTTCCCGGGCAATGGTCAGCTTTTTCATGCGCTTGCGCAGCGCCTCGGTCACCAGGATGTGGTCCAGGCGCCAGCCGTAGTCCTTGGCGAAGGCCTGGGGAAAGCGGTAGCCCCACCAGGTGTAGAGTGGTTCCGGTTCCGGAATGAAGTGGCGCGGCGCGTCGATCAGCCCGCCGGCGGCCCAGAGCTTGGCCATATGCTCGGACTCCACCGGCGTATGGCCGACACTGCGCCGTAAGCGCTTGTGATTCCAAACATCGTTCTCCAGGGGGGCGACGTTCAGATCGCCCACCAGGACGGCCTTGCGCTCGCCCAGCTTGTCCTTCTTGGCCCAGCGCGCCATTTCCGTCAGGAACTGGAGCTTATGGGCGAACTTGTCGTTCTGTTCCGGATCCGGAACGTCTCCGCCGGCGGGCACATAGAAGTTGTGCAGCTCCAGTCCGCCGATGTCGACGGCGACATGGCGGCAGTCGTCGCGCTTGCACCAGACCGCCTTGCGCGGCTTGGTGAAGCGCCGCCGCGACACGATGGCAACCCCGTTGTAGCCCTTCTGGCCGTGCACCAGGTGGTGGGGATAGCCCATCTCGGTCAGGGCCTCCGCCGGGAAGATCTCGGTCGGCAGCTTGATCTCCTGCAGGCAGATCACGTCCGGCTGATGCTCGGCGGCGAAGCGCGCCAGGTGATCCAGGCGCTGGCGCAGGGAGTTGACGTTCCAGGTGGCTATTCGCAGGGGCATGGGCGCTCCAGGGTGGCAGGACGACCGTCATTCCGCTTGCGGAACGGAATGGCAGAATCATTGCGGAAGTGTAACGAAGGGGACTCCCCACGCCCGGAAAGCTATCGCGCCTTTCTTTGCGACTGCAAGGGGACAGCGGCGCACCGTGCGGCGGCGCGAAGACCATTTATCGAAAAACGGGGCCCAAAAAGATGGAACGCCCGGTCGGGGGGGATCCGGGCGCTCCGTTTCTCCGCGGAGAAGCGGAAGAAAGGCAGGGGAATGCATCCTTCCGCTGTTGCCGGCACACCTTTGCGGCGCCGGCCGTTAAACGATAATTTAGGATCGATTTGCGGCTTTGCAATCTCACATCTGCGTCAGCCGCCAGATTGTCTGATTTTGTCGGCAAAGACCCTGAAGGGCGTTGGGAGATCAGGCCCTTCTTCCTAGGAATACCCCTTAGGCGCCGCGTCCCGAGACCAGACTCAGCCTGGGCGATCCGCCGGAATTGCGGGCGTCTGCGCGGCCTTGTGCAGCCTTGCCGAACGCCGCGAACAGGCGGGCCGAGAAGGGATTCTCCCAGGCCTTGTATTCGGGATGCCACTGAACCCCCAGGGCGAAGGCGCGGGCGCCGGCCACGCTGACCGCTTCCACCGTGCCGTCCTCGGCCCAGCCCTCTTCCGTCAGGCCGTCCGCGACCCGGTCCAGGGCCTGCCAGTGAAGGGAGTTGACCGTCAGTTCCCCGGCCCCGGCCAGCTCGGCGAAGGGGCCGCCGGCGCGCAGGCGCACCGGGTGTTTGGGGCCGTACTGAACGTCCAGCTCCGGGTGCTTGGGGCGCCGATGGTCCATCCGGCCCGCCACTTCGTGGACCCGGGCATGGAGGCTGCCGCCCAGGGCGACATTCAGCTCCTGAAAGCCGCGGCAGATGGTCAGCAGCGGCAGGCCGTCCTCCAGGGCGATGCGGATCAGTGCCAGGGTCGTCGCGTCGCGCGCCGGGTCGAAAGGCTCGGCCTCCGGCGTCTCCGGCAGGCCGTAATGGTCCGGATGGACGTTGGAGGGGCTGCCGGTGAGCATCAGGCCGTCGAGGCGCCGCACCAGGGCGCGCAGGTCCAGCAGGTCTTCGCCCAGAGAAGGAATCATCAGCGGCGTCGCCTTGGCGCAGACCGCCAGCGCGCGCACGTACTTGTCGCCCACGGTGTGGAAGGGCTGACCGTCCACGTCGCGAACGCAGGCCGGCACGCCGATCAGGCAGCCGCCGTGGGCAGGAAGATCGTCCGTCATGGCCCTTAGGTACGCCTCCGCCGAGAACCTGACAAGGGGCCTCACAAAGGGGCCACGGCAGCTTGACTTGCGGCGCCGTGGCCCGCCTGCCATATCAGCGGGGATGGCAGAGCTGGACGCACTTCTGGGGTGGAAGGCCGCGGCGGTGGGGCTTTGGGTCCTGCTGTTCTTCGCGGCCGAGCGCCTGCGGCCGGCGGCCCGGCCGATCCTCGGTACAGGGCCCGGCGTGCCGCGGCCCGGCTGGTGGCGGGTCGGGCGCAACCTGGGGCTCTGGCTGATCAACGCCGCCCTCTCGCCGCTCATCGTCCTGCCGCTCACGCTCTGGGCCTCCAGCCACGCGATCCCCTGGCGCCCGGACTGGTGGCAGGGTTTGCCCGGCCTGGCCCTGGATATCCTGCTGCTGGACCTGCTGATCTACTGGTGGCACCGCTTCAACCACGAACTGCCGTTCCTCTGGCGGTTCCACGAGGTGCATCACCTCGACCGCTTTCTCGACACCACCACCGCCCTGCGCTTTCACTTCGGCGAGGTGCTGCTTTCGGCCCTGGCCCGGGCCGGGATCATCCTGCTGCTGGGCTTTCCCTTCACCTCGGTGGTGGTGTTCGAGGTTCTGGTCCTGGTCTGCGCCATCTTCCATCACTCCAACCTGCGCCTCCCGGCGGGCCTGGAGGGCGTTCTGTCGCGCCTGATCATCACCCCCTCGATCCACTGGGTACACCACCATGCCCGGCGACGGGACACGGATTCCAACTACGGCACCATCTTCAGCTTCTGGGACCGCCTGTTCCGAACCCGCAGCCCCATGGCCCGGGATCTCGCGATGCCCATCGGTGTGGAAAAGCGGGAAGAGGAGCCGATTCTCGCCCTGCTCGTCCATCCCCTGCGCGCAGGGCCGCGGCCCGAACTGCCGGCCCAGGAAGGCCAGCGCCGCGGCTAAGGCCAGCCCACCGAGGAAATTTCCCCGCCTTCGGATGAACCTTTCATCGAGGTCCCGCGACTGAAGCTGCGAACGGCGCTTGCCTGCCGTTCTGTTTCAACCAGTTCCAGCCTCCGGGAGTTGACGATGAAAAGCATGACCTTTGCCCTTTTGGCCGCCCTGGCCATCGGTTCCACCCAGATGGCAGTGGCCGCCGAGCGCGCCAAGCCAGTGCCCGCCGGCCCGCAGCTCAAGCTGAAGGCGCCGCCCGCCGCCAAGCCGGATTTCGTAATCCAGCACGCCAGCGCCATCGGCGGCTCAGACACGCAGTTCATGGTGAAGATCAAGAACGCCGGCGCGGTGAACAGCCCGGGGGCCCTGCTCCAGGCCAGCAACGCCACGGGCGTCGCGCCGGGCAACGCCACCGTCCCCTATCCTTCGATCAAGGCCGGCCAGTTCATCTGGGTGAAGGTTGAGTTGAACAAGCCGGCGCGCAAGGGCGACCGGATCCTTCTGTTCGCGGACCACAACAACGCGGTGGCCGAGGTCAAGGAATCCAACAACAAGTACGCCTTCAACTGGTAAGGCCCACCATCGGCCGGTCAAGGCATGCCGGGACGTACCCCCGGCATGTCGCCGGTTCGGCGCACTCGGCGCCCTAGCGCTCGGGCCGGCGTTTGTTGTGGACTTCCAGGTGGTGGTACTTGAAGAGGTCGTCGCTGACGGGTTGGCCGTAGACCGGATTGATCAGGGAGACCTGGGTCGCTATGCCCTGGGGATCGATGAGTTCCCACTTCTGCAGGGTCAGCGGCCGGTCGGTGAAGACCAGGGTGACGATGCCGCCGTCGGGCGAATCCGGGTCCTGCAGCGAGACCCTCAGGGTGCCCAGGGCTTCCTCGATGGCGACGATCTCCACGTTGTCGTCGAAGCGCACCTCCTCGCGGATCAGGAACCAGAGGGGTGTTTCCCAGAGCGGCAGAAAGGTCGCCTCTTTCAACTGCTTGTCGTAGTAGAGCAGGGTCAGGCCGTTGGCGATCAGCAGCACCGGGGTCGGCGGGTCGTAGTCGAAGCGCATATGCCCAGGGCGGTCGACGAAGACCTCGCCTTCGGCATAGCCGCCGTTGTCGGAGATCTGCACGAAGCGCGCCTGCATGGTCTTGATGTCGTTCAGATAGCGCTCGATGCGCGACAGGGCCGCCACTTGGTCCGGGGAGAGCGCTCGCAGGGCCTCCTGGCTCTGCGCCCGGGCGATCCCGGGGCCGGCGAAGCCGGCGGCCGTCAGCGCCGCGGCGGTGCAGCCCGCCGTCAGCAGGGCGCGCCGTGTCAACCGGGGGCGCCGGCTCATACCTCGCCTCCGCCCGGCGGGATCACCTCGCGCTTGCCGACGTGGTTGGCGCCTGAAATCAAACCTTCGCTCTCCATCCGTTCAATGATCCTGGCGGCGCGGTTGTAGCCGATCTGCAGGTGGCGCTGGACAAAGGAGGTCGATGCCTTGCGATGCTGCAGCACTACGGCGACGGCGCGGTCGTAGAGGTCGTCGCCGCTGCCTTCGCCCATCCCCATGGCGCCGCCGTCCATCTCGCCGTCGGCCTCCTCGGTGATGGCATCGATGTAGGAAGGCTCCCCCTGGCGTTTCAAGAAGGCTACCACGTCTTCGACCTCCTGGTCGGTGACCAGGGGCCCGTGGACGCGGGTGATGCGCCCGCCCTGGGCCATGTAGAGCATGTCGCCCTGGCCGAGAAGCTGCTCGGCGCCCTGCTCGCCCAAAATGGTGCGGCTGTCGATCTTGGAGGTGACGTGGAAGGAGATGCGGGTCGGGAAGTTGGCCTTGATGGTGCCGGTGATGACGACGACCGAGGGGCGCTGGGTGGCGACGATCAGGTGGATGCCGGCGGCGCGGGCCATCTGGGCCAGGCGCTGGACGGCGGCCTCGATGTCCTTGCCGGCGACCAGCATGAGGTCGGCCATCTCGTCGACCACCACGACGATGAAGGGCAAGGGCCCCAGGTCGAAGGGCTGCTCCTCGTAGATCGGCTGCCCGGTGTCCGGGTCG
>NZ_JANQOI010000048.1 GCF_028289705.1 Pelagibius sp.
GGGCATGAACCTGCATTCCTTCACCGAAGCCGATCTGAAGAAGATCAACGACATTATTCCGGCTTACATCCCCTCGAAGATCCCGGGTGGTGTTTACGAAGGTGTCGACGGCGACTCCCTGACCCCGGCGGTCAGTGCGCTGCTGGTGGTTTCGGCGGACCAGGAAGAAGAACTGATCTACGGCATCACAAAGGCGCTGTGGAACGACAACACGCGCAAGCTGCTCGACAATGGGCATGCCAAGGGTAAGCAGATCATCCTGGAGACGGCTCTGGATGGTATCGCCGCCCTCGGCGTTCCCCTGCACCCCGGTGCCGAGCGGTTCTACAAAGAAGCAGGCATGCTTCAGTAATCACTCCTCCCTGGGTGAACTGCCCCGGCCGGCGGTGCCGTCTCTGCGCTAGCCGCGCCGCCGACCGGGGCGCCCATATCAGAAGAGTCCGTTCATTGGGGAACTTCAACGAGGTGCTGATGCAGCATCCTGCGTAACTGCGCGACCGCTGGGAGCTCTGACGGGGAGGGGGAACATGAGCGAAGAAAAAGGCGACCACCTTGAGCTAAGCGAAGAAGAACTCAAGGCCATTGAGGAGAAGTACGACGAGGCCGCGGCGACGCGCCCCGTGACGGATCGCATGCACGCTCTCCTGCGGATGGTCGCAATCGCCTTCGCCACCTACGAGTTCCTGACGGCCGGCTTCGGCCTGCCCGCCGAGCACTGGCACATGGGCTGGTTCCTGGCGGGGCTCTTCATCCTGACCTACGCCTATTTCCCGCTGTTCCGGACGAAGGATGCCTTTCGCCTGAAGCCCGGCGGCCTGCGGATCGGCAACATACCGATCTACGATCTGATCGCAATCGTCCTGGGTGTGTCCTCGGCGCTCTATCTGGGCCTCGCCTGGCATGGACTGCCTATCCTCGGTGTCGAGGAACAGACCTTCCGCATGGGCAATCCGAACACCTGGGACCTGATCTTCGGGTCCCTGCTCATCGTGCTGGTGCTGGACATCACGCGCAGGACCCTCGGCTGGGTGTTGCCGCTGATCATCTGCATCTTCATGTCCTACGCGCTCTTCGGGCCCTTTTTCCCGGGCATCCTGCAGCATCCGGGGGTGAAGTTTAATACCTTCGTCTCCTCCATGTACTTCCCCCAGGAGGGCATCTTCGGCGTGACCCTCTGGGTGGTCTCCACCATCGTCTTCCACTTCGTGTTGTTCGGCGTCATTGCCCAGCGGACCGGGCTGGGCAAGCTGTTCATCGACAACGCGACGATCCTGGCCGGGAAATACACCGGCGGCCCCGCCAAGGTCTCGGTGGTCTCCTCGGCCTTTTTCGGCACCATCTCGGGATCGTCGGTCGCCAACACGGTCTCCACCGGTGCGCTGACCATTCCGAACATGAAGCGGCTCGGCTATCCCGGGCGCTTTGCCGGCGGCGTGGAAGCCGCGGCCTCGGCTGGCGGGCAGATCACGCCGCCGATCATGGGCGCGGCGGCCTTCATCATGGCCGAGTTCCTGGAGGTCCCCTACACGACCATCGTCATCGCGGCGATTTTCCCGGCGGTTCTGCACTATGTCGGCGTCTTTGCCGTGGTCCATCTCATGGCGCGGCGGCTCGGCCTCCAGGGCATCGCCGCCGACCTGCTGCCGAAGTTCGTGGAGGTCTGGAAGGACGGCTGGGCCAATGTGATCCCGCTGATTGCGCTCCTGGCCGTCCTGTTCTCGGGCTATACGCCCTACATGTCGGCGTTCTGCGGCATCAGCCTCGCCATCATCGTCGGCGCGGCCAGGCGCGACGTGCCCCTGACCCTGGTCTTTCCGGCGGCCTTCATCGCCTTCGCGGTCTGGAAGTACCTGACCGAAGGCTTCGACCTGCCCATCGCCGCGCTCCTCTGCGCGGGCTCGGTAATCGGCGTGTTCAATCCGCAAAAGCGGATGGAGATGCCGGAGATGCTGAGCGCCATCGAGACCGGGGTGAAGTACGCGCTGGCCGTCGGTGCGGCTTCCGCCGCCGTCGGCATCGTCGTCGGCGTCATCAATACCACCGGCGTCGGCTTCCGCATCGGCTTCATGGTCACCTCCAGTGCCGTCACCATGGCCGAGAGCCTGTCCTGGTTCTTCACCTACGGCGCCTACGAACTGTTCTCGATCCAGCAACTGCAGCTCTTCCTGTCGCTGGTCCTGATCGCCATCGCCTGCATCCTGATGGGGGCCGGCATTCCGACGACGGCGCTCTACATCATGCTGGTCTCCGTCGCCCAGCCGGCGCTGCAGCAACTGGGCGTGCCTCCCATCGCCTCGCATCTCTTCGTGCTCTACTACGGCGTCGTCGCCGAGATCACGCCGCCGGTCTGTACCTCCGCCTACGCGGCGGCGGCCATTGCGAACTCGAACCCCTTCAAGACCGGCATCTCCGCCTTCACCCTCGGCCTCGGCAAGATCATCGCGCCGATGGCCTTCGTCTACGCGCCGGTGTTGCTGTTCGTCTCCTCGACGGGCTTCGATTTCCTGGAATTCTCCTATGCTGCGACGAGTTGCATTCTGGGTGTGGTCGCTTTGTCGGCCTCGGTGGTGGGCTTCTTCCTGGCACCCATGGCTTGGTACGAACGCGTGCTGGCCGCCTTCGCCGGCCTGGTGGCCATTGCACCGAGCTGGCAGTCGGATCTCATCGCCCTCGCGATTGTCGCGCCGGTCATCGTGGTGCAACTGATCGCCAAGAAACGAAATGCCGAGGCGTCCTCGGACACGGCCCGGCAGGAGGCTTGATGCCATGATCGAGACAATCCTCGTCGCCGTCGATCTCGAAGACCCGGCCCTGACCGACCGCATGCTGGCCGTCACCTCGGATTTCGCCAAGCTGAAAGGGGCCCAGGTCACGCTGGTCCATGTCGAAAGCGACATACCGCCGGCCGCGGCGATCCAGCTTCCCGACGACTATCGCGACCAGACCTCTTCGGCCGTCTCGAACCAGCTCGGCGATTTGGTCGGCACCTTGGATTTGCCCGCCGGGGCGGCAAAGGCCGCCGTCCGGGTCGGCTCGATCTACCGGGAGATCCTGGCACAGGCGGAGGCGGACAAGTCGGACCTCATCGTCATCGGCTGCCACCAGCCGGACCTTGCCGATTTCCTTCTGGGCCCGAATGCCGCACGTGTGGTGCGCCATGCGACCTGTTCGGTGTTCGTCGTCCGCTGACGCCTTGCGGTGGCTGTCGCCGGGGCGCCGTTATTGCTGGGGAGAGACGCTCATGAGACCGTTGCTTGCCGCTCTCGCTCTCGTCATGGGGCTGGCATGGCCCGCATGGGGACAATCCGCCCCCGATGTTCGGACGCTGGCCGAGCAGGGGGACGCCGCGGCCCAGTTCGTGCTCGGGTCCATGTACCGCGACGGCCAGGGCGTCGAGAAAGATCTTACCGAAACGCTCAAGTGGTGGGAAAAGGCCGCGGCGCTCGGCAACGTCGATGCTCAGTTCGCTCTGGGCAACATCTACTCCGGCGGCTACGGCGTCGACCGGGACTACGTCCAGTCCTACATGTGGTTCGACATCACCGCGGCGCAGACGGGAACCGTATGGCTCGCGCCGATCGCCCGCAGCAACCGCGATGCCCTGGTGGACCGCATGACCGAGGCCGAGGTTTCCAAGGCCAAAGAAATGTCCGCGGATTGGATCGCGAGACACAAGCAGTGACGGCGGTGGAGGGAACCCTCGTCGTCGGGGCCGGTATCGTCGGCATCTGCTGCGCTCTGTCCCTGCTGGAAAAGGGCGAGCGGGTGACGATCATCGACCGCGATGCCCCGGGGCAGGGGGCCAGCTACGGCAACGCCGGTGTCATCTCCCCCTGGTCGAACGTGCCGCAATCCCTTCCCGGCGTCTGGAAGAGCATTCCGAAATGGCTGCTCGACCCTGAGGGGCCCGTTGCCATCAGGCCGGGGTATCTCCTGAAGGCGCTGCCCTGGGCGATCCGCTTCCTCCGGGCCGGCACACCCGAGAAAATCGTGGCGGTCAGCGATGCCATGGCAACGCTCGCGCGTCCGAGCGTCGATCTCTACCGCCATCACCTCAATGGCACGGGCCATGAGGGTCTGGTCAGGGACTCCTGGTACCTGAACGTCTACCGCCGGGCGGAAGACGCCAGCCTGGACGGTGCCGACTGGCGCCTCCGCGCACGCCAGGATACGCCGGTCGAGGTCATTTCCGGAGAGCGGCTCCGCGAGATCGAGCCGGCGCTGTCGCCCGAGTTCAATGCGGCAATCGTGATCCGCGATCAGGCGCGGGCCATCGCGCCGGGGCGCATCGGCGAGGTCCTGGCGGAAAAGGTCCGAAGCATGGGCGGCAAGGTTCTGCGCGGCAAAGTGCACCGCCTGCGGCCCGAGGGAGAAGGCTGGATCGCCGACACCGACCTGGGTGAGCTGGCAGCGCCGAAAGTCGTGCTGGCGGCGGGCGCATGGTCTGCCCGCCTGCTGGAACCGCTGGGCATCAGCCTGCCGCTGGAGGCAGAGCGCGGCTACCACCTGGTCTTCAAGACTCCCGGCGTGGCCCTCAACAACTCCATCCTGGATGTCGAGCGGAAGTTCGTGACCAGTTCCATGGAGTCAGGGATTCGCAGCGCCGGCACGGCCGAGTTCGCCGGCCTCGACGCCCCGCCGAACTACCGCCGCGCGCGCATCTTCAAGCGGCTGACGAAACGCATGCTGCCCGATCTCAATACCGATGATGTCGAGGAGTGGATGGGCGTGCGGCCGTCGTTTCCGGACAGCCTGCCCTGCATCGGCGAACTGCCCGGGCTCCCCGGCCTCTTCGCCGCTTTCGGTCACTCCCACTACGGATTGATGATGGCGCCGGCGACCGGGCGGATCGTCGCCGACCTGGTCACCGCCACGCCGGCGAACCTGGACCTGGCGCCCTACCGGGCGGAACGCTTCGCCTGACAGGGGGACTTCACGATGTTGATGCAAGGCGGACCCAATATCTGCGGGGCGACCATCGGCGTGCTCTGCCTCGACTCGCGCTTCCCCAAACCGCCCGGGCACATCAAGAACCCTTCCGGCCTGTCGTTCCCCGTGCTTTACGAGACCGTCAAAGGGGCGACGGTCGCCGAGCTCGTCAATCGGCCTTCGCCGGACTTCATCGCGCCCTTCACCGAAGCCGCGCGGCGGCTGGAGGCCGACGGCGTCCGGGCGATCACCGGAAGCTGCGGTTTCCTGGCGCTGTTCCAGCACGAGCTTGCCGCCGCCGTCACCGTCCCGGTCTTCGCCTCGAGCCTGATCCAGGTGCCGCTGGCCCAGGCAATGCTCCCGCCGGGGCGGAGGGTCGGAGTCCTGACCGCCGACGCCCGCAACCTGACGGAGCGGCACTTCGCCGCCGTGGGAGCCGGCGGCCTTCCCGTCGCCGTCGGCGGCATGGAGAGCTCCACCGAGTTCCGCGAAGTCATCCTGGAGGCGCGGCGCGACGACATGGACATCACGAAAGTCCGGACCGAGATCGTCGCGGCGGCGGTGCGGCTGGTCTCAGACCACGAGGACATCGGCGCTCTCGTCCTGGAATGCACCGACATGCCCCCCTTCGCCGCCGAGATCCAGGAGAGGCTCAGGCTCCCGGTTTTCGACCTGACGACCCTGGCGACCATGGTCCACGACGCGGTCTGCCGCCAGCCCTATCACGGTATCAATCCGCGCCCAGTTCAAAGTCGCGGTAGCTTTGCATCCGATGCATAGCGACGGCGTCGCCGCCTAAGCAGCAACGCCTGCTTTAAGGCCGCGACCCAACATCAAAGAGCTGCCATACTCAGGATGTCACCTAGGAAGCGGTCACCGATCGTAGACCGACTACTTGCCCGAAGGCCTCGTTTGACCGGCTGGATACACTGATTCTGTCATTCGGGAGCAGGAAGAGCCTTTATTTTCTGTGATTTCTTATCAAGTTCTAGTTGTTTAACCTTTGCTTCCGATGCCTCGAGTCTAGATTTCTCTTTGTCAGATTTATGCAAATAATATACGCCGGCTGCACCGATACAGAGGGCAAGGCCGAGAGAAATCGACGCTCCAGTCGCGATCCACGTCGCCACTGGCACCAACGCGGCATTTGAGCTAGCTAATACTGCGGAAGCGCCTAAGCTTGCCAAGCCTATTCCAGATACTATTGAAGCACCAAACATCGACGCCACCCCGGGTGGGGATGATTTTTTAAGTTGAGGAATAAAAATTTTACTTGATTGCTTAATCACGACTCGGTCTCGAGCCATAGCCCAAACAAACCAATTCCAGTAAGTACTCCTCCAATAAATAAGGCGCCGCCCGCAAGCGCTGGTGATACTGCAACCCAAGTTTCAGTGAGTATTCCAACGAAGACGGCTAAGCCAATCAGCCAGGGAACCAAGAGAAGTCCCCGTGGAATCGATGATCCACTGACCCACCTAGAGCCCAATTTAGTCTTCTTGGGGAACGATACGTTGCTGCCGAATCTCGTTTTATTGAATGATGCCCCGTACTGGAATTTCGCTTCCCAGAACCACGCATCGTCACAGAATTGCGCTCCATCAAATACAGTGACGCCGCCAAAATCCGCATCGCTAAACTGAGCATGACTCGCAAAGACTACACTATCGAAACATGCACGATCGGAGAAACGCACTTCTGGGAACCATGCAGTGCCGGAAAACCTTACATCGTCGAACAAACCGACACCCGCAAAGTGCGCCGCACCAAACCATGCATCTTGCGAGAAACTCGCCTTACCAAACCCAGCCTTACCTGAGAAACTTGCCGCGTTGAAAGACGCTTCTCCCGCGAAGCTTGCTCCATCGAGCTTTGCATCGCTTGAGAAGGATGCCTTATCGAAACGCGCTTCTCCCGAGAAGCTCACGTCGTCGAACAAGACGACGCCCGCAAAACTCGCTGCGCAAAACCATGCGTCTTGTGAGAAATTCGCCTTACTAAACCTGGTCTTACCTGCGAAACTTGCCGCGTTGAAAGACACCTCTCCCGCGAAGCTTGCCCCATCGAACCTTGCATCGTTTGAGAAGGTCGCCTCATCGAACCGCGCTCCGCCTGGAAAGACGAAGCTGCGAAAATCCGCCTCATCTTTGAAGTTATGGTTCGAGAAGTCAGCAAACGATGTCGCATGCCAAGCACGAGTTGCCTCATTCCAGTCTGGCTCGTTCCAGCCGGCGGTCCATTCCCCCGCCGCTTTCAGCGCATCTCGCTCAGCAAGCCTCTCTTCGGTCCAGGCCTTCCACGCCTCTCGGCCTCGGCCAAGAAGTGCGAGGGTTTCCTCCTGAAGCACGCGGTCAGCCTCCATTTGGGCAACCAGGGACGGCAGAGTACCACGGCAAGTCGGCGGACGAAACCACTGCCAGAGGTCAACAATACTACCTGTAGATCAGGAGTTATTTACTTGGGAACGGAATGTTATCGGCAAGTGTTGCGTCTTAGCATCCAGCTGCTGCAGAAATTGCGTCGCCCTAACGTCCCGCTTTCAGACGCAACTTACCGGAAATTGTCGCAAGGGCTTGCGGCAGAGGTGGGCCCTTCGTCACGCCCCATCCCAAGCGGCGGCCTCGGCCAGGGTGTTGGCGTAGGCGAAGAGGGCGGGGGTACCGCCGGTGTGCAGGAAGACCAGCGTCTCACCAGACGCTGCCTGGCGGGCGCGGTCGAGGAAGCCGGCCATGGTCTTGCCGGAGTAGACCGGGTCGAGCATCAGCGCTTCGTGGGACGCGCCGGCCAGGATGGCGTCGCGGGTGGCGGAGTTGAGCTGGCCGTAGCCCGGGGCGAGGAAGGCGTCGGTGACCTGCACGTCCGCTTCGGCGACCGGGTTCTCCAGGTCCAGGAGTTCGGCGATCTCGCCGCAGCGGGTCACGAGGCGTGGCGCCTGTAGGTCCGCGCCGCGGCGCACGCAGACGCCGAGCACCGGTGTCTCGCGCCCCAGGGCTCGCAGCCCGAAGAGAAAGCCGGCATGGGTGGCACCGCTGCCCGAGGGCACGACGTAGGCATCCGGTTCGATCCCCAGGTCATCGAGTTGACCGACCAGTTCCCGCGCCGCGACGGCATAGCCGAGGGCGCCCAGCGGCGGATGGCCGGGGGCGAGATGGATCACATAGGGGCTGCGCCCCTGGGCCCGAAGCTCCGCCGCCAGCTCCTCCAGCCGGGCGTCGGCGCCCGCCTCGTCCTCGCCATGGGGATAGGAGTGGAGCTCCGCCCCCAGCAGACGTTCGACCAGCACGTTGCCGGAGGTCCGGTAGAGCGGATCGTCTTTGGCGACCCGCTCTTCCTGCTGGATGTGGCACTGCATGCCGAGCTTGGCGGCGAAGGCGGCACAGAGGCGGCAGAAGTTCGATTGCACCGCGCCGGTGATCAGCACGGTGTCGGCGCCCTGGGCACGGGCCGCGCCGAAGTAGAACTCGAGTTGGCGCATCTTGTTGCCGCCGAAGGCGAGGGGCTGGCAGTCGTCGCGCTTGGCATAGAGGCGGGGGCCGCCGACCAGCTGCTCCAGGTTCTCCAGCCGGTCGAGGGGTGTGGGGTCCGTCGCGAGCCGGACCCGCGGCAGGTCATCGAGACGCCCGAGGCCTCTGTTCATCTCATTCTCCCTTCAAGCCCCCGGTGCCGGCCACAAGCAGCGTCACCGAGGTCGCCGCCAGCAGCACGAGCACCATATTGCGAAACAGCCGCTCGCTGACATGCGGTGCCGCGAAGTGACCGATCACCACGCCCGCCAGCGTGCTCGGTATGAGGATCGCGGAGGTGATCAAGGTCTCCCGCGTCACGCCCACGGTCAGCGCATGGGCGGAGAAGATCAGCGGGTAGACCAGCACGAACATCGCCAGGATGGTGGCCCGCGTGACCATCTTGTCGAAGTTGCGGGCGTTCATCCGCACCGCCGCCGTTGGGCCGGGCATGGCCAGGCAGCCCCCGAACAGTCCCGACACGCCGCCGCTGGCCCAGTCGCCCCAGGACGCCGGGCGCAGCGCCGCGCCCTCATGACGCCGGATCATAAGGGTGAGGGCGGTGAGCACGCCGACCGTGACCCCGGCAATGAGCTTCAGTAGATCGACTCCCACCAGGGCAAAGAGCGCGATCCCGAAGGGTAGCCCCGCCAGGGCGCCGATGCTGAGCTGTTTGAGCATCGGCGGATCGATGCGGCTGCGCAGCCCCGGTGCCAGAACCACGGCGATCAGGAGGCTGAGGAGCGTGGTGATCTGCACCGCGGAGCCGTCGTTGAGGGCGAGCAGGATGACCGGTCCGGCAATCATCGCAAAGCCGATCCCGGTTATGGTCTGCAGGAAGGCCGCGAGCACCACGGCGCCGTGCAGCCCGATCTCGATCGCTGTCATCAAGGAAGGTCCCGACTCACACCCGGCAGCGTCCCCTGCAGGACTTCGCCGCCCCCACGCTTCGTTTCAGGTCTCAGTTTAGACACTTAAGTGCTTGGTGAAAGAGGCAATCTGACCGCCTGATCGCGCGCCGGGCTGCATGGGATCGTGCTTTAAAGCCGTTCATCAAATCACCAGAATTACTGAATGTCGTTGGTGAGGGATTGCCATCAGGATAGCCGCCTGAAGCGGGAAATCGTCCGATGGGCAGCAGAAGACGGCAGAGCAGGGACCTTGGGAAGGACGGTCGCGGGGCCTGCGCGCCGCCGCCGGCGGTCGGCGGGCGGTTCCGGCCCCTGAGCACGGCCGACAGCGAGGCCATCCGCTGCGCGGCCCTCGACATTCTCGCCCGCATCGGCATGGCGGAGGTGCCCGATTGGCTTTCAAGCGCGCTGATCGGCGGCGGCGCCCGGCGGCGCGACGACGGCCGCATGGTCTTTCCGCGTCGCTGCGTCGAAGCGGCCGTCGAACGCGCGGCCCGGACGGTCGCTCTTCCCGGCTTCGTGGAAGACCGCGGGCTCGAGATCGGCGGCGGCCGGGTCCACATCGGCACCGGCGGTGCCGCGGTTCAGGTGCTCGACGCCGCGACAGAGGTTTTCCGCGATTCGACCCTGGCCGATCTCTACGGGCTGATGCGCGTGCTCGATCACTGCCC
>NZ_JANQOI010000054.1 GCF_028289705.1 Pelagibius sp.
CGGCATCTACTACCTCTCCATGGAGGCCGACGGCGAGCCGGGCGAAGGCATGCTGTTCGGCGACATGGGCGAGATCGACCATGCCCTCTCCTCCGGCGCGGTCACACTGCACGCCAAGGTCAAGGCACGCTACGAGACCGTGGACGAGAACAACGTTCCGGTCCGCCTGACGGTCGACACCACCCCGGGCCGCATGCTGCTGTCCGAGGTGCTGCCGCGCCATCCCAAGGTGCCCTTCAGCCTGCTCAACCGGGTGATGACCAAGAAGGAAATCACCGAGCTGATCGACATCGTCTACCGCCACTGCGGGCAGAAGGACACGGTGATCTTCTGCGACCGGATCATGGCGCTGGGCTTCGGCTATGCCTGCAAGGCCGGCATCTCCTTCGGCAAGGACGACCTGATGATCCCCGACGCCAAGTCGGCGCTGGTGGAAGAGGCCCAGGCCAAGGTGAAGGAGTTCGAGCAGCAGTACCTCGACGGCCTGATCACCCAGGGCGAGAAGTACAACAAGGTGGTCGACGTCTGGTCCCAGTGCACCGACCGGGTGGCCGACGAGATGATGAAAGTGATCTCCGGCTCCAAGGGGCGCAACGTCAACGCGGTCTACATGATGGCCGACTCCGGCGCCCGCGGCTCGGCGGCCCAGATCAAGCAGCTTGCCGGCATGCGCGGCCTCATGGCCAAGCCCTCCGGCGAGATCATCGAGACGCCGATCATCTCGAACTTCAAGGAAGGCCTGACGGTGCTGGAGTACTTCAACTCCACCCACGGAGCCCGTAAGGGCCTGGCCGACACCGCCCTGAAAACCGCCAACTCCGGCTATCTGACGCGGCGTCTGGTGGACGTGGCGCAGGACGCCATCATCATCGAAGAGGACTGCGGCACCGACCGCTTCCTCAAGGTGAGCGCGGTGGTCGACGGCGGCGAGGTCATCGCCTCCCTGGGCGAGCGCATCCTCGGCCGCACGGCGCAGGAGGACATCGTCGATCCGCTGTCCGGCGACGTGATCCTCAAGCGCGGCCAGCTCATCGAGGAAGACAAGATCGATCAGATCGAGCGGGCGGGCATCGATTCGATCCAGATCCGCTCGGCCCTGATGTGCGAGTCGGTGGGCGGCATCTGCGCGGCCTGCTACGGCCGCGACCTGGCCCGCGGCACCAAGGTGAACGTCGGCGAGGCGGTGGGCGTGATCGCCGCCCAGTCGATCGGCGAGCCGGGCACCCAGCTCACCATGCGCACCTTCCACATCGGCGGGGCCGCCCAGCGCGGTGCCGAGCAGTCCTCGGTGGAGGCGGCGGCCGACGCCACGGTGGCTATCGCCAACCGCAACGTGGTGCTGAACTCCGAGGGCGTGCCCATCGTCATGGGCCGCAACCTCGAGGTGGTGCTGAACGACGAGCAGAACCGCGAGCGGGCCCGCCACCGGGTGCCTTACGGCGCCAAACTGCTGGTGGACGAGGGGGCCGAGGTGAAGCTGGGCGACAAGCTCGCCGAGTGGGATCCCTACACCATCCCCATCATCACCGAGCGGGAGGGTGTGGCCAACTACGTCGACCTCATCGAGGGCACCTCGATCAGCGAGGTCATGGACGAGACCACCGGTATCTCCAATCGCGTGGTCATCGACTGGAAGCAGCAGCCCCGCGGCAACGACCTGAAGCCGCGCATCACCCTGCGCGACGACAAGGGCGAGGTGGTGACCCTGGCCAACGGCATGGAGGCCCGTTACTTCATGTCGGTGGACGCCATCCTCTCGGTGGAGAACGGCGCCCATGTGAAGGCCGGTGACGTGCTGGCCCGTATCCCGCGGGAATCCTCCAAGACCCGCGACATCACCGGCGGTCTGCCGCGGGTGGCGGAGCTCTTCGAGGCGCGCAAGCCCAAGGACTACGCCATCATCAGCGAGATCGAAGGGCGCATCGAGTTCGGCAAGGACTACAAGACCAAGCGCCGCATCGTGGTGGTGCCGGAGGACGAGGAGCAGGAGTCCCGCGAGTACCTGATCCCCAAGGGCAAGCACATCTCGGTGCAGGAGGGCGACTACGTCCAGGTCGGCGACATGCTGCTGGACGGCAACCCGGTGCCCCACGATATCCTGGAGGTGCTGGGGGTCGAGGCCCTGGCCGACTACCTGATCGACGAGATCCAGAGCGTCTACCGCCTGCAGGGCGTGAAGATCAACGACAAGCACATCGAGGTGATCGTCCGCCAGATGCTGCAGAAGGTCGAGATCTCCGACGGCGGCGATTCGACCCTGCTGGTGGGCGAGCAGGTGGATCGCGACGAGTTCGACGCGGTCAACGACAAGGTGATCGCCGATGGCGGCAAGGCGGCCTCCGGCAGCCCGGTTCTCCAGGGCATCACCAAGGCCAGCCTGCAGACCCGCTCCTTCATCTCGGCAGCCTCCTTCCAGGAGACCACCCGGGTGCTGACCGAGGCGGCGACCCACGGCAAGGAAGACCGCCTGATCGGCCTCAAGGAGAACGTGATCGTCGGGCGCCTGATTCCGGCGGGCACCGGCTCGATCATGAACCGTCTGAAGCGTCTGGCCGCCCAGCGCGACCAGGAGCTCATCGAGGCGCGCGAGCAGGCGGCGCTGACCAGCGAGGCCGAGGCCGAGTCGGAGGTCAGCGAGGAGGAAAGCTCGGTGGCCTGACCGCCATCGGTTGCAGAATTGTTACCAATTGGGCCGCGCTCCGGAAACAAATGATCGCCGACTCCGGGGCGCGGCGCATCCTTGGAAGCTTTTGAAAAATTAGGGTTTCCAGGGTTTAACGCTCTTGACGGGGGGTAGGGCCGCCCATATATTGCGGCCACCTTTCGGGGGGCTGGTGGTAGTCCCACTCGCGGCCTAGACGCAGCCCCTGGCGATTACGGTATTGAAATAGATAGCTGTTTTCGACGGCGATGTGGCATCCGCAGGGCTGAAATACAGCCCTTTGCGGTGCTTTGTCTCGGAAACCGGGCGCATAGGAAAACCTGATGCCAACGATCAACCAATTGATCCGCAAGCCGCGCAAGCCTGAGGTTGTGCGCAACAAGGTGCCGGCCCTGGAGGCCTGCCCGCAGAAGCGCGGGGTTTGCACGCGCGTCTACACGACGACGCCGAAAAAGCCGAACTCGGCCCTCAGAAAGGTGGCGCGCGTGCGCCTGACCAACGGATTCGAGGTGACCAGCTACATCCCGGGCGAGGGCCACAACCTGCAGGAACACTCCGTGGTCATGATCCGCGGCGGCCGCGTCAAGGACCTGCCCGGCGTGCGCTATCACATCATCCGCGGCACCCTCGATACCCAGGGCGTCAAGGACCGCCGCCAGCGCCGATCCAAATACGGCGCCAAACGGCCCAAGTGAGCCAGGGAGTAAGGCATGTCACGCCGTCGTAGAGCCGAAAAGCGGGAAGTCCTGCCCGATCCGAAATTCGGCGACATCGTTCTCAGCAAGTTCATGAACTGCCTCATGTACGACGGCAAGAAGTCCGTCGCCGAGGGCATCGTCTACGGCGCCCTCGACCGCGTGCAGTCGCGCGGCGGCCAGGACCCGGTGCGGGGCTTCCACGAGGCGCTGGACAACGTGAAGCCGGACATCGAGGGGCGCTCGCGCCGCGTCGGCGGCCCCACCTATCAGGTGCCGGTCGAGGTGCGTCAGGACCGCGGCCAGGCTCTGGCCATCCGCTGGCTCATCTCGGCCTCTCGGGCACGCTCCGAGCTGACCATGACCGAGCGCCTGGCCGGAGAGCTGATGGACGCCTCCAACAACCGGGGCGCAGCCGTGAAGAAGCGGGAGGATACC
>NZ_JANQOI010000066.1 GCF_028289705.1 Pelagibius sp.
CGTCGATCCCGCCGAGGATACCGACGGCAAGCCTTCGGAGATCAAGGCCAACGGTGGCGACGAGCCGGTGATCTTCCCCTACTCCGACTACGGCGTCCATCAGGTGGGCTATTGCATCTCGGTGCACGCCGACACCATCAAGGAGAACCCGGATCTGGTGAAACGCTTCGTGCAGGCGACCGTCAAGGCCTACACCGAGGCCGAGAAGAACCCCGACGCGGCAGTCGATTCCATGGCCGACATCGTCGGCGGCACCATGGCCGAGGATCAGGGCAAGGCCCAGGCGCGGGCGGTGCTCGACGTCACCCTCAGCCTGCTTTACTCCGGTGCCAACAGTGCCAAGCAGCTCGGGCTCAACGTGGCCTCCGACTGGGAGGGCATGGTGAACCTGATGAAGACCTACAACGACCTGGACCCCAAGGCGGACCCGGCGTCATTCTATACCAACGACTTCGTCAAGTAGGCGTCCCGCCCGCGCAAGCCGGAGGCGGGCCGCCGCCTCCGGCAAGCGGACAGTCAGAACGGATATGAATCCACTTATCGAGTTGTCCGGCGTCAAGAAGGTCTTCGGATCCGGCGCCGCGGCCGTCCATGCCTTCGGGCCTGTCGATCAGGCCATCGCGGAGGGGGAGTTCGTCTCCCTCCTCGGGCCCTCGGGCTGCGGCAAGTCCACCCTGATGCTGATGATCGCCGGCCTGCTGGAGCCCAGCGAGGGCCGGATCACCCTGGCGGGGCGGGAGGTCACCGGCCCGCAGACCGACATCGGCATCATGTTCCAGGACAACACCCTGGTGCCCTGGCGCACGGTGCGCGGCAATGTGGAGCTGCAGCTTGAGATGCGCGGCATCCAACCGGCAAGCCGCAAGGAGGCCGTCGACGCGATCCTGCGCTCGGTGCACCTGGAAGACTTCGCCGAGCGCTTTCCCTACGAGCTTTCCGGCGGCATGCAGCAGCGCGCCGCCTTCTGCCAGGCGATGATCCACGGGCCGCAGACCATGCTGCTGGACGAGCCCCTCGGCAAGCTCGATGCCATGACCCGCGAGCGCATCCGCAGCGACCTGCAGAGCCTCTGGATGCAGGAACGTCCGACGGTGATCTTCGTCACCCACTCCATAGAGGAAGCGATCCAGCTTTCCACCCGGGTCGCGGTGATCACGCCGCGGCCGGGCACCATCGACACCGTCATTCCCATCGACCTGCCCTTTCCCCGCGACTTCGATGTGAAGAACTCACCGGAGTTCGTCGGCTACGTGCGCGACACCCAGGAGATTTTCCGAGGCTATGGCGTCATCTGAGACCATGGGCGTGCTGGCGCGCCTGCAGGCGAGGCTGATCCAGTCCTGGATGTTCATCGCCTTTTTCATCGGCTTCTTTCTGTTTTGGGAATGGTCCATTGTCCTTTTCGACATCCCGCGGTTTATCCTGACCCCACCGTCGGTGATCGTCGAAAAGGGCTGGGCCGACCTCGACCGGCTGATCTACTACACCTACGTCACCGGCCTCGAAACCGTACTCGGCTACGTCATCGCCGTGATCCTGGCCCTGCCGCTGGGTCTCGCCATCGCTTTTTCCACGATCCTGCGGCGCACCCTCTACCCCTTCATTGTCTGCATCGAGATGGTGCCGAAGATCGCCTTCGCGCCGCTGTTCATCTCCTGGCTCGGCTTCGGCCTGCTGCCGAAGGTGATCATCGTTTTCCTGGTCTGCTTCTTTCCCATCGTGCTGAACGCCATCCTCGCCTTCAATTCGCTGAGCGAGGAGCTGAGCCGCTTCAGCCGCTCCACCGGTGCGGGGGCCATTCGCACCTTTTTCAAGATCCGCCTGCCGGCGGCCATGCCCCAGTGCTTCGTCGGCTTCAAGTACGCCGCCATCAACGCCACCGTGGGCGCGGCCATCGCCGAGTTCATCGGCTCCGACGAAGGCCTCGGCTTCTACATCCAGATCGTCACCGGCAACATGCGCCCGGACCTGGCCTTCGCCGGGATCTTCTTCCTGACCCTTCTGGGCCTGGCGCTCTTCGGCTGTGTCACCCTGGCCGAACGGCTGCTGATCCCTTGGCACATCTCGGTGCGCCGGACGCGGTCCTGAGCGGGCGATGGAGATCTTCGTATCCGGCGCCTTGACCGAAGCGCAGGCCGCCCGGCTGCAGGCGATTGCCGGCGATGACAGCCTGCACCTGCACGGTTGCTTCGATCCGGACGCGGAAATCGAACCCGCCTTGGCAGGTTGCGAAGTGGCCTTCGGCAACCTGCCCCCCGCCTGGCTGGCAGAGGCCCCGGCCCTGCGCTGGATGCAACTGGAGTCCGTCGGCTTCGGGGAGTACGCCGATCAGAACTGGGGCGAACTGGGACAGCGGCTGACCCTCACCAACCTCGCCGGCTTCTTCGCCGAGCCGGTGGCGGAGTCCGCCCTGGCCGGCATTCTCGCGCTCTACCGCGGCCTCGACCGCATGGTGGTGCTGCAGGGCGCGGGGGACTGGCAGGGCGATGCCCTGCGCCCGGGACTGCGCACCCTCAAGGGCGCGGCAGTGGTGCTGTTCGGCTACGGCGCCATCAACCGCCGGCTGGAGGAGCTGCTCGCCCCCTTCGGCTGCGTCGTCGTCTCCTTCGGCAGTGCCTGGCGCAACGAAACCCTCGATCTGGCCTTGAAGAGCGCCGACATCGTGGTGAGCACGGTTCCCGACACGCCGGCAACCCGGGGCGTGTTCAGCCGCGAACGCCTTGCGCTGCTGGCCGCCGATGCCCTGTTCCTGAACTTCGGCCGCGGCTCGGCGCTGGACGAAGCGGCCCTGGCCGATGCGCTTGCCGCCGGCCGCCTGGGCGGCGCGGTGATCGACGTGACCCTGGAGGAGCCCTTGCCGCCGGACCACCGCTTCTGGACCTCTCCGAACCTGATCCTCACCCAGCACAGCGGCGGCGGTTCGCGCGACGAGGTGGACCGCAAGATAGAGGTCTTCGCGGACAATCTCGCCCGTTACCGCCGCGGCGAGGCGCTGGCCGGAACCGTCAACTGGGCAAGGGGCTACTGATGCCGACGATCACCAAGGTGCGCTGCCTGCTGCTGAGTTCGCCCTATGCCGATGCCGACGATCCGGAGATCAAGGAGTGCTTTCCCAACGGCCCCAAGCGCACCATCGGCATGGTGGAGGTGACCCTGGACAACGGCGTCACCGGTCTCGGTGAAGGCTACCTCGCCGTCTTCGCGCCGCTGGTCTTCAAGGCCATCGTCGACCTCTGCCGGCCCTACGTCGAGGGGCGGGAAGCCTTCGAGATCGACAGGCGGGTGCGCGACCTGCGCAGCCTCTGCGACTACTGGTCCCTGCAGGGCGCGGCGCGTCACGTCATCAGCGCGTTCGAGATCGCCCTGCAGGACGCCAAGGCCAAGTCCCTGGGCGTGCCGCTCTGGGAGCTGCTGGGCGGCGCCGAGGCGGACTCGATCAAGATCTACGGCAGCGGCGGTTGCTGCGATGCCAGGGATCAGTTCGAGCGCGAATTCGACCTGCTGCAATCCCTGGGGATCGAGCTCTACAAGATCCGCTCCGTGAAGGGCGACATCCACCGCACCGCCTGGGTGTTGGAGGAGGCGGCAAAGCGCGGCATCGAGGTGGGTGTCGACATGTGCCAGAACCTCGCCGACCCGCCGCAATCCGTCGACGACGTGGTCGCTTTCGTCGAGGCGGTCCACCGCGAAACCGGTCAGCGCATGGCCTTCCTCGAAGAAGCCATCGGCCCCGACTGCCCGGAGGGCTTCCGCGAACTGCGGTCGCGCATCGAAGTGCCGGTCTGCGGCGGCGAGATCATCACCACGCCGAAGGAGATGATCGGCCGCCTCGAGGCCGAGGTCTACGACTTCGTCCAGCCCGACGCCTCGGTGATCGGCGGCATCGGCGCGGTGATGGACATCTTTGCCGCAGCCGCCCCGGCGGGCGTCGGCGTCGTCGTCCATGCCTGGGGCGGGGCGGCGGCCATTATGGCGAGCTACCACGCCGCCTTTGCCGGCGGCGGCAACCTGGTGGAGTACCCCATGCTCGCTTTCCCGCTTGGCGCCGAGATGATGGGCGAGCGTGCACGCATCGAAGGTGGGCGGCTCTTACGGCCGACGGCGCCGGGCCTCGGCATCGAGCTGACGCCGGAGATGGAGGCGCGCTATCCCTTCGAGGAGACCGCTGTCTACTCCTGCATGCTCCACGACTGGGGCCCGCCTCCGGACGAAACCTGGAAGCGGTAGCGGGCTGTCGAAGAGCGGCCTCGCGAACGCGCACCACCCTTCGAGACGCCACCTCGCGGCTCCTCAGGGTGAGTTAAAACCTTGAGAAGCAAATTCTGCGTTACAATCAATCATAGTGTTAATCTAAGTTGATTTCTTACCCGCTCCAAGATGTCGTCAAATGTAAGGATTTCCAGATGAGATACTTCTTCTTGGAGGGCTTGTCTCTCATAGGGGTCTAAGAAATCTGATTTCCGACCGATCACCACCTGAATGCGTGGCTTGTATGCCGTTAATCCATATGTGTTATGGAACGCCTTTCGGTGCGCTGGATCATCAAAATAGTTGCGGTATTCACGAAGCTGGCCCAACGCAGAAATCACACCAGAGCTAAACGTGCGACGGTTTGGCTTACCTACAACCAACTTTGAACGAGGCAGTTTCAATTCTACGATGTCACAGAAATCTCCATCCAGTTTCTCAAGAAAAAAGTCCGGTCGCAAATCCTCGCGATCCCCGCGGACCAGCGTTAGTTGACTGTGCAACTGTTTATATTCAATTCCTAAGAGAAAATGCGGATGATCTTCAAGAAATCTCTGAATATCGTACTCAGATACATCATGTTTGTTTATCAGCCATTCAAATTCGGCGACTTCCTTCTCTAACTGGTACTGCCTTGGATTTACGAAACTAACTCGAGAGGGAATGACGAGATCACCTGTGTTAGTTCTTTCATACAGTTTTACACCTGATGCAATGTCGAATAATTCAAATGTGAAGCGATTACCCTCAATCCCCAATACAAACTTCTGTGCTTCTATATCCGGTTCAATAATGCCCAAATGTTTGATGTGACGGCGGACTTTGTTGACGGAGATTCCATTATCGCGAATTGCGCGCCAAACTGCTGGTCTCTGTATGCTTGCCAACAACAAATCGTCGCTCTTGACCTTGCCAGTCAAACCATCCAGGACATGCGGTCTATCAGGTGTTTCGCGAATTGGTCTTCGGTGCCGACGCATTTTCTTGGTGCGCTCGCGAGTACGAGCATAGTTCCTTCGATATTCTGACTGCTCAGTTAGGGGAGCGTGGGCATCCTCAATAATCACAAGAGGGTCGACATCTAAGGACTCAAACAAACCCGTAGCCGCACCATGGGACCGAAGGACTCCTGTGAAGAGACTATCGTCATACAAATCTCGGTATTCAAAATCCTTTACGTCATAGGCCGCTAAGTTTAGAGACTGAAGGGCTTTGTCGCTTAACTTCGCGTCTTGCCTAGAAAGCAGCTCAAATATTGGCTCAATAAGCCTACTGCGGCTAGTTTCCGACATTTCAACTTACCAGCAAACGTTGAGAGACGTTCATCCAGTGCATAGCATTATGCAAGCAAATTAAACAAAATGGCTAATACTGCGAGACGAAATAAATCTGAGACTCATAGTGTGGCCCGCCAACAGTGAGTTTTGGGCTGACAGCCCAGGAATAGACGGTGGGGCTACAACTATTGCCCGGATGAGCGTAGCAAGCTCAACTCCGCCGATACGTGCCAGTCTCCATTTTGCGCCTACCCTAAAATCCAGTCTGAGAGTGTTGTCATGAACAGCAACGGAGAAAAAATTTCGACCAACGCAACTATAGTAACCCCATTATCGGAACGCTATAGATAGCGAACGTCATCGGGAGACGGAACAACGCTGATAGATTGGAGCTTAGACTCATGACTTGGTCCGATGGTCTCGATCCAGCCTCACCTGCATATCAGGTCGCATCGTCACAAAACTCACAAATAAGGGTTGTTGCGGGACCGGGAACAGGGAAGTCGTTTGCTATGAAGAGGCGCGTAGGTCGGTTATTGGAGGACGGCATCGACCCGAGACTAATTCTGCCGGTAACTTTTACACGCGTCGCCGCTGAAGACCTTCACCGCGAGCTTGTTGGCATGGGGGTCATCGGATGCGAGGAGATTGAAGGTACTACCCTTCATAGCCTCGCGTTTCGAATGCTCAGTCGTAACCACGTGCTTGCTGCGACCGGACGAAATCCGCGTCCGCTGAATGACTTCGAGATCAAGCCCCTTATTGCTGATCTTAAGGATGCTCATGGTGGGGTTATAGAGGTCAAGAAGTTTATCAAGGCTTTCGAGGCTGCATGGGCTCGACTGCAACATGAACAACCAGGATACGTTCAGTCGGAACAAGATCGTGATTTCGCGAACGATTTGTTGTCGTGGCTGACGTTTCATCGCGCGATGCTAATTGGCGAGGTGATCCCACATCTGTACCGCTACCTTAGAACTAACCCAGCAGCGCAGGAGCGTGCAGAGTATTCTCATATCCTCGTGGACGAGTACCAAGACCTGAACAAAGCGGAACAAGGAGTCATCGAGCTGCTATCGACAGATGCCGAAGTTTGCATTGTAGGAGATGACGACCAGTCAATTTACGGATTCAAGCACGCTCACCCTGATGGCATCCGAGACTGGATTGCCAATAGAGAGCAAGCTGACGACCTTTCCTTAACGGAGTGTCGCCGATGTCCAACCGATGTTACCGAGATGGCCACTCACCTAATCGGCCACAATGTGAATCGCCCTGTCCCGCGCCCGCTTACGCCCCGCGACGAAAATGGGTCCGGCGATGTTCGTATTGTTCAGTTCGCCACCCTCTCCGCTGAAGTTGCTGGCGTGGTAAACACCATCGCTGAAATGGTCGGAACCGGTACTCCACCCGGTGACATCCTTGTGCTTGCGCAACGCAAGGCAATAGGTACACCTTTGTATGAGGCGCTCGTCGCCCGAGGCGTACCAGTAAAATCTTACTACGCGGAATCTGAGTTGGATGTTGAAGACGCCCAGCGTCGTTACGCAATCCTAAAACTGTTCGTAGACCGAGAGGACAGAGTAGCTCTACGTTGGCTGCTAGGTCGAGGGAGCGCAACATGGTTGTCTGGCAGCTACAGGCGATTTCGTGACCACTGCGAAGAAAACGATGTCACTCCTTGGACAGCATTAGAACGCCTAGGTGCCGGTGTACTTGTGATACCGCACACAAATCGCCTAGTCGAGGTATTTCATGAGGTTCAAAGTGAGATTCAGATGCTCGAAGACTTAGAAGGGCTCGCAGCTGTTATCGATCATCTCTTTCCGGAAGATGAAGGGGGAGTGAGAGACCTCCGTGCACTTGCTTTGCAGGTCTTGGATGAGCTCGGCGAGGAAAATCGAGACGAGTTCCTATCTGAACTTTCGGATGCAATCACAAAGCCCGAGATACCGACAGAGATAGAGGATGTTCGAATCATGAGTCTACACAAGAGCAAGGGTTTAAGTTCGCCAGTGACCTTTGTTTGTGGTTGCGTTCAAGGCCTTCTGCCGCGCCAAGCAAACCAGGCCATGACTGACGTAGAGAGGCAGGCTGATATTGAGGAACAACGCCGGCTGTTCTACGTAGGCATAACTCGCGTGAAGGCCGTCCCAGATCAGGGAAAGCCGGGAACATTGGTCCTCACTTATTCGCAGACTATGCCCGTGGCGGATGCGCTCGGCTCAGGCATTCAACCCGCGGCTGTCGACTACGGAACAGCCCACCTGATCGCAAGCCCATTCATAGCGGAACTTGGTCCGAGTGCACCTTTACCGGTTGCTGGCTAGCCAGCGGGACGACGCGATGCTCGACAAGGTCTACCTCAAAGGTCAGCGGGTTTGGAAGCGCATACTGGCAGCCGTGATTGAACTGTAGCCTGCTAGCGCCGGGCCTCAGTCGGACCCTGGCCTGGACTCGGGCTGCGCCGGGTCCGGCGGTTGGCGGCGCGGGCGGCATTGGCGCTGCAGCTCGGCGCGGTCGCGCTGCTTCACGCTGCGGTCGCGCTTGGCCTGCGGGAAGAGCCGGAACGCGTAGCGCTGGCCGGGGCTGATGTCTCGCGTGCGCCCGCGGTAGGCGATGGTGATCGGATGGGCCGTCACCGAGCGGCTGGTGACCGAGAGCGTCTCCTGGGTCACCTCCAGATCCAGGGTCTGGCCGCGGTAGCGCACCGTGGTCTTGAGGCTGGTCAGCTCGTCGGGCAGCCGCGGATTGAAGGTGAGCACGTTGGTGCGCGGTTCGATGCCGATGTAGCAGCGCTGCATGAGGTCGATGGTGCCGGCCATGGCGCCGAGGTGAATACCCTCGGCCGTGGTGCCGCCCTGCAGATCGGCGATGTCGCTGTTGAGCGCCAGATTGAACAGCTCCCAGGAGCGTTTGCGGTCGGCCCGCGCCATAACCCAGGCATGGGTGACCCAGCTCAGGGTCGAGCCGTGGGAGGTGCGCTGCATGTGGTAGTGGATGGTGCTGAAGATCATGTCCGGGGTGAAGTCGTAGCCCAGGCGCGCGAAGATCTCCGTCAGCTCCTCGGTCGAGAAGAGGAAGAACAGCATCAGCACGTCGGCCTGCTTTGAGACCTTGTAGTCGTTGGGGTCCGCGCCTTCCTGGTCGAGGATGCGGTCGAGCCGCTCGATCTGGCCGTACTTCCGGCGGTAGCCCTCCCAATCGAACTCCTTGAGGTCCTCATAGCCCTGGAACTGGCTGATGACGCCGTCGCCGTCGAAGGGAATGAAGAGGTTGCGGCTGATGTCGTCCCAATACTGCAGTTCCTCCTCGCCGAGGCCGAGCTTGTCGCAGAGCTCGCGCCGCCGCGTGTCCGGCAGCAGGTCGAGGGCGTCCAGGGTGCGGGTCAGCAGCCAGGACACCATGACGTTGGTATAGGCGTTGTTGTCCAGGCCGCCCTCGGTCACCGGGTCCTTGCCGGGATAGGCGGTGTGGAACTCATCCGGACCCATCACGCCGCGGATCATGTAGCGGTCTTCCGCCTCGTCGTAGCTGGTGATCGAGGCCCAGAAGCGCGCGATCTCCAGCATCAGTTCGGCGCCGTACTCGTAGAGGAATTCGCGGTCCTCGGTCACCTCGTAGTATTGCCAGACGTTGTAGGCGACGGCGGCGTTGATGTGGCGCTGGCGATGGGTGTTGTCGGGGATCCAGTTTCCCGACAGCGGGTTCAGATGCACCCGCTGGCATTCCTCGCGGCCGTCGCTGCCGCTCTGCCAGGGAAACATGGCGCCGCGAAAACCGGCTTCCTGGGCCGCCCGGCGCGCCTCGCCGAGGCGGCGATGGCGGTAGCGCAGCAGCGCGCGGGTCAGCACCGGCTTGCGCAGGGTGAGGAAGGGAAAGATGAACAGCTCGTCCCACATGATCTTGCCGCGGTAGGCCTCCCCATGCCAACCGCGCGGCGGCACGCCGACATCCAGGTCGGTGGAGTGGATGGAGACCGTTTGCAGCAGGTGAAAGATGTGCAGGCGCAGCTTCATTTCCACCTGGGAATCGGCGTCGGTCTCGATCTCGATGCCGCAGTCTTCCCAAAGGTGCTTCCAGGCGACGCGGTGCGCCTCGCAGAGGGGCTCGAAGGTTCCCGCGTGACCCAGCTCGTTGAGCGCGGCCAGGCCGGGTTCGGAGATCGCCGCGTCGTGGCTGGTGTAGAGCGCGACCACCTTTTCGACCCGGATCTCGCGGCCTTCTTGCGCATCCAGGGTCACGTCCTGGGCAATGAAATCGGCGCGCTGCTCCACCCGCTGTTCGGCGGAGAGCGGCACCGGGCCGTCGAAGATCTGCGTCCGCGCGGCTTCGACGATCTCCCGCCGGCTTTGCACCATGCGGCTGCGCAGGAAGATCATGTCGTCGTCGACCGCCCGGGTCTCCACCGGCTCCAGATGGCGGCTGTTGAGCTGTCGATAGCGCGGCACGCCGGCGTTGATGACACTGCCGTCCAGGGCGGACCGCACCGTGAGGCGGCCGGACCAGTTCTCCGGCGTCAGGCGCATTTCGATGGCCGCCAGGTGCGGGTTGTCCATGGAGACAAAACGCCGCTCCTCCCAGCGGGTGATCCGGCCCTCGGCGTCCTGCAGGCGCAGGAAGCGGCGCAACAGCCCCTCCTTCAACGCCAGCTCCTGGCGATAGTCGAGGTAGGTCACCGCGTCGGGCTTCAGCCAGGGGCCGTCGTCCACGCGGATCGCCAGGGGCAGCCAGTTGGGAATGTTGACAAGGTCTTCGTTCTCGAGCTTGCGCCCGGCAATCTCCGTCGTCAGCCGGTTGTAGCCGCCGGCCAAGTAGCTGCCGGGATAGTGCACGGCGTCGGCCTGGGCATCGGTTGCGGCGCCCCGGGTGGTGAAGTAGCCGTTGCCCAGGGTGCAGAGGGTTTCGCGCAGGCCGATCTGTTGCGGATCGTAACCCTCGTAGCGCAAGCACCAGTCATTCATCGTCCAACCTTTCTGCGCCCGGCCTTTCTTCAAGCAGCCTCGCCAGTTCGTTCAGAAACCTGCCGGCCTCCGCCGGATCGCGGAGGCGATAGTCGGCAGAGCTGGCCTCTGCCTCCTCGGCGACGAGCAGGGAGAGGCCGCGGCCGCGTAGCGCCCGGAAGGCGTCGAAATCCGTCACGTCGTCGCCCAGGTAGATCGGCAGCACCTCGGCCTGGTTCAGATCCAGGGCGTCGAGCAGCCACAGGACCGCCTTTCCCTTGTCCCAGGGAATCTTGGGGCGAAGCTCAAAGACCTTCTTGCCGCCGGTCTTGCGCAGCCGCGGGTGTTCAGCAATCGTCCGGTCCACGGTCTGCTCGACCTCGGCGACGGCCTCGGGGCGGACCAGGCGGAAGTGAACGGCGATGGCGTAGGTCTTGTTCTCGATGATCACGCCCTCGATGGAATCGAGCTGGCGGTGAAGGTCGGCGGCCACCTCCTGGATCAGCGGCAGGTAGTCCTTGCCTTCCTCGTGCTGGATCGCGGTTCCCTCCGGCCCGGCGATGTCGAAACCGTGACAGCCCGCGTAGACGATCTCCTTCAAGCCGACCAGAGCCTCCACGTTGCCCCGCTCGCGGCCGCTGACCACGACCACCGTGGTCTGGCGTGCGAGCTCTGCCAGGGTGTCGCGCATGCTCTCGGAGAGAACTGCCAGATCCGGGCGCTCGACAATCGGCGTCAGCGTGCCGTCGTAGTCCAGGAAGACGGCGATCCGCCGCTGCCCGATGCGGGTACGGATCTCTTCCAGGCTGTCGAATGCGAGGGGCGGGATCGCTTCTTCGTTTTCTTCCATTGCCTTGTCGAGCGTGAGGTCGCCGAGGTCCGAGACGACGATATCGGCGCCGTATCTGCGGAGCAACTGCGGTTCGCCGCCGCGGCTGACGCCGATGACCAGTCCGAAGCGGCCGGCCCTGCCGGCCTGAACGCCGGAGACCGCGTCCTCCACCACGGCGGACATCTGCGGTTTCGTGCCCAGACGCCGCGCCGCTTCCAGGTAGGTATCTGGTGCCGGCTTGCCGTCGAGCCAGCATTCGCGCGCCACCAGACCGTCCACCCGCGCATCGAAGAGATCTTCGATGCCGGCCGCCGCCAGCACCTCCCGGCCGTTGCGGCTGGAGGTGACCACGGCGACCCGCAGACCCTGCTCCCGGACTCGGCGAATGAAGTCGACGGAGGAGGGATAGGTGGTCACTCCGTTGCGGCGGATGGCCTTCAGGAACAACTGGTTCTTGCGGTTGCCCAGGCCGTGGATGGTTTCCTTGTCCGGCGGGTCCCGGTCGTTGCCGAGCGGCAACGAGATGCCGCGCGACTGCAGAAAGCTGGCGACGCCGTCGAACCGCGGCTTGCCGTCGACGTAGCGCCGGTAGTCGCGGCCGATGTCGAAGGGCACAAAGGTGCCGCTCAGGCGCGCCGCCCGCGCCCGCAGGTACTCGTCGAACATCGCCTTCCAGGATTTGGCGTGCACCTCCGCGGTTTCGGTGACCACCCCGTCGAGGTCCATCAGAACCGCCTCAAGGCTGGCGAGGTTGACCGAGGGGGGTGTTTCAGGCGTGGCAGCCGGTCCGGTTGCGGCCGAATCGCTCCGGTCCACCGCATTCCCAGTCATTGAATCCCCCTCGCTGCTCTCTCGTTAGACCCGTAAGTCGATCCTTCTTCTCCGATCAAGACGTCACGCCGGGCCCGTCAGGCGGCCCGTTCGGCACGCGCCTCGCCCCTGTCTTCCCAAGCGGCCTCCAAGGCTTCGAGGAACCCGTTGCGCCAGGATTCCGCGGTGTTCTGTTCGATGCGCTCGAACATCCGCCGCCAGCGCTGCTGCCGCTCCTTCAGGGGCATCGCCAGCGCCGTCTTGATCGCCTCCACCATGGCGGCCTGGTCGAAGGGATTGACCAGCAGGGCATCCGACAGTTCCTCGGCAGCGCCGGCAAAGCGCGAGAGCACAAGAACCCCTGGGTCCTCCGGGTCCTGGGCCGCGATAAATTCCTTTGCGACCAAGTTCATGCCGTCGCGCAGGGGGGTCACCAGGCCGATGCGGCTGGCGCGGTACAGGGCGGCCAGGGGTTTTTGGCTGAAGGTCCTGTTCAGGTAGTGGACCGGTGTCCAGTCGAAGGTCCCGAAGCGGCCGTTGATGCGCCCGGAGAGACTGTCGAGCTGGTCGCGCATCGCACGGTATTCCGTCACCGACTCCCGTGACGGCGCGGCGACCTGAATGAGGGAAAGCCTGCCACGCAGCTCCGGAGCCTGTTGCAGAAGGTTCTCGAAGGCGCGCAGACGCTCGGCGATCCCCTTGATGTAGTCGAGCCGGTCGACACCGCAGATCCAGTTGCCCTCGCCCATGGCGTCGCGCAGCTTTCGCGAGCGGCGAATCACCTCCGGCGACGCGGCCATCTCCGCGAAAGCCCGGGTGTCGAGGCCGACGGGAAAAGCACCGACGTTGACGACCTGGTCGCCGACCGTAAGGCTGCCGTCGCTCTGCAGGCAGCCGCCGAGGGTGCGGGCCACCGCATCGCGAAAGTTCTCAGCGCAGGCCTGGGTCTGGAAGCCGACCAGGTCATAGGCGCAGAGATCCGCAAGCAGCTCCTTGAGCGACGGAAGGGCAGCGAGGCTCTCGGCCTGAGGAAAGGGGATATGCAGGAAGAACCCGAGAGGACCGTCGACCCCGAGGCGTCTCAGCGCCCTGCCCAGAGGGATGAGGTGATAGTCCTGGACCCAGATCCTGTCATCTTTCTGCAACAACTCGGTAAGCGCCCGGGCGAACCGCAGATTGACGTCTTTGTAGGTCTGAAACGACCCGCCGTCCGGGCGGCAGAGGTCGAGACGGCCGTGAAACACCGGCCACAGCGCGCGGTTCGAAAACTCCTCGTAGTAGCCGCGAAACTCCGGTTTCGAAAGCGACAGAGTGGCAAAGGTAAGGGCGCCGCTGCGCTTCACTTGAGCTGACCTGCTTGTGTTCTTTCCGATCTTACCGTCCCATCCAAACCAAATTCCCTCGCGTTCCCCCAATGCGGCCTTCAGGGCGACCGCCAAGCCGCCGGCCGCGGCGTCAGAGGAACCCGAGGGGACCCGGTTTGAGACGATGACAATACGTTCCATGGTGCAAGTTTCCCGTGCTGGGGACTTGTCCGCAGCTTTGCCAACGCCGCCCGATCCGCGCCTCGGGCCTTTGTAAGCAGACGCGCTCCGACGGCCGTGTCGTGGCACGGCAGGGTCGTTCTCTGGGGCGGGTGCGATTGTGCGGCATTGTCCGGTTGGCCTCTTGCCCCCTTTATCGCGCGCTTTGCGAAAGGGGGCCTTGATCTGGCGCAACCTGCGGCAGGAAGGTTGTGCGTCTGCGTGCCTGTTGCCGTTTCGCGAGGCGGTGTTGCCGACTCAGCGTCGGCGTTTCAGCACCGCAAGCGCCGCATCGATGAGCTGGAGCTGTCCGATCCAACCCACGTCGCGCGGCGTGATGTGGGAGAAGCCGTCGATGACGAAGATCTCGCTGTCCGGCACCGCGGTGGCGAGCGCCTGGCTCTCGGTGTAGGGAATCATCGAGTCCAGTCGGCCGTGAATGAGGATCAGTCGCCCTTCAAGGCGGGAGAGGTCGCGGTCTTGAAGAGAGAGTTGGTCCAGTTGTTTGCGGACCGTCGCTGGCAAGGCCGCCAGCAGGGCCGGAACCCGCTCCGGGTCCTCGTTGGTGATCAACGCCAGGAGCGACCGCCCCTCGGGCCCCAGGCCTTCTGCGAGGGCTTCGGCGGTGGCATCGCAGCCGCGGATACAGCGCTCCCCGATTTCCTGCAGCCTGCGGCGCTCCGCCGCGTCGCCGAGCACCGCGGCGTTGCTGGCCAGGAAGACCCACTTCGCCGCGTCCAGGGGCTTGCCGCTTCGCCAGGCGCCGCCGTCGGCCGGGCGATACTTCCCCGTGGTGGCGAAGGTGATGATGGCTTCACTGGCGTAGTAGCCGCCGATGCCGACCAGGAAATCGGGAACGAGATCCGTTTCGACCTCCAGGCCGGCCAGGACCGCCAGCCCGACGGCGTAGGAGATCGCCACCACGCCGACCTCCTGGTTCGCCGCTTTTGGCTCCTGGCGGCCGAGATAGGTCACCGCGTCGGCGATGGTTCGCGCGTCGTCCAGGCGCACCCGAAACTGGCGGGACCCGGCCACGTCGGGCACCAGAACCAGGAAGCGGGCCCGGGCCAGGCTGCGGGCCAGGTTCACCACCCGCGGATCGTTCTTCCCCTCACGGGTGAAGCCGGGCACCAGCACCAGCGCGGCCCCGATGGGCTGGCGCGGATCGTAGAGATCGGCGAGGCCGGGGCGCCCCGCCACCTCGTAGCGCAGGGTCGTACGGACGGGGACCGGCGTTTCGGCCTTGAGGTCCGAGGGGCGCGCGCCCACGTCGATGTCTTCCAGCAGCCGCGTCGCTTCCCAGCTTTGCGCCGACACGCAGCCCCCCAGAAGCAGGGCGAGCAGCAGCCCGAGCAGCGCTGTCGGGCGCAGAGGTCCGTGGTCCTGCGAAACCTTGTGTGTCATCCCGCGCCCCTGCGTAAGCCGGCTCATCACAAGCCATGATCGGCAAGCCGGCGGCTATCCGTCAATTGGCGCCCTTCGGCTGTTTGCGCAAGAGTGGCTTTGTTCCGGCGTGGGGTTTCGTCTTGATGATCTGGATCAAGGCCCGATTGGCCGCCTGCTCCTATTCTTCGCACACAGCCGCGGAAATGAGCCCCAGGGGACCTGAGGAGCGCCATGAGTGCGCGACCATTCGAGGACTCCGCGGCCGCTGCCCCGCGGCCGTCCATCACTGCAAAGGGACTGACCAAGACCTACCGGACGGGTGAGGTCGAGGTGCAGGCCCTTCGCGGTGTCGATCTGACGCTCTACCAGTCCGAACTGGTGGTGCTGCTGGGACCTTCGGGCAGCGGCAAGTCCACCCTGCTGAACATCCTCGGCGGCCTCGACCGGCCGACCGCCGGCCAGGTCTTCTTCGACGGGGCCGAGCTGACCGCCTTCGACGAATCGGCGATGACCCGCTTTCGCCGCGACAACGTCGGCTTCGTCTTTCAGTTCTACAACCTCATCCCCAGCCTGACGGCGCGCGAGAACGTGGCGCTGGTCACGGAAATCGCCCCGCAGCCCATCGCCCCCGACGAGGCCTTGCGCATGGTCGGCCTCGGCGAACGCCTCGATCACTTTCCGGCGCAGCTTTCCGGCGGCGAGCAGCAGCGCGTCGCCATCGCCCGCGCCATCGCCAAGCAGCCGCGGATCCTGCTCTGCGACGAACCCACCGGCGCTCTGGACAGCAAGAGCGGCATCATCGTGCTGGAAGCAATTCAGCGGGTGAACGAGGAGCTGGGCACGACCACCGCGCTGATCACCCACAATGCCGTCATCGCCGAGATGGCCGACCGCATCATCAGCTTCGCCGACGGCCACATTGCCGAGACCCGCGTCAACCCCGACAAGCGCCGGGCCGGTGAGATGGACTGGTAGGCCGGCCATGTCGGCACTCGACCGCAAGCTCCGGCGCGATCTCTGGCGGCTGCGCGGCCAGGTCGTCGCCATCGCCTTCATCGTCGCCTCCGGCGTCGGTGTGCTGATCATGTCCCTGAGCTCGCTGGAAGCGTTGCGCGAAACCGCCGCCGCCTACTACGAGCGCTATCGCTTCGCCGAAGTCTTCGCCGAGGTGAAGCGCGCGCCCCGTGTGCTGGAGGCCAAGGTCGCCCAGTTGCCTGGCGTGCAGGCCGTGGAGACTCGTATCGTCGAGTTCGCCATCATCGACGTCGAGGGTTTCGGCGAGCCGATCATCGGCCAGTTTGTCTCCCTCCCCGAGCGCGGCCAGCCGGTACTCAACCGCCTGGCGCTGCGCAGTGGGCGCTGGATCGCGCCGGACCGGGTCGACGAGGTGATCATCGGCGAACCCTTCGCCGAAGCTTACGGTCTGAAACCGGGCGACAGCTTCGAGGCGGTTCTCAAGGGCAACAAGCGCAGCCTGCAGATCGTCGGCATCGCCCTCTCGCCGGAGTTCGTCTACTCCATCGGCCCCGGCGCGCTGATGCCCGACGACGAACGCTTCGGGCCGTTCTGGATGGGGCGGGAGGCCCTGGCCGCCGCCTACGACCTGGAGGACTCCTTCAACAACCTCGTCCTCTCCCTGCTGCGCGGCAGCGATCCCAACGTGGTCATCGAGCGGCTCGACGGCCTGCTGGAGGACTATGGCGGCGTCGGCGCCTATGCGCGCAAGGATCAGGTCTCCAACTGGTTCATCATGAACGAGCTGGAACAGTTGCGCAGCATGTCGCGCATTCTGCCCACCATATTCCTGGCAGTGGCGGGCTTCCTCACCAACATGGTCCTCGCCCGCCTGATTGCGATGGAGCGCACCGAGATTGGCCTGCTGAAGGCCTTCGGTTACAGCAACCTGGCGGTGGGCTGGCACTACGCCAAGATGGTGATGGTAATGGCGGGGCTGGGGGTCCTGCTGGGCTGGGCGGTCGGCTACGGCCTCGGCCAGTTCAATACCCAGGTCTACGCCGAGCAGTTCCGCTTTCCCTTCCTGCTCTACCGGCCGGGCCCGGGACCCTTCGTTATCGCCGCGGTGGTCAGTCTTCTCGCCGCGCTGATCGGCGCGGCCGGGGCGGTGCGCGGCGCGGTGGCGCTGGCGCCGGCCGAGGCCATGCGCCCGCCGGCACCGCCGAGTTTTCGCAAAGGCGGCCTCTCCGACGGCCGCCTCTCGGGCCTGCTCGACCAGCCGAGCCGCATGATCCTGCGCCAGCTCGTGCGCTGGCCCCTGCGGGCCTTCCTGACCTCTGCGGGGATCGCCATGGCGGTGGCGGTGATGATCTCCTCCCTGCAGTGGCTCGACTCCATCGATCACATGGTGGAGGTGAATTTCTTCCAGGCGCAGCATCAGGACATCATGGTGGGACTGGTGGATGCGGAACAGGAGAGCGTGCTGCGGGAGTTCGAGAACCTGCCCGGGGTGCTCGCCGTCGAACCGCAGCGCATCGTCACCGCGGTCTTCCGCGCCGGCACCCGCCGCCACCGCGGCGCGCTGAACGGCATTCTGCCCGATGCGCGGCTGCAGCCGGCCTACGACAGCGCCGGACGGGTGGTGCCGGTGCCGCCCAGCGGTCTGGTGCTTTCCACCATGCTGGCGGAGAAGCTGGGGGTCGAGCCGGGCGACAAAGTCTGGGTGGAGATCCTGGAGGGCCGGCGCCCGAACCTGGCGGTGCCGGTGACCGCCCTCTTCGACACCTATATCGGCATGCCCGCCTACATGGATCTCGCGGCCCTGAACCGCCTGCTTCTGGAGCCGCGGCGGGTCGCCTACCTCGATCTTCTGGTCGACGAGGCCGAACAGGCCGCGCTCTTCGCCGAGCTGAAGGAGACGCCCAAGGTCGCCGCGGTGATGGTCCGGCGGGCCGCCGTTGACACCTTTCACGAGACCCTGGCACGCACGCTGATGATCTTCGTCTCCTTCTTCGTCGCCTTCGGCTGCAGTCTCGCCTTCGGGGTTGCCTACAACACCGCGCGTATCGCCCTGTCGGAGCGTGGCCGCGAACTGGCGACCCTGCGGGTGCTGGGGTTCTCGCGCTGGGAGATCTCCTACATTCTCTTGGGCGAGGTCGGCCTTACCGTGCTCGTCGGCCTGCCGTTGGGCTGTCTCACCGGCCTCGGCCTCACTTGGCTGATCACCTCGGCCTTCGTGACGGAGCTTTACCGCATACCCCTGGTGATCGAGCCGGCGACCTATGGTTTGGCGGTGGTCATCGTGCTGCTGGCTGCCGGGATCTCGGGGTTGCTGGTGCGCCGGCGGCTCGACCGGTTGGATTTGATTGCTGTCCTGAAGACCCGCGAATGAGCAGAAGGGAACCATCGTCGTGAACGTTGTCGGACGCCGTCTCGTACTCTGGGGCAGCCTCGGGCTCCTGCTGGCTGCGGGCCTGGCCTATGCCTTCTGGCCGCGGCCCGTTTCCGTGGACTTCGTCGTCGCGCAGCCGGGGCCGCTGGTGGTGACCGTGGGCGAAGAGGGCGAGACCCGGGTGCGCGACGTCTTCGTTCTCTCGGCGCCGGTCACCGGATACATGCGGCGCATCGAGCAGGACGTGGGCGATCTGCTGACCGCCGACGAAACCGAGGTGGCGCAGATCGAGCCCATCGACCCCACCTTCCTGGACGTGCGCAGCGAGGCCCAGGCCGAGGCCGCCGTGGAAGCGGCCCTGGCGGCGCGCAGCCTGGCGGCGGCGGAGGTGGAGATGGCGGAGGCGGAGCTGGACTTCGCCGCCGCGGAGCTGGAGCGGGCGCGCCGCCTGATCGTCAGCGCCACCATTTCCGAGCGGGCGCTGGACGATGCCGAACGGGTCTTCCGCACCAAGAATGCGGCGTTGGACACGGCCGAGGCCGCCTTGCGCATGCGCGATTGGGAGCTGACCCAGGCCCGCGCCGAACTGGTTTCCCCCGCCACCACCCAGCGCGACTTCCAGGATTGCGACTGCGTGGTGCTGACCGCCCCGGTCAGCGGGACCATCCTGCGTATCCATCAGGAGAGCGAGGGCGTCGTGCAGTCCGGTCAGCCCCTGATCGACATCGGTGACCCCCGCGACCTGGAGATCGTCGTCGACTTGCTCTCCGAGGACGCGGTGAAGGTGGAAGCCGGCCAGCGGGTGATCATCGAGGATTGGGGCGGGCCGGCCGACCTCAACGGCCGGGTGCGCCGGATCGAGCCGACGGGCTTCACCAAGGTCTCCGCCCTGGGGATCGAGGAACAGCGGGTCAACGTGATCATCGACATCACCGATCCCTTCGAGGACTGGCGGCGCCTCGGCCACGACTACCGCGTCGAGGTGCGGGTGGTGCTCTGGGAGGGGGACTCGGTCCTCAAGGTGCCGCTGACCGCTCTGTTCCGCAACGGCAGGGGCGGCGGCGGAAGCGAATGGGCCGTCTTCCTCGAAGATGAGGGCCGCGCGCGCCTGCAGCCCGTCACCATCGGCCGGCGCACTGACCTGGAGGCCCAGATCCTGGACGGCCTGGAAGAAGGCGCCCGCGTGGTGCTCTACCCCAGCGACCGCGTCGTCGACGGCGTGGGCCTGACGGCGCGGTGATTCAAAAGTTCTAATCCAGCAGGCTGCGGGCAGTGGCTTCGTCGGTGATGAAGACCGTGGGTTCCAGCAGCTTGATGGAGCCGCGCAGCACGGCGATCTTTTCCGGCCCGCCGGAGATCAGAACCCGCCGCGGCGTGCGTTTCAGCCGCTCGATGCCCACCGCGATGGCCCGCTCGTTCACCGGATGGTCCACCAGCCGGCCCTCTTCGTCGATGAAGTTGTAGAGGATGTCGCCCACCGCGCCGGCTTCGATGAGGGAGCGGCGCTCGGCCTCGGAGAGATGGCCTACCCGATAGGAGGTGGTGAGGGTCGAGATGCCGCCGACGCTCAAGAGGGCGATGTCGAGGCTGTCGGCCATCTCGAAGACCTGGGCGATGCCGCAGCGTTCGAGGAGCGCGTGCTTGGTCTCCGGGCTGTCCACCAGGGCGGGGGCCGGCACCAGATAGCCCTCCCCCTGGAACAGCTCGTTGAACTGCCAGGCGAATTCCGCCGGGTTGAAGCGGCGCGCCTGGGAGATGCCGCCGAGCAGGGAGACCACGCGGAAGTTCTCCAGGGTGCGCCCGCTGATGTAGGGCAGGGCCGAATAGAGCGTACGCCCCCAGCCGACGCCGACGGTCATGTCGGAGCGCATGGCCTGGGAGATGAAGGCGCCGGCGGCGGCGGCGATGACCGGGGAGCGGTCCTGCTCATCGTTGGAGATCGGCGCGACGATGGCCTGCTCGATGCCGAAGCGGCTTTCTAGTTCCCGCTCGACCTCGGTGATCTCCACCAGCGGTGCCTTGATGGCGATCTGCACCTCGCGGCGGCGGCGGGCATCGGCCAGCAGGCGCACGATGGTGACCCGGCCGACCCCTAGGATCTCGGCGATCTCGCTCTGGGTCCGCCCTTCGATGAAGTACATCCAGGTCGCGCGCACGCGCAGGCGGTTGCTGGCGTCGGGCAGGTTGACCTGCTGGGCGCCGGAGCGTTTACGTCCCTGGGGCTTGTCTTGACTGGTCACGGACGGTCCTCCGGTTGGGGCGGCGCGAATTTCTACAAAGCCACTCCCTTTGCATCAAGTGTCATGGGCGGGCGGTCCAGCTCCGCCAGACGGATGAGGTTGTTGAGCAGCGGCGCCAGATCCTCCGGCGTCTCGATCTGCGGCAGGTGGCCGACCTCCCGCAGCAGGTGCAGAGCGACGCGGCCCGGCGCCCGCAGCGCCTGCTTCCAGGGCACCACCCGGTCCGCCCGGCCCCAGACGATCTGCGTGGGCACCTGGAGGCGCTCCAGCGCCGCCAGCAGGTCGACGCTCTGGGTCGAGTCCGGGAACAGCGTTTCGGCAAGGTCGCGCTGGTAGGCGCGGAGCGCCGGGTCCTGGCGCGCGCGCATGGCCGCCGCCACATAGTCGCCGCTGATCAGGGTGCCGTTGTGAACGAGCTCCCGGAGCCAGGGGGCGAGGCTATCTTTGCGACCGGCGCGGGCGACGCCTGAGAGGATGCGGCCGTCGATCTCAGGGCCGAGCCCGGCGGGCGCGAGCAGACTGAGAGAGGCAATCCGTTTGGGCCGCACGTCGGCCAGGGCCAGCGCCAGGGCGCCGCCGAGGGAGTGGCCGACAAGGTGCGCGCCGGGCAGGTCTTCCCGGTCGAAGGCCTCGACCACCATCCGCGCCAGGCCGCGGAAGCTCTCGACCGGCCGCTTCGGTGAGCGCCCGTGGCCGGGAAGTTCGAGCTTCAGGCGCGGATGGTCCGGCGCCAGGTAGGGCTCCAGCTTCTGCCAGCCGTCGGCGTCGGCGGCGAAGCCGTGGATCAGCAGGATCGGTGTCCGCTTGCCGGAGCCGGCGCGATGCACCACCAGGGAGCCGGCCTCGGCCTGCCAGCCCTGCGTTGTTTCCGCCGCCGCGCCTTCGTTCCGCAGCAGGTGGGCCTCCACATCGGCCCCGCCGATGCGGCCGCGCGGCCCGCTGCCCTCGATGACGTTGAGGGTCAGACCGCTTTCGCGCGCCAGCCGCCGTGCCTGCGGTGTCGCTCTTGCCTTCTCGACCGAAGAGGACAGAGCGTCGCTCGGCCGTGGGTGCTGCGCTGCCATTGGTTCGGCGGTGTCTTCCGGTGAGCCGATTTGCGCGGGCACCGTTGCTGCTGTGTCTGCCGCGGGCGGATCGCACACCGCCTCGCCCTCGGCGTAGATCCAGGCGATGGCGGTGCCGATGGCGACCTCGGCCCCGGCGGCGGCGCGGATGTGGTGCAGCCGGCCGCTGGCCGGGCTCTCCACCTCCATGGCCGCCTTGTCGGTTTCGATGTCGAACAGCGGATCGCCGGTGGCGACCGCCGCGCCCTCTTCGACGTGCCAGGCCGCGACGCGCCCGCGGGTCATGTCCATGTCCACCTTGGGCATGATGACCTCGACCGGCATGTCAGAGCCTCCCGCGGACGAGGCTCCGCGCCGCTTCCAGAATGTCGGGTTCCTGGGGAACCGCCGCCTTCTCGAGATCCGGGTTGTAGGGGATCGGCGCCTCGGCGCCGCCGAGCCGGACGATGGGCGCGTCGAGGTAGTCGAAGGCCTCGCTCTCGGCAATCATGGCGCTGACCTCGGCGCCGATGCCGAGGGTCTTGACCCCCTCATAGACGACCATCAGGCGGGAGGTCTTGGCGACGCTCTCGACCACGGTCTTGCGGTCGAGGGGGCGGATGGTCCGCAGGTCGATAACCTCCGCCTCGATCCCCTCCTCGGCCAACTTGTCGGCGGCGGCCAGCGCGCGGTGGACCATCACGGCGGTGGCCACGATGGTCACGTCGCCGCCGCGCCGGCAAAGATGGGCCTGCCCGATGGGCACGGTGTAATGCCCCTCGGGCACCGGCCCCTTCGTCTTGTAGAGCAGCTTGTGCTCGAACAGCATGACAGGGTCCGGATCTTCGAGGGCCGCCAGCAGCAGCCCCTTGGCGTCGTAGGGTGTGGCCGCCTGGCACACCTTCAGGCCGGGCACGTGGCCGAACCAGGCCTCCAGGCTCTGGCTGTGCTGGGCCGCGGCGCCGGTGCCGGAGCCCGCGGGAAAGCGCATCACCAGCGGCACCGAGACCGCCCCGCCCAGCATGAAGCGCAGCTTGGCCGCCTGGTTGACGATCTGCTCCATGGCCAGCGTCGCGAAGTCGGAGAACTGGAACTCGTAGACCGGCCGCAGGCCGGTGAGGGCCGCGCCCACGGCGATGCCCGCCCCGCCAAGCTCGGAGATCGGGGTGTCCACCACGCGGTCCTCACCGAAGCGCTGCACCAGGTCGCCGGAGACCTGAAAGGCGCCGCCGTAGACGCCGATGTCCTCGCCCATCAGGATCACCCGCTCGTCGCGCTCCATGGCGACGGCGAGGCCGTCGCGGATCGCCTCGGCATAGCTCAGCTCGCGGACCTCGGTAGGTGTCTCGCGCAGCGGCATGCTCATGCGGGCCGCTCGGTGTAGACGTCGCGGGTCAGGGCCAGGGGGTCCGGCGCCGGGCTGGTCTTGGCGAAGTCGATCGCCGCGGCAATCTCCCGCTCCACCGCGTCTTCCAGGGCCTTGAAGCCCTCCGCGTCGAGGATTGCCTGTTCGCGCAACAGCTCGGCGAAGCGGCCAATGGGATCGCGGGCCACCCAGCTTTCGATCTCTTCCTTGCTGCGGTAGCGGTTGCGGTCGGACTTCGAATGGCCGCGCCAGCGGTAGGTGACGGATTCGATGAGGCTCGGCCCCTGGCCGGCGCGGGCCCGTTCCACGGCGACATGGCTGGCCTCGGCGACGGCGGAGAAGTCGTTGCCGTCCACGGTGATCCCCGGCATGGCATAGGCCGCCGCGCGTTCGGCAATGTTGTGCACGGCGGTCGAGCGCTCGGTGGCGGTCGACATGGCGTACTTGTTGTTCTCGCAGAAGAAGACCACCGGCAGGTCCCAGATCGCGGCCATGTTCAGGGACTCGTGGAAGGCGCCCTCGTTGCCGGCGCCGTCGCCGAAGAAGCAGAGCACCACCGATCCGGTCTTCAGCCGCTTGGCCGAGAGCGCCGCGCCCACGGCGATGGGAATGCCGCCGGCGACGATGCCGTTGGCGCCCAGGTTGCCCTTGGTCACGTCGGCGATGTGCATGGAGCCGCCGCGGCCGCGGCAATAGCCGGTTTCCTTGCCGAAGAACTCCGCGAACATGCGCGCCACCTCGGCCCCCTTGGCGATGCAGTGGCCGTGGCCGCGGTGGGTGGAGGTGATCTTGTCCGCGTCGGTGAGCGGCATGCAGGCCCCCACCGCGCTGGCCTCCTGGCCGATGGAGAGATGCATGGTGCCGTGGATGAGCCCGCGGGTATAGCTGTCTTCGGCGCCTTCCTCGAAGCGGCGGATCAGCAGCATCTTGCGCAGAGCTTCGCGCAACTGTTCCGCCGAATACTGGCGGACGGCGAAGGGGAGGTTTGCCGTGGCGGTCTCGAGCATCGGCGGTCTCCGGTTCTCAGCCCGCGGTGAGCAGGTCGTCCTGGCGCGCGCGCAGCTCGGCAATGCGGGAGCCTTGCGGCGGCGCGGCGTTGTCGTAGGTGATCAGCTCGCCCTTCTTGATGGGCGCGCTGACCGTCCCGTCGGTCAGCAGTCCGCAGGGGATGGCGCGGGCGGCGCGGGCCTCCTCGGCGCGCATGATCCAGGCGCGGTAGCAATACTCGCCGATGGCGTCCAGGCGCTCGCCCGCCTGGAGATCGCGCTTGGCGACGGCACAGACTTCCGCCACCGGGCGGTCCAGCGGCACCATGTCGGCCTTGCCGTAGAGCACGGCGCGGGCGCAGGTCAGCGGCACCTCCAGGGAGGTCAGGTGATAAGGCCGGATGAAGGTGAAATAGGGGCCCTTGCCCAGCTTCAGGTCCTCCATGCGCTCCCAGACCCGGGGATGGGACATCTCGGCGATCACGAAGACGCCGGGGGCGACGCCCGCGCCCACGGAATAGTCCACCCGGCCGATGTCCGAGAGCACGCCGCCGTCCTTCTGCGGCACCAGCACTTCGGAGAGCTGTTCCTTGGTGGCGGCGGGTCCGTGCAGGCCCGGGCGGTCGGGCACCAGCCCGGTGGCGTTGGCGATGGCGGCCATCTCCACCATGGTCTTGGAACCGTCGATGAACTCCACCAGCATGCGCGGGCTCATGTTGCGGCGCTCGGCTTCCTCGGCGTATGCGTCCGGCGTCGCGTCGATGTTCAGCGGGTTGTTCTTGCCCTTGCCAGCACAGACGATGGGATGACCCATGGCCGAGACGAACTCGATCAGCTCCATGCAGGAGGAGGGCTCGTCCCCGGCGCCCAGGGTGTAGACCACGCCCAGGCGCTCGGCCTCGGCCTTCAGATAGGCACCGATGGTGACGTCGGCCTCGACGTTCATCATCACCAGGTGCTTGCCCTGCTCCATGGCGGACAGGCCGATTTCGGCGCCGACGGCGGGGATGCCGGTGGCGTCGATCACCACGTCGATCAGCCCGCTCTCCACCAGCATGGCGGCATCGGAGGTGACGGCGATCTTGTCGGATTCCATGGCGGCGTTCAGGGCATCCGGCTTGGCGACCTCCCGGGCACGGTCTTCGCCGTTGCAGGCGATCTCCACCGCCTTCACCGCCGCCGGCAGGTTCAGCTCGGCGATGGCGCCGATGCGGATGCCCGGCATGTGGGCCACGCGGGTGACGATGTCGGTGCCCATCTCGCCGGCGCCGACCAGCCCGATGCGCACGGGCCGGCCGCTTTCCGCCCGCGATGCGAGATCCCTTGCAAGCCCCGTCAGGGCGACATTGCTAGACAAGCGTGCAACTCCTGCAGCCGAGTTCGGGGCGGAGTGTATTGAACATGTGTTTCATGGTCAATGCGTATGTTCTAACGACTCCAAGGTGATCGGGCGACAAACCCCTTGACATCCGCCGATTCCCCATGAACATTTGCGTAGTTGAAAATAAGATTGTTCAGATTGGCAGGGGCGTCGGGCCCCGGCTGTTTCGACTCCGGCCCCCGGCGCGCACCGCCAATGTCAGGCTGCCTTTGTCTTTGGGCAGCCAGGCGGGCAAAGTCATTCGGCCCCGTGAGGTTCAGCGGCAGGTCGACAAAGAAGAACGACCACAAGGGAGGAACAGGAATGCGCAATACTCTTCATGGCACCACGCGCCGGTCATTCTTGAAGTCGGGCGCTGCGGCCGGACTCGTCTCCGGTCTGGGCTCCTCGCTGGCGGCCCCGGCCTTCGCCCAGTCTTCGCTGCCGGACCCGGCCTCGGTGCTGGCGGACATCTCGGTGCCGAAGTACGTGCGGGAGGACTACCGCAAGCTCTACAACATGTCCGACGAGCCGCTCTGGGACCCGAACAAGGACTGGATCCGGACCGTCGACTGGGAAGCGGTGCGCGCCGAGCAGGCCGGCAAGACCGTGCGCTTTGCCATCGGCGCGGCGGACCAGGAGTCGGCGGCCGAAGGCCTGGTGCCCTTCGAAAAGCTCTCCGGCATCAAGGTCGAGCTGGTGCCCATCCCTGACGATAACTTCTACGACAAGGCGATTGCCGAGTTCATCTCCGGCAACGCCAGCTTCGATGCGCTGCAGTTCTTCTCCCCTTGGCTCGGCGACTTCGCCGCCCCGGGCTTCCTCGCCCGCCTGGACGACTACGCCGAGAAGTGGAAGCTGCCGCTGGACGACTTCTACGACACCTACCTGCTGAACTACGGCCACTTCGGCGACAAGGGCATCTACGGCATCCCCTTCGACTGCGACATCCAGATGGTGCACCTGCGCAAGGGCTTCGTCGAACAGGTGACCGGCGGGCCGATCGACAAGTGGAAGACGGTGGAGACCTACGACGACCTGATCCGCCTGTCGGGCGAGCTCGACAAGATCCAGCCCGGGGTCGCCGGCGTCGGCCTGATGGCCGCCCGCGGCTTCTGGTCCACCTACACCTGGGAGCACATTGCCGCGCAGTGCGGCGTCGATCTCTTCGATTCCGACTGGAACCCGATCTTCAACAACGACGCCGGCATCAAGGCGTTGGAGATCATTCTCGATCTGCAGAAGAACGCCGCCCAGGGCATCGCCGGCTGGGGCTGGCCGGAGAACCGCGCCGCCTGGCTCGGCGGCCAGCTTGCCACCAACATCTCCTGGCAGGACAGCGGCACCCAGGCCATGCGGCCAGACCAGAGCCAGATCGTCGACGACTTCGTCACCATCTACGAGCCGCGGGTGAACATCGAAGGCGCCCGCTTCGCGCCGCCCAACATCGCCGGCTCCACCTCCTGCGTGGCCTCCACCTCGCAGAATCCGGAAGGCGCCTTCCTGATGCTCGCCTTCCTGACGACGGCGTCGATCATGGCGATGAACGAGGCCAACGCCAACGGCGTCGCCCCGGGCTACAAGTCGGTGCTGACCAACCCGCGGCTGGAAGCGGTCTCGCAGCCGGCGAAGGTCTGGGCGGACAGCCTCGACTATGCCTGGTGCGCCCCGCGTATCCCCGGCATGTTCGAGATGGAGCAGGCCCTTGGCAACGAGATCAACAAGGCCGTGGTCGGGCAAAGCTCCGCCAAGGAGGCCCTGGACGCCGGCGCCAAGGCCTGGCGGTCGATCATGAAGAAGAACGGCTTCTTCTCCAACCGTGAGCCCTTCGCCTATGCTGCCGTGGAGGCGGGCACCTGGGTCGGGCGCGGCAAGCCCTCGCCGATCTGATCTCAGCGGCTGGGATGCGGCCTAGGGAGCAATGACGCAGACCGCATTCAAAGCCGGCGGGGCGGCGGTTGTCGCCGCCTCGCCCCCGGCGGGCCGCCGGGTCCGGCGCAGCGCCTTTCAGCGCAAGCTCTTTCCCTATCTGCTGGTGGCGCCTGCGGTCTGCTACCTGCTGATGATCACGCTCTATCCGGGCGTCTACGCGATCTATCAGTCGTTCTTCTTCGTCCGTTTCAACGAGTGGATTCCGGCGGGCTTCGACAACTACGTGGAGCTCTTCCAGCACGACGAGTTCTGGGGCGCGCTGTGGAACACCTTCGTCATCGGCGGCATCGCCCTCACGCTGGAGTGCGTGATCGCCCTGGCGCTTGCCTACTATGCCTACCGCGACCCGCTGATCCGCGGCTGGCGCATCGTCTTTCTGCTGCCGATGCTGTTCATGCCCTCGGCAGTGGCTTTCATCTGGAAGCTGGCCTTCGCCGACGGGCGGGTGATCTCCGACCTGCTCATGCGCGTCGGGCTCATCACCGAGAATATCGACTTCCTGGGCGTTGTCTGGAACGCGCGGCTGACCCTCATCGTCGCCGACGTCTGGCAGTGGACGCCCTTCCTCTTCATCATCTTCGTGGCCGCCCTGCAGGCCCAGGACAAGGAGATCGAGGAGGCGGCGCGCCTCGATGGCGCGAGCTGGTCGGCGATCTTCTGGAACATCTCCCTGCCGCTGATGAAGCCGGTGATCGCCGTGGCGGTGATCCTGCGCGGCATCGACATTACGACCATGTTCGCCAACGTCTTCATCATGACCCAGGGCACCCCCGGCGGCACCACGGAGACCATCAGCTTCTTCATCTACCGCATGGGCTTCCGAACCTTCAACTTCGGCTATGCCTCGGCCGCCTCGGCGGTGATGCTGATCCTCACCCTCATCATCGCGCAGCTTCTGCTGAAGCGCTTCTTCCGCTCGGGGAGGGCGTGATGGCGCTGCGCCGCAGATCCGGCGAGAACCTCGCCCTCCGCTATGTCATCCTCTGCGCCTGGGCGCTGGTCTGCCTGGTGCCGATCCTCTGGTTCCTCTCCATCGGATTCCGCCCGCGCACCGAGATCATCACCCCGCAGCCGATTTACTGGCCGACCTTCTCCCTCGATGCCTGGCACATGATCTGGGACGACTGGCCGATGGCCAACTACCTGCGCAACTCGCTGCTGGCGATCGCGGGTTCGGTGGTGATCGATCTGGTGCTGGCGGTCCCGGCGGCCTATTCCCTGGCGCGCTACAACTACAAGGGCCGCGAGGACATCGGCTTCTACATCCTCTCGACCCGCATGATGGCCCCGGCCATCGTCGCCATCCCGATCTTCTTCCTGTTCAAAGGGCTGGGCCTTCTGGACACGGTCTGGGCGCTGATGCTGGTCTATGCCGCCATCAACCTCAGCGTGGTCACCTGGATCATCCGCTCCTACATGATGGACATTCCCCACGAACTGGAGGATGCGGCGCGCACCGACGGCGCGTCGGACCTGCGCATCCTCTGGGAGATCGTCATCCCCATCTGCCTGCCGGGGATCATCACCGCGGCGGTGATCGCCGCCATCTTCGCGATCAACGAGTTCCTGTTCACCCTGTTGATCGCCTCCACCAAGAACGCCTACACCATGTCGGTGGCGCTGGCCAACTTCACCGGCGGCTCGGACGGGAAGATCTACAACGCCATCGCGCTGGTCTCCTTCCTCGCCTTCGTGCCGGTCTTCCTGCTGGTGGTGTTCATCCAGAAGCATCTGTCCCGCGGCCTCACGCTGGGCGCATTGAAGGGGTGAGCCTTGGCTGAGATCGAACTGCGCAACGTCAGGAAGCAGTGGGGCGCCGTGGTCGGCGTCAACGACGTCAACCTGACCATCACCGACGAGGAGTTCCTGGTACTCCTCGGCCCTTCGGGCTGCGGCAAGACCACCACCATGCGCATGATCGCCGGCCTGGAAGACCCCTCCGCCGGCGACGTGGTGATCGACGGCGAGGTGGTCAACGAGGTCGACGCCCGCGACCGCGACGTGGCCATGGTCTTCCAGAGCTATGCGCTCTATCCCAACATGACGATCTACGAGAACATCCGCTTTCCCCTGCGCATGCGCGACGTCCCCAAGGCCCGGCACGCCGAGCTGGTGCAGCGCGCGGCGGAGATGGTGGAACTCGGCGACTACCTGCACCGCAAGCCGGGGGCGCTTTCCGGCGGCCAGCGCCAGCGCGCCGCCTTGGCCCGCGCCATCGTGCGCCAGCCCCACGTCTTCCTGATGGACGAGCCGTTGTCGAACCTCGATGCCAAGCTGCGCACCGCCATGCGGGTCCAGCTCAAGCACCTGCAGCGGCAGCTCAAGATCACCACGGTCTACGTCACCCACGACCAGGTGGAGGCGATGACCCTAGCCGACCGCATCGTCATTATGGACGGTGGCGAGATCCAACAGATCGGCACGCCTGACGAGATCTACACCGACCCGGCCAACACCTTCGTCGCCGGCTTTATCGGCTCGCCGCCCATGAACCTCATCGGCGGGCGCCTGGAGGGCGGCAGCTTCACCGCGCCGGGCATCCGCGTCGACGGGCTCGGCGAAAACGCTGGAGCCCGCAACGCGATCCTGGGCGTGCGCCCGGAGGACTGCCACGTCGTGGGTGCGCCCGCGCACTTCAACGCCAAGATCTTCGCCATCGAACCCATGGGCGACCAGACCGTCGTCAGCCTCAGCACCGACGGCCATCTCGTCGAGGTGCGCGCCGCCCGCGACTACCGGGCGCCGCTGGACAGCATGGCGCATATCAGTTTTGATCTCGACCGTCTCTACCTCTTCGACGAAACCTCCGGCGAGCGGCTGCGTTGAACCAAGAACCAAAATGACTTTCGACTACACGTCTCTCGGCTTCTACACCTTCGATTGCCTCGGCCGCCCGGTCACGGAGATCCCGCCCGGCGGCGGCACCTATTTCATCGAGGAGTTGACCCTCGCGGTCTCCGGCGCGGCCGGCAGCGCCGCCATCGTTGCCGCCAAGCACGGGCTGAAGGTGCAGGCGGTGGGCGGTGTCGGCGACGACGACATGGGCAAGTGGGTGCTGGAGAAGCTGCAGAGCTTCGAGGTGGATACCGCCAACATGGAGCTCTGCAACGGTGTCGCCACCTCCTCCTCCATCGTCACCACGCGGCCCGACGGCGCGCGGCCGGCCCTGCACAAGAAGGGCGCCACCGGCGCCTTCTTCGTCACCGACGACCGCCTCGACCGGGTGCTGGACACGAAGATCTTCCACATCGGCGGCGTCGGCCTGATGGACCGCATGGATGGCGAACCCAGCGTGGCGCTGATCAGGCGGGCCAAGGAAAAGGGCTGCGTGACGACCCTCGACGTCTTCGCCAGCACCCAGGACGACATGCCGCTGGTCGAGGGCCTGCTGCCCTACACGGATTACTTTCTGCCCTCGGAAGAGGAGGCCATGGCGCTCTCCGGCCTTACCGACTACGACGACGTGGCCCAGTTCCTCCTGGACAAGGGGGCCGGCTGCGTGGTGCTGACCCTGGGCGCGGAAGGGGCGCTCTATCGCCACAGCGACGGCACGCGCTTTCATCTTCCGGCTTTCGACATAGACGTCATATGTACCTGTGGTTGCGGGGACTGTTTCAATGCCGGTTTCGCGACGGGGCTTCATCTCGGCCTCGATCCCGAGGCCTGCGTGCGCCTCGCCCAGGCCTCCTCGGCGCAGAACGCCATGGGGCTTGGCTCCCAGGCCGTGGTCCGCTCCCTGGAGGCGACCATGGACTTCATGGAAAAGACCCCGGTTAAAGTTTAGCGACGCGGTTGGTTCGCCCGGGTAGAATGACTACATACAACCTGGAAGACGGGTTCGGGGCATGGCCAACACTCAGCGGAGCCTGAGTACGACGACAGCAACGCTGCCATTGAAGGACGCCTTGCGCATGTTGCGCTTCACCATGAGGCGCGGGCGCAGCCTGTTGGACAAACCCCTGGAGCCGATCCCCGCGCCCATCAGCAAGGTGGCGCGGGCCATGCTCTCCGACTTCGACGAGATCGCCGACAAGGTCAACGACGTCGCCGCCGGGCTTTCCCACCGCTTTCTCGATCTGCGGGAGGCCGGCCGCTGGTCGACGGCGACCCTGGAGGAGATCGAGAACATCGGCGAGGCGGAGATCGCCTTCGCCCAGGCGGCCTATCACGGCCTGACCCGCGCCCTGCGGCACTTGGGTGCGGAAGAAGGGCTGGTGAGCGAAGTCCGCACGGCAGAAGCCTACAAGGCGGCGATCCAGTCCGGCGCGGCGGAGAGCGACCGCTTCACCCTGGCCGCCGCCCTGCTGCAGGAGATGGCGCAGCGCGGGGTGATCCGCGATGTGCTGCCCGATCCCGAGGCCGAAGAGGCGGGTCTCGACGAGCCCGATCTCGCCAGGATCGCGATCCTGGCGCTCATCCTCTGGTTCCTGGCGGAGCGCCAGGGCGACGAGGGCGATGCCGAAGCGCTGCTCCTCACCTGCTGCGATGTCGCGCGGGCCCTGAAGGCGGATCTGGACGACAGCCTGGAAGACAGCACGCGCCTGCGCGACCTCATCGCCGCCTACGCGGACAAGATCTGAGAGCCTGACCCGAAATGAAACCTTATCCGTCAAAGGATTTTCGTGCGCTAGCCTCCTCAATCGTCATTGCCGGACTTGTTCCGGCAATCCATGGAGGTCCGGGTCTCGGTCGTTCCATGGACCCTCGGGACAAGCCCGAGGGTGACGATTTGGGGAGGGATGATCTTGGCAGGCCATTGAAACCAAGGCATTCATCTCGAGTTAGACTCTGAGGCCGCCATGAGCCTTCCCGTCCCAGAGGTGTTGAGCGAAACCGACCGGCCGATCCGCCGGGCCATGCGCCGCATGCGCTGGTTCAAGCAGTCCTTCGCGCAGCAGGTGGACGCCATTTCCCGGGCCAGCGGTGTCGACTACCGCATCCACGACGACCGCCTGGCCCAGACCTTCATCGCCTGGCTGCGCGCCTTCGAGGCCCAGAAACCGACACAAAGCACGGCCCGCCGCGCCTACACCAACTTCGCCTCCGGCCTCATGCTGAAGCAGATGATCCAGGACGCGCCCCTGGCGGTGGCGAGCGTGCCCGTGGGCTCCGACGCTTCCAACCCGGCCTACTACTGGCCGGAGGGCTATGCCTATGTGGCCTACTGCCTCAACGTGCGCTCTGCCGTGCTGGCGCAGGACTTCGACGAGGCCCTGGCGCTGACGCCCGACCTCTCCAACATCCGCGACTGGTGGTCCTTCAAGGAGAACGTCACCGAAGACCCGTCCCTGGCCATCGCCTTCCTCGATCTCTTCGCCGGAGAGGAGCCCAACTGGGCGAGCCCGGCGCTGTTCTACGAAAAGACCGAGCGCCTGGAAGCCTGGCCCCGCGGCGACCGCTCGGGATAGGGCAACGCCCCAAGAGATCACTCCGGGCGGGGGTATCCGGCGGCGCGCGCTTCACGGTCCCAGAGCTCGGCGATCCCATAGTCGTCAGCGGCCACCGCGGCGAAGCCGCTGAGGCCGAGATCAGCCAGCACTTTTGCGAGCTCCGGTGCTCCGCCACTTGCAAGCAGGGCGCGGCGCAGGGCGGCGCGGCGTTCCGGGTTCAGATCGGGCGCCGCCACCAGCGGCGGTATGGGGGCGGCGGCGGTGGACTCGATGACCGCGATTTCCGCCACCCGTTCGGGCTCGTGACGGGCGATGAGGTCGAGGGCGAAACTGTCCATCGGCGCCACGTCGACCCTGCCGTCCGCCATCCAGGCCAGGCACTGCGCCGGGGTCACCGCCGGGCCGAGACTCTCGCTATAGAGGCGCGGGCGCTCGGCGGAGCGATAGGCCAGCAGGTGGTGGCGCGGGGCGTTGAAGCCGGAGTGGGAGGTCTCCACCGTCCAGGCGATGCGGCCGCCGAAGGTCTCCGCCAGGCTTCGGTAGCCGCGGTCGCGGCGCACGATGAAGTCGGTGAAGTAGACCGGCTGTCCCCGATAGCGGCTGCCCAGAGGAACGGGGGCGGCGAGCGCCAGGGGCTGCGGTCGCGCGCGGCTGAAGGGCCAGCCGCACATGAAGGCGCAGCCCAGGTCCGCACGCTCCCAGAGCGTTTCCAGCGGGGCCGGGGCGGGATGGTCAATCGCAGTGAGCGCAATGCCGGATGTCTCTGCAACCCAGGCGAAGAGGTCGGCCCAGGCCTGCCGCGCCGTCTCCGTCACGTTGTACATGCGCGCGCAGGCGATCAGGGTCATGCGCAGGGGTTCCGCGCCGCCATGGTCGGGGCTATCCGTTGATTGGGCATACCGCGTTGTATAGGGTTGTATATACAACTTGAGTCATGGGTCAACGACGGGAAACGGGAGGGTCTCGATGAAGACGTGGAAGGCAGCAGCATGCGCCGCGATGGTCGCCGCCGCAGTGGCGACGGTCGCATCCCCCAGGCTTGCGGGCGCCGACTATCCGGAAAAGCCGGTGGAGATCATCGTGCCCTTCGGGGCGGGCGACGCTCTGGACAGCACCGCCCGGGTAATCGCCGAGCGCCTGAAGGAGAAGCTCGGCGTGCCGATCATCGTGAAGAACATCCCCGGCGCCGGCGGCGGCAAGGGAACGGCGGAGGCCAACAAGGCCGCGCGCGACGGCTACACCCTGCTGATGGGATCCACCGGGGCGCTGACGGCCCGGCCCCTGATTCAGGACCCCGGCTACAAGACCAGCGATTTTGTGCCCCTCGCCCAGTTGGTCGAGGTGCCCATCGGGCTGGCGGTTGCCGCGGACAGCCCCTACAGCTCGGTGAAGGACATCGTCGAGGCGGCGGCCAAGGCGCCCGGCAAGGTCAAGTACTCGACCCCCGGCCCCGGCGCCACCCAGCACATCAACATGGAGATCTTCGCCAAGGACCAGGGTATTCAGATGCCCCACATCGGCGGGCGCGGCGGCAAGGGCGCGGTGACCAAGGCGCTCTCCGGAGAGGTCGACTTCGTCTTCGTCGGCGCCTCCAACTACACCAGCCTCGCCAAGGCCGGGAAGCTGCGAGTACTGGCCGTGGCGGCGGACGAGCGCGTGCCCTACCTGCCCGAGGTGCCGACCTTCAAGGAGCAGGGCTACGACTTCACGGTGGCGGTCTGGTTCGGCCTGCTGACCCACGACGGCGCGCCGCAGGCTGTGGTCGACAAGCTGCGCGGCGTGGTCTCCGAGGTCGCCAACACCGACGAGACGCGCGCGCTCTACAAGAAGTTCAATCTGAACGAAGCCTTTCTCGACGGCTCGGCCTTCCAGAAGCGCATCGACGCCAACGTCTCCAAGCACTCGGTGGTGCTGAAGGACATCGGCCTGATGAAGTGATCCTGCGGGGCGGAGGGCGCGGCGCGGAAAACCCGCAGCGCGCCTTCCACCTTGCTCTCCGAACAAGCCCGAGGGTGACGAGGATCAGACGACAGTTGTCATGCTTGGGCTTGTCCCGAGCATCCATGGACGGGCCAGACCGAAACTTCGCCGGTGAAGCCCCAGCGGGCGGCGCGATGGACCCTCGGGACAAGCCCGAGGGTGACGATATGAGTGGCGGTGGCACTCGTAGGCTATTGATATTAAGTCACTCATTTCGAGTCGGACTCCAAGAGGTGGGGCGATGAAGGCGGACAGGCTGGCCGGTGTCGTGACGGCGGTGGCCGGCTTGGGGCTGGCCGCGGCCAGCGCCGGGCTCGACATCCTCGCCAGCCAGCCGACCCTCTCGGCGCGCTTTTTCCCCTATCTCCTGGCCGGCGTTCTCGTGCTCTGCGGTCTGGCCTTGGCCGTCAGGCCCGGCGAGCGGCTGCTGAGCGAGGTTGTCGCACAGCTTCTGGTCCGCCGCGGGCTCGCCTTCGCCGGCCTGCTGCTGGTCTACGCGCTGACCTTTCGCTATGTCGATTTCCGCTTCGGCACTTGGGCCTTCGTGCTGGCGGCGATGTGGGTCCTGGGGTCGCGCAGCCGCCTCGAACTGCTGATCCTTCCACTGGCGGTTTCCGCGGCGACCTACGCGCTGTTCCGCTACGGCTTCGTGGTGCTCTTGCCGACATGGACCTGATCCCCCTCGACTCGGTTCTGGCCGGTGCCGCCGCCGTGTTTCAGGCCAAGGTGCTGCTGGCGATCCTCATCGGCGTGCTGCTGGGCTTTCTCTTCGGGGCCTCGCCGGGGCTGACCGCCACCACCGGCGTCGCCATCGCCACGCCGCTCACCTTCGGCGTCAGCTTCGAGGTGGCCATGGCCCTGCTGCTGGGGATCTATGCCGCCGGCTATTTCGCCGGTTCCATCCCGGCCATCCTGATCAACACCCCGGGGGCGCCCGGCAACGCCGCCTCGGCGCTGGGCGGCTACCGTCTCGCCCGGGCGGGCCAGGCGGATCTCGCCATCAGCCTCGCCGTCGTCGCCTCGGCCTTCGGCGGCCTCCTCTCCCTCGCCGTGCTGATGCTGGCGGCGCCGAACCTGGCGAGCTTCGCCCTGGAGTTCACCTCGGTCGAGTACTTCGCCCTCGGCCTCTTCGGCCTGATCTGCGTGGCGGCGGTCTCGAGCGGCTCCCTCATCAAGGGGATCGCCGGGGCGGCGCTTGGCATGGCGCTCGGCACCGTCGGCATCGACGAGGTGGGTGGGACGACGCGCTTCACCTTCGGCCTGCCGGAACTGCAGAGCGGCATCCCGCTGATCCCGGCGCTCATCGCCTTCTTCGCCGTGGCCGAGCTGCTGCTGCAGGCGGCGGCGCAGCAGGATGCGGCCGATCTGCCGCGTCAGCGCCTGCACCCCGTGGTGCGGCTGCCCGGCCTGATGCTGCGCAACGGCTGGCTGCTGCTGCGCAGCGCCCTGACCGGCACCGTCATCGGCATCCTGCCGGGCACCGGGCCGACCATCGCCGCCTGGATCGCCTATGGGCAGTCGGCCCGCCGCAAGGACGCCGCCGAGGGCGAGGAACGGTCGGCCACGCGCGGGCTGATCGCCGCGGAGTCGGCCAACAACGCGGTCACCGGCGGCGCCCTGGTGCCGCTGCTGACGTTGGGCATTCCCGGCGACACGGTGACCGCCGTGCTGATCGGCGCGCTGCTCATCCAGGGCATCGATCCGGGACCGTTTTTCATTTTCGAGCACGGCGACCTCTTCGCCCAGATCCTCATCATTCTGGTGATCTCGGCGCTGCTGATCCTGATCTTGGGCCTGGGCGCGCGGAGGGTGCTGCCGAAGATCCTCACCATCCCCCCGCGCATCCTGCTGCCGATTGTCGCCGTGCTCTGCGCCGCCGGCGGTTTCGCCATTCACCACGCGCCCTTTGAGGTCGGGCTGATCGCCGTCCTGGGGATCGGCGGCTACGTCCTCGCCCGCTTCGGCTTTCCCATGGCGCCCATCGTCATCGGGCTGGTGCTGGGCCCGATCATCGAGGTGAACCTGCGCAACGGCCTCGTCGCCAACGACATGGACGTGACGGTCTTCGTCACCCGCCCAATCAGCGCTGTCCTGCTGGCGGCCATCGCCGTGACCCTGGTCTGGTCGGCCTTGCGGTCCCGCCGCCGCTAGAGGCGGGCCGCGCCCCGGTCCGTGGTATGGCGTCCTGCGGTGGCAACCCACCGGACAGGTCCACAACCGCCGCGACGGCATGGCATATTCCCGCATGCAGGACTATAGTTCCTGACCGCCGCTCCGCCCGCCATGGCATGCGTAACGCCCTGAAACATAAACACGATAAGGGAGTGTCGGTGATCACTTTGTGAGGCTTCGGGCTGCGTGCCACCACAAATCCCCCGGCGTCGGGCGCCGGCAGCAGAGGAGGTCGCGGTGTCACGTCTAAGACAACATCCCTACATTGCCACGCTGGTTCAGCAGTACTCCACCCGGGCGGTGAACCGGCGGGAGTTCCTGCGCACCGCCACCCTGCTTGGTCTCTCCGCCACCACCGCCTATGCCATCGCCGGAAAGATCGACGGCCGCAGCGGCACCGCCCGTGCTCAAAGCAACAAGCCCAAAGGCGGCACCCTGCGGCTGAGCACCACGGTCTATGACGTGAAGTCGCCGGCCACGGCCTCGACGACCGCCCATCCGCTGATCTACGCGCAGGTGGTCGAGCATCTGACCAAGACCGGTGCCGACAATGTGACGCGCCCGCACCTGCTGGAATCCTGGTCGCCCTCGGAGGATCTGCGGACCTGGGAATTGAAGATCCGGCCCGGCGTCACATGGCACTCCGGCCGCGCCTTTACCGCCGACGACATCGTCTGGAACCTCACCCGCCTGCTCAGCGACGAGGCCGGCTCCTCCGTCCTCGGGCTGATGAAAGGCTACATGCTGAACGCGATCGACACCGGGGAGGTGAACGAGCGCGGCAGGAAGATCCTCAGGCACGAGCTCTGGGATGCCAATGCCATCGAGAAGGTCGACGACCGCACCGTCCGGCTCAATCTCAAGGCCCCGCAGCTCGCGGTGCCGGAGCATCTCTTCCACTATCCCGCGGTGATGCTGGACCCGGAGGAGGGCGGCGTCTTCGGGCCCGGCGCCAACGGCACCGGCGCCTTCACGCTGACGGAGTTGGAGGTTTCGCGCCGTGCCGTGCTGGAGGCGGTGGAGGACTACTGGGGCGAGGGCCCCTACCTCGACCGCATCGAGTTCATCGACGTCGGCGGCAACGAGCAGGCCATCGTCAACGCCCTGCTGTCCAAGCAGGTCGACGGCGCCTTCCAGATCCTGCCGGACTTCTTCCCGGTGCTGGAGAACCAGGACCATCTGGCCTACTACGAGGTGACCACCGCCGACACCTCGGTGACCCGCATGAACGTCACCCACAAGCCCTTCGACGATCCGCGGGTGCGGCTCGCCTTTCGTCTGGCCATCGATCCGGCCAAGGCCAGCGCGGTCACCTACGGGCCCTTCTCGACGCCGGCGGAACACCATCACGTCTCGCCGATCCATCCGGAATACGCCCGGCTCGACCCCTGGACCCGCGACGTGGCGCGGGCCAAGGCCCTGCTGGCCGAGGCCGGCTACGGCGATGGTGTCGATGTCGAACTGACCATCCAGCAGAACCCGCCGCACCACCTGCGCAACGCCACCGCGCTGGCCGAGATGTGGGAGGAGGCGGGCATCCGCGCCAAGATCAAGGTGGTGCCCAACGCCCAGTACTGGGACGTCTGGCTGACCGCGCCGCTGGGCGCCACGGTCTGGGCCCACCGCCCGCTGGCTGTCATCAACCTGGCGCTCGCCTACCGCAGCGGCGTGCCCTGGAACGAGAGCGGCTATGCCAACCCCACCTTCGACCGGCTGCTCGACGCGGCGGAGGCGGTGCCGGACCCGGTGGCGCGCCGCGAGAACATGGCGGAGATCCAAAGCCTGCTGCAGGACGACGGGCCCATCGTCCAGACCTACTGGCGCAAGCTCTTCACCTTCTACGACAAGCGCGTCGTCGGCTTCGCCATGCATCCGACCTATCAGGTCTTCTGCAACGAACTGGCGCTGCGCGATGGCTGAGCGGGGCGGGGCCGACGTGCGATGATCTCCTTCATCGCACGACGGCTCGGCCAGTTCCTCTTCACCCTGCTGGCTGCGTCCTTCCTGCTGTTTGCGGTGACGGAGTTCTCGCCCGGCAATGTGGCGAGCAAGATCCTCGGCCCCTACGCGGTGGAGAGCCAGGTCGACCTGCTCTACGACAAGCTCGACCTCGGCGACCCGCTGCTGCAGCGCTACACCAAGTGGCTGGGGACGCTGCTGGGGCTGTCGTCCAACGCGCTCGCCGATCCGGCCATCAGCCTCGGCCTCAGCGATCCGCGCGGCGCGCGCTACTTCGGCAATCTCGGCTTCTCGCTGATGCAGAAGGAGCCGGTGGTCGACGTGCTCGCCAGGCGCATCGGCCACACCGTCGTACTGACGGTCTGGGCCATCGCCTTCATCGTGCCCATCGCCCTCACCCTCGGCGTGATCAGCGGCGTCAATGCCGGGCGGCCCGTCGACCGCGGCATTTCGGGCCTCACCGTCACCCTGACCTCGCTGCCGGAGTTCGTCACCGCCGTCGCCCTGCTGCTGCTGTTCAGCGCCTGGCTGGGCTGGCTGCCGGGCACCAGTACCATGACCGCCGGCGACCAGTGGTCCGCCGCCTCGCAACTGGTGCTGCCGGTCACGGTGCTGGTCATCGCCTCGGCCTCCTACGTCACCCGCATCGTGCGCGCCTCGGTCGCCGATACCCTGCGCCGGCCCTTCGTGCGCACCGCGCGGCTGAAGGGCCTCGCGCCGCGCCGCGTGATCCTACAGCACGTCTTGCGCAATGCCCTGATCGCACCGGTCACCGTCATCCTGCTGCAGGTCAACTGGATCCTCACCGGCGTCGTGGTGGTGGAGGCGATCTTCGCCTATCCGGGCATCGGCTCGCTGTTGCTGCAGGCCGCGCTCTTCGGCGACATCTACGTCGTACAGGCTCTGACCCTGCTGGCGCTGACCGTCGCCGTGGGCACGCAGTTCGTCGGCGACATCGCCTACATGCTGCTCGACCCCAAGATCAGGCTGCGCTGAGCCATGGCCGACCTCAGCCTCGCACGGCCACAGGGCCTGGGCCTCCGCCGCCTGCCGGTGCTCGGCGCCATCCTGCGCTCCCGCGCGGCCAGTCTCGGCTTTGCCATCGTCGCCGCCTGGGGGCTGGTGGCACTGCTGGCGCCCTGGCTCGCGCCCTACGACCCGACGGCGATCGACTTCGCCGCCGCGGCCGATCCTGCCCCCTCGGCCGCCCACCTGCTGGGCACCGACAGCATCGGCCGGGACCTCTTGTCGCGCATCATCTGGGGCGCGCGCACCACCTATGCCGTGGTGCCGCTGTCCATCGGCAGCGCCTTTCTGGTGGGCATCGCGGCGGGCACCCTGGCCGGCTACTACGGCGGCTGGCTCGACCATCTGGTCGGCCGCATCGGCGACACCATGCTCGCCTTTCCGGCCCTGGTGCTCTACGTGATCCTGATCACCGCCGTCGGCCCCTCGATGCTGAACATCGTCATCGCCGTCACTCTGGCCTATGCGCCGGGCGTCAGCCGGCTGGCGCGCAGCCAGGTGCTGGCCCTCAAGAACATGGACTACGTGAAGGCGGCGGAGGCGCGCGGCGAGCCGGCGCTCTACATCATGGCCCTGGAGATTTTGCCCAATGCCCGCGGCCCCCTGATCGTCGATCTTTGCCTGCGCGCCGGCTACACCGTCATCCTGATCGGCACCCTCGGCTTTCTCGGCCTCGGCCTGCCGCCGCCGACCCCGGACTGGGGCGGCATGGTGGTGGAGGGCTCGCATCTGCTCTCCGTCCATTGGCACATGGCGGTGCTGCCCTGCATCGCCATCACCTCGGTGGTCGTCGGCTGCAATCTGATGGCCGACGGCCTGCGGGAGACCCAGCAGTGACGGCGCCGGTGCTCAGTATCGAACAGTTGACGGTCTGCTACCGCAGCGGCCGGCGCGATTTGCCGGCGGTGCAGCACCTCGACTTCGCGGTGCACCCCGGCGAGGCCTACGGGCTGGTGGGCGAGTCCGGCTGTGGCAAGTCGACGGTGGCCTTTGCCGTCATGGGGCACCTGCCGGAGAACGGCAGCGTCACCGCCGGCCGCATTCTGGTCGACGGCGAAGACGTCGTCGGCCTCGACGAGCCGGGCCTGCGCCGCCTCCGGGGGGCCGCCGTCGCCATGGTCTATCAGGACCCCGCCGCCGCCCTGAACCCGGTGATGCGCATCGGCCGGCAACTGGCCGAAGCCCTGGAGGCCCATCGCCGGCTGCCGCCGGCCGAGGCGCGGGCGGAGATCCTGGAGGTGCTGACGCGGGTGCGCCTGCCGGAGCCGGCGCAGCTCCTGCGGCGCTATCCGCATCAGCTCTCCGGCGGGCAACGGCAGCGCATCGTCATCGCCATGGCGCTGCTGGCGCGCCCGCGCCTGCTGCTGTTGGACGAGCCCACCACCGGGCTCGACGTGACGGTGGAGGCGAGCGTCGTGCGCCTCATCGCCGAGCTTGCCGCCGACAGCGGCATGGCGCTGCTCTACATCTCCCACAACCTGGGCCTCATGGCCCGGGTCTGCGACCGTATCGGGGTGATGTACGCCGGCCAACTCGTGGAAGAGGGGTCCGCGCGCCAGATCCTGAAGACGCCGCGACACCCCTACAACAGGGCCCTGATCGACTGCCTGCCGGACATCGCGGGCTCGACGGACCGTCAGCGCCTCTCCTCCATTCCCGGCCAGGTGCCGGCGCCCGGCGACCTGCCGCCCGGCTGCCTCTTCGCGCCGCGCTGCGGCCATGCCAAGGCTGGGCTCTGCGACGCCGACCCGCCGCCGCGCATGGAACCGCTGGACGGCGAACACCGGGCCCGCTGCCTGCGGCTCGCCGAGATCGTGGAAAGCCCGCCGCCCGCCGCCTTTCCGGTGCGCGCGCATGGAGCAGCGGAAGCTCGT
>NZ_JANQOI010000070.1 GCF_028289705.1 Pelagibius sp.
CCCAGCAGGGCCACCGGGAAGTCCCCGCCGCCGACCAGCACCGGGACGCCGGGCGCCAGCCCGATCTCGGCCGCCGTCCCGGCGGTGAGCGGCCCGAGCACCTCCCAGGGCGCCCTGATCGCCGGAAAGAGTTCCTTGCGGAGCCCGGTCAGCGCCAGCAGATCGTCCGACCAGTCGCGGCTGCGGGCATCCATGAGAAAACTCATGGAGGCTTCGGTCCAATCCCAGGCCCGCTCTCCCGTCAGCCGAAAACCGATGTAGTCCTTGGGCATGAGAAGCGTGCTGGCGCGCGCGTAGGCCGGCGCATCGTTCTCGGCGATCCAGAGCAGCTTGAAGGCGGGCCAGGCCGGCCCCGCCAGATTGGCGGTGCGCTCGAGGTAGCTGTCGGCAGCATGGCGCTCCGCGAAGGCCTGGACCTGGGGCGCGGTACGCTTGTCGTTCCACAGTAGCGCCGCTTCGCGGGTCAGGGCGCCGTCGTCATCGATCAGGACCGAGCCGTGCATCTGCCCGCAGGCACAGATCGCGGCCACCCGGGCCGAGGCTTTCTCGACCTTGCCGACGACGCTGCGGATTGTCGCCTGCACGCCGGTCCACCAGTCCGCCGGCCGCTGTTCCGACCAGCCATATTGCGGCACGATCTGTTCGTGGGCCTGATAGCTGAACGCGAGGATGCGGCCCTGACGGTCGACCAGAGCCGCACGAATGCCGCCGGTCCCGACGTCGATGGAAAGATAGAGATCTCGCGCCATTCAGGCGCCCGCCTGGACCGGCCAGCGGAGCGTGCCGGAGCGGCAGAACGGAGGGCACCCTTCACATCCCGTCATGGTCCAAGGATAGCGCCGCACCTGGATGGATCCCCCGAAGATATCTGCGCCCCAGCGTGCTATAACCGCGCGCGGACGCCCCGGAGACCCATGATAGGACCTGAAGATGCAATACGTCGAGCCGAGCCGTCACCGCGTCGACCTGCGCGGCGGCCAGCTCCTGGCGGCCAGTGGCAGCTATGAGAAAAAGCTGAAGGATCTCGATGGCCTCTATGCCGACACGGCGGCCTTTGCCGCGGCTGTTGAGAGCCATGGCGAGGAGATCGTCTACCGGGTGACGGACCGGAAGCCCGAGTCAGCCCATGGCGACCTGATCTTCGGCGTGACCCGGATGGAGCCCGGGCGCATCGGCGACGAGTTCTATATGACCCGCGGGCATATCCATGCGCGGGCGAACCGGCCCGAGACCTACTACGGCGAAGCCGGCGAGGGACTGATGCTGCTGGAGTCGCCGGAGGGCGAGACCCGCATCGTCGAGATCGGCGAACGCATTGTCTGCTATGTCCCACCGTTTTGGATTCACCGCTCCATCAACATCGGTGACAACCCTTTGGTGATGAGTTTCTGCTACCCCGCCGATGCCGGGCAGGACTATGACGTGATCCACCGCTCCGGCGGCATGAGGAGCCGGATCCTGGCGGAAGGAAGCGGCTGGCGCGAGGTGCCGAATGCCGACTACCGGCCGCGCGGTCCCGGCGATATCGCGGCCATCCTTGCGACGGCGGACCAGTGAGCCCGGCGCTGCCGACTGTGGCGCCCCCACAGTCGACAGGGAAACGAGGAACGCCGTGACCTTCACCCCCGCCGAACAGCCGACGCTCTACTTCATCGGCGTCACGACAGGCCAAAGCTCCATCATGCGGGTCTTTCCCGCCTGGGCCGACCACCTGGGCCTGGAGGACGCCCGGATCGCGGGCATGGACTTCGCGCCGCAGAGCGCGGCGGAGCGCTATCGCGAGGCAGTCGCCTTCATCAAGCGCGATCCCCTCTCGCGCGGGGCCCTGGTGACCACCCACAAGCTGGACCTCTTCGCCGCCTGCCGCGATCTCTTCGACGCGGTGGGCGAGCACGCGGCCCTGATGGCCGAGACCAGTTGCCTTTCCAAACGCAACGGCCGCCTGCTGTGTCACGCGAAGGACCCGATCACCGCGGGGCTCGCCATCGACGGGTTCCTCGCCCCGAACCACTTCGCCGAGACCGGCGGCGCGCTCTTCTGCATGGGCGCCGGCGGCGCCACCATCGCCATCACCTGGCATCTGCTGCAGACGTCCCGCGGGGCGAACCGGCCATCGCGGATTGTCGTCTCGGACCGCTCCGCCGCCCGGCTGGACCACATCCGGCAGATCCACCGGGCGATGGCGGCCGACCTTCCCGTCGACTACATCGAGGTTGCCGGTCGCGACGGCAACGACACGATACTCAGCGGCCTGCCCGGCTCTTCCCTGATCATCAACGCCACCGGGCTCGGCAAGGATGCCCCGGGTTCGCCCTTAGGCGACGCTGCGCGCTTCCCGGAAAGCTGCGTCGCCTGGGAGCTTAACTACCGCGGCGACCTGGTCTTCCTCGACCAGGCCCGGGCGCAACAGGCCGCAGCCGGGCTGCAGATCGAGGACGGCTGGACCTATTTCCTGCACGGCTGGTCCCAGGTCATCGCGGAAGTGTTCGACATCGAGGTGCCGACCTCGGGCGAGGGCTTTGCCGCCATCGGCCGGATCGCCAAGGCTGCGGCCGGGCGGGGAGCTTAGCCGGGCCCGGCGCTAAATGGGTCCATGCCGCCGGCCAGCCGGTCGATCAGTTGCTCCGCGGCTTCGGCGACCGGCGGGGAGAGCGCGCTGCCGAAACCGAAAGTGGTGCCGGTGATGCCGATCACCATCAGCCGCTCCGGCAGCCGCCCCAGGGCGCGGCCAAGGGCGACGGCTTCCGGCAGGCCGATCTGATGGGTGGAATGCACGAAGCCGGCGCCGGCAAAGGCCGGGTCGCCGAGATCCCGGAACAAGTGGACGGTCCCCGGCGCCCCGCCTCCCGCCACGGCATCGATGACCACGCAGCGCTGCCGCGCGTCCCAAAGCTCCAGCAGGCCGCTGCCGTCGCCTTGGTGCGCGACGGCCGTCAGGCCGTGCCGTCCGAGCGCGTCGGCGATATAGGGGCCGACGCCGTCATCCTGCCGTTCGCTGTGGCCGACACCGATGAAGACCCAGTCCTCAGGCACGCTCGACATCGAGTTTCAGGAAATGGGTCGCGCAGGAAATGCAGGGATCGTAGTTGCGGATCGCCTGCTCGCAGCGCCACTGCAGATCGTCGTCGTCCAGTTCGTGGAACCGCTCCACTGTGCTGACCAGGTCCAGCTCGATCTGACGCTGGTTCTGGGAGGTGGGCGGCACGATGGTGGCGCTGACGATGGCGCCGTCGTCTGCCACCTCGTAGCGGTGATAGCAGATGCCGCGCGGCGCCTCGGTGATGCCGTGGCCGGTGCCGGCGCGCGGCGGTTCCTCGACGAAGCTCGGCGCCGGCGGCACATAGTCCCTGGCGAGGCGGGCGGCCTCGCGAAAGGCGTAAATCGTCTCCACCTGGCGGGCGAGCAGGCTCTTGAAGGGGTTGCGGCAGCCTGGCGCGAGTCCGGCCCGTTCGGCCAGGGCGAGAATGTCCGCCGGCAGGCGGTCGGCGTTGAGATTGAAGCGCGCCAGAGGCCCCACAAGGTAGGGACGGCCATCGACGGTGGCGCCCTGCAGGGCGTTGGAGTGGGGCACCTGGTGTTCTTCGAAGTGTTCGGGAAAGGCCTCCACCGGGATGTCCAGGCCGGCGGAGGAAACGATGCGCCCCTCGGTGATGGGGTACTCGCTCTCGTGGCGCAGAGCGACGAAGAGATAGTCGACCTCCAGATCGGGAAAATCGAACCCGGAGAAGGCATCGAGCGCGGTGACGGACAGCGCCTCGCAGCGCTCCAGTTCCGGCACCAGGGCGTGAATCTCCGCGGCTGCCGGGGCGGCATAGAACCCGCCGACGCGGGTGTTGACCGGATGGACGCTGCGCCCGCCGATCACCTCCATCAGGCGGTTGCCCATCTTCTTCGCCGCCAGTCCGTTCTCCACCAGGCTGCGGTTCGATTGGGCGAGCGCGATGGAGTCCGGCAGGCCGAGAAAGTCCGGCGCGTGCAGCATGTGGGTGTGCAGCACGTGGCTCTGAATCCACTCCCCGCAGTAGATCAGCCGCCGCAGGTCGGCGATCGGCCGGGTGATCTGCCAGCCCAGCGCATCCTCCATGGCCTGGCTCGCGCCCATGATGTAGGCGATGGGGCAGATGCCGCAGATCCGCGAAGTGACATCCGGCGCGTCACGGAAGGAACGGCCCCGCAGCAGGCCCTCGAAGTAGCGCGGCGGCTCGAAGATACTGAATTCGGAGCGCACCACCTTGCCGCCCTCCAGCCGCACCTTGAAGCGCCCCTCGCCCTCGACCCGCGCCAGGGCCTCGACCTGAATCGTGCGGGTATTATCCGTCATGGCGGCTTCGCTCCTCGGCAAAGGCGGGGGCCCCGGCGGTGAAACCGCCGAAGAGGTCCCGGATGGTGCGCCGGTCGGCGCCGAGCGCGGCCAGGTCCGCCGCCAGCGCCGCGGTGTTGGCGCCCTCCTTGGGACCGAAGCAGCCGTAACAGCCGCGCCCGACCCGCGGGCAGAGGTTGCCGCAGCCGCCCTGGGTCACCGGGCCCAGGCAGGGAATGCCCTTGGTCACCATGACACAGGCGGTGCCGGCCAGCTTGCACTCGGTGCACTGGCTGTAGTCGGGGATCGAGGGCTTGCGCCCCTTCAGCAGGGCGGTGATGGCCTCGACAAGCTGGTGCTTGTCGATGGGACAGCCGCGCAACTCGTAGTCGACGCTCACGTGGTCGGCGATGGGCGTCGAGGTATCCAGGGCGTCGATGAACTGCGGGCTGGGATAGACCGAGGCCTTCAGGCTTTCGTGGTCCATGGAGTTGCGCAGTGCCTGAATGCCGCCGGCGGTGGCGCAAGCGCCGATGGTGATCAGGATCCGGCTGTCGCGGCGGATCTCCTGGATGCGCTCCACCTCATGGGCGGTGGAGATCGAACCCTCGACCAGGGAGACGTCGTAGGGGCCCGGCTGCGTCGTCCGGGTCGCCTCCAGGAAGTAGGCGATCTCCACGGCATCGGCGATGTCGAGCAGCTCGTCCTCGCAATCCAGCAGGGTGAGTTGGCAGCCGTCGCAGCTCGAGAACTTCCAGACCGCCAGTTTGGGCCGGCTGCCCCCGGGCTTCGTCTCTCGCGGCGTCATGTCTAGAGCTCCCAGACCGTCATGAGGTCGCGCACCGCCGGGTAGGAGAAAACCGGGCCGTCGCGGCAGATCAGATGCGGGCCAAGCTGGCAGTGGCCGCACCAGCCGATACCGCACTTCATGTTGCGTTCCAGGGAAAGGTGGATGTCCTCCGCCGGCACGCCGGCGTCCAGCAGGGCCTGGGCGCCGAAGCGCATCATGATCTCCGGGCCGCAGACCATGGCCACGGTCTCTGCGGGGTCGCGCAGCATCGCGGGCACGAGGTCGGTGACCACGCCGACGCGCCCGCTCCAGTCCTCGGCGGCGCGGTCCACGGTGATGCCGACCCGCAGACCCTCGGTGTTCGACCAGCCGAGAAGCTGCGGGGCATAGAGGATCTGATCCGGCGCGCGGGTGCCGTAGACGATGGCGACGCTTTTCAGGCGGTCCCGGTTGGCCAGCGCCCAATAGATGATGGGCCGGGTCGGCGCCAGGCCGAGGCCGCCGGCAACGATCATCAGATGCTTGCCGAACGCCCGTTCCACCGGCCAGGCGGTCCCCAGGGGGCCGCGCACGCCGATCCTTTGGCCTTCCTGCAAGTTACAAACTGCCTTGGAGACGGCGCCCACGGCGCGGACCGTCTGCACCAGCGTGGCGTCTGCGGCCGGATCGCCGGAGATGCTGATGGCAATCTCCCCCACCCCGTGGACGTAGAGCATGGTGAACTGGCCCGGAGCGAAGTCGAGGGGCCGGCCGTCGACCGCCGCCATTTCCAGGGTGACGCAGTCCGCCAGCTCCGGCCGGCGGGCGCGCACCTCGAAAGCTCGCGGCAGCATGCCACCTTCGCCGGAGTGCACACTCCGCTCAGCGACGACAGCCGTCGTCATAGGGCGCGGCCCACTTCGGCGGGCGGGGCATAGAGATCGAGCAGGCGCAGGCGCGTGGTCTGCAGCCGTTCCGCAACCACCGGCAGGAAGCGCTGCATCACCTGATAGCCCATGCTGGGATCGGCGTCGCACTTGGTGCGCAGGCAGGCGGCATCGACGCCGGTGGCGCGCACGGCGCCCACCGCCCGCGCATCGAAGCGCCAGCGGTAGGGCGGCAGAATCCATGAGGCGCCGACCACGGCGCCGGGATGCACGGTCTGCACCGTCAGCCGGCCACGGCCGGGCATCCGCAGCTCCAGGGCCACGTCGCCGCCCCGCAGCAGATAGAAGGTATCGGCGGGCTCGTCGACCTTGAACAGATAGTCGCCGTTGGAGAAGTGAACGTTCCCGGCGCAGCCGCCCAGCAGCTCGGTGGTCTCCGAATCGAGACCGGCAAAGAGCGGATGGGCGGCCAGGATATCGGCCATCGATTTCATCTTGCCGTCAGTCATCAAGCCTCCTTCCCGGCTTGTCCCGCTGTCCGCTCCGCCGCCGCAAGCGCCGCCACTTCGGCGGTGATGTCGATGCCCACTGGGCACCAGGCGATGCAGCGCCCGCAGCCGACACAGCCGGACTGGCCGAATTGATCGTGCCAGTGGGACAGCTTGTGGGTGATCCACTGGCGATAGCGCGAGGCGGTTTCGGTGCGCACTGCACCGCCGTGCAGATAGCTGAAGTCCAGGGAGAAGCAGCTATCCCAGCGGCGCCAGCGCTCCGCCTGCGCCCCGTCGAGGGAGGAGCGGTCCTCGACCGTCCCGCAGAAGCAGGTGGGGCAGACCAGGGTACAGTTGGCGCAGCTCAGGCAGCGCTCGGCCACCGCCGCCCAATGCGGATGCTCGTAGTTGCGCTTCAGCAGGGCTTCGACATCCTCGCCCATACGGCGCTGCTGCGCCTCGGCACAGGCCCGCGAGCCCGCGCGGGCGGTCTTCAGGTCGGCTTCGCCTGCCGGCTCCCCGGAGAGAGCATCGAGGATTTCGCGTCCCTTCGCGCTCCCCGCGCCGACCACGAAAACATGGCGGTCGTCCTCGAGGATCTCATCGAGCACGAGGTCGAAACCGCCCTCGGCGCGCGGCCCCGTGTTCATGGAGGCGCAGAAACAGGTCGCCGCCGGGCGCATACAGTTCACGGCGATCAGCAGCAGCGCTTCCCGCCGGCGGCGGAAGCGGGTATCGACGAAGGGGCCGTCTTCGAAGACCGCCGTCAGCGTTTCCAGGGCCGCCAGATCGCAGGGGCGCAAGCCGAGGACCGCCAGGGGCGGCGCCTCCACCGGATCTTCCTCGGCGGCCATGTCCATGCCGACCTCATAGAGCCGCTCCTCTGCCGGATAGACGGCCCGCTTCAGCCCCTGCATGGGCAGCGTGTGATCGAAAAAGGCGTCGCGCGGCCCGTCGATCAGACGGACCGTCCCGGCCTCGGCCGCTTCGATGCGCCCGCGGGGCAGGTCGGACGCGGAAGCGATCGGCCCCAGCGTCAAGGCGCCGTCAGTCTCCTGCGCGCCCCAAACCTGATAGCCTCGCGCCCTCAGCACCTCGATCAGCGCGTCGAGGCCCCCGGCAGGGGTGACAACAGAGGTGTCGGCGGCACGGTCCACGGTGGCCAGTCCCCTTTGGCCGTTGAGAATGCATCACCGCTTAGATCGCATGCCTCGGCGCACCCGCCAATGAGCGAGATCAATTGAGCGCCCGAACCCGGGGGCCCAGCGCCGGGCGGCGGGTGGCTGAGACCGGCGTCATGGCGCTTGCGGGCCCCGCGATTTCCTGCCAAACACGGGCCTCGAATTTGGAGACCCGGCGCCCGTGCAGCTGCAGAAACTGGTCCGCTACGGCTATCGCTCCCTGACTGGGGAGCCCCACGAAAAGCGCGACTTCGCCTTCTACGTGATGAACCAGTTGGCGAAGTGGTTCGACATGCGGATCTATAACAAACACACAAGCTGGCAGGACGACGAGGAGTTCCTGGCGGTGATGCGGCGCTTCGACCCCAGCTACCCCAGGATCAAGGAACGGCAGTTTTTCCTCTATAACCTGGCCAGGAGCCTGCGCCACCTGCCGGGCGAGACGGCGGAATGCGGCGCGCTCGGCGGCGATTCCAGTCATGTCATCATGTCTGCCTTCGAGGACGACCGGCCGCACCACATCTTCGATTCCTTCAGCGGCCTGTCCGAGCCCACCGAACACGACAAACCCAAGACCCAGAGCGTGCGCGCGCTCCAGGCGGGCGAGTTCGCCAGCCCGCTGGAGCGGACGAAGAAAAACCTGGCGGCCCACCCCCAGGCGCTGTTCTACAAGGGCTGGATCCCGGAACGCTTCGACGAGGTGGCGGACAAGACCTTCTGCCTGGTCAACGTCGACGTCGACTTCTATGAGCCGACGCGGGACGCCTTTTCCTTCTTCTTCGAGCGCCTGGTGCCGGGCGGCGCCATCCTCTGCGACGACTATGGCTTTCGCACCTGTCCGGGGGCCAAGAAGGCCATGGACGAGGCCGCGGCAGGCGTCGGCCGCCAGGTGGTCCACGTGCCCACCGGCCAGGGCCTGGTTCTCAAGTAAGTCCTTGCCCAAACAGTGATTTTCCCGCCTTCGGAGTGCCGGACTCCCGAGAAATGGCCTTGACCCCCGGGAAATACATGCAAATACATGGGCGATGACCGGCATTCTCCGCATCTTCTACGGCGCCAAGGGCACGAATCCCTGGCTTGTCCTCTTCTGCCTGCTGCTGGCCGGGGTCTTCGAGGGCATCGGTCTCGCCACCCTGCTGCCGCTGCTGTCGCTGACCATCGACGACGGCGCCAGAGAGACCTCGACGGTGGCGCTCTACGTCGAGCAGGCCCTGGCTTTCGTCGGGCTGGCGCCGACTCTGGGGCTGCTGCTCTGCCTGGTGGTGGGCGGCATCGTGCTCAAGTGCCTCCTGACCCTGATTGCGATGCGTTTCGTCGGCTATGCCGTGGCGGAGGTCGCCACCGGCCTGCGGGCTGAACTGATCAAGCGCCTGCTGACAGTGCGCTGGAGCTATTTCACGCACCAGCCGCTGGGCGGGATCGCCAACGCGGTCAGCGTCGATGCCACGCGCTCCGGCCATGCCTATCTCATGGCCGCCAACTTCCAGGTCAACATTATCCAGACCGTGATCTACAGCCTGGTCGCGGCCCTGGTCTCCTGGCAGCTCGCCCTGGCGGCCCTAGCGCTCGGCGGCACCATCGCGCTGTCGCTGCATTTCCTGGTTCGGATCAGCAAGAAGGCCGGTCGCCGCCAGACCGAGCGTACCTCGGAGCTGGTGGTCTATCTCAGCGACGCGCTCAACAGCATCAAGCCCATCAAGGCCATGGCCAAGGCCAGCAAGTTCGCCAACCTCTTCGACCGCAAGATCGGTCAGTTGCGACGGGCTCTGCGCCGCCAGATCGTCAGCCAGTACGCCCTGAAAAACCTGGAAGAGATGCTGGTCGCCATGGCCGTCGGCGTCGGGTTCTACATCGCCATCATCGGCTGGGCCGTGCCGGTCTCGCAGCTCCTCGTCATGGGGTTGCTGCTGTTCCAGGCGGTCGCCAGCATCGGCAAGATGCAACGCCAGCTCCAGAAGGCGGTCATCTATGAGAGCGCCTACTGGTCGGTGCGCCGCCTGATCGACGAGGCCGAGTCGGCGCAGGAGCCCAATCCCGGCCGCGCCACACCCAGCCTGAACCTGGGCTGCCGCTTCGAGGAGGTCTCCTTCGCCCATTCCAGCCACAAGGTGCTGGACCGTGTCACCCTGGAAATCCTGGCCGGCGGCCTGACCGTGATCACCGGGGCCTCCGGGGTCGGCAAGACGACCCTGACCGATCTGCTCCTGGGGCTCTACCGGCCGAGCAGCGGACGCGTCCTGATCGACGGACAGCCGCTCGACGAGATCGATCTCCAAGCCTGGCGGGCGCAGGTGGGTTATGTGCCGCAGGAACTGATCCTCTTTCACGATACGATCCTCGCCAACGTCACCCTAGGCGACCCGCGCATCGGCGAGGCGGAAGCGCGGGAGGCGCTGGAGGCCGCCGGGGTCTGGGATTTCGTCGCGGGCCTGCCGGAAGGTCTGCAGAGCGTCGTCGGCGAGAAGGGGGCCAAGCTCTCCGGCGGACAGCGCCAGCGCATCGCCCTGGCTCGCGCTCTGGCCGGAAAGCCCAAGCTGCTGATCCTCGACGAAGTGACCTCGGCCCTCGACCCGGAGACCGAACAGGCGATCTGCCGCAACATCGATGCTCTCAGCCGCCAGATGACGATCCTCGCCATCACCCATCGGGAGGCCTGGACCGACATCGCCGAGCGGACCTACCTGATCGACCGCGGCGGCATCGAACTCATCAAGAGCGGCCGTGCCCTGAAGCGGCCGGCCTGACTCCGATGCCTACGCCGTCGTCAGGACAAGGACTCTCTGGATCGCCGCCGTGCACGCTGGGTCGCGCACGTGGCCTCTGGCCTTGGGCGGGCTTGGGCAGGCCCTGATCGGGAAAAGCAGTGTCGGGGGACATCAACGGACTTCAATTGGGCAGCAAGGGGCGGCACGCCGCCCTGCCCTACCGCGCCGAGGTGGACGGCCTGCGGGCCATCGCCGTGCTCTCGGTCGTGCTCTTTCACGCCGGTTTCGAGATCTTCAGCGGCGGCTTCGTCGGCGTCGACGTGTTCTTCGTCATCAGCGGCTATCTGATCACCTCGATCATCCTTTCCGAACTCGGCAACGGCAGCTTCAGCCTGCTCCGCTTCTACGAGCGCCGGGCGCGGCGCATCCTTCCGGCACTCTTCTTCGTCACCGCGGCCTGCATACCGCTGGCCTTCCTGTGGATTGCACCACGCCACATCGAGGGCTTCGCCGAAAGCGTCATCGCCGTGACGACCTTCTGGTCGAACATCCTGTTCTGGGACCAGAGCGGCTACTTCGACACGGCAAACGAACTCAAACCGCTGATCCATACCTGGAGCCTGGCGGTCGAGGAGCAGTACTACATCCTCTTTCCGCTGTTCCTGCTGCTGCTCTGGCGCGGCGGCTACAACCGGATGGCCCTGGTCCTCACCGCCGTGGCGGCCGTCAGCCTGGCGGCGGCGCATTGGGGGGCCTACGCCTTTGCGACGGCGTCCTTCTACCTGCTGCCGACCCGCGCCTGGGAGTTCCTGATCGGGGCGCTGGTGGCGCTCTACCTTCGCGGAAACGCCGGGGCCGGAAAGGCGCACCCCTGGCTTAGCGTGCTCGGGCTCGGCATGATCGCCTTTTCCGTCTTCGCCTTCGACCGCCATACACCCTTTCCGGGGCTTTACGCCCTGGTGCCGACCGTCGGAACCGCGCTGGTCATCCTCTCCGCGCCGGCCAGAACCCCGGCGCAGCTGATCCTCGCCAGCCGGCCGGCCGTCGGCATCGGTCTGATCAGCTACAGCGTCTATCTCTGGCACCAGCCGCTCATGGCCTTCTACCGGCATTGGTCCCTGAGCGATCCCGAGACCGTCATGAAGCTGGCCCTCTGCGCCGCCTCGCTTGCGCTGGGCTACCTCACCTGGCGCTACGTCGAGCAGTCGTTCCGCAATCGCGCCCAGGTGACCACAAGAACGGTTGTCAAACTGGCGCCGGCGAGCGGGGTCGCGCTGATCCTGGCGGGGGTTTTCGGCCTGGTCTACAAGCCGCCTATGGAGATCGAGGTCGCTTCCGAGAGGGTGATGGTCCCGCGGAAGTTCGGCGGCATCGAGGTAAACGGCAAGGATTGCAGCTTTCCGAAACTCCCCGACGAGTTCTGCCGCTTTGAGGGCCTGCGCAAGGCACCGCAGACGGAGCTGTCGCTCTTCGTCATCGGCGACAGCCACGCGCGGGTGCTGACGGAGGCGGTCCACGGGGACCGCTCCTTCTACACCGAGTTCTTCGATCTCAGCGCCGGCGGCTGTCCCTTCCTCTTGGATCTGACCGTCTACATCGGGCCGGAGGCGCACCGCTGCGACGACCGCTACCAGCGCCAGCGCCTCGACTTTCTGACCTCTAACGGCAGCCATAAGAAAGTGGCGGTTCTCTCCGCGCGCTGGGCGCTCTACCTGCATGGCGAGGGGTTCGACAACAGCGTGGGCGGCGTCGAGCGGCGCGACCGGATCATTGCCGCCAAGTCCATCTCCTCCAAAGGCGAGCAGCACAAGCGGGACTACTTCCAGTCGCTGGAGAAGACCATGACGGCGGTTCTGGCGGCCAGTGACCACGTCGTCTTCGTGCTGCCGAACCACATGAACGGCTGGAACGTCCCCGACAAGGCGCGCCGCCTGAAGGCGAGCGTGAGCAGCCTGGAAGAGCTGGAGGCGAAGCTTTCGATTCCCGGCAGCGCCGTCGCGCAACGCCTGGAGGAATTCAACGCCTTCGTCATGGGCCGCTACGCCGACGACCCCAAGGTCACCATGATCGATCCGCGGCGGTTCACCTGCTCGCAGACGGGCGAACTGTGCTACGGCTTCAGGGACAAAGTCCTGATGTTCGCCGACTCCGATCACCTCTCCCTGCCGATGAACCAGCAGATCTCATCGGAGATCGCCTCCCTGCTCGCTGAGATCTACGACCCGCAACTATGGGACGCGCGGTAACCCCGGCGGAACGACGCGGTCAGTTGCTCTCGATGTTGATGGTGAGCGTCCGGCGCAGAACAGTCGGATCGTTGCCGGTCATCGGCCAGACCGCATGCCAGGAGTTGTAGGTTTTCACGAAGACCAGGCATTGGTTCGGCTCGAAGGGATAGGTGCGCAGGCACTCGACCTCGTCGAAGTCCATGTAACCGTTGACCAGGTTGTAGCTGCGGTTCCTGTCCCGGGGCCAGACCACGCTGGTGCCGCCGCCGTAGTCATCGTTCCACTCGTCGTCCTTCAGGATCGGGATGACCATGGTGACGACCTTGGAGGGATGGTCGGTGTGCGGGCGGATGTTGCCGCCGGTCACCGGCATGGAGGAGAACTCGAAGCGCGAGCGCAGGCGCGGGATATGCGGCTGCGGGCTGCCCTTCTTCAGTGCCTTGAATCGCTTGGCGGCGCGTTCGCGCCAGGACACGTTGGCCAGCCCCAGGTCGATGTTGTGCGACCTCAGCATCGCCATGGTGTCGGTGATGAAGCGCTCACTCTTGATGTAGTCGTAGAAGCGGCCCCAGCCGGCGTTCTTGCGCAGATGCTCGAAATAGGCCGCCTTGTTGTTGTGGCGGGACAGCGAGTACTTGACCCCGTTGAACTCCTTCAAGACGAAGGTCTTGTCATCGGGGAAGGTGGCGATCAGTTCGCGGTAGAAGTCGGGGTCCAGGGCCCCGCGTGCGATCCCGATCGGATAGGGTTCGTAATCGAATTCGATTGCATCAAAGTTCAGCATACTCTGGTCGTGCTTTCTGCAGGCCGGAAGATCGCATTGTAGGCGACCATTTCCGGGTCCGCGCCCGCATTGATCTGGCGCAACACACCCATGGTGTCGTTGCGCTCGGAAAAGACGTAGCCCTGCGCCTCCATGTAGCCGAACAGCGCCTGCTTCTCGCGGGCGTTCACTTCCACGCTCAGCACTCTGGGGCGGCGCGGGCCGTTCAGCAGCCGCTGCATGCCCCGCAGAACGCGGGCTTCGTTGCCGTCGACGTCCAGCTTGACGAAGTCCGGCGCGCGCATGACGCCCGACTCGACCAGGGCATCCAGGTCCGCACCGTACTTCATCTCGGTGACCAGGGGCTGGAAGCGCGTCTCGTGATCGTCGACGGCTTCGTGCAACTGGCTGCCCGAGGTGCCGGCCTCAAGGCGGATGTAGTGGAACGGGAAGATCCCAGAGCTGTCGGTCAGCGCCAGGGAGAAGGGGGTGACCCGGTCGCAGTAGTCGTTGAGCCGGATGTTCTCCACCAGACTGGCGAAATTGGCCGCCGAAGGCTCGAAGGCATAGACCTGTCCGGTCTTGCCGGTGCGCGCCGCCGCCATCAGGCTGTAGAGCCCGATGTTGGCGCCGATATCGCAGAACACATCGCCCTCGCGCAGCTCCCTGCGGATCAGCTCGACGGTGCCGGCTTCCTTCAGATAGACGCCGCTGATACGCCAGAACTCGCGGAACGACGTCGGCGCCAGATGGTAGGCGTGCCCGTTGTCCTTGAGCTGGTAGTGGCCCATCAGCCTGCGCGCCATGCGGTAGCGCAACTTCGCGAGCTGCCGCTTCGCCATGCGCCACCGGGTGCCCTTGAGCTTGGTGTATCCCAGTTCTGCCATGCCGCATCGACCCGCCGGAGGCGCCCTGAGGTCAGCCCCGGAAGACCCGGTCGCTCTTGCCGAGCTTGCCCTTCAACTGCGCGCAGAGCTGCCACTTGATCCCTGGATGGCGCCGCGACGCGCCCTCGAGCTGCTCGCGCCACCACTCCGGCGGCTGCACCGTGCAGTGGGCGTTCTGCCCGTCCGGCAGGAACTTCTTGGCCGGATAGCAGGCCGCCACCGCGTAGACGAAGGAGGTCGCGTGGGCGAAGAGCTTGTCCAGCACCCAGGGGATATCCTCTTCGGTGATGTGCTCCAACACGTCGGTGCAGATCACCCCGTCGTACTTCGGCTCGATGGGCCCGGAGAAGGGCTCGTAGCCCGGATCGTAGCAGGTCACCCGCGTCTCGCCCCAGGCGGCCATGGACTTGAAGCGCGCATCCGGCGCCTCGCCGGGATAGGGGCTGTAGAGCTTCGCCTTGCCGGAGCCGTAGTCCAACAGGCTCTTGGCCCCGGAGGCCCGGATCAGCTCGGCGATGGGATCGACATGCTCGGTGAGGGACTTGCCGGAGAAGGTCTTCTCCGGCGGCCGGCCGACATCGGGCGAGCCCTCTTCGTGCATCGTGCGGTACATCTCGACGAGCTTGGTGTAGCCGCGGCTCGGGTTCTCCTCGGTGAAGAGGGTGAAGCCCGCGGCATCGGCGGCGCGCTCCATCTCGAACCAGATCTCGCCGTTGGCGTTGTCCTTGTAGCGCAGCTCCTTGGGGAAAGGCTGCCAGGGCTGGGTCTGCAGCGTCGTGTAGTGCAGCAGCTTGGACACGCCCGGCTCGTACTCGTGGTCGCGGGAATTCCACACCCCCGGCAGTTGGCCCCACATGCCCTCGATGGCCTGCACACGGTGACGGAAGAACTTGTGGCGCTCCCCGCGCTCGGCATCGGCCCGGTGCCAGATCTTCGCCATCTTTTCGCAGTCGAGCAGCATGACGGCGGTTTCTTTTTCGGTGATGCAGAGCTGGCCGCAGCCCTGCATGTCCATGTCGAAAAGCTCCGCCGGGTCGACCAGGTAGATCTGGTCGACATCGTTGTAGATCGCCCGGCCCTGGCTGCCCGCCAGCTCGGGGATCGCGTAGCGGTAGGCGGTGAAGCCGGTCTTCCACTTCGAGCGGTCGAAGCCCTTTAGGTGTTTCATCAGGTGGATCTCATAGCGGCGCGCAGGGTCGCGGACCTGCAGGATCGACCAGACGAAAATGCGCTCGGCCCGGTGCTGTGCCGTTTCGGTGCCCAGGAAGATGCGCACCGGCGGCTTGGAACTGGGCGTGACGCCGGGCTCGGCGTCCAGCAGCACCACCTCCGGGGCCTCGCGGTTGCCGGGCGGGCGGCCACGCTCGATGCGCAGCAGATGGCCGATGCGCTTGTGGTAGTACTTGGTCTTGAAACTCGGTTGTGCAGCGGTCAAGGGCTTCACTTTCTTAGCAAGACAGGGACCTAGAGACAAACCTCGCCAAAGGATCGGCCCGCCGTGCCACGCACGGCAATTGGGCTCACGGCCATAGAACGTGTGCCTGGGCAAAGAAAAACATGTCCAGATCGGCCCACACCATTAAAACAGACGGGCCCGGCAGGCAAGGCGCAGTTGGCCCTGGGGCTGCGCAGGCGCGGCGCCCGCATTTCAGCCTGCCGCGTCCCGGCGCGCCGTCAAAGCGCTCTGATGTTCCTCCCAGCGCGCCTTCAGGGCATCGCTGAGGATGATCAGTTCGCCTTTGTAGAGGCTGAGGGCCTCCAACAGCAGCGCCAGCTCAGAGTCCGCGTCGTGGCCCGGCGAATAGGCGTTGGGCGTGGCGGTGTCGCCGGGATAGCTGCCGGCGGGATGGCTGAAGAGGTCGATCCCGGAGATCACTAGCCGCGGCGGCTGTAAGGCCACCGCCGTCGCCAGCATGGCCGCCCCGTTGGTGGGGCGGATGCCCTCCCAGCGGGGTTCCGAGAGGTAGAGGTCGAAGCGTTCGATGGTGGCATAGCGGATGCGGCGGAAATGCGGCTGCAGAACACGGGTGGCCAGCAAGCGGGCCTCCGACTTGACGGTCTGCAGGCCGAAGATCGACCCTTTGACCGCGGAGAGCGAGGCCTTGGAGCCGGTAAAGACCATATCCGGGGCGGTCAGGAAACCGCGCTCCAGCCAGACATGGTTGACCCGGAACAGGCAATCGTGGCGCACCGCCGCGACCTCCGGACCCTCCGACGACGGGCCGTTGCCGAGGCAGAGGATGGTGGTCGGGTTGCCCAGGGTTTCGCGCAGGGCCTCGATGGTATCGAAGCGCTCCACCTTGACCGACAGCCAGCGGCGCAGCCGCGGCCGGTCCATGCAGGCCAGAGCCAGCCGCTCCAGTCGCCGCCGCAGCGGCCGCTGGGTGCTGCGCATGAGCTTGAGGTCGCGCCCCAGCAGCGGTGCGACCACCGTCAGCAACTGGTCGCGCCGCGCCTCGGCCTCGTCCGACAGGCGGGTCACCCGCTCCGCCGGCAACCCGGCGGACGTCAGGTACCGCTGCCGGGCCTCGCCGGCCACAAAGCAATGCTGAAGCTTCGGGAGATCGCTTCCGAGGGCCTCAAGATCGGTTGGACGCTCTGCGTCGTCGACACCATCGGATTGCATCACCACCACCGGTGTGGCGCGCCCATGGGCGGCGGTCGAAATGAAACGGTCACGCGGGTCGAAGGGCCCCAGCAGCAGCAGCCCGCGGACGTTGAGGTTCACCAGATAGCGGCTGGCGCAATAGCCGAGGCGGAAGGGCGGCGGCAGCACCACGGCGCCCGGAAAGGTCTCGGTCAGCCAGCCGCGCAGGCCCGGGTCGGCGGCGGTGAAGAGGAAGTCGAGCCGCGCGAAGCGGTCCCGCAGGCCCTCGACCAGCGGCCGGGCCGCCTCGAAGTCCTGGCGCCGGGCGCCGTGCAGCCACAGCGTGCGTTCGCCGGAGAAGGCGACCTGCCCGCAGCGTGTCAGGAACCCGCCGGAGGCGGCGTGATCGACCGAGGTCACGGCGCGCTCTGCTCCACAAGACGGCGGACGCGGGCGGCCAGCAGGGAGAGGTCCGGCAGCGGGGCCGGCTGCTTCGGCGCGCCGCCCTCGGCGAAGGGCTGCGCGATGCCGGCCTCGATCATGCCGCGGTGCATGAGATCCAGATCGCGCGGCGGCACCACCCAGCCGCCTTGAATGAGGCGCTCGCAGATCCCGCCCAGGCCTCCGCCACGGCGGCTTGCGGCCAGCACCCAGCCCGCGAACCGGGCGCGCAAAGACCTGCGGCGCGCCGGAACCGGGTAGATGAAAAGCGGCTTCGCCGCCGCCGCGGCCTCCGCCAGCATGGACTCGCTTTCGCCGGTCACCACCAGGACATCCGCCTGGGCCAGGTAACCGAGATAGGGATTCTCCTGTTGGTCCGGGCGCCAGCAGTGCAGCGCAGCGTGCGGCGCGCCCTGGCGCAGCGCCTCTTCCACCGCCGCCCTGCTGCGCCGGCTGGTCACGCAGGTGAGCGACCCGCCGAGGCCTTCGGCGAAGCCCTGCAAGGCAGCGGCCATGCGCCCCGCCGTCTCCGCCGACAGTTTGTGGTGCGCCGTTGTGCCTCCCACCAGCAGGGCAACGCGCGGACGGGCCGCCCCGTCGAAGAGGTCCGGCCAGCGCGCTGCCGCCGCGTCGAGCCGCGCCGCCGTCACCTGGGTCGGCGGCAGCAGCACCTGCAGGCGTTTCGGGTGGTCCGGCAACTGAAAGTGCGTGCAGGTGACCGCCAGATCGAAGCCGTCGGCAACGTTGGCCGCCTTGCGGCCGAGCTGGACGAGGCGCGTGTGGCCGCCGCTCCGGCGCTTGACCCACCGGGCGATGGGCGCCGTGCGCCGGCCCATGGCGATCACCAGATCCGGCCAGGGCGGCGCCAGTTCCGCAGAGCGCGCCGTGTCCAGCGACAGGCGGCTGGCGCCCAGCAGCCGGTTGCTGATGCGGTTGAGCCGGGTGAACGCGAGGGTCTTGCGCTCATAGGGCCAGCCCAGAGCCTCGGCCAGCCCGACGACCTGGGTCACATGCCCGGGCCGGTCGTCCAGCAGCAGCCAGACCCGCGGCGCCGGCGCCGCGGCAGTGTCTTGATCGGCGGTCTCTTGAACGGCCGGCTGGCACGGTTCGGAGGCGGGAATGGAGACAACAGACATCGCGGCTGGAAGAATTGCTCACCTCGGGCTACGAAGGCCGCTCCTTCGGCACGCCGCTGACCGGGCGATTGCCGAGGGGCCGCTCTAGGGTTTATATCCCCCGGCCACGGGGGTAAAGCACCCACTGACGGCCGGTTGTCCAAAGCAAATCAAGGGAATCTATGCCTACGCTGGTCCTGGTGCGCCACGGCAAGACGGAATGGTCGGGCCAGAACCGCTTTGCGGGTTGGGCCGACGCGCCGCTCAGCACGGGCGGACGCGCCGAAGCGCGGGCCGCCGGCCGCGCCCTCGCGACAGCGGGCCTCGGCTTCGACCTTTGCTGCACCTCCTACCTCAGCCGCGCCGCCGAGACCCTGGCCATCATGCTGGCGGTCATGGGCGAAGAGGCGCTGCCGGTGGAGCGGACCTGGCGGCTGAACGAGCGCCACTACGGGGCGCTGCAGGGTCAGAATCGGGCCAAGATGGCGCTGCAGTACGGCAACGCGCAGGTCGCGCAGTGGCGCCGCAGCTTCACCGCCGAACCGCCGGCCCTGGCCGAGGGCGACCCGCGGCTGCCCGCCGCGGACCCGCTCTATGCCGAGGTCGAACCCCAACTCCTACCGCGCAGCGAAAGCCTGCAGCAGGCGGCCGCGCGCGTGGCGCCCTGGTGGCACGAGAGCCTGGCACCGCGCCTGCGCCAGGGACAGAAGGTGCTGGTGGCCGCCCACACCAGCAGCATCCGCGGCTTGGTGCGTGAACTCGAAGGGCTGGACGGCGAGGCGGCGGCGGCCTTTCGCATCGCCACCGCGGTGCCGCTGGTCTATCGGCTCGATGCCGATCTGGGCGTCATCGGCCGCGAGGCACTGGCCGGCGGCTGGGGCGGACGCCTGCGCCAGTTCCTCAACAAGCACAAGCCGGGCACCCGAATCTCCTGGGTTTAGAACGCTTTGATGGGGGTCGGCTCGGCGTTGATTCTTCGCCTGCGAACTCTTAGGTTTGGGCCGACTCCGGAAACGCTGAAAAGGCAGACGATGGCGCTGTTCGGCAGAACGCCCTGGTCCGACAGGAAGTACTTTCTCGACAAGATGACCCTGCGGGAGCTGGTCTGGGCTTACGTGACCTATCCGGCCATTCAGGCCTACGGCCTGTTGAGCCTTGTGGGTCTAGCTGTGGTGATCCAGGGCCTGACCGCCTGGGGTACCAGTGCCTCGGCGCTGGCTGTGGCGGTCGCCGCGACGATCCTCATCTACCCCGTGGTCTGGTACCTGCTGCACCGCTTCGTGCTGCACGGGCGCTGGCTCTATCGCTATCCGCAGACCGCGGCCTTGTGGAAGCGCATCCACTTCGACCATCACCAGGACCCCCACGATCTGGGCGTTCTCTTCGGGGCCCTGTCGACGACGCTGCCGACCATCCTGGCCGTCACCATTCCCCTGGGATGGCTGATCGGCGGACCCACGGCGGCGGCGGCGGCGGCGACCACCGGCATCGTCACCACCTGCTTCTACGAGTTCTGCCACTGCATCCAGCACCTGCCCTTCACGCCGAAGTGGGCCTTTCTGCGGCGCATCAAGCGCCATCATCTGGCCCATCACTTCCACAGCGAGCAGGGCAACTACGGCATCACCAACTTCTTCTGGGACCGGGTGTTCGGCACCTTCTATCCCGATGCCAAGCAGTTTCCGCGCAGCGAGACGGTCTTCAACCTGGGCTACACCGGGGCGGAGACGGCGCGCTTTCCCTGGGTCGCGCTGCTGTCCGGCCTCGCCGCCGACGGCAGCCCGGTCCCCCGGCGCGTCCGAAGGGAATGACGCGCCGCGCGCAGCGGGGGCCGTCTTCCTCCTCTTCGGCCGGATGACCGCCGCGGCCCTGGTCACGTGATGCGTCGGCCGGCATGACCCAATCCTCCAAGGCCTCGCCGCGGGCCGCGCAGACCATCGATCACCCGAGCTGCGATGCCTCGGTGGTCGTCAAGGCGGTGGAGACCGCGGCGGAACGCGAAACCTTCATCCGCCTGCCCTGGGCGCTCTACGGAGACGACCCGGCCTGGGTGCCGCCGCTGCTGCAGGAGCGCCGGGACTTTCTGAACCCGCGCAAGAACCCGATCTTCGAGACGGCCGATGTGCGTCTCTGGCTCGCCTTCAGGGACGGACGGCCCGTCGGCCGCATCTCCGCCCAGGTCAACCGGGCCCATCTCGCCCGCTATCAGGATGCCACCGGCCACTTCGGCCTGCTGGAAGGCGAAGACCGGGCGGAGACCTTCGCGGCGCTGCTGACCACGGCCGAGTGCTGGCTGCGCGAACAGGGGATGCGCCGCGCGGTGGGACCGTTCAGCCTCTCGATCAACGAGGAGTCCGGCCTGCTGGTGGAGGGTTTCGCGCACCCGCCGGCGCTGATGATGGGCCACGCCCAGCCCTACTACGCAACGCGGCTGGAGGCCGCGGGCTACGCCAAGGTCAAGGATCTGATCTGCTATCGCTATGGCGCGGAGCAGGACCTGCCCGCCGGGGTCGTGCGCTTCCTGGAGAAGGCGACGGCGGTGGAGGGGCTCACCATCCGCTCCCTGGACATGGGCCGCTATGAGGACGATCTCGCGAGCATCATGGGCATCTTCAACGATGCCTGGTCGGAGAACTGGGGCTTCCTGCCGATGTCCGCCGCCGAACTGCGGGCCATGGCCCGGGACCTGAAGCCTATCGTGCGGCCGCAGACCATCGCCATTGCCGAGTTGGCCAGCCGCCCGGTGGCCATGGCCATCGGCCTGCCCAACGTCAACGAGGCCATCGCCGATCTGGACGGCCGGCTGCTGCCCTTCGGCTGGGCCAAGCTGCTGTGGCGGCTGAAAGTCCGCACCACCGCCTCCGCGCGGGTGCCGCTGATGGGGGTGCTGCGGGAGTTTCACGGCAGCATGCTGGGGGCCGCCCTCGCCTTTGCGGTGATCGACGCCATCCGCCGCACCCAGAAACAGATGGGCGTGGAATGGGTCGAGCTTTCCTGGATTCTGGAAGACAACCTGCCCATGCGCCGCATGCTCGAACAGCTCGGCGCGGACGCCTACAAGACCTATCGTGTCTACGCGCGGGACCTCGGCGGATGACCGGCCCTTCCCCTGATGAAGGGCGCTTCACTGCGCTGGTGCTGGCCGGCGACCGCGGGCCCGAGGACCCGCTCTGCCGCGCTGCCGGCGTCACCCACAAGTGCCTGGTCGAGGTGGGCGGCGAACCGATGGTCGCGCGGGTCGTGGCGGCCCTGGCGGCCAGCCCCTGGATCGGCCGCATCGCCCTCTCTCTCAACGACCCCGCCCTGGCGGCGCAGATCCCCGGCTTTCAGGCCCTGATCGACCAGCGGCGGCTCACCGCGCTGGCCACGGCGGAGAGCCCGAGCCGCAGCGTTCTGGCCGCCCTGGAGGGCCTGGACGACCCCTTTCCCCTGCTCATCGCCACCGCGGACCATGCGCTGCTGAGCCCGGCGATGGTGGACCACATCTGCGCCGCCAGCGCCGGCGCCGACCTCGATCTGGCCGTCGGGGTGACCGGTTCGGCCCTGCTGCTGCGCCGCTATCCCCAATCCAAGCGGACCTATTTGTCGTTCCGGGACGAACGCTATTCCGGCAGCAACCTCTTCACCCTGATGACCCCCACGGCAACCGCCGCCGTGGACCTCTGGAAACGGGCGGAGCAGCAGCGCAAGCGGCCCTGGCGTATCGCCGCCGTCTTCGGCCCGGCCCTGCTGCTGAACTATCTGCTGCGTCGGCTGACGTTGGACCAAGCGCTGGCGCGGATATCGCAACGCCTGGGCCTGACGGTCGCCGCCGTCAAGATGCCCTTTGCCGAGGCGGCCATCGACGTGGACAAGCCGGAGGATCTGGCGCTGGTGGAAGAGATCCTGGCGCGGGAAGCCGGTTCAGGAGGTCCCGGTTGAGGCGACCGCGTCCTGCGGCGCGCTGTGCCAGCCGGCCACCATCTGGCGGGCCTTCTTGATATCGACGGGATAGTCGATCTCGCACCACGCGTGGCCGCTGATGGTCACGGCCTGCACCGGCGTTTCGCGCGCCAGGGCGGCGATCACCGAGAGATACCATTGCTTGAGGGCCGCCGGCTCCAGCATCGCCGCCTCAAGGGCAGCGACGAAGCGTGCCGGCCCCTCGCCGCGGAACAGCAGCATGCCGATGGACTCGCCGTGGACCCGCTCGCCCGGCAGGGTCTTGCCGATGTCCAACAGGCGGCTGCCGTCCAGTTCGACCTTCATGTCGTCGTCGTCGTAGCGGGACTTGTGGTCGACCGCCAGGCTGATGGGCGCCGGCGCGCTGTCCAGGAGCGTATGCAGGACCGGCGGGCTGAACAGGGTATCGCTGTTCAGCAGCAGGAAGTCGCCCTGCATCTCCGCGCGCGCCATCCAACAGGTGGCGAGGTTGTCGGCGACACCGTAAAAGGGATTGTAGACGGCCCTGAACTGCGTCTGGGGCCAGCGCCGGCCCAGACGCTCCAGGCTGCGTTCCACGGCCGGCAGGTTGAAGCCGGCGAGAAACACGATCTCCGCCACGCCGCGCTCGGCCAGCGCATCGACCTGCCACTCCAGAAGGGACTTGCCGCCGATATCCAGCAGAGCCTTGGGCTCCACCTCAGTCAGAGGGAGCAGGCGCCTGCCTTGACCGGCGCCGATAATCAGTGCTTTCAATGGACTACGGATCCCCAGGTACGAGTGGTTGGCTTTCTCCGGCGGTGCGTCTTGATCACATGTTCCTCCCGAAACGTCAACCTTTGTGCCCTTTCTGAACTCCCGTTGAACCCCTTCTGAACCACCGAGAAAGCCCAACCAAACCAAGATGTTCCTGCTCGCCCACATCTCCGACCCGCACCTCGGGCCGCTGCCGCCGGTCCGCCCGGCGGAGATCCTGAACAAGCGGTTTTTCGGCTACCTCTCCTGGCAGCGCCGGCGCCGCAACGTGCACAGCCCGGCGGTACTGGCGGCACTTGCGGAGGATCTGGCGGCCCAGGAAGCCGATCACCTGGTGATCACCGGCGATCTCACCAACATCGCCCTGGCCGAGGAGTTTACCCAGGTCGGGGCATGGCTCCACGGCCTCGGCCCCGCCGATGCGGTGAGCGTGATCCCCGGCAATCACGACGCCTATGTGGCAGTGCCCTGGGAGGCGTCCCTGGCCCACTGGCAGGCCTTCATGACCAGCGAGACGGAAGCCGATGGCGCGGCGAGCCCGCCGGCGGGCCCGGAGGACTTTCCCTTCCTGCGCTTTCGCGGGCCGCTTGCCATCCTCGGTCTCAGTTCCGCACAGCCGACGCCGCTGTTCTGCGCTTACGGCACCCTCGGCGAGGCACAACTGGACCGCCTGCGCCGCCTGCTGCGGGAACTGGGCGAAGAGGGTTGGTTCCGCGTCGTCCTGTTGCATCATCCGCCGAGCCTGGAGGGCATCGCCTGGCGCAAGCGCCTGGTGGACGCCGCGGCGTTCCGTCGGGTGATCGCCGAAGAGGGCGCCGAACTCGTGCTGCATGGCCATGACCACACCTTCGGCGAAGACCGTATCGCGGCCGCCGCGGGGCCGGTGCCGGTGTTCGGCGTGCCCTCCGCCTCCGCCGCGCGGGAAAGCCGGAAGAAGCCCCTGGCGCACTACCAGACCTATGCCGTTGCGCGCGATGGGGGGGGCTGGTCGGTCCAGGTGACGGCGCGCGGTTTCGACCCGGCGCGCGGCGGCTTTCACGAGGTCAGGACTGATCGCCTCGCGATGTCCGGCGGGCCGGAGAGCCATCTCCCTGAAGATAAAGGATCGAGACCCGCAGGCTCGTCGGGCCCTGCTTGACGCTGAACAGCGTCTCTTCCTGGTCCGGCTTGCCGAAGCGGAACCCCGGATTGTTGGAAAAGCCGTAGCCTTCCGAGGGGATGCCGATGAAATCCCGGTCGAATTTCTTGTTGCCGTTCTCATCGTGATAGAGTGCCACCGAGTAGCGGCCGGCGGCCGGTGCCTCGAGGCAGAGCAGCGTCTCGCCCTCCTGCGCCTCGACCCGCACGCGGTCCAGCCGCGCGCCCTTTTTCAGGAACGTCTCCGGATTGTCGGCATAGAGGACCGCCGTTATCAGCCCCTTGGAATTCCGCACATTTTCGACCGTGACCTCGATCAAACCGAGGCCTTCGGCGGCGCAGTCGCCGGGTTCCTCAGCGGCCTTGCCAGGCAGAGCCGCGAAGAGCACCATCGCCGAGACTGCTGCCGCCGCGGCGGTCGCCGTCAGAAACCTGCGGCCCGGGCTCACCAAGCGAGAGCTAAGCGCTGACATCGATCATTCCTTCGGAGTTCAACAGGGGATCACCAGTAACGGCTGCATCCGGTGTTACGAGCGCAACGCAGACCGCATCCCTGCCTAGGGCCTATTGAGACCAGCCTCAGCGAGGTAAGACGCCATCGTGACTTTGTCAAGCAAGCCCAACGACACCATGACCAAGTTCGGCTACCCGGACACGCTGATCCGCGACTACCGCCGCTGGGTCGTTCTGCTGCGGCCTCACCAGGCGACGCTGGGCGCGCTGGTGCTGGTCTGCAAGGACCCCGCCCAGGCCTTCGGCGAGGTCAGCCCCCAGGCTTTCAGCGAGCTGCAGCAGGTCATCGGGGATATCGAGGCAGGGCTCAGCGCCTTTCGGACCTACCAGAAAATCAACTACGTTATGCTCATGATGGTTGACAAGGACGTGCATTTTCACGTCTTACCCCGCTATGAAAGCGAGCAGGTCTTCGACGGCACGGCCTTTCCCGACAAGGGATGGCCGGCGGTTCCGGACCTGACGGCGGGCGTTCATCCGGACAGCGCCGCACTGGCGAGCCTGGGCACCGCATTGAAGGCCGCCTGGCCGTCCGGGCCGGTTTAAGGCCCGGTCACGGCCGGTAGCACCTGGCGCAAGCACCCGGGCGGGGGGACGATGTCAACCATCAGCGGCTACATCCTGCGACAGACCATGGCGCCGCTGCTGGCCACCGTGGCGCTGGCGCTGCTGGTGCTGCTCACCGAGCGGATGCTGCGGCTTCTGGACCTGGTGCTGGATTCCCACGGCGGCCTGACGGTGCTGCTGGAGATGCTGGCCTATCTGGTGCCGCACTACATGGCCCTGGCCCTGCCGGTCGCGTTCTTTCTCGGCGTTCTGCTGGCCTTTAGCCGCCTGCATCAGAACCACGAACTCGATGCCCTGGGCTCTGCCGGGGTCGGGCTGCCGCGTCTGCTGCAGCCGGTGCTGCTGCTGGCGCTGGCGCTCACCGTGATCTCCGCGGTCAACTTCAGCATCGGCCAGCCCTATGCCCGCTACATCTACCGTGCGCTGGTCCACGACATCGGCGAGGCCTCGATCAACGTCTACCTGCAGGAACGCACCTTCATGGAGGTGAACGGCGTGACCTTCATGGCCGAGCGCTTTCACCGCGGCAGCCGCGAGTTCGGCGGTGTGTTCATCTACGAGGAGAATAAGGAGGGACAGGCCGTTGCCATGTCGGCACAGCGCGGCAACCTGGACCTGGCGCCCAAGGGCGAGCGCTCGACCCTCTTCCTGCTGAACGGCGTGCGTATGGAAGTCGACCTGCCGGCGGCCATCGAAGGCGGCGAAAAACCCCCGGACTTCGGTGTGTTGCAGTTCGGCAACTTCCGCAACCCCATCGATCTTGTGGGCCAGGACGCCTTCAGACCGCGCGGCGAGGATGAGCGCGAGCTCACTCTGCTGGAGCTTTGGCGCTATCGCGCGACGCCGCCGCCCGGCGTGACGACGGACCAGATGCTTGCGGAGTTCCATGACCGCCTGGTGCGCACGCTGTCGGTGCTCTTCCTGCCCTTCCTGGCCGTGCCCTTCGCCATCGGCGCCCGGCGCGTGCACCAGGCCTATGGCATCGCCGCGGGCCTGCTGATCCTGGTCGGCTACAATCAGCTTCTCAGCATCGGCAAGTCACTGGCGTCCATCGATCAGGTGCCCGCCCTCCTTGGCCAGTGGCTGCCCTTCCTGGTCCTGGCGGCCGGCAGTTCCTATCTCTTCTACCGCAGCGCCTATCTCGTCGGACAGGGCAGCGGTCTGCCCTCGCCGCTGAAGGCCCTGGACGCGGCGATGCGGCAACCCAGGGCGCGGCCCGAGGGCGGCGCGAGGCCGGCCCCGAAATGAGTCTGCTGTCCCAATACCTGACGCGGCTGCTCTTTGTCCGCTTCCTGCTGCTGCTCTTCGGCATGGGGGCGTTCATGATGGGCCTCGATTTGATGGTCAACGCCAACAGCGTCATGGCCGACGGCGACAACGCGCTGGCCTCGCTCACGCGCTATATCCTGCTGCGCTCGCCCACAATCATCTCCGATCTCATCAAGATCGCCGCCCTCCTGGCCGGCCTCCTGACCCTTACCTTTCTCATCCGGCACGGGGAACTGGCGGCGATCTGGAACTCCGGTGTGTCGCAGTTCGGACTCGTGCGCCGCCTGATCCCCCTGGCAATCATTCTGGGCGGCCTGCAGTTCGTCATCGACGACCGGGTCGTGCCGGGCAGTGTCGAGGCGCTCAGCGACTGGGGTGTCGTCGACGATGTCGGCGGCCGGGACCGCAAGGGTGCGACGGCCGTCACCTGGATCCACGTCGGAAGCGATATTCTGCGCATTCCCCAGACCAACATCGACCCCCAGGGCCTGCGCAACTTCACCCTCTTCGAGCGGGACGCAAATGGCAATCTCCAGGCGCGCCTGGATGTCGGCGAAGCACGCTACCGGGACGGCAACTGGGAGCTTCGCGACATCACCGAGCGCCGCGTCGCCGGCGGGCCGGTGCGCCACGAGGCCCGGCGCAACTGGCCGGTCGATCTGGATGTGGAGAGCCTGCAGCACGTGCTGGTGCATCCGCGCAATCTCTCCCTCGGGCAGATCCTTCACTTCACCGACGGCGACGGCCAGGGCACCTGGGCCCCCTACCTCTACGAGACCTGGCTCTACACCAAGCTGAGCAACTGCCTGGTTCCCTTTCTCATGCTGTTTCTGAGCGTCACCCTTGCGCAGCAGTCGCAGCGCGCCGGCCGTATCGAGTTTCTTCTGCTGGGCGGCATCGTCATCGGCTTTTCCTTCTTCATTTTCAACGGCATCACCCTTGCCATGGGCGAGGTGGGCATGCTGCCGCCGCTGGTCGCCAGCAGCACGCCGCTGCTGGTCTTCGCCGCCGTGGCCGCCAGCGTGGCCTTCTGGCACGAACTGAAGAAGGCCCCCAGCTAGAGAAAGGTCCCCCGGCCAACCTCCGCTCCGCCGGGGCGAGCTGGGCCCGGCGGCTTCCTTGACAATCCGCGCCGGCTCCGATTAATGGAGCGCTTCGGCCCGGCCGGCAGATCGAGGCGCGCCCTTCGAAGGGCCATCTGCCCCGAGTATTCGCAACAAAGTGAGCCCAGGTGAGCGCTGAGACCGATCCACGGCCCTCCACGGATGCCGCGCCGCCGCTCGCCGGCGGCCAGCCGGCGGCCGTGGCCTGCCTTGTCGGCAGCAGCGACCTGGAGATCTGGTTCGACAACCCCGGCGGACGGCTGCGCAGGGCCCTGGTCAAGGCCGGCATCGAGCGCTTCGTTGAGGAAAACAGCCTGGCTGGGGAGAGCGAAGCTGTCCTCCTGGCACGGGCCGACGCGGTCATCGACGCGCCGCTGATCCAGGCGTTGCTGGCCAACCCGGGGGCGGTCCTCCTGTCCAACGGACCGCAGGACGGCGTGCCCCTGGCGGTCCACGCCCCGGCGGGTCTGGCCCTGCGCGCCGCCGAGGTCCTGCGCCAGGGACCGGGCGCGCAACTGCCCGGCGGACTGCACGCCGCCCGCGTTGCCGATCTCGGGGCTTCCTACTGGCAGGCGCTGCGCAAGCGCGAAGAGCCCTATGCCCTGCTCCCCGGACCTGCGGAGCGGGCGGCCACCGAATGGCGCATCTTCATGGGCACCTACAAGGGTGCCACCGATCTCGTCACCAAGTGGCTCTGGCCGCGGCCGGCCTTCTACGTCACCAAGTTCTGCGCGCGCTTCGGCATCACACCCAATCAGGTGACAGCCCTGAGCCTGGTGATGGTGATCGTCGCCTTCTACTGGTTCTGGCAGGGCGACTGGTTGCTTGGTCTCGTCGCGGCCTGGCTGATGACCTTCCTCGACACCGTCGACGGCAAGCTCGCCCGGGTGACCCTGAAGTCCAGCAAGTTCGGCAACGTCTTCGACCATTCCATCGACCTCATCCATCCGCCCTTCTGGTATCTGGCCTGGGGGATCGGCCTGCAGCAGGGGGCCCATGCGGTGATGCCGGGCGCGCTCGAATTCATGCTCATCGTCATCATCGCCGGCTATGTGCTGCAGCGGGTCATTGAGGGGATTTCGATCTGGCGCTTCGGCCTGGAGATCCATGTCTGGCGGCGCATCGACACCTGGTTCCGCCTGGTAACGGCCCGGCGCAACCCGAACCTCGTGCTGCTCACCCTTGCCGTCGCCGTCGGCCGGCCGGACTGGGGCCTGATTGCGGTGGCGGTCTGGACCGCGGTCTGCCTGCTACTCCACGGGCTGCAATTGCTGCAGGCCGCCCAGGCCGCGCGCCGGACCGGAAAGCTCACGTCCTGGATGGCGGGGCCTGCGTGAGCATGGCGAGACTGGGCGTCATCACCAACCCGCGCAGCCAGAAAAACAAGGGCGGACTGGACCGCTTCGCCAAGGTCTTGGCGGAGGCGCCGGAGACCCGTCACGTGGTCCTCGGCGCCATCACCGAGATTCCCGAGATCCTCGCCGACTTCGCCCGGCAGGAGATCGACGTGGTCGCCGTTGCCGGCGGCGACGGCACGGTCCAGGCCGTCCTGACGGAGTTGTTCGGCACGCGGCCCTACGAGAAGCCCCCGCGCCTCGCCGTGGTGCCCCGGGGCATGACCAACATGATCGCCGCCGACGTGGGCCTGCGCCGCCGCGGCCTCACGCGGCTGCTGCAAACCAGGGACGCCGGGGAGTTGGACCGGGCGACTGTCGAACGGCGCATCCTGCGCCTGGAGAATGCCCGCGATCGAAAGCCGCAGTACGGCATGTTCTTCGGCGGGGCGGCGATCTATCGCGCCATCCTCGCCTGCCGCAACCAGGTGCATCCCTATCAGATCAAGGCCGATGCCGCCGCAGCCGTCACCCTGGCAGGCCTGCTGGGCGGCTGGCTCCTGCGCGGCGGACGCCGGAGCGCCGAGGCCGAAGCAAAGAACGGCGCCGCGGTCTTTTCCGGCGACCGCATCGAGGCCGCCTTCGACAATCTGCCCCCGCAGGACCTCTTCAGCCTGGTGGTCCTGGCCACCACCCTGGACCGCCTGATCCTCGGCAGCCGGCCGTTCTGGAACGGCAGCCAGGGCCACCTGCGCTTCACCAGCATCGCTTATCCGCCCGAGCGCATCCTGCGCTATGCTTGGCGCCTGCTCTACGGGCGCGAAGACCGCAGCCTGCCGGACAGCAGCTACATGAGCCGCAAGGCCGGCCGCGTTTCGCTGACCATGAACTGCCCCTTTACCCTGGACGGTGAGTTGCTTGAGCCCGAAGCGGAGAAACCGGTGATTCTGACGGCCGCCGACCAGGCGCGCTTTCTGAGGATCTAGGCCCGATGGACAGCGGCGACCTGAGATCTGTCCTCCAGAACGAAGTGGACCAGCAGGTCTCGCCGCCTGTCGCCGCCATCGTCGCGGCGGCGCGGCAACGCCACGGGGAAACTGTCGCCGCGGTGCTGTTCTATGGCTCCTGCCTGCAGCAGGACAGCGTCGAGGGAAAGATCGTCGATCTCTACCTGCTGGTGGACGACTACCGCAGCGCCCATCACGGGCGCCTGTCCGCCCTGCTCAACTGGGCCCTGCCGCCCAATGTCTACTATCTGGAAACGCCGTTCGAGGGCACGGTCGTGCGCGCCAAGTATGCGGTGATTTCCCTGGCGGATTTCGCCCGCGGCGCCGGCGGCGGCTGGTTTCATCCCTACCTCTGGGCGCGTTTTGCCCAGCCCTGCCGGTTGGCCCACTGCCGCGACGAAGCGGTGCGGACGGTAGTGATCGCAGCCCTCGAAGGGGCTGTCCGCAAGACCATGGCCGAGGGCTTGGCGCTGAGGCCCGGTGCCACCGTCCATGATGTCTGGACTGCCGTGTTCCGCCAGAGCTATAGCGCGGAACTGCGCGCCGAACCGCCGGAGCGGATCGCCAGACTTCTGGCCGCCAACGAAGACTATTTCGCGCGGGCCGGCACCGCGGCGCTGATCGCGCTGCAGGCCTCAGGAACCGACACAGTCACCAAGCGGTCACAAAGCGTCGGCGCTAGGTGGCTGCTCCGGCGTCTCCAGGGCAAGCTTTTGTCGGCGCTGCGGCTGATCAAGGCGGCCTTCACCTTTCAGAACGGCGCCCAGTACCTGCAGTGGAAGATTGAGCGCCATTCCGGCGTCGCGGTCACGCTGACGCCCTGGCAGCGGCGCCATCCGGTCCTGGCCTCGACGGTGCTGTTCTGGCAGCTCTACCGGCGCGGCGCTTTCAAATAGAAGGGGCGTTCGCCGGCTACTCCGCCGCCGACTGCGCGTCCTGCCAGGAACGCAACGCCTGGAAGCACTGGTCGAAGACATCGCAGACCTTGGTCACCTGCGCCGGCGTGTGGGCCGCGGACAGGCTGCAGCGCAGCAGGCAGCTTCCGTCGGGGGTGCCCGGCGGCAAGGCCAGATTGACGTAGACCCCGGCTTCCAGAAGGGCGTTCCACATGAAGACCGCGGCCGCCTCGCCGGGCATCTTCACGGCGACGATGGGGCTGGTCTCGGCGCAGATGGTAAAGCCGAGGTCCGTGAGGCCCTGGTAGAGCATCCGCGCGTTGTCCCAGAGCTGTTTGCGGAGATGCGGGCCAGACTTGATCTTGCCCAGGGTGGCCATGGCCGTGGCGATGCTGGAGGGCGAGGAGGAGGCGGTGAACATGTAGGGCCGGCTGGTATAGCGCAGCCGTTCGAAGGCCGGCTGGTCGGAGGCGCCGAAGCCGCCCACGGCGCCCAGGCTCTTGCTGAAGGTGCCGACCACGTAGTCGACGTCCTCTTCGACGCCGGCCGACTCGGCGATCCCGCGCCCGTTCTCGCCGAAGACACCCAGGGAGTGGGCCTCGTCCACCAGCAGTTCGACACCGTGGCGGCGCTTCACGTCGACGAACTCGTCGAGCGGCGCCTGGTCGCCCAGCATGCTGTAGATGCCCTCGACCACCACCAGCTTGCCGCCCTCCTTGTCCTTCAGGCGAGAGAGGCGCTTGTCCAGATCTGCCGGCGAGTTGTGGCGGAAGCGGATCAGGGTGGCGCCGCTCAGGCGGCAGCCGTCGTAGATGCTCGCATGGGAGTCGGCATCGAGCAGAATAACGTCTTTGGAGCCCGCCAGCCCCGCCAGGATGCCCAGGTTTGCCTGGTAGCCGGTGGGAAACACCAGGGCCGAGCGGCGCCCGAGGAAATCCGCGATTTCCTGCTCCAGGGCACGGTGGCTGGAATAGGTGCCGTTGGCGATGCGCGAGCCGGTGGTGCCGGTCCCCTCCCGCTTCACGGCTGCGACCGCGGCATCGACGCAATCCTGATCGAAGGTGAGGCCCAGATAGTTGTTGGTCCCCACCAGGATGACCTCGCGGCCGTCGACGATCGCTTCCGTCGCCGAGACGATGCGGTCCATGCAGATGTTGAAGGGGTCGCGGCCCGCCGCCACAAGGCGGTCGTGGCGGGCGGCGACCTGATCGTACTTGTCGAAGAGGCTCATGGAGTCAGTCTTTGCTCAACTGTGCCAACACGACGTCCACCAGATCCTGCAGGCTGTTGACGTCGGGGAGCAGGCTGATCGGGATGTCGATCTCGAAGCGGTCCTCAATTTCCATAACCAGGTTCATCGCGGCAACGGAATCCATGTAGAGATCGGCTGAAAGATCGGTCTCCGGCGTCAGCTCGATGCCTTTTGGATTAAAGGGCTCAAGAAGCTGTACAACCTCCGTCTGGACCGTATCGGCAGTCCACTGCATACCTATTCCTCATGGTGTGACCTGCGCCCCGGATGCGATGTCCGAATTGGAGTTGTCTCCGCCGGGCGGCGGCGACCGCGGGTCCCCTTTTCCCTTGCCTTTGTGCCGGCTATAGCCAGCCAGCAGCCTTATACCATGCGAGGGTCCTTGAGAAACCCTCCTCGAACGCCACCAGCGGGCGCCAAGGAACCAGATCGCCGAGCAGATTGCTGCGGCAGACCCAGTCCGGATGGGCAATCTCGTTCACCTTCCCCTGGGACAGCACCGAGGCGCGCCCGGTCAGCATGGCCATTCCGCTGCTGATGCCCGCCACCAGCCGCAGCAGCGGCCCCGGTACGGCCAGGCTGCGCACCCGACGCCCAAGCTGGCGTTCGGCCGCAGCGACGACGTCGGCCCATGCATAGCCGCCAGGCCTGGCATCATCAAGCTCGATGATGTGGGGCTCCGGCGGGGATGCCTGCAACAACGCCTCCACCGCGGCGGCAAGATCCTCGACGTAGATCATGGAGAAGCGGCCGGCACCGCCCGGGATGAGCGCGAACCCGCGGGCGAACTGGCGAAAGAGGTCCAAGGTGGCCCGGTCACCGGGCCCATAGACCACCGGGGGCCGCAGGACCTGCCAGGACAGGCCCTCCGCTTTACGCCGCAGCAGGTCTTCGGCCTCCCGCTTGCTGGCCGCATAGGGCGAGAGCCCGGGCTCGCGGGCGGCCAGGGAGGAGATGAGCAGGAACCGCGGCGCGCCGGGCGCCGCTGCCGCCGCCTCGGCCAGGCGGGCGGTTCCGATGCCGTTGACGGCGTGAAACTCGCTGCGCCGCCGGGCCGCCACAAGGCCGGCGCAGTGCACCACGGCGTCGGCACCGGCGACCAGCTCGCTCAAGGCCGCAGGGGAGTCCAGCGCGCCTTGCACCGGCGTCACCAGCTCACCGAGGTCGCCTAGCGCGCTGTCCTGCAAGGGCCTGCGGACCAGGGCCCTGACCCGCCATCCACCGGCGGCCAGCCGGCGGGCGATATGGCCGCCCACAAAGCCCGTGGCCCCGGTCAGGGCAACGGTTCCGGCTTGCGGTGTCTGGCTGGTCATGGGGAGCTAATCTAGAGCGATCGCGGCGCTCCCCCGCGGTGCGCCGGCTATTTGCGCTGTTCTGAGAACGCGGCTCTGGCCGGGCCCGACTGGCCGACGGCGAGGTTGAGATCGAAGATTTCGCCGGCGATGTAGTCTTCGCGCACGGCCGAGCGGCTCAGCTTGCCGGAGGAGGTGAACTTCAGGGTCTTCGGCGGCACCAGGACGACCTGGCAGTCGGCGCCACAGGTCTTGCGCACCGTGGCGACCACCTTCTTGCGCAGGCTCTCGCGGGCGGCGACATCGTGCAGGCGGCACTGCAGCACCACGATCATCCGTTCGCCCTCGCCGGGCTCGATCACCGAAAAGCAGGCGACATCGCTGGCCCTGACGTCTTCCAGGGCCTCCACCGCCCACTCGACGTCCTGCGGCCAGATGTTCAAGCCGTTGAGAATGACCAGATCCTTGCGGCGGCCGGTCACGACCAGGCGCCCATCGGTCATATAGCCGAGATCGCCGGTATCCAGCCAGCCGTCGTCGGTGAAAACCGCCGAGGTCGCCACCGGATCGTTGAAATAGCCGTCCATGACGCTGGGCCCGCGGACCACGACCCGGCCGATATGATGGTCCGGCAGGGCGACGTTCAGCTCGCTGCGGATCTCCACCTCATGGTCGGGCAGCGGAACGCCGCAGATCACGAAGGGCCGGGCGGCGCGGCTCGAACCGATGCCGTTGCGCTTCACCGACACCACACTGCCGGTCTGGGCGAAGTGTTCCTGATCGACACGGTCGACCTCCACCCCCTGGTCCAGGGGCGTAAAAGTCACGGCAAGGGTGGATTCGGCCAAGCCGTAGCTGGGCAGGAAGGCCTTGGCGGAGAAACCTGTGACCCCGAAGGTCCCGACGAAGCGATCCAGGATCTCCGCCCGGACCATTTCTCCGCCGATGCCGGCCACCCGCCAGCGGGAGAGGTCGATGGTCTTGGCCGAACCGTTGAGGCCGCGGCGCACGCAAAGCTCGTAGCCGAAGGTCGGGCTGAAGGAGATGGTGCTGCCATGCTCGGAGATGAGCTTCAGCCAGGTGAGCGGACGCAGCGCGAAGTTCTTGGTCGCCAGATAATCGATGGTGATCTGGCTCAGCATCGGCGTCAGGCAGAAGCCGACCAGCCCCATGTCGTGATAGAGCGGCAGCCAGGAGGTGCTGCGGTCGCCCTGGCGCAGGTCCAGGCCGTGCCGGCCGATCCCACGCGCATTGCTGGTAATCGCCTGCTGCGAGACCAGCACGCCGCGCGGCACGCTGGTGCTGCCGGAGGAGTACTGGATGTAGCAGGCTTCATCGCTGGTGAAGGGCCGGAGTGCGCCCCCCTCAAAGGGCAGGGCGTAAAAGTCCTCCGGCGTTCCGATCATCTTCAGGGAACCGGCGGCTTCCTTCAGATAGTGGAGCATCTCCGCCGGACCCACCGCGACCTCGGCACCGGCCTTGACGATCATCGACCGCAGGCGCGTCACATAGGCGTCGTGGCCGCCCAGATGGATGGTCAGCGGCAATGGGACGGGAATCATACCTGCGTATTGGCAGGCGAAGAAAAAGACCAGGAAATCCGGGCTCGTCTCGGCAACGATCGCAACCCGGGTCCCGCGCTTCAGCCCGGCCTTGTCGAAGCGCTGTGCCATGGTGACGGCGAGATCGCGAATCTCGCGGTAGGTCAAGGACTGCCGGAGTTCGCCTTTTCGGCCAAAGAAATTGCATCCCGTCTCACCCCGTGCGGCGTAATCCAATCCTTCGGCCAGCGTGGCGAAGTCAGAAACGACAAAAGGCAGACTCGTATTCGTGGATGCCGTTACACCTGGCATTATTCAATCCCTAGCTTTTCTCTTTACCTGGCTTTCCTGTGTCTTTTTTCGGGCAGATTGTCCTTTTGCCTCAGGCTGAGCCTTTCCTTCGTGACGCTGCCCGTGCCCCCCTGGAGAAACTAAGTCAACGAAACATGCGGTCGCCCGCCGCCGGGCCAGCCTGGCAGCGTGCGCAATCGGTATCGCGGCAGTGCGGATTTGCCCGACAAGATTGGATTCCCCCAAATCCCCCGCAGATTCTCTAGAGTCGTGTGATTTTCACAAAAGGTCAACGGGGTTACATGCATTTCAATGTAGGCAGCCCAATTCCGTGAACCGTTCGAGACGAATCCGGCCTCATGTTGGGGGACGGGATGACGGCGTCGTCGCATTTGTTACGGGCCTGTGATTTACGACAGATGCCCCGAAGGATCAATCGCTGAGCCCGACAATCCCTCGGATACTCTCGCGCCCGCTGCAATCCGCGGCCCGAGTCCGCTGGGACCAAAACCGCCGACCAGCCGATCCATTGGCACCTGACCATCCCCTGTCGCGCGCCGCCGCAGCCCCAACGCAGTCTGGGAGCCGTGCCGACCGAGACCCTCTCCAAAACACCGTCAGCAGCGGAGACGGGCTCCACTGTCGCTCGAGTCTCTGATCATCTCGATTAGACGGATAGTGTCGCGGGCTTCTTCCGCCCGGACGGGCGGCGGTGTACCGCTTTCCAGCGCCTCGCGCAAGAGGGCATAGAAGCGGTGATGTGCGCCTGGCAGGCTCGGTTCGAAGCGGGTGCTGGCCTGGCCATCCTGGTAGGTGGTCACCCGGGCCCAGCGGTCCTGCGGCTCGACGCCGAAGCCCTCGTCCAGCGGCGTCATACCGGCCCGCAGCTGGTCCTCCTGGATATCCATGAAACGTTTCATGTAGGAGCCGTGGGTGCCGTGGACGGCATAGCGGGTCGAGGGATCCGGGACGCAATAGCTTGCGAAGAGGTCGATCCTGAGGTCGCCCTTGCCCATGCGGGCGTGAAAGGCGTCGGCGATCTGGCCGCCGCGGCGCTGGCTGACGAGGTCCCCCTCCACCCAGTCGGGAAGGCCGAAGAGATGCAAGGCTTGGTCGATCAGGTGGGCCCCGAGATCGTAGTGGATCCCGACGCCGGGGGCCGGTGCCTCCTGCCAGCGTTCCGTCACCTCCGGCCGGAAGAACTCGAAATGCGCGCGGTAGCTCTTGATCTCGCCCAGCTCGCCGGCCTCGATCAGGGCCTTCAGCGTCAGGAAGTCGGAATCCCAGCGGCGGTTCTGGAAACAGGTGGCGACCCGCCCCGCCGCGGCCGCCGCGGCGATTACGGCATCGGCTTCCGCAACGCTCGGTGTAAAGGGCTTATCGGAGACCACGTGCTTGCCCGCGGCCAGGGCCTCCAGCATCAGCCCCGGGTGGGTCGGGCTGGGGGTCGCCAACACCGCGAGATCCACGTCGGGATCGGCGAAGAGCGCGGCCGGCGTCGGGTGGACTCGCGCGTCCGGGTGGTCGGCATGGACCTTGGCGCTGTCGGAGGACGCCACCGCGACAAGATCGAGGCCCGCCGCGGCAAACAGCGGCGCGTGAAACACCTTGCCGGCCAGCCCGTAACCGACCAATCCGACCCTTAGTGTCATGACTGTTCTCGTTCTCCGAACTCGAAGCGGTTCCGGCCCGCACCCCCGCCCGGCCACCCACTAGGATACTCGCGCTGGGTGGCCGGGCGGGGGTGCGGGCCGGTGCCGAAAGACAAGAACACCCTAATTTATCCGCATTTCGGTCTGCGGATCGAAGAAGTGCACCTTGTCCATGTTGAAGGCCAGCGGCACCCGGTCGCCCGGGGCGATCCTCTCGCTGGAGCGCACCCGCGCCGTGAATTCCTTCTCGCCCAGGCGGGTCACGACGAACTTGTCGGCGCCCGTGGGTTCCACCACGTCGATGTTGCAGTCGACGGTCTCCACGTAGCGGGCCGAGCGATCGGCGCTGGCAACGTCGGTGACGTCCTCCGGGCGCACGCCGAAGACCACATCCTGGCCGGCGCGGGCGCGCAGCGCCTCGGTCGGCTCGGCGATGGGCAGATCCACCGCGCCGATCCTGACGGAGGTGGTGCCGTTGGCCGACTGTACGTTTCCGGGCACCAGATTCATGGTGGGCGAGCCCATGAAGTCGGCGACGAAGACATTGGCGGGGCTGGCATAGACCTGATCGGGGGTGCCGACCTGCTGCAGGATACCGTCTTTCAGCACGGCGATCTGGGTCGCCAGGGTCATGGCCTCAATCTGGTCGTGGGTGACATAGACGATGGTGGTGCCCAGCGCCTGGTGCAGCTTCTTGATCTCGGTGCGCATGTCCACCCGCAGCTTGGCGTCGAGGTTGGAGAGCGGCTCGTCGAAGAGAAAGACCTGCGGCTCCCGCACCAGGGCGCGGCCCATGGCGACACGCTGGCGCTGGCCGCCGGAAAGCTGGCCGGGGCGGCGTTTCAGCAGGTGGTCGATCTGCAGCATGTCGGCCACCCGGCCGACGGCGGCCTCGCGCTCCGGCTTCGACACGCCGCGCATCTCCAGGCCGAAGGCGATGTTCTCGGCGACGTTCATGTTGGGATAGAGGGCATAGGACTGGAACACCATCGCGATGTCGCGCTGGGAGGGATGCAGGTCGTTCACCGGACGCCCGTTGATGCGGATCTCGCCGGCGGTGATGGTCTCCAGCCCGGCGATGGTGTTCAGCAGGGTCGACTTGCCGCAGCCCGAAGGGCCGACGAGCACGAGGAAGCCGCCTTCGTCGATGGCGATGTCGATGCCCTTCAGCACGTCGACCTCGTGGAAGGACTTGCGGAGATCGCGGATTTCGAGAAACGCCATGATTACCCCCTAGCGGACCTAGCCCTTCACCGCGCCGGCCATGAGCCCGCGCACGAAGTAGCGGCCGGATACGACATAGACGACGAGCGTGGGCAAGGCCGCGAGGATCGCCCCGGCGAAGTGGACGTTGTATTCCTTCACCCCGGTGGAGGAACTCACCAGGTTGTTCAGGGCCACCGTCATGGGCTGGCTGTCGAAGTCGGCGAAGGAAGCGCCGAAAAGGAAGTCGTTCCAGACGTTGGTGAACTGCCAGATCACGGTGACCACGATGATGGGCCCGGACGACGGCAGCAGGATGCGGCGGAAAATGCGGAAGAATCCGGCGCCGTCGATGGTCGCCGCCCGGATCAGCTCGCTGGGAAAGGCATCGTAGTAGTTGCGGAAGAACAGGGTGGTGAAGCCCAGGCCGTAGACAACATGGACCAGCACCAGCCCCCAGGTGGTGCCGGCTATCCCCAGCAGGCCGAGAATCCGCGCCATGGGAATGAGCACGATCTGGAAGGGGATGAAGCAGGAAAACAGCATAAGCCCGAAGACGATGCGGTGGCCGCGGAACCGCCACTTGGTCAGCACATAGCCGTTCAGCGCGCCCAGGAAGGTGGCGATGAAGACCGCCGGAACCACCATCATGATGGAGTTGACGAAGTAGGGCGAGAGACCGGTGGGCTGCACGCCGATCTGCGCCTCTCCCCAGGCATTGATCCAGGGCGCGATGGTGAAGACCTCCGGCAGCGCCAGCATATTGCCGGAGCGGATTTCCTCCAGCGGCTTCACCGAATTCACCAGCATGACGAAGAGCGGCAGCAGGTAATAGACCGCGAAGAGAATCAGCACCGCGAAGATGGCCACGCGGGTGATCACGCCGGTGCGCAGGGCGATGTCGTTGCTGGCCGCGCTCATGTCCGCTTCTCCCTCAGCTCGCTGTAGAGATAGGGTATGATGATGGAGGCGATCATGATCAGCATGATCACCGCCGAGGAGGCGCCGACCCCCATCTGGTTGCGGGTGAAGGTGTAGGAGTACATGAAGGTCGCCGGCATCTCGGTGGCCCGTCCCGGGCCGCCGTTGGTCAGCGCGATCACCAGGTCGTAGGACTTGATCGCCAGGTGGGCGAGCACGACGAAGGCCGAGAGGAAGGCCGGCCGTAGCATGGGAATGACGATGCGGCGGTAGAGCTTCCAGGCCGAGGCGCCGTCGATCTGCGCGGCCTTCAGGATCTCGTTGTCGATGCCGCGCAGGCCGGCCAGGAACATCGCCATGACGAAGCCGGAGGACTGCCAGACGGCGGCGATGACGATGGTGTAGATCGCCATGTCGCGGTCCTTGATCCACCGGAACTCGAAGGATTCCCAACCCCAGAGGTGCATCACGTTTTCCAGGCCGATCCCGGGATCGAGGAACCACTTCCAGGCGGTGCCGGTGACGATGAAGGAGAGCGCCATGGGATAGAGGAAGATCGGTCGCAGCACACCCTCGCCACGGATCTTCTGGTCCAGCAGGATGGCCAGCCCCAGGCCGATCACCGTGCAGATGCCGATGTAGAGCACCCCGAAGATCGCCAGGTTGCTGAGGGCGGTCGACCAATGGCGCAGGCTGAAGAGCTTGAAGTAGTTGGCAAAGCCCACCAGGTCGAAGGACGGCAGCATGCGCGAGCCGGTGAACGACAGATAGCCGGTGAAGACGATGAAGCCGTAGACGAAGATCAGGATCAGAACGAAGCTCGGCGACAGCACGAGTTTCGGCAGCAGATCCTGGGCAGTGGCGCGCAGGCGGGTCGGCATGGCGAAGACGTCAGCTCTTGAGTGAGGCGCGGGGCCCGGGGAAGCGGCGCCCGAAACGAGGTCCGGGCGCCGCTTGCGCAGCGGGAGGTTACTGCGCGGCGTCCACCGCGTTGACCAGCTCTTCAGCGGCCGTCGCGGCATCGAATTCGCCGTTGAAGTGCGCGGTCACGACGTCGTAGATCGCGTTCTTCACGGATGCCGGCGCGGCATGGCCGTGGGCCATGGAGCCGAAGAGCTTGCCGGCGTCGTTGGCCGCGGCGAGCTGCTTCATGCCCTTCTTGCCGCAGGCATCGAAGTCGGCATCGGAGACGTCGGTGCGCGCCGGCACCGAGCCCTTGACGACGTTGAAGGCGGACTGGAAGGAGGGCGCCATGATGGAGGAGGCCAGCTTCACCTGCGCATCGCGCCGCTCGGTGCCGACCGAGAACATGGCGAACTGGTCGGAGTTGAAGGTCACCGTGCCGTCGGTGCCGGGGAAGCGGAAGCAGAGGAAGTCCTGATCCGGTGTCAGGCCGGCCTTGAGGAACTCGCCCTTGGCCCAGTCGCCCATGAACTGCAGCCCGGCCTTGCCCTCGATCACCATGGCCGAAGCCAGGTTCCAGTCGCGGCCGGAGAAGTTCTCGTCGACGAAGCCGCGCAGGGTTTCCATGCGCTGGAAGGCCTCGGTCATCTGCGCGCCGCCCAGGGCATCGGGATCGAGATCGATGAAGGCGGCCTTGTAGAAGTCAGGCCCGCCGACGCTCATCACCACGGCGTCGAAGATCGTCGCGTCCTGCCAGGCCTGCCCGCCATGGGCCACCGCCACATAGCCGGCATCCTGGATCTTCGTCAGGGCCGCGACCAGTTCGTCCCAAGTGTTGGGCTGGGCGATGCCGAGTTCGTCGAAGATCTTCTTGTTGGCCCAGACCCAGTTGGTCGAGTGCACGTTGACCGGCGCGGAGATCCACTTGCCGTCGTGCTTGGCGAAGCGCTGCAGGGCGGCCGGCACCACTGTGTCCCAGTTCTCCGAGGCCGCCAGCTCGTTGAGGTCCGCCAGGGCCCCCTCCTGGGCCCAGTCCTGGATGTCGAAGCCCAGCATCTGCACCGCCGTGGGCGCGTTGCCGGCGGTCACCCGGGCGCGCAGCACGGTCATCGCCTGCTCGCCGCCACCGCCGGCCACCGGCATGTCCTGCCAGCCGACGCCTTTGCTCTCGAGGTCCTCTTTCAGGACGTTCAGCGCGGCCGCCTCGCCGCCCGACGTCCACCAGTGCAGCACCTCCACCTCTTCCGCGGCCGCGGCCGGGCCGCCGGCCACAAGTGCCAGAGCCACCAGGCTAGCGGAAAGCTTCAAGCCAAAGCGGGTCATCATGTTCCTCCCAGTTCAGGTCTGTGTTCACAGTTCAACTTTCCTTATCTGTAACGTTACAGATCCGTTCGGTCAACTCCCCCTTTGAGGAAAAATAGAGAACATACATAATATACTGATATATATGAAATATTAGGAACCGAAACATCGATGAATAAAGGAATCGCCAGAATCCCCGTTGCGATCTGTAACGATACAGGTATAGTCGCGGGGTTTCCACGCGGCCCCTCGAGGCCGGGAGCAGCACCAGAATGGCACCGAAAAGCAGGGCCAGGACAGACGCCAGCAAGACCCGGGCGGCCGCGCCGCAGGGCAGCGCCTCCCTGCCGCCGGACAGCGGCAAGCGCCCGACCCTGAAGACCATCGCCGAGATCGCCAATCTGGGGGTGACCACGGTCTCCCGGGCGCTGAAGGACGGGCCGGAGATCGGCGAGGAAACCAAGAAGCGGGTGCGCCGCATCGCCCGGGATATCGGCTACCGCCCGGACCGCGCCGGGGTGCGTCTGCGCACCGGCAAGACCAACGTGATCAGCCTGGTGCTCAATCCCCATGAGGAGGTCATGGGCTACGGCACCTCCATGATCTTCGGCATCTCCCAGGCGCTGCGGGAGACCGCCTATCACCTGGTGGTGACCCCCCACTTTCTGGGCGGCGATCCCATGGAGCCGATCCGCTACATCATCGAGACCGGCTCGGCCGACGGGATCATCCTCTCGCGCACCCGGCCCCAGGACGTGCGCATCCGTTATCTCCTGGAGATGGACTTTCCCTTCGTCTCCCACGGGCGCACCGAGCTGGCGACGCCGCATCCCTACCACGACTTCGACAACTACGCCTTCGCCTTCGAGGCCGCCAAGCGCCTGACCGAGAAGGGCCGTCGGCGGCTCAGCCTCATCGCGCCGCCCGAAGGCGTCACCTACCACAATCACATGATGATGGGCTTCGAGCGGGCCGTGCACCACTTTGGCGCCGCCATTGTCCCCACCCCGGGCATCGACACCGATTCCGCGCCCGACGCCATTCGCACGGCGGTGCGCGCGCTGGTCGGGAACGGCGCGCGCCCGGACGGCTTCATCTGCAGTGGCGACGTCTCGGCGCTGGCCCTGGGCGCGGGCCTGCGCGATGCCGGGATGATGCCGGGCCAGGACTTCGATCTGGTGGCCAAGCAGACCTCCTCGGTGCTCGACCACACCACGCCCGCCATCGACACGATTTTCGAGGACCTGACCGCCACCGGCCACGCCCTGGCAAGCATCCTGGTCCGGCGCATCAACGAGGAACCCATCGACACCCTGCAAAGCATCAGAGTGCCGGAACTGCGGTTCAGAACGCAGCACCCGCCCGCAGCCGCGGCGCGGCAATGACCGGCAGCAGCCATTCGGAGGACCCCATGGACGAAACCATCCGTCACTTCATCGTCAAGGCCAAAGCCGAGCTGCGCGGCCGGCAGGACGTGGTCGCCGCCTTCGCCAAGGTGCGCGAGGGCATGCGAAGGGAGGTCGCGGCGCTCCTGGACGAGGAAGCCAGGACCGGCTCGGCGGTGCCGCAGATCGACTTCGCCGCGGTCCAGGCGGGCCGCGTGGCGTCGCAAGACCGCGACCGCATCCGCCGCCGTGGCGCGGTGGTCATCCGCGGCGTCTTCCCGCGCGCCCGGGCGGAAGCCTGGAACGCGGAGATCGGCAGCTACATCGCCGAGAACCGCTACCTGGAAAAGGCGCAGGAAAAGTCCGGGATGGACAAGTACTTCGACGGGCTCGACGCGGCGCGCCCGCAGATCTTCGGGCTCTACTGGTCGAAGCCCCAGATCATGGCCCGCCAGGCCCCGGAGATGGCCGAGACCAAGCGATTCCTCAACGGCCTCTGGGACGTGCGCGGGCCCACCGGCCAGGAGTTCGATCCCGACAACGACTTCACCTATGCCGACCGCACGCGCCGGCGCCGCCCGGGGGACAGCAAACTCGGCCTCTCGCCGCACATGGACGCCGGCTCCTACGAGCGCTGGGTCGACCCGGCCTTCCAGAAGATCTACGAAGCCGTCTTCGGCGGCGACTGGACGGCCTACGACCCCTGGAAGGCCACCTATCGCACCCAGACGCGCGAATACGCCTCGCCGGCAGTCTGCTCCATGTTCCGCTCCTTCCAGGGCTGGACCGCGCTCACCAGCCAGGGGCCTAATGACGGCACCTTGCAGCTCGTGCCGATCTCCTCGGCCATCGCCTACATGCTGCTGCGGGCCCTGCAGCCGGACGTGCCGGATGACGAGCTCTGCGGCGCCCTGCCGGGCCGCGCCCTCTGCGCCGACCCAACCTGGCACGAGGACCTGCTGGACGGCCTGGTCTCGATCCCCCGGGTGGAGCCGGGCGATACGGTCTGGTGGCACCCGGACATGATCCACGCCGTCGAGGACGTGCACAACGGCAACCACGAGTCCAACGTCATCTACATCGGCGCCTCGCCGCGCTGCCCCAAGAACGAGGCCTACGCCCGCAAGCAGGCCGCCGCCTTCCTCGCCGGCGAAAGCGCCCCGGACTTCGCCCCGGAGAACTACGAGGTCGACTTCAAGGGCCGCGCCACCCTCGACGACCTGACCGACCTCGGAAAAGCGCAGATGGCCTTGTAGGCCTTTGACTCGCAAGGGCGACTCTATCTGCAGACTGCGGCGCGCTTGACGAGATCGAAGAAGTTGGCCGCGTGGTTCTCGTACCGCGCAACGGTCCCCGCGACCCTGGGCCTAGTCGATCCGTGCCAACGCCTCTGTCATGGCCTCGCGGAAGTCGGGGCGACCAAATAGATCGTTGTGGCCCGCGCCCTTAATTGTGCGGTCCAGCACCAGAGAGGAGATCGCCCGCCGCACCGCGACGGTGCGACGCGGTGGCACGACGGTGTCACGTTCGGCGGTGATGAGGGCGGTCGGGGTAGCCAAGCCGCGCAGGGACTCGACGGTTGACATGTGATGGCGCAGCAGCCAACCCACCGGTACCCAAGGATAGTGATCGCGGGCAAGCGCCTCTAGGGAATCGAAGGGCGTCACCAAGATCAGGCCCGCAAGGGGACGCTGGGCTGCGAGCTCTGCCGCGATGCTGGCGCCGATACTGATCCCCACGGCGACGACACGCTCCGCGCCGACAGCCTCCAGCACATGGTCATAGACCACAGGCGTATCGGCGAGAAGGGCGGCGGCGCTCGGGCTGCCGCTACTGGGCTCGTATCCGCGATAGTGGAAGGTAACCACCTCGGCCTCGGGAAACAGCTGGTGAAGAAACACCGCGAGGCTGCCTGCGTTCCAAGCGTTGCCGCCGAAGCCGAGAACCACCAGCCGCTCCCTCGATCGCTCACGGGCGGGCGGCAGGTGAACGCCCCGGAGGCTCTCGCCATTGGGCGTCGCGACCTCAAGGCGGATGGTGGATGCCGGCATGGGCGGCTCGGAACCCGACACCATGTAGGTCGGGAAAAGCAGTTGGGTCTGCAGTGCGAACATCAAAGCGACGGTGGCGACGTAGGCCACGGCGAGGATGCGGGCCAGCTTGAAGAGCCACTTACCGGTATCTCGCATAATCATCTCTCCGGCGCGGCGGGATCTTGGCCCAAGCCTGAGTCCTTCCCGCCGATCCGCACCTCAGATCGGACACCAGCCATTGAAAGCCGTTGGTCTCAGACTGATCCACAAGGAACCTACTCCGCCGCTGCCATTGCCGATTCAGGCGTGGGGAGCTTTCTCGGCAGGATCGTCACAGCAGCGAGAATGACCAGGGCTGCGGCGGCAAGGATACGGAACAGGGTATCGAATCCCCAGTTGTGATACACAAAGCCGATCAAGGGCAGGGTCGCGGCCAACACGGTGAAGCTGACGACATAGCGCACACCATAGATGCGTGCCCGGTAGGGGCCTGAGGCGGTCTTGCCGATCATGAAGTCGTTGATCGGAATCTGCCCGAAGGCGCCGAGCATAAAGCCCAAGGCAACCAAAAGCGCGGGACCATCCGTGAGACCCGGCATGGCCGAGAAGAAAATCAGTTGAATGACCGCCACGGACATGAACACGCGGCGCGGCCCAAAGCGGTCGAGCATTGAGCCGACAATCAGTTGGGCGACCGAGGCCACGGCAAAGACGATGAAGGCCATGGAACCGATCATGGTCGCCATGTCACTGCTCCTTCCGGCTGCGAGACCATCGGCCCAAGCGGCCATGTCAGCGGCAAGTCCTTGAAGCCGTTCCTCGAAGATCTTCGGTAACGCGAAGGTCGTCGACTGAAAGATGATCGAGGAGACCGCCGTCGTCAGAAAGACGATCGCGGAAACACGGACCAGCAGTCGCTTGTACTCGGGCGATGGCGCAGGCGCCGCTGCGGAGGCCTCTGTCTTGGAGGCTTTTCGTTCAGCGCCAATACCTTCCCAGCGAAGCAACATATAGGCGATGCCAACGGCAATGGAGAAGAAGCCGGGCAGGATGAAAGCCATGCGCCATCCGGCATGGTCGATGAGGTAGCCGGTGATCAGGGCGGCGGCGGCGACCCCCAGGTTTCCCCAAACGCCGTTTGCGGCGATCCGCATCCCTGTATCGCGCCACTTGGTGGTGACGATGGCCAGCCCGACGGGATGATAGATGGCCGCGAACACGCCGATGGCGAAAAGCCCGATACCGATTTGCAGCGGGGTCTGCGCGAAGCCGGTGGCGGTGGAAACCAACCCGATGCCGATGAAAAAGACACACATCATCCCGTCGCGGCTCCACTTGTCGGCAAGCCAGCCCGCCGGCAGGGCGAAAGCGCCGAAGGCGAAAAACCCAGGCGTCGCATAGGCCAGCAACTCTGCGTAGGAAACGCCCCATTCCCTGTAGAGCACCAGCGCGGCCACGGTGGCGAAAATCAAGGTGAAGAGGTGATCCATGAAGTGGCCGATGTTCAGAAGCAAGAAGTACAGACGGTCGCGGTTCATGGTCTTGGTCTTCCGTCACCACCGGGCTGAGTGACCTACAGTCTACAGTTGGCAGATTTCCGCCGTCCTGCCATATTTCATCGAGATTCTGCCAAGACTGTCGAGGCGTTGGTATGGCGAAGCACTCAACACGCAGCACCGATCCAGACGACTACCAGCACCTGAAACAGGCCACCGATACCCGCTCACGGCACATCTGCGACAAGGGCGGCCGGCAGGTGGATGTCCGGACTTCTGCGGAAAGCGATCGTCCGCTATCCGTTGTTCATGAGTGCGCGCCCCAACCGCCAATCAGCCGCTATTCCACCGTCACGAAGTTGGGGCCGGGCAGGGACACGGCGCCGGCGCCCTGGTCCTTGATCTCCTCGAGGAGGTCGAGCCAGTCGTCGAGATCGAAGTGGGCGGTGCCGTCGCCGAAGTAGTCCGTTTGGAGGGCGGCGAAGAGGCTGCGTGCTTCCTCCAGCCGCGCGTCGCGCCCCTCCCAGGCCGTGTTGCCGGTGCGCAGGTCCTCGGTCGCCGAGGACAGCAGGGCGACCAGGGCCGCCTCATAGGGGTGCATCAGCGGCATCGCCTTGGGGTTGGCCACCGGCCAGTCGGCGGCGATGGCCGGGGCGTCGGTCTGCCAAGCCCAGATCGCGCGCAGCAGCCGCCAGTCGGCCTCCGCTGCCGCGTAGTTGCCGAGTTCGTGATTGAAGCGGGCGCGCATGTAGTGATAGGGCACCTCGACGATGCGGTCGTCGGCCGCCAGCTCGATGGCCGAGCCCAGCAGGTGGACCGCCCGCTCCTGGCCCGCCCGCACCTCGGCGTCGGTGAGCCGGCGGCGCAGCAGCGCGCCGTTTTCGTCGCGCGGGCGTGACACCGCCAGGCGCGCCCAGAGATAGCGCACCAGGGACTCCTCCCAGTTCTTGCGGCCGTCCTCGGCGTAGTGGGCGACGCGTTTCACCGGTTCCGGCGCGACGGGATTGAGCTCGAAGCCCTCCCAGTCCACCTGAAAGCCGGCATAGCCGCTGTGCGGGCTCGGCTGGCGGTCGCCGGTGGTCATCCAGACCTCGTCGCGGTAGAAGCGGCGCTTCGGGTCTGCCAGGACGATGCTGCCGAGCTGGCTGTAGACCTTGCGCGGCACGCGCCCGTAGGAACGCTCGGCCGCCAGGGGCGAAACCTCACCGTCGATGCCCTTGCGGATCTTCTCGAGAGCGCCGTCGTGGCTGGACGACAGCCAGTCGATGGCCCAGTCCAGGTCGATCCGCCGCTCGGGCGCGTCGGCCTTCAGGGCCGCCGTCACGGCATCGTAGCGGGCGTGGGTCTCCAGCCACTTACCGAAGCTGGGGGTGAAGTGCTGGTCGTCCTCGTCGAACAGCCGCTCGGCCATATCGGCGTGCAGGAAGTGGTTGGTCTGCGGGATCGCCTCGTTGGCGTATTTGCTCACGCGAACGCGCTCGCCGTTCACCTCGATGCGCGCAGACTGGCCGGTCTTGGCATCGGAGACGCAGATGGTCCAGGCGGCGAAGTGCCGGCTGTCCTTCACCAGGTCGACCGCCTCGTCGACGTTGGCCGCCTCGCGCAAGACCCTTTGCTGAACGAAAGGACAGATGTCGCCGGTGTCGAAGAGGAAGCCACTCTGGATCTGGGTGGTGGACATCTGGTGCAGGGCGACGGCCAGCCCCGCGTCGTTGAGGCCGCTGATGCCGCCGGGATAGATCAGCCCGGCGGTGCCGAAAGCGGCGTACTTGTGCCGGCCCTGCTGCCCCTCGGTCTCGTCGATCAAGGAAAGCACCGGCGCCTTGTTCCAGTGATAAAGATCGGCATCCAGGTTGCGGGCGTGCAGGTGGCGGCCGTCTTTGGTGAAGGCGCCGGGCACGACGAAACCGGTGCAGGCGAAGTCGATGCGGTTGTTGGGCCCGCTGAGCGCTACCAGGGCGGCGCCGAGATCCTGCTGCTTTGCCTCCTCGGTCGTCGCCTCTTGCAGGTAAGCCTTGGCCTCGTCATCGAACAGCGAGGGTATGACCAGCGGCAGAATCTTTGGCGCCCGCGCCAGCCGCACACCGGGAAGCTGGAAGATCCGCGACAGGCCGTCGATGACGTTGCCCACCTCGATGGCGATGATGGCATCGCGGACCTCCAGGTCCGTGAAGGCGGGTCCGTCGATGCCATCGCGGTAGCCCTGGGAGAGGCCGTCAACAGCCTCCCGGAACTCGCGACTGGAGTTGCGCAGAACGCGGTCGCTGTAGCAGCGGTAAAGCGCGCTGGCGACGTGGCTGAGGGTGTCGCTTTCCAGGTTCACCGCGCGGGCGATGGTCGAGATGATCTCCGGAAAGGCGCCGTCGTGAATCTCCTGCGCCAAGAGGCGGGCGTGATCGTAGGCGATGTCGGGGAAGCGGCCGCGCTGTTTGAGCACAAGGAAGGTCTGGCCCTTGAGGGTGAGCCGGCGCAGGCTGCTGTCGGCCCGGCCCGCCCCCGGCGGCAGGGTTTCCGGTGCCTTGTCCAGGCCCTCGATCACGTCGCTCATTGCCCTTCCCTTCCCCAGTTCCTGCGGCCCAAGGCCGTTGCCTTGCGGCAGCTTAGGGTCTCCCCGGCCCGCCGCTGTGAGAGAACTCACAAGGACCCGACGGGTCTCAACCTAGTCCGAAACGCCAAGCGGGGACAAAGGGCAAAGAGCGGCTCTCATCGCGGGCACTGTCTTCTAGTAGGGAAGGCCGACGTAGTTCTCGGCGAGCGCGGTGGCGGCGGCGCGCGAGGAGACGAGGTACTCCAGCTCGGCCCGCTGAATCCTGCGCCCGAAACGCCCGACCTCGGGAAAGCGGTGCATCATCGAGGTCATCCACCAGGAAAACCGCTCGGCCTTCCAGATGCGCGCCAGGGCACGGGACGAATAGGCCTCCAGCCCCGCCGAAGAGCCGTCGCAGAAGTGTTCGATCAGGGCTTCCGACAGGTAGTGCACGTCGCTGGCCGCGAGGTTGAGGCCCTTGGCGCCGGTGGGCGGCACGATGTGGGCGGCATCGCCGGCAAGAAACAGCCGCCCGAAGCGCAAGGGTTCCGTCACGAAGCTGCGCAAGGGGGCGATGGATTTTTCCAGGGCCGGGCCGGTGGTCAGCCGGGACGCCGCCTCCGGGTCCAGGCGGCGGCGAAGCTCATCCCAGAAGCGTTCGTCGCTCCAATTCTCGACACGCTCCTCCGCAGGGCATTGCAGGTAGTAGCGGCTGCGGGTCGGCGAGCGCATGGAACAGAGGGCGAAACCGTCCTCGTGGTTCACATAGATCAGTTCCTCGTTCACCGGCGGCACGTCGGCCAGCAGCCCCAGCCAGCCGAAGGGATAGACCCGCTCGAAGGTCTCCATCGCGCTTTCCGGAACCGAAGGGCGGCTGATGCCGTGGAAACCGTCGCAGCCGGCGATGAACTCGCAGTGCAGGGTGCGCTCGGCCCCGTCCCTGACGAAGCGCAGGAAAGGCCGCGGGCCGTCGAAGTCGTGCAGCGAGACCTCCTCGGCCTCGTAGTGGGTGACGGCCCCGGCGGCGGCGCGGGCGTCCATCAGATCCCGGGTGACCTCGGTCTGGCCGTAGACCGTCACCTGCTTGCCGCCGGTGAGGCCCACGAGGTCGATGCGGTGCCGCTCCCCTCCGAAACAAAGATTGACGCCGCCGTGGAGCAGTCCCTCCGCCCTGAGGCGCCGGTCGCAGCCGGCGCGGGTGATCAGCTCGACGGTCCCGGGCTCCAGAACCCCGGCGCGGATGCGCCCGAGCACATGCGCCGCCGTGTGCCGCTCCAGGATGACCGCATCGATGCCTTGGCGGAGCAGCAACTGGCCCAGCAGCAGGCCCGCCGGGCCGGCGCCGATGATGGCCACCTGCGTGCGCTCCACCCCTACCCCCTGTTCCAGCCTTCGAACGCGGCCTTGACGGCTCTCGGTCCGTCTTCCGCCGCAGCATAGGCGGCGCCTGGGCTTTGACCAAGATCAATGAGGCGTGGCCGTCCTTGGGGCCAACTCGGCATCAAGACCGCAAACCCGCAGAGGATTCTATGACCCACACCCCCCACGAGCTCGCCGACGAATTCCCCGAATCCGCCGAGGCGATCCACCGCCTGAAGATGGAATCGGCCCACTTCGCCCGCCTGGCGGATCAGTATCATACGGTCAACCGGGAGATTCACCGCATCGAGAGCGAGGTCGAGGCCGCCTCGGACATGCGCACCGAGGACCTGAAGAAGGAACGCCTGCTGCTGAAGGACGAGATCGCCGCGATGTTGCAGACGGGCTCCTAAGCGGGTTCAGTTCACCGTGACCCAGCGCAGGATGAAGAAGTTGTCGGCGCGCTGGGTGACCTCGATGTTCTGCTTCATGCCCCAGACCAGCGGCTGCACGTAAAGCGGCACGTAGGCCACTTCCTGCTGCAGACGGCCGTGGACTTCGTCCAGCATCTGCTGGCGGGCGGAGGGGTCGATCTCACGCTGGATTTTCGGCAGCAGGTCGTCGACCTGGCTGTCGGAGAAGCCGCCGAAGTTCCAGCTTCCCAGCTTCTTCTCCTTGTTCGGCGTGGCCAGCAGGAAGCGGATGGGATGTTCGGCATCGAAGGTGCCCGGCGACCAGCCGAGCATGTACATGTCGAACTGCCCGGCCCGCAGCTCCGGCCAGTACTGGCGCACCGGCATGGTGTTCAGCTTCACCGTGAGGCCGACCTTGGCCAGCATGGCGGCGACCGCCGTGCAGATGCTGGCGTCGTTGATGTAGCGATCGTTGGGGCAGGCGAGGCCGAAGCTGAAGCCGTCGGGGTAGCCGGCCGCGGCCAGCTGCGCCCTGCTCGCCGCCGGATCGAAGGCTTCGCGCGCCGCCAGCCCGGGGCTGTAGCCGCGCATCGCCGGGCTGACCAGCAGGCTCGCCGGGGCGGCGTTGCCGCGCATCACCTTCTTGATCAGGGTCTCCACGTCGATTGCCTGATAGACCGCCTTGCGCACCCGCGGGTCCTGGAAGGGATTGGCATCGCCGGTCTCGTCGGAGAACTTCAGCGCCGCCGCCTGGTGGGCGAAGCCCAGCATGATCACCCGCGCCTCGATGCCCTGCATGACCTTGACGCCGGGGGCGCCTTCCAGCCGCGGCACGTCCTGCAGCGGTACCGGGTTGATGAAGTCGACCTCGCCGGAAATGAGGGCCGCCACCGCCGTTGCCTGCTGGGTGATCGGCGTGAAGACCGCGCGGGTGACGTTGTGCTCCACCGCGCCCCACCAGCCGGCATAGGGCTCCAGCACCGTGCGCACCCCCGGGGAGCGCTCGGCCACCCGGAAGGCGCCGGTGCCGTTGGCGTTCAGGGTGGCGAAGGTCTCGGCCTGGGTCGAGGTGCGGGCGGTGCCGTTGGCCTCCGACCAGTCCTTGTCCATGATCATGAAGTTGGCGATGGAGTCCGGGAAGATCGGGTTGGGCGCCTTGGTCAGGAAGTCGACGGTGAAGCCGTCCACCATGCGGACCTCGCGCACCGGCGCGAACCAGGAGCGGACATCGGCCTCCTCGGCGCTCGCGCGCTCATAGGAAAACAGCACGTCCTCGGCGGTGAAGGCCGAACCGTCGTGAAAGGTGACGCCGCGGCGCAGGTGAAAGCGCCAGCCGTCGTCGCCCAGCGGCTCCCAGCGCTCGGCCAGCGCCCCTTCGATCTTCATGTCCCGGCCCCGGCGCACCAGCCCTTCGTAGACGTTGTTCAAGAACCCGAGAACCGGGGCTGAGTTGACGGCATGGGGATCGAGGGTCTGCGGATCGGTGGTGGAGGCCCAGCGGAACTCCTTGGCCCCGAGCGGGGCGCCCTGCCAGGGCGCCAGAAGAAGCGCGAGTGCGGCCGCCGCCGCTAGTCTGGTGGCTCTTGGATACATCACTCCGTCTCCTTTCGGCTCCCTTCGGCGCTTGGCCCCCCGGCACATGCCCAGGGCGAAAGTCTAAGCCCGGGCCTCCCGCCGGTTCAACCACCTGGCAGATCGGGACAGACCCGGGGCCGCGGCCGTGTTTCAGCGGGTGAAACAGAAGAAATCATTCTCCGGCTTCGGCGAAACGAACCGGACATGACGGCCCCCTATCTCGTCTGTCTTGGCGCTGCCGCCTCGCCAGTGAAGGTCCCGCGCCAATCCGATTTCTTCAAAGGAGCTTGTCATGTTTAGCCCGCATTCCTCACCCCCTCCACGGTCTGCGTCGTGTTCAGGCGTCCGCACCGCCAGGAGCGGTCCGAAAAGCGTAGCGGGGACTACGGTTGAGGGGCGCGACGTAGCGGACGGGCGCCTGTGCGCGACCCTTCGGGCGGTCTGGTGCCGCCGGCA
>NZ_JANQOI010000072.1 GCF_028289705.1 Pelagibius sp.
GGAGATTGCCAGCTCCCGGAAAATGTAATCGAGCACGGAGGTCGACATCTTGATGGCGTCGTTGCCTTCGACCATGCCCGAGGGTTCGAAACGCGTGAAGGTATAGGCCTCGACGAACTCCTCCAGCGGCACGCCGTACTGCAGGCCGATGGAGATCGCGATGGCGAAGTTGTTCATGAGGCTGCGGAAGGCCGCCCCTTCCTTGTGCATGTCGATGAAGATCTCGCCCAGCGAGCCGTTCTCGTACTCGCCGGTGCGCAGATAGACCTTGTGGCCGCCGACGATGGCCTTCTGGGTGTAGCCCTTGCGCCGCTGCGGCAGGCGTCGGCGGTCCTGGACGCGCTCCACCACCCGCTCGATGATGCGCTCGGCGACGATCTGCGCGCGCTGCGGGGCGGAGGCTTCGGCGAGCTGCTCGGCCAGGGGTTCGGCATCGTCCTCGGCGATGTCCTCCAGGAGGCTCGCCGCCAGGGGCTGTGACAGCTTGGAGCCGTCGCGGTAGAGGGCGTTGGCCTTCAGCCCCAGGCGCCAGGACAGCATGTAGGCGTCCTTGCAGTCCTCCACCGTCGCCGAATTGGGCATGTTGATGGTCTTGGAGATGGCGCCGGAGATGAAGGGCTGGGCGGCGGCCATCATGCGGATGTGGCTTTCCACGGAGAGGAAGCGTTTGCCGTGGCGCCCGCAGGGATTGGCGCAGTCGAACACCGGCAGATGCTCGTCCTTCAGCCCCGGCGCGCCCTCCAGGGTCATGGCCCCGCAGCAGTGGGCGTTGGCGGCATCGATTTCGGCGCGGGTGAAGTCCAGAGCCGCCAGCATGTCGAAGGAGACGTCTTCGAGCTGCTCTGTAGTGAAACCCAGCGCCTTGACGCAGAACTCCTCGCCCAGAGTCCACTTGTTGAAGGCGAACTTGATGTCGAAGGCCGAGGCGAGGCTTGCCTCCAGGGCCTGCAGCGCCGCCTCTGTGAAGCCCTTCTCCTTCAGGCGCTCGTGATTGATGACCGGGGCGTCGACCAGCGTGCCGTGGCCGACGGCATGGCGGATGATGCTCTCGATCTCGGTCTCGCCGTAGCCCAGCGTGCGCAGCGCCTCCGGTACCGTGCGGTTGATGATCTTGAAGTAGCCGCCGCCGGCCAGCTTCTTGAACTTGACGATGGCGAAGTCGGGCTCGATGCCGGTGGTGTCGCAGTCCATCACCAGGCCGATGGTGCCGGTGGGCGCGATCACCGTGGCCTGGGCGTTGCGATAGCCGTGGCGCTTGCCCAGGTTGAGGGCCTTGTCCCAGGCTTGCTTGGCCGCCTTGATGAGGCTCTTGTCCGGGCAGGCGCGGGCCTCCAGGGCGACCGGTGCGATGGAGAGATCCTCATAGCCGGCGCGGTGGCCGTAGGCGGCGCGGCGGTGATTGCGGATTACGCGCAGCATGTGGGCGGCGTTGCGCTCATAGCCGGGGAAGGCCCCCAGCTCCTCGGCCATCTCCGCCGAGGTGGCATAGGCGACGCCGGTCATCACGGCGGTCAGGGCGGCGGCGAGGGCGCGCCCTTCTTCGGAGTCGTAGGAGATGCCGGAGGCCATCAGCAGGCCGCCCAGGTTGGCATAGCCGAGCCCCAGGGTACGGAAATCGTAGGAGCGCTGGGCGATCTCCGGCGCCGGGAACTGCGCCATCAGCACGGCGATTTCCAGGGTCAGGGTCCACAGCCGCACGGCGTGCTCATAGGCCTCGCAGTCGAAGACCTCGGACCCGCGGCGGAAGGCCATGAGGTTGAGCGAGGCCAGGTTGCAGGCCGTGTCGTCGAGGAACATATACTCCGAGCAGGGATTGGAGGCGTTGATCCGGCCGGAGGCGGGGCAGGTGTGCCACTCGTTGATGGTGGTGTCGTACTGCATCCCCGGATCGGCGCAGGCCCAGGCAGCATAGGAGATCTGATCCCACAGCGTCCGGGCCTTCACCTTCTTGTGCACCTTGCGGTCGGTGCGGCGGATCAGGCTCCAGGCGTCGTCGTTCAGGACCGCCTCGATGAAGACGTTGGGCACCCGCACCGAATTGTTGGAGTTCTGGCCGGAGACCGTCAGATAGGCGTCGGAGTCCCAGTCGGTGTCGTAGGTCTTGAAGTCGATGGAGGTGAAGCCCTGGCGCGCGAACTGGATGACCCGGGCGACGTAGTTCTCCGGCACCATGGCGGCGCGGGCCGAGCGGATGGCGGCCTTCAGGGCGAAGTTCTTCTTCGGCTCGAAGGCGTCGTCCTGGGCGGCGTCCTCATCCCCTTTGAAGCCGTGGCAGGCGCGCATGATGGCGTTCAGGTGCCGGTCACAGAGCTTGGAGCCGGTGACCAGGGACGCCACCTTCTGCTCCTCGATCACTTTCCAGTTGATGTAGGCCTCGATATCCGGGTGGTCGAGGTCGACGGTGACCATCTTGGCGGCACGCCGGGTGGTGCCGCCGGACTTGATGGCGCCGGCGGCGCGGTCGCCGATCTTCAGGAAGGACATCAGCCCGGAGGAGCGGCCGCCGCCGGACAGCGGTTCGCCCTCGCCGCGCAGCGCCGAGAAGTTGGAGCCGGTGCCGGAGCCGTACTTGAACAGCCGCGCCTCGCGGACCCAGAGGTCCATGATGCCGTTGTCGTTCACCAGGTCGTCCTTGACCGACTGGATGAAGCAGGCATGGGGCTGCGGATGCTCGTAGGCGCCGGCGGCGCGGGTCAACTCGCCGGTGGAGAAATCGACGTAGTGGTGGCCCTGGCTCGGCCCCTCAATGCCGTAGGCCCAGTTGAGGCCGGTGTTGAACCACTGCGGCGAGTTGGGCGCGGCCATCTGCCGGGCCAGCATGAAGCGCATCTCGTCGTAGTAGGCGCGGGCGTCCTCCTCGGCGTCGAAGTAACCGCCCTTCCAGCCCCAGTAGGCCCAGGTGCCGGCCAACCGGTGAAAGACCTGCTTGGCCGAGGTCTCGCCGATGAAGCGCTCTTCCTCGGCGATGTCGGCCATGGCCTCGTGGTCGGGCTCGGCCCGCCACAGCCAAGACGGCACGTTGTCTTCTTCGACGCGGCGCGCCTTCAGGGGCACGCCACGCTTGCGGAAATACTTCTGCGCCAGGATGTCGCAGGCCACCTGAGACCAGCTCACAGGAACCTCGACGTCCTCGGCCCGGAACACCAGGGAGCCGTCAGGATTGCGGATTTCGCTCGAAGTCCGGCGGAACTCGATTTGGTCGTAGACGTCGGTGCCAGTTTCCGTAAAACGACGCGCAACCCGCATGCGGTAATCTCCAATCTAAATACGGTCTCAAAATGGTCCTGTGTCGCGTCCCAAGGAGGCTGGATGCTTCGCGACCGGAGAACCCGAGAGCTTTCCGGTCACGACGTTACGGTATTCCCCTGAAACCCCCGCAAATCCTTGAGATTTGCCATATCTTGTGACGCGACATCATTAAACCACAACATGTGCCTGAGGTCACCACATTTTGCGTTAACAAGAGGTTAATCTGCCAGGGATCGGGGGATGCTCTGGCCGGAGATCCGCAGAGTCCGGGGCTTCTCGGAATCAGACCGGCGGGATAATTCTCTATTCCCGATTGGCTTCGGGTTGCCGCGCTGTCGGAGAAGTTCAATTATAAGCCGTATTGCGCCCTCTCGTTCTCCTCAGAGAAGCAGATGTCGAGGTCGCTGACGCTGTCCTGGAACTCGCCCAGGGTGAAGACATCGAGACAGGGGCGGGCGCCGCTTTCCGGGGTCTCTCCGCGGAGAATCCGGGCCGCGAGAATCGCCGCCGGCACCACCGGAATGGCGGGACCGTGGCCCGCCTCGGCGCGCAGCGACCAGAGCCGGCGGCAGGGCCGGTTCTGCGAATCCATGCCTTGCACCTCGACAAACATGCCGCCGCGGTCGCTGCCGAAGCGTTCGAGGGCTTTGGCGAGGGCCAACAGCGGGCCCGCAAGAGGACGCAGACTGCCGATGAGGCCCCAACGCACCGGCCAGGTGAGGGCCCAGAGCCCGAGGTGAAGGAGCGGGAGTTCCAAGCCGGCCTGGAAGGTGACGCTTCGCACCCCGGGATAGCGCTGCGGGAAGAGCGTGAGGTCGGGCACGTCGCAGGTGGCGAACCAGCGCGGGCCGAGTCCCGGCAGGCTGCGCCGGCGCAGATCCTGCCAGCCGAAGCGGCGCTGCCAGGCGCCGTCCTGCCAGACCTGCAGGGGCTTGCCGCTGTAGCCGAGAATCCCTTCGACGACGGCACGGCCGCGCGGCGCGCGGTTCCCGGGGGCGATCCCGATGGCGATGCTGTCGAGGCGGGTCAGCCCCCGGCGCAGGTGATCGACGGCGGCGGCGCTCAGCGCCGGAACCGAGCTGGCACCGCTCACCACCAGAACGCCGGCGGCCCGGGCCGCCGCGTCGAGGCGGGTGATTCCGGTGACGAAGTCCCGGCCGTCGGCCAGATCGATGTAGTGACAGCCGGCGGCGATGCAGGCCTCGGCGACGCGGTAGTCCCGCTCCTGGAAGGGCCCGGCGGCGTTGATCACCAGCAGCGGACGGAGGTCTCTCAGGGTCTCTGCAAGCGGCGCCGTGGCGTCGACCGCCAGCGGTTTGACCGACTGATCCGGAAACTGCCGTTTCAGCGCGTTTGAGGCTGCGCCCGCTCGGTCCGCGCTGCGCCCGGCCACAAGCGGTTCGATGGCCGGACCCCTCAGCAGCCGCGCACAGAGGCGCTGGCCGAAAACGCCGTAGCCGCCGATCACCAGGACGCGCGGCGCCGTCACGTCCCGGTCGACTGCCGCTGCCGGCGCTCGGCGAGGGTGAAGCCGGTGAGGGCGGCCAGCACCAGGGCGACGCCGAGCGCCTGGGTGAGGTCGAGGCTTTCCCCCAGCAGAAGGATCGCGCTCAGGATGGCGACCAGCGGTTCGAGATTGAAGACCAGGGCGGCCTTCAGCGCGCCGGCATAGCGGATGGCGCCGATCATGGAGAAGAAGGCGGCCAGGAAGCCGAGACAGACCCCGGCCAGGCAGCTCCACCCGAGACCGCTGGCGGGGAGTGCAAAGACCCCCAGCGCCAGGGCAAGGGGACCGACGATGAGCGCCGCGACCAGGTTGGCGTAGAGGGCCACGGCCAGCACGTCCTGCCGGCCCGGCAGCCGGTCGGCGGAGAGGAAGAGCAGCAACCCCGAAAGCGTCGAGCCGCCGGCCAGCGCGAGGCCTCTGGGGTCCAACCCGGCGAAGGAGGGTGCCAGCGCCAGGACGAGCCCGGCGAAGGCGGCGAGAAAGGCGAGGACCATGGGCCAGGCCGCCGCGCTGCGCCCGGAAAGCACCATCAAGAGGGCGACCAGCAGCGGATAGGCGTAGAACACCAGCGCCGCCAGCGAGACGGGAATGTAGGCCACGGCGGAGAGGTAGCAGAGTGCGATGCCCAACTGGCCGATCACCACCCCGGTCATCGGCCAGAAGGCGCCGGGCTGGACGGCAAAGCGGTGGCGGCGTAGCGCCAGCAGGGCCAGCAACAAGAGGCTCGGCACCAGGGCGCGGAAGAAGATCACCGTCAGCGGGTTGCTGCCCGCTTCGTAGGTCAGGCGGGCGAGGGAGATGATGAAGCCGAAGCTGCCGGCGCTGATGAGCGCCAGCGCGACACCGAGGCCGAGGGGCCGCTGCTCGGCGGCGGCGCTCACGCGCGTTCGGCCAGCGGCAGATTGACCAGCAGGTTCTGCGGCTTCAGGCGCAGCTTGCCGCCTTCGGCCATGGCAAGCGCCAGATAGACAGGGCGGCCGGCGATGCCCGGTGCGACCACCGAGGCGTCCTGGAACTCCATGCGGAAGAGGGAGAGCAGGCGCGCCAGCCGGCCTTCGCCCACCTCGACGCCGTTGTAGAGATCGTTGAGGATCTGATTGGCATCAACATCCAGGCCGATGTGCCAGACCCAGCGCTCGTCGCTGATCTTCTGCACCGGCTGGATGGAAACCGCGACGTCCAGGAAGTGCCGCACCCAGGTCTCGAGCACCCGGCAGAAGGCGTCGAGGCCGGCCCCGGCGAAGTTCAGGTTGAGGACCGTGTCGTAGCGGCTGGCGCGCTCCCAATAGATCTCCGCGTTGGTCTCGTTGACCACGTCCAGCTCGACGGTTCTGAGCGGCGTTTGGGCCTCGGCGACCAGCCGGCCGAGGCTGCCGAAGCCGCCGGTGGTGGCGAACATCTCCACCGTCTCGGCATCGGCGGCCATGATGGCGCCGTCGTTGATGGTGACCTGCTGGGCGCGGAAGAACAGCTCGGCCGCGCGGAGCTTCAGGGGGTCCTCCTCGCCGTCCAGCATGGCGCGCGCGATGACATGGGCCAGTTGGTCGATGAACAGCGGCGGCAGGGTGACGCCATCGGGCGACAGGAAGATCCGCAGATAGCAGTCCTCCAGCGTCTCGGCCGCCAGCAGCCGTTCGCGGAAGGCCAGCACGACACGGTAGTTCTCGATGGCGTCGTCGTCGTCCAGGGCCGCCAGCCGCTCCTCCGAGACCGCCTCGCGCGGGTTGCGCAGCAGCGCCTCGTGCAGGGCCCGTTCGGCCGCGTTGGACTCCGGCACCGGCCGGACCTCCGGGCGCTGGAAGTAGGCCCTGAGGAAGTCGTCGGTGACCTGGAGCAGCCCGTCATCGCGCCGCGTCAGAAGGTGATAGCCGGAGTCCTGCCAGAAATCGCGCATAGCCGCTTCTATAGGCGCTGCGGGCCGGGCCTGTCCAGGCAGGGCGCCGTCAGGTCAGCCGCGGGCCTATCAACGGTCGGGGGGTGGCGGGCGCTGGCCGCGCCGTGGCGGCGGCCTGCCGTGGGGCGGGGGCGGGCGTTCGCCGGCGAGGTCGGATCGCACCGGCGTGCCGCGAAAGCAGCCGATGCTGTAGGGGTACTCGTCCGTCAGGTGATAGTGGTAGATCGCCTTGGCCGCGCCGTCCCAGATCACCGTGTGGCTGTGCCCGTGGCAGGCGTCCAGATCGCCGTTCGTCAGGGCCTCTCCGTTTTCGCCGTAGAGGCCGAAGATCCCAAAGCCGTCGAGGGCGTAGCCGACCAGATCGGAGTGCCCGCCCGGCTGGCCTCGCGTGTCGTCCAGGCAGACCGAGCGGTCGTGGTAGTGGTACTGGCCCCGTTCCTGAGGGTGGCCCTGGCAGGCGTCCTGCATCTCATAGGCCGGCGCGTCGCGGCCCCGTGCGTCGACGGCGCTGTAGATCGCCGCGCCGCTCAGGGCGAAGCCGATCATGCCCATGGGCACACAGCTCGGCGATGCCGCCATCGCCGGTTCTGCCGGCAGGGTCAGGACGATCTCCTGCGCTCTTATGCGGTTGGGGTTGCGGTCGTAGCGAAAGGCCTCGTCGCTGCGCGCGATGGGAAAGACACCGGTCGGATGGTTTGGCAGGTTGTTGGCGCGGATCACCCTGTCGGAGCCCTCGAGCGTGATCGCGATTTCCGAGGGCCAGGTGACGGAACCGCTGACCACCGGCTTCTCCGCCGGGTCGTAACGGGCCCCGGTGATCCAGGGGCCGCTGCGGGCGGCGCCCGGCGCGTTTGGATTGAACCGGGTCTGACAGGCCAGGAGATGGCCCTGCTTCGGCGTGGCCGCGATCTTGCCATCGCCCAGCGGGCGCTCGTGGGCCGAAACGCTCAGGCTGGCGCTTCCCATCAGCCCGGCAAGCGCCATCGCCAAAGCGATCCGCCGGCATCCTCGTCCTTTACCGAATCCCGTCATTCCGCCCTCATGCTCTGCTGCCCGCGTGGCCGCACTCTAGCCCGCATTTCACACCGTCTCCATGGTCTGCGCGGAGGCTTTGGGACCCTGGCCCAAAGGCTGGACTGTCGCCGGTCTGGGTGCCATAGTCTGGCCGCTGTCGGGGCGGCGGCAGCCTGAGCGGATTGGGGTTGAACGGGCAAGAGACACGGTTGGGCAATGGGTACGACGATTGGCACATGGCTATTCACCTGGCTGCGCGGCGAGTTGGTCGGGCGTGACGGCCAGGGCAACCGCTATTACCGGGCCCAGGGCGGCGGCCGTACCCACAAGGATTCGCTGCGCCGGGAGCAGCGCTGGGTGATCTACGAAGGCGAGGTGGAAGCAAGCCGCGTGCCGGCGGAATGGCATGCTTGGCTGCACCACACGACCGACGAGATCCCGCCCGAGGGCGGGCCTGAGCGCCGCCCCTGGCAGAAGGACCACCAGCCGAACCTGACCGGCACGCCGGAGGCCTATCGCCCGCCCGGCCACGCCCTGCAGGGCGGGCGCCGCGACAAGGCGACCGGCGACTACGAACCCTGGACCCCGAACTGACCCACATCCGGCAGTGTTGACCGGCCGCTGAAGCCATTCAGCGGCAGGCGCGGGGAGCCCCTAAGCCAACCAGAGGATTGCCAGCATGCGCAGGAACATGATCGAGACGGTAATGGGCGCAATCGTCCTGGTGGTGGCCATTGGCTTCGTCGTCTTCGCCTTTCAGTCGACGACCATCTCCGCCAATGCCGGCGGCTACGAACTCAAGGTGGAGTTCGACGACGCCTCCGGCCTTGTCACCGGCACCGATGTGCGCATGGCCGGCGTGAAGGTCGGCACGGTGGTCAGCCAGAGCCTCAACGCCGAAACCTACTTCGCCGAGGTGACCCTCAGCATCGACGAGCGCATCAAGCTTCCCAGCGACACCTCGGCGCGGATCATTCCCGAAGGCCTGCTTGGCGGCAACTACGTGGCCCTGGAGCCGGGCGGCGAGGAAGACTATCTGAGTGACGGCGGGCGGATTCAATACGCCCAGGGCTCCATCAATGTCGTCGACCTCTTGGGCCGTTTCATCTTCAGCGCCGCGGAAGCCGGCTCCTCGGAGGGCGGCCAGTAGCGGCCAGCCGCGCCATGTCGGGCGAGAGTCGCGACAGCGGGCCGGCTCAGCACTGGGACCCGCAGCGCTACAACAGAAACGCCGGCTTCGTGGCCGAACTGGGGGCGCCGCTGATCGACCTGCTCGATCCGCGGCCCGGTGAGCGTATTCTCGACCTCGGCTGCGGTGAGGGCGCACTCACCGCCAAACTCGTGGATGCCGGCGCGGCCGTGGTCGGTGTCGACGCCTCGCCGGAGCAGGTCGCCGCCGCCCGTGAGCGCGGCCTCGACGCCCGGGTCATGGACGCCGAGACGCTGGACTTCGACGCCGAGTTCGATGCCGTGCTCTCCAACGCCGCGCTGCACTGGATGCTCGATCCCGATGCGGTCTTGCGCGGCGTGGCCCGTGCGCTCAAGCCCGGCGGCCGCTTCGTCGCGGAGATGGGGGGCGCGGGCAACGTCGCGGCCATTGTCGCGGCGCTCTTCGCCGTCCTCGAGGCGCGGGGCCTGGACCCGCAGAGCGCCTTTCCCTGGTACTTTCCGACGCCGGAGGACTATCAGGGGCGATTGGCGGCCGCCGGTTTCGCGGTTTCCTCCATCGCGCTGATTCCCCGACCGACACCGCTGCCGGGGGAAATGGGCGGCTGGCTGGAGACTTTTGCCGAATCCTTCCTGAAGCAGGTTCCGGCGGGCGAACGGCCGGCACTCATCGCCGAGGTGACCGAGACGCTGCGCCCGCAGCTCTGCGATGAAGAGGGGCGCTGGTCGGCGGACTACGTCAGGCTGCGCTTCGCGGCCCGGCTCGAAGCCGTGTGACCGCGGCTTGCGCCTGCCGGCTGCAAAGCTTAAGTCTTTGGCAGGATTTCTCTGTTGAGGTGCGATCCGTGTCGGCAGCAGATGGCGAAAAGTTCGAGATCCCCGTGTGGCTGCAGCCCGACGGCGCGCCGTTGTCCTGCCGCGAGAAGATCAAGGTCCTCAACGAGAACCTCGAGGAGATCCGCGACATGGCACAGGACGCCCTGGAAGACGGCATCCTGATGGGCTGCGACGAAGCGCAATTGCGCAAGGTGCTGATAAACCTCGTCCGCTCCCTCGACAACCCCTACCGCGGCCGCAAGCCTTGAGGTTACCGTGCGCCACGGCGTGAAAGCCCTTCCGGTCGTTCTCCTCGCCGCGCTTGCCGGGTCTCCCGGTACGGCAGTTGCTGCGGCGGCAGTCCTCCAGGGCCTGGACAAGATCACGGCGCGGATTTCCACCTTCGAGGCGCCGCTGAACGAGGCGGTGCGTTTCGGCTCGCTGCAGATCGTGGCGCGCGCCTGCGACAAGAAACCGCCGGAGGAGACACCGGAAAGCGCCGCCTTCCTGGAGATCGTCGATATCCGGCCGGATTCTCCCGAGGTCGCGCTTTTCACCGGCTGGATGTTCGCTTCCAGCCCGGCGATCTCCGCCCTGGAGCACCCGGTCTACGACGTCTGGGTGGTGGACTGCAGGAAGGACTCCAGCTCCGAGGAAGAGATAAAGCCGGAGTAGAACTCCGCCTTCGCCGAGACTGCCTTGGTCAGCAGCTTGCGATAGTCCTCGCGCGGGATCTCCACCACGCCGAAGCGGCTGAGGTGGGGGGTGTTGAACTGGGTGTCGAGCAGGCGGAAGCCGCTGCGCCGCAGCCGCAATACCAGGTGGACCAGGGCAACCTTGCTGGCGTCGCTGGTGCGGCTGAACATGCTCTCCCCGAAGAAGGCGCCGCCCAGAGCCACGCCGTAGAGGCCGCCGACCAGCCGCTCGTCTTCCCAGCACTCGACCGAGTGGGCGAAGCCCATCTCGTGCAGTTGATTGTAGAGCCGCTCGATCACCGGATTGATCCAGGTATCGGGGCGGTTTTCCGCCGGTTCGGCGCAGCCCTGGATGACGTCATGAAAGGCGGTGTTGCAGCGCACCTGGAGCTGGCGCTGGCGCAGCCGGCGGCGCAGCTTGCGCGGCACATGCAGCCCGTCCAGCGGCAGGATGCCGCGCATGTCCGGATCGATCCAATGCAGTTCCGGATCCAGCCGGCTTTCAGCCATCGGAAAGATCCCGATGGCATAGGCGCGCAGCAAGAGATCCGGCGTCAACTGCATGGCGCTGAATGATAGCCGCCCTCGGATCGGGCGATCAATCGGCCAAGGCTGCAGGCAAACAAATTGTCACGATCGGGCCTGAGTCAGTGGTATCCGGTTTGTCTTTTTTCTGATTGGCAGAGAGGATTGTTTTGCAAGGCGCCAGAGCCAAGGGAGTGGTCGCAGAACTGGAATTTGAAAGCGCCATGACAGACGGCTTGCGGTTGAGAAGTTGTCACCCCCACCCCAGCCCTCCCCCGTCGAAGGGGGAGGGGGAAGCTATTGAAGCGGCTCAAAGAATCTCCTCCCCCCTTGACGGGGGGAGGTTGGGAGGGGGGTGAGGAACACGCTCGATGACCGCCTGTTTGCGCGCTGGCACGCTAAACCGGACTGCCGATGGTTTGGGCGCTCTCAGGCGGTGCCGGCGACGAACTTTTCCAGCCAGTGGATGTCGTAGTCGCCGTTGATGAAGGGCTGGGCGCCGATCAGGCGCTGATGCAGGGGGATCGAGGTGTCGACGCCGACGATGACGAACTCCTCCAGGGCCCGGCGCAGCCGCATGAGGCACTCGTTGCGGGTCTGGCCATGGACGATCAGCTTGGCGATCAGGCTGTCGTAGGTCGGCGGTATGCGGTAGCCGGCGTAGAGCCCCGAATCCACCCGGACGCCGAGGCCGCCGGGGGCGTGGTAGTCGGTCACCCGCCCCGGCGAGGGCATGAAGGTCTCCGGGTTCTCGGCGTTGATGCGGCACTCGATCGCGTGTCCGGAAAACTTGATGTCGCTCTGCTCGATGTCGAGCGGCAGGCCGGCTGCGACGCGGATCTGCTCGCGCACCAGGTCGATGCCGGTAATCGCCTCTGAAATGGGATGCTCGACCTGAATGCGGGTGTTCATTTCGATGAAGTAGAATTCACCGTTCTCATAGAGGAACTCGATGGTCCCGGCGCCGCGGTAGCCGAGATTGCGCATCGCTTCCGAGACCCTGTCACCGATGGCGGAGCGCTCGGCGGCATTCAGCGCCGGGGACAGCGCCTCTTCCAAAACCTTCTGGTGCCGTCGCTGCAAGGAGCAGTCGCGCTCGCCCATGTGAATCGAGCCGCCCTGTCCGTCGGCCAGCAACTGCACCTCGATATGGCGTGGGCGGGCCAGGTACTTCTCCATGTAGACGATGTCGTTGCCGAAGGCGCTCTTGGCCTCGTTGCGCGCCAGACGGTAGGCTTCTTCAAGCTCGTCGGCGTTCTGCGCCACCTTCATGCCGCGTCCGCCGCCGCCGGCGGTTGCTTTGATCAGAACCGGATAGCCGATCCGCTCGGCAATGCTGCGGGCCTCCTCGGCGGTATCGACGGCTCCATCGGAGCCGGGAACGACGGGTATGCCCAGGTCTTCAGCCGCCTTCTTTGCCGCGACCTTGTCGCCCATCAGACTGATGTGATCGGGCGTCGGGCCGATGAAGACCAGGCCGTGCTCCTCCACCATGGCGGCAAAGTCGGCATTCTCGGAGAGGAAGCCGACCCCCGGATGGATCGCCTCGGCCCCGGTGATGTTGGCGGCGGAGAGAATGGCGGGAATGTTGAGATAGCTGTCCTTGCTGGGCGCCGGGCCGATGCAGACGCTCTCGTCGGCCAGCCGGACGTGCATGGCATCGGCGTCGGCGGTGGAATGGACCGCGACGGTCTGGATGCCCATCTCCCGGCAGGCGCGGTGAATGCGCAGGGCAATCTCGCCACGATTGGCGATCAGAATCTTCTCGAACATCTCCGCCGGCGGCCTATTCGATGACCAACAGGGGCTCGCCGTACTCGACGGGCTGGCCGTCGCTGACCAGCACCTGCTTGACGGTCCCGGCGCGCGGCGAGGCCAGCGGGTTCATCACCTTCATCGCCTCGATGATCAGCAGTGTCTGGCCTTCTTGGACCTGGTCGCCGACCTTTACGAAGGGGGGCGATCCCGGCTCGCTGGCGACATAGACGGTGCCCACCATGGGCGCCGTGACGGCGCCGGGCGGGATCGCGTCGGGCGCGGCGGTTGGTGCAACGGGCGCGCCCGGGGCCGCAGGCGCGCAGGGCGCCACGGGCCCGGGCACCGCCGCGACCACGGCACCGGCGCTCTTGGCGACCCGGATCCGATGGTTGTTGACCTCGTACTCGATCTCGCTGAGTCCGGTTTCCTGCAACAGGTCGGCAAGCTTGCGGACCAACTCCTCATTCACTTCGAACTTCGCCATCACGTCTCTTGCTGTGCGTTCAGGCGCAGCGCCAGGGCATCCAAGGCCACCAGATATCCCTGGGCCCCGAGGCCGCAGAGAACAGCGTCCGCCACCTTTGAAATGTAGGAGTGATGCCGGAAGGCCTCACGCCGGTGGATGTTGGAGAGGTGCACTTCGATCAAGGGCAGTTGCACGGCCAGCAGCGCATCCATGATCGCAATCGAGCTGTGCGAATATCCGCCGGGGTTGAGCACCAGGCCGTCATGGCTGTCGCGGGCAGCCTGAATCCAGTCGATCAGCGTTCCTTCGCTGTTCGATTGCCGGCATTCCACGGACAGGCCCTTGTCCGCCCCATGCTTACGGCACTTCTCCTCGATGTCCGACAGGCTTTCGCGGCCATAGACATCGGGTTCGCGACTACCGAGCATGTTCAGGTTGGGGCCGTTCAGGATGAGAACCTTCGGCGCTCTCGCCACCAGTGCTTTCCCAATGATGAAGTCGCACAAGCGTTAACATAGGCGAGCGTGAGCGTGCAATCGCCTCTTGGTCGATGGGAAATCCGGCGCGGGACGTCCGGGGGTAGGGCGCTTGCCTTGCTTTCCGCCGGTCGGGCAGCGGCTCAGCTTGCCTGAGCGCGTGCCTCCGCCACCAGGGCGCGCAAGCGGTTCAGATCGACCGCGCCGGGCACCAGGGTGGTGCCGATCACCATCGCGGGCGTTCCGGTCACGCCGATGCTCTCGGCGAGGGCATAGTTGCGCCGCAAGGCCGCTTCGATCTCCGGTGAGCGCATATCGCGCAGCAGTTGCTCGACGTCGAGCCCGACGGACTGCGCCACCGAGGTGACCTCCGCCTGGCTCATCGTTCCGCCGCGCTCCATCAGGGCGAAATGGAACCGCTCGTAGCCGTCTTGCCGGACCGCGGCCAGGGCGGCGCGGGCGGCATTCACCGAGTCCTCGCTGAGGATCGGATACTCCTTCATCACCAGGCGGATGTTGGGATCTTCGGCGACCAGCTCCTGCAGGGCACCGGCCACCTGCCGGCAATAGGGACAGCGATAGTCGAAGAACTCGACCACCGTGATATCGCCATCGGGGTTCCCCAGCACCGGCGAGGCGGGATCGTTCTTCAGGCTGTCTTGCGCGGCCAGCAGGGCCGCGCGCTGGCGCTCGGCCTCCGCCAGGCGCTGGCGTTGCTGGTAGATCTCCAGCGCCTCAACGATGACCTCGGGGTTCTGCAGAAGGTAATCGCGCACCAGCTCCTGAATGGCTTCGGTCTGCTTCGGGTCAAGCGAGGTGGCGTTCTCGGCGGCGTTTCCTGCGGCGTCCTGGGCGGCGGCCTGCCGGTCGCCCTGCACAATGACCGCCAGGGCCAGCAAGGCGCCCACCAAGAAACGGAGATTTCCTTTAAAGGCCAGTCGTTTAGAAGTCATAGCGCCTCGATCCCCGTGACGGTTGCCGGCTGTTGATCGGTCGTCTGACCGGCCATCAAGGACCGGCCCCGGTGAGCATGTGTGATACGCCTTGCGGTCGCGCCAGGCAAATCACAGGAATTTCACCACTATTTATCGAGGCGCCGCTCCGCCTCGTTCTTCAGATCCTGCGCGCGCAGCCAGGAGGCCGAGTTCTCCTCCAGCAGGCCGATCGCATGATTGGCCCGGTCGCGGGCCTCGGCGAATCTGCCGCGCGCCAGCGCGCTTTCTGCCAGGGCGAGGGCGGTCATGCCCTGATCGCCAAGCCGGCCGTGGGCCACGGCGGCGAGCCGCCAGGCGGAGGGGTTGTTGGGCTCCTGACGCAGGGTCTCGGCGAGATTGGAGAGCGCCGCCCGATCCATCTCGCGGTCGTCCAACTGGATCTGGGCCTTGGCCAGGGCCTGGCGGATCTGCGGCGCGTCGGGCAGGGCGTTCGCGGCGGCCTGGTATTCCGGCAGCGCTTCGGCAACCCGGCCGTGCTCCAGCAGCATCTGCCCCTTTAGCTCGCGGAAATAGGGATCGCCCGGCGCCTCTGCGAGCAGCCCGTCGATCTCGCCCAGCGCCTGCTCGATGTCTGGCACACGATAGTATGCAATCGCCCGGGCATAGCGGGCTGGCAGGCTGGTGTCTTCCTCCGGGTAGACCCGCAAGACCTGCCCCAGAGCCTGGAGAAAGCCGATCAGCTTGGCGCGCATGCGGTCGTGCATGACCACCAGCTCCGCCGAAGGCGGGGTGTCGGCATAGGGCGACTGGCGCAGGGCATTCTCGAGGAAGGTAATGCGCTCCTGGGTCAGCGGGTGGGTGCGCAGGTAGGGGTCCTGGTTGTTGGTGAGCAGGACCTCCTGGCCCTTCAGCTTTTCCATGAATTCCAGCAGGCCGCGCGGCGACTGGCCGGTGGCTTGCAGCAGGGTGACCGCGGCCTGGTCCGCCGAGCTCTCCTGCGTTCGGGTGTATTGCAGCAGCCCCCTGAGGGCGACGTCCTGCCCGCCGGAGATGACCGCGGCGCCGACACCGCCTTCACCGGTTGCCAGAGCGGCACCGATACCCAGCAGATAGGTCGCGATCAGGGCTCCGCGGGTCTGCTCCAGCGCCGTCCCCCGGGTCGCCAGATGGCCGCCGGAGATGTGGCCGGTTTCGTGGGCGATCACGCCGATCACCTGACCGGGATGCTCGGCCTGCATCAGCAGCCCGGTGTTGATGAACATGTTGAGGCCGCCGGCGACAAAGGCATTGAGGCTGCGGTCCTGGACCAGGTAGAGCCTGATCCCCTGGGGGCTCAATCCGGCCGCCTGGAACAGTGGCGTCGCGTAGGTGCGGATGATACTTTCGATCTCCGCATCGCGGATCAGCCGGAGTCGGTCGGCGTCCGCCCGCTGCGGCAGCAGCGCGCCGAGCAGGAGAATGACAACAAACAGAAGAGGGACTGGCGGTTTGCGCACTGGTCTGTTCTCGCCGTTCACATTCATAACTAACCACCTCCATAAAGCATTTCAACGCAAGCCGCCTCCTTCGGCGTTGAAAGCCTTTGTTCTGGCCGGATTTTCCGCGCTGATCCTTGCCGCCTGCGAGGTCGGGCGGGAGCCGGGGGTCATCGCGCCGGTTGAGGGCTTTGCGGGTATGGTCGCGGGCGACGAGCCCCGTGCCGTGACGGTCGGCCGAGACGTCCTGGGCAACGGGGGATCGGCGGCCGACGCCGCCGTTGCCATGTATTTCACGATGACCGCCACCATGCCGTCGCGGGTCGGTATCGCCGGCAGCGGTCTGTGCCTGGCCCACAACAGCGGCCTTGCCCACCGCGACCGCGAACCCAGCGTGGAGGTCATCGAATTCCTGCCAGATCCGGCAGATCCCGGACGCCTGCAAATGGCCGGACCGCGGGCCATGGCGGTGCTTCACGCCCGCCACGGGCTGCAGCGCTGGGAGTTGCTGCTGTCCGATGCGGAACGCCTGACCCGCTCGGGTCACAGCGTGAGCCGGGCCTTCGCCAGGGATATCGCCGATGCCGCCGCCTTCGTCTCCGCCGATCCCGAACTGCGCCTTGCCCTGTCCAACAAGGCCGGCGAGTTGGCCGGCGAAGGCGACCAGATCGTGCTCTCCGGGCTTTCGGGCCTGATTTCCGGTCTGCGCCGCCAAGGCGCCGGCTACCTCTACGGCGGTGCATTCGCCACCCGCTTCGTGGAGGCGGCGCAGGCGGCCGGCTACCCCATCACCAGCGACGATCTGCGCCAGATGGTTCCGCAAGTCAGAGAACCGCTGGCGATCCCCCTTGGCGACAACTTCGCCTATTTTCCCCCCAATGACGGCGGCCTCTTGAGCGCCCAGATGTGGGGTATGCTGAGCGAGGTCGAGAGCTATCGCGGGGCCAGCCAGGCCGAGAAGGCCCACCTTCTGGCCGAGGCGGGCCAGCGGGCCTTCGCCCAGCGCAGCGCTTGGCTGTGGCGCGGGGATCAACCGGTGGAACCGCTGGTGTCGGAGGACCATCTGGAGCTGCTGCTGGCCGGCTACAGCGACCGGCAGCACAGCAAGGCGGCGGTGGCGGAGGGTACGACGCCGGGCCCCGTATCCAATCCCTTCACCGCCGGTTTCGTGGTCGCCGACAGTTGGAGCAACGCGGTGGTCTGCAGCTTTTCCATCAACGGCCTGTTCGGCGCCGGCCGGATGATCCCGGGAACCGGCATCCTGGTGCCGCGCGAGGCGACGCCCGGGGCCAACAGCCTGAGCGCCGCCATCATCTCCAATACGCTCAACGGGACCGTCTACTTCGCCGCCACCGCCACTGGCGGCTTGGCGGCCCCAGCGGCCCTGACGCGGGTGATGCTGGAAGGCAGCGGGCCGGATGGCTCCGTCGCCGACGCCATCGCCGCGCCGCGCCTCGTGAACGTCGCCGGTCCCGACATCACATTCTATGAGCCGAACCTCGATCCCGCCGTGCTGGCCGCCCTGCGCCAAAGGGGCCACGATCTGCAGCCGGAGCCGGGGGTCGGCCGGGCCAATGCCTTCAACTGTCCGACCGGCCTGCGCTTCGACAACCGCAACTGCGTGTCCGGCACCGACAGCCGCGGCTTCGGCCTGTCGGTGAGAGTTCAGTGAACGCTGCGGCCGGCGCTTGGATGACGGCGGATCGGCAATGGCGCTGAAGGTCGCCGCGCGCGGAAAGGTTCCGCCCTTCATCGTGATGGACGTGATGCGGGCCGCCAACGAGCGGGAGGCCGCGGGCGGTGACGTTCTGCATCTGGAGGTGGGCCAGCCGGGCACCCCGGCGCCGGACGGCGTTCTGGATGCGGCGCGGCGGGGACTGGACGAACACCTGATCGGCTATACCGACGCCATGGGCCTGCCGGGCCTGCGCCGGCGCATCGCCCGGCACTACGGCGAGTGGTACGGCTGCGAGCTGGATCCGCAACGCGTGATGGTGACCACCGGGTCCTCCGGCGGGTTCCTGCTGGCCTTTCTGTCCGCCTTCGAGCCCGGCGACCGGGTCGCTTTGGCGGCGCCGGGCTACCCGGCCTACCGCAACATCCTGTCGAGCCTTGGCGTCGAGCCGGTGCTGCTGCCGGCGGAGGCTGAGCACCGCTTCCAGCCGACGCCGGACTTGCTCGACCGGCTGCCGGCGCCGCCCGCCGGGCTGATCCTGGCTTCGCCCTCCAACCCGGCCGGCACCATGGTCGGGGAGGCCGAGATGCGCGCCCTCGTCGACTACTGCGAGGCCGCCGGGATCAGGCTGATCTCCGATGAGATCTACCACGGGATCTGCTATGCGCAGCCGGGCGTGACCGCGCTGTCCTTCACCGATAAGGCCGTGGTCATCAACAGCTTCTCGAAGTACTTCTCGATGACCGGCTGGCGCCTCGGCTGGATGGTGCTGCCGGACGAGCTCTTGCGGCCCGTGGAGTGTCTGGCGCAGAACCTGTTCATCTCTCCGCCCTGTCTGTCGCAGCTTGCCGGTGAGGCCGCTTTCGACTGCGGCGAACAGCTCGACGGCTATGTCGCCGCCTATGCCCGCAACCGCGCGCTGCTGCTCGAAGAGCTGCCGAAGGCGGGCCTGAACCGTTTGGCGCCGGCCGACGGCGCTTTCTACATCTATGCCGATGTCACGGCGCTGACCAACGACAGCGAGGACTTCTGCCGGCGGATGCTGGCAGAGATCGGCGTTGCCGCGACCCCGGGCGTCGACTTCGACCCGGAGCGTGGCCACCATTTCCTGCGTTTTTCCTTTGCCGGGCGTGAGGCGGAGATGGCCGAGGCCGCGCGGCGCCTGCAGGCCTGGATTCCCCGGGCTGAGTCTTTCATGTTTTGACGGCAGCGGGCCGGTGCCGATTCGACGCAAGTCGAAAACGCTCTATGCCCCGAAAGACCTACCGAGAAAACAAAGGCCCCGCCGGTGCGGCGGGGCCTCTGGTCTTGAGCTGCGGCTCCGGCGCGATCTACGCCGCACCGGCGGGCATCAGATAAAGCGGTTCCACCAGCCGCGGCGTTTGGGCTGGTCGCCCTTGTCGTCATCCTCGGGCGACGGCTGCATGGCGGAGCCTGCGGGCTCTCCCGCCGCTGCCGCCGTGGCGGGGGTGGCCGGCTCGATCACCACCTTGGGATCGTCCGCGACGATCGCTGCCGGCGGCGTATCGGCTTGAGACAGATCCGTCTGGGCCGGTTCGGGCCGCGCAGGGGCAAAGGGCTCGGACGGCGTCTCGTCCGATGCCCCGTTTGCGGGACCCTCGGGCTGCGCGGCGGCCGAGGCATCGCTTTGACCCTCCTCGGGGGCCTCGGTCCCGGCGCTCTTGCGCGCGCCGCCCCGAGTGCCGCGGCTGCGGCCTGTGCCGCGGCGCCGGCCTCCGCGCTGCGGACGCTCCTCTGTCTCCGCCGCAGCTTCGGCGGTTTCTTCGGAGCCCGCGTCTTCAGCGGCGGCCTCGCTTCTCCGGCCACCGCGCCGTTGCCGCGGGCTGCGCCGGCGTTTCGGCTTCTCCTCCTGGGACGTCTCCTCCGGGCCGGCTTCGGCGGTTCGATCATCCGCAACAGAGCCTTCGGCGGCGGCCTCTGGCGCCTCATCGGTCGTGGCGGCTTCCGGCTCGCCCCCGGTATCGGCTTCGGCTTCTTCAGCCTCGTCGGACCCTTCGGCCGCTGAGACCGTCTCGGTCTCGCCGGCGTCGCCACGGCGGCGTGAGCGATTGCGGCCGCCGCGCTTGCCGCGGCGCTTGCGCTTGCGCTGCCGGTCGCCGTCCTGCTCCTCGGCGGCCTGGCGATCCTCCGGCTCCCGGTCCTCGGCTTCGGCCTCGGCCGCGCCGCCCTGTTCCTCGGCGGCCAGAGGCTGCTCCTCGTCCTTGCGGCGGCGGCTGCGGCGGCGGCGTCCGCGTTTGCGTTCGCCGTCCTCGCCGTCGCCCTCCCGGCCCTCGTCCTGGACCGTGCGGCGGCGTTCCGCCACCACACCGTCACGCTCGATGACGAAGGCATCGGTCGCAAGCTGATCGTCCGCTTCGATGGCGATGCGGAAGTCGTGGCGTTGCTCGATGGCGATCAGGTGATCGCGCTTGCGGTTGAGAATGTAGAGCGCCACCTGGGTCGGCACGCTCACCACGATGGTGGCATCGCTCTCGCGCAGCCCTTCTTCCTCCAGGCGCCGCAGCACCTGCAGGGCCAGGGATTCCACCGTACGGACCCGCCCGGCACCGGCGCAGTGAGGGCAGACCTCGGTGGAGCTTTCGAACAGGCTGGGGCGCATCCGCTGGCGCGACATCTCCAGAAGCCCGAAGGGCGATATGCGCCCGAGCTGGATGCGGGCCCGGTCGGTGCGCAGGGACTCCTTCAGGCGCCGCTCGACTTCCCGGTTGCGGCGCCCGTCCTCCATGTCGATGAAGTCGATCACGATCAGGCCGGCCAGGTCGCGCAGGCGCAACTGGCGGCCGATCTCCTCGGCGGCTTCCAGGTTAGTCTTCAGCGCGGTTTCCTCGATATGCCGCTCGCGTGTCGCGCGGCCCGAGTTCACGTCGATGGCCACCAGCGCTTCGGTCTGGTTCAGCACCAGATAGCCGCCGGAGCGCAGCTGCACCGTGTTGGAGTGCATGGCATCGAGCTGGTTTTCCACCTGGCTGCGCTGGAACAGCGGGACTTCCTTGTCCTTGTAGTGCTGGACCTTGCGGGCATGGCTGGGCGTCAGCGACTTCATGAAGTCCTTGGCCGCCTTGTAGCCCTCCTCGCCGTCGACCAGGACCTCGTCCATGTCGCGGCTGTAGAGGTCGCGGATGGCGCGTTTGATGAGGTTGGCTTCCTCGTAGATCAGCGAGGGCGCCGTGGACTGCAGGGTGGACTGGCGGATGGTGTCCCAGAGCCGCAGCAGGTACTCGTAGTCGCGGCGGATTTCCACCTTGGTGCGCTGGCTGCCGGCGGTGCGCACGATGACCGCGATACCCTCCGGGATCTCCAGTTCGCCGAGGATCTTCTTCAGCCGGCGCCGGTCGCTCGGGTTGCTGATCTTGCGGCTGATGCCGCCGCCCTTGTTGGTGTTGGGCATCAGGACGCAGTAGCGCCCGGGCAGGGAGAGGTAGGTGGTCAGGGCCGCGCCCTTGTTGCCGCGCTCTTCCTTGGTCACCTGGACCAGGATCACCTGGCGCCGCTTGATGACCTCCTGGATCTTGTAGCGCCGCAGCAGCTTGGCGCGGCGCTGTGCCGCTTCCTCGGCCTCGTCGCCGCCCACCGTGTCGACGCTCTGCTCGGCGTCGATTTCCTCGGGCCCCGCGCCGTTCTTGGCTACAGCCCCCGCGGCGGCGCCATCCGGGGCAGCCGCTTCCGCGGCTGCTTCCCCGCCGTCGGCCTGCAGAGCCTCGTCTTCGGTCGCTTCAGGCGCCGTTTCGGCGGCTTCACTATCCTCGGTCGGCTCGTCGGACGCGGCGCTGTCAGCGTCCTCGGTTGCGTCTGCCAGCGGAAACAGCGCCGGTGCGGCGGCATCCGCTGCGTCCTCAGCGGGCTCCTCGCCCGCTTCCGTATCGGCGCTGTCGGCTCCAGCCTCCTCGGCCGCTGTCTCTTGGACGTCTTCCTCGATCTCGAGGTCGTCGGAGACCTCGTCGGCGGGCTCGGACCTGAGCGCCGCTTCCTCGGCCAGCAGGGCTTCCCGGTCGGACACCGGGATGCGGTAGTAGTCCGGATGGATTTCGCTGAAGGGCAGGAAACCGTGCCGGTTTCCGCCGTAGTCGACGAAGGCGGCTTGGAGGGAGGGTTCTACCCGCGTGATCTTCGCGAGATAGATATTGCCTTTAAGCTGTTTTCTGGAGGCCGTCTCGAAGTCGAAGTCTTCGACACGATTGCCGGACAACACAACCACCCGCGTCTCTTCCGGGTGGCTGGAATCGATAAGCATACGTTTTGCCATAAAAGGGAAACTCCGGAACGCGCAGCGCGGAGTCCTTGGGGGCGGCGTACCTGCCTCCCGGCCGCGGCGCGAAGGTCTTGGGAACTCGCTTGGTCGACATTTCTGCTGTCAGAACCGTCATGCGAACGAGCATTCTTTCGTTTTCGGGGCGACGGTCGATGAGAGCCATGGGCATGCACAATCGCTGTCGACACCCCGATGGCCCAGGCGCCTCCCATCGTCGGGCGGGGCCGGGCCGTGGAATTTGGGGAGCCTTGTTCCCGCTCACATCCGCCGGCCAATGCGGCGAAGATGGGCGAACGCAGGGCTCTTGTGTTGCGGTCCCCAATTCAGGCGCGACCATCCAGATGGGGTCCGCCGCCGTTCTGCCATGCTGCTTTCAGAGAAAGGCCAGGAGGGCAAAAAAGAACCGCTGAAACAATGATATCAGGCCTCGCCAGGGCGTGCCAGACCCTATTCGCGGTCCCGCCCCGGCCCGGCCGAGACCAAAGCCGCGCAGACCCTACGCTCTTGTCTGGGCGCGGGCAATGCTGCAATAAGCGCTTTCCGGACTTGCCCGGTCTTGCGCTTATCGCTGGCAGAGACCGGGGGCTTGGGATATATCTTGGGGACAGCGGCACCAAGGGCCGCAATATGTTGAAAGGGTTATGAAGATTCGGCACAGCCTGCTGATCTTTGTGTGCCTCTTCTTCGCCGTCGGCCTGGCCGGCGGCTTGTCGCCCGTGGCCGCGCAGCCGGAAGTCCAGGCCGCGCGTATCGGCGAGACCCCGGAGCGCACCCGCTTCGTCCTGGAACTGAGCGAGGATCTGGCCTACCGGGTCTTCACCCTGCCGGACCCCTTCCGCGTCGTCGTCGACCTGCCGGAGGTAACCTGGCGGGTGCCGGCCGAGCGCCAGCCGAAGCCAAAAGGGCTGATCACCGGCCTGCGCTTCGGGCTCTTTGCGCCGGGGACCAGCCGTGTGGTGCTGGACGTCGCCAAGCCGACCCACCTGCAGAAGGTCTTCATCATCCCGCCGCGCGAGGGCAAGCCCTACCGCCTGGTCGTGGACATCATGGAGGTCAGCCGGACCGAGTACTTCGCCGCAGCGGGGCAGGCGCCGACCGCGGCGAGCTCGGGAGAGCCGCTGTCGGCGGCCCTGGGGGTCACCTTGCCGCGGCCACGGCTGAAGCCGCCCCAGAAGGAGCGCGCCGACACGCGGCCCATCGTGGTCATCGACCCCGGTCACGGCGGGGTCGATCCCGGGGCCATCGGGGTCTCCGGCGCCTACGAGAAGAATATCGCCCTGGACTATGGCCGCGCCCTCAAGGCGGCGCTGGACGCCAGTGGACGCTATCGGGCGGTGCTGACCCGCGACCGCGACGTGTTCCTGAAGCTGCGCGAGCGGGTGGCCTTCGCCCAGAACGCCAAGGGCGACCTCTTCATCTCGCTGCACGCCAATATCCACCGCTCCGGCAAGATCCGCGGCGCCTCCGTTTACACCCTCTCGGAGACCGCCTCCGACAAGGAAGCCGCTGCGCTGGCGGCGGCGGAGAACGCCGCCGACGTGCTGGCCGGCGTCAATCTCGGCGAGCAGACCGGGGACGTGCGGGACATCCTCATCGACCTGGCCCAGCGCGAGACCATGAACCTCTCGAAGAAGTTCGCCAACGACCTGGTGGCGGAGGTCGGCAAGGACGTGAAGCTGCTGCGCAACACCCACCGTTTCGCCGGCTTCGCGGTGCTGAAGTCCCCCACCGTGCCTTCGGTGCTGTTCGAGATCGGCTATATGTCCAACCGCCAGGAGGAGCGGCTTTTGCGTAGCCGGGCCCACCGGGATAAGGTAGTCGTATCGGTTACCAGGGCCATCGACAGATTTTTCGGCCGTCAGAGTTCGGCAAGCCGATCATAGGCTTGCCACATTTGAGGACTATGTTTTCTCAGAGGCTTCCGGGTTATTTCCGCCGGGCGCCGGGAAAGGGTTGAGGTTCCTTAACGTCTTGTCGCCTAGCATGGTGCCGCCGGGACGATTGCAAACTGGCGGTTGGAGATGAGCGCTCTCGCGCCGGGCCGGACGGCAAGACCGGAAAGACGGTAAGATATTGAGAATACTCGCAACACTTTTCTGCCTGCTGCTGTTCTTCGCGTTGGCCGGGGCCGGCGGCGTGCTTTACGTCTTCTATCACTACGGCCAGGGCCTGCCGGAATACGGCCAGTTGGCGGACTACGAACCGCCGACGGTGACCCGCGTGCACGCCGGCGACGGTCGGCTGCTGGCCGAGTACGCCACCGAAAAACGCGTCTATGTGCCGATCAGCGCGATCCCGCGCCGTGTGGTGAATGCGTTCCTATCGGCTGAGGACAAGAACTTCTACAGCCATCCGGGCGTGGACTTTCTTTCGGTGGTCCGCGCCATCGTCACCAACATCGCCAACTACGGCACCAGCCGGCGGCCGGTGGGCGCCTCCACCATCACCCAGCAGGTGGCCAAGAACTTCCTGTTGACCAACGAAGTCTCCTACGAGCGCAAGATCAAGGAGGCGATCCTCGCCTTCCGCATCGAGCAGGCCTACACCAAGGAGACCATTCTCGAGCTCTATCTGAACGAGATCTATCTCGGGCTCGGCTCCTACGGGGTGGCCGCGGCCTCCCTGAACTACTTCAACAAGTCGCTGGACGAACTCACCATCGCCGAGGCGGCCTATCTGGCCGCCCTGCCCAAGGCGCCCAACAACTACCACCCCGTGCGCAAATACGACGCCGCCGTGGCGCGCCGCAACTGGGTGATCGGGCGCATGCTGGAAGACGAGCGCATCGACGGGGCCGAGGCTGAGACCGCCCGCGGCGAGCCCCTGCGGGTGCGCAAGCCCGATGCGACCCAGGTGGTCGAGGCCGAGTACTTCGCCGAGGAAACGCGGCGCGAACTGGCGCGGCTCTACGGTGACGACAGTCTTTATGCCGGCGGGCTATCGGTGCGCACCACCCTGGACCCGCGGCTGCAGGCGATTGCCGAGCGCGCCCTGCGCGGCGGCCTGATCAACTATGATCGGCGCCACGGCTGGCGCGGCCCGCTGCACCAGCTTGCCCTGGAGGAGGGGGCCGATCCGCAGGCCCTGCTGGCGGAGATCGAACCGCCTGTCGGCAGCGATGAGAACTGGCAACTGGCCCTGGTGCTGGCCACCGAGGGGAAGTACGCCGAGGTGGCTCTGGCCGACGGCAGCTCCGGCCGGATCCCCATGGCAGAGATGAAGTGGGCGCGGCCCTGGCTGGAGGAACAGCGCATCGGCGCCTCGCCGAAGAAGCCCTCGGACGTCGTCGAGGCTGGGGCCGTGGTGCTGGTCGAGGCGGTCAGCGAAGACGCCGAGGGCGAGGCCTACGAGGAGGGCAGCTACGCCCTGCGGCAGATCCCGGACGTCAACGGCGCCATCGTCGCCCTGGACCCGCACACCGGGCGGGTGCTGGCCATGGTCGGCGGCTATTCGTATGCCCGCAGCGAGTTCAACCGGGTCATCCAGGCGCGGCGCCAGCCCGGTTCCGCCTTCAAGCCCTTCGTCTATCTGGCGGGGCTCGACAGCGGCTTCACGCCCGCGACCCTGATCCTCGATGCGCCTTTCGTGCTGGATCAGGGCGCCGGTCTCGGCAAGTGGAAGCCGGCCAACTACACGATGAAATTCTACGGCCCGACGCCGATGCGCGTGGGCATCGAGAAGTCACGCAACCTGATGACCGTGCGCCTCGCCCAGACCGTGGGCATGGAGAAGATCGTCGACTACGCGCGGCGCTTCGGCGTGATGCCCGATCTGGAACCGGTGCTCTCCATGTCGCTGGGCGCCGGCGAGACCACGCTGATGAACATGACCACCGCCTACGCCATGCTGGTGAACGGCGGCAGGCGCATCTCGCCGACCCTGATCGACCGCGTTCAGGACCGCCATGGCCGCACCATCTATCGCCACGACCTGCGCGCCTGCGAGGGCTGTCTGGCGGAGACCTGGTCCGGACAGGCGCCGCCGCAGCTTCCCGACGAGCGCGAGCAGGTGGCCGACCCGGCCAGCGCCTATCAGGTGGTCGGCATGCTGCAGGGCGTCGTCCAGCGGGGCACCGGGCGGCGGATCGCCGAGCTCGGCCTGCCGCTGGCCGGCAAGACCGGCACCACCAACGACAACATCGACACCTGGTTCATCGGCTTCAGCGCCGACCTCGCTGTCGGGGTTTTCGTCGGCTTCGACGAGCCGCGCACCCTTGGGCCCAAGGACACCGGCTCCAACGTGGCCGCCCCGGTCTTCAAGTCCTTCATGGCCGAGGCCCTGGCCGACCAGCCGGCCATTCCCTTCCGTATCCCGCCGGGCATCCGGCTGGTGCGCATGAACGCGGAGACCGGCCAGCTTGCCCGCCCGGGCGACCGGCGGGTATTCCTGGAGGCCTTCCAGCCCGGCACCGAGCCGACCGGCCGGCAGGTGGTCCTCGACGGCGGCTACAATCCCAATACCGGCAGCACCGCGGCCAGCGGCACCGGCGGGCTGTACTAGCGACAGCGAAGCGGATACAACAGCGCCTCACCGGTGCGCCGGGCAGGGGCGTGCCACGCGAGTCTTGAGGAGTTTCCATGCGTGCCGAAATTGAAGCGGTGGCCGACGAGGTGCGTCAGGCGTTGGCCCTGCTGAGGAGGCATCTTTGACGTCGAAGCGGCCACACTGCGCCTCGACGAACTGAACGCCGAAGCCGAAAACCCCGATCTCTGGAACGATCCCGAGCGTGCTCAAAAGGTGATGCGCGAGCGCACCCACCTGGAGCAGTCGCTGAAGGACTTCCATGCCGTCGAGATAGAGCTGGAAGACGGCCTGACCCTGGCCGAACTGGGTGAGGCGGAGGACGACGAAGCCTCCGTCCAGGAGGCCCAGGCCCTTCTGCAGGCTCTCAGCGCAAGGGCGGCGAAGATGCAGTTGGCCAGCCTGCTGTCCGGCGAGGCCGATGCCAACGACTGCTATCTGGAAGTCAACGCCGGCGCCGGCGGGACCGAGGCCCAGGACTGGGCCCAGATGCTGCTGCGCATGTACGTGCGCTGGGCCGAGGCCCACGGCTACAAGATCGATTGGCTGGAGGAGAGCCCGGGTGAAGAGGCGGGCATCAAGTCAAGCTCCATCCAGGTCAAGGGCCCCAATGCCTACGGCTGGCTGAAGACCGAATCGGGGGTTCACCGGCTGGTGCGCATTTCGCCCTTCGATTCCCAGGCGCGGCGCCACACCTCCTTCGCCTCGGTCTGGGTCTATCCGGTGATCGACGACTCCATCGAGATCGAGGTTCTGGACAAGGACCTGCGGGTCGATACCTACCGCGCCTCCGGCGCCGGCGGGCAGCACGTTAACAAGACCGATTCGGCGGTGCGCATGACCCACGTGCCCACCGGCATCGTGGTGCAGTGCCAGAACGACCGCTCGCAACACAAGAACCGCGCCCAGGCCATGGCCATGCTGAAGGCGCGGCTCTACGAGCATGAATTGCAGAAGCGCGAGGCCGAGGCCCAGGCCGAGGCCGAAGCCAAGACCGACATCGGCTGGGGGCACCAGATCCGCTCCTACGTTCTGCAGCCCTACCAGATGGTCAAGGATCTGCGCACCGCCGTGGAGAAGGGCAATGCCCAGGGGGTCCTGGACGGCGATATCGACGCCTTTCTGGAGGCCTCTCTGGCGGCGCGCATCGACGGCGGCGTGGCCTCCGAGGCCGAGGCGTGATTTGTTAACCGCTGGCCGTCTAACGTCGGCGGCGGGGAGCGCTTGCCGGGCCGGGGAACCCGGCGGGGGGAAGAGACAGTGACAGCGCGGCACGACCAGGTGGAAGCGGGCGGTTTCGCCCTCGATTTCAACGCGCCGGGGTTCCTCCAGGACCCCTATCCCACCTTTCACGTCTTGCGCGACCATGACCCCGTCTTCTTGAGCCCCTGGGGCGACTGGTACCTAACCCGCTATGCCGATGTCGCCCGGGTGCTGACTGACAAGCGCTTCCGCCGGCAGTCGCCCAGCGGCACCAACCCCATCACCGGCGACGACCGCGAACCCACGCCCATCGACGGCATGCTCAGCCGCTGGATGGTCTTCATCGACCCGCCGGCCCACACCCGCCTGCGCCGGCTTGTCGGCCGCGCCTTCACGCCGCGGCTGGTGGAGGCCATGCGCGCCGACATCACCGCCATTGTCCATCGCCTGCTGGACGACGCGCTGGACAATGCCGGGGACGGCGGCGAGTTCGACCTGATCGAGGCGCTGGCCTATCCCTTCCCGGTGATGGTGGTCTCCCGCATTCTGGGCGTGCCGGCGGAGGACTACGCGCGGCTGAAGGACTGGTCCGGCCAGCTCACCGGGGCGCTGGATACCGGCGAGGCCGAGGAACTGGCCACCGGGATCGACGCCACCCGGGAAATGATGGACTACATGGCCGGCCTGATCGCCGAGCGCCGGGCGCGTCCGCGCGACGACCTGATTTCGGAGATGATGCTGGGCAGCGACCAGGACGAGGCGCTGAGCGAGGAAGAGCTGGTCTCCAACTGCGTCTTCCTGCTTTGGGCCGGGCACGAGACCACCAAGAACCTCATTGGCAACGGGGTGCTGGCGCTGTCCCGCAATCCGGGGGAGATGGAACGCCTGCGCAAGCGGCCGGAGCTGATGGTCTCCGCCGTGGACGAACTGCTGCGTTACGAGAGCCCGATCCAGAAGATCGGCCGCTGGACCGGCGAAGACGTGGAGCTTTCCGGTAAGACCATCCCTAAGGGGCAGTACGTGGTCAGCCTGTTCGGCGCGGCCAACCGGGACCCGCTCCAGTATCCCGATCCCGACCGTCTCGACCTCGCCCGGGACCAGGGCACCAGCCTCGCCTTCGGCAAGGGCATCCACCATTGCCTGGGTTACGGGCTGGCGAAGCTGGAAGGAGAGATCGCCTTCGCGGCCCTCCTGGACCGGGTGCGGGAGATCGAAGTCAAGGTGCAGCAGCCGGATTGGCAGGCCAACACCTCGGTGCGCGGACTGGCGAGCCTGCCGGTCGCCGTGCGTCATCGCTGATCCGGCTCAATCGGGGGGACCGCAAGTGGGGGACGAGAACGTGCGCATTCCAAGGTCGACGGTTCCGGGCATTGTCAGCCCGGCGATTCCCGGGCGCATGGCTTCGCTCCTGCTCTCGGTGCTTTACCAGTTCGACCAGACCCAGTGGCTGGACCCCGAGGAGCTCTTTCGGCACCAGGCCCGCCAGCTCGGCGCGCTGCTCAAGCACGCCGCGACCACGGTGCCCTTCTATCAGCGGCGTTTCGCCGAAGCCGGCATCGACCCCGATGCCGAGGTGACGCGCGAGACCCTGGCCCGTATTCCGCCGCTGCGCCGCGCCGAGCTGCAGGGGGCGGGCGAGGACATCAACACCACGGCGCTGCCGAAATCCCACGGCAAGATCCACCAGGTCGAGACTTCCGGCTCCACCGGGCGGCCGGTGCGCCTCAACGCGACCGAGATCAACAGCGTCTTCTGGCGCGCCTGCGTGATGCGCGAGCACCTCTGGCAGGGCCGTGATCTGACCGGCAAGCTGGCCGCCATCCGCTGGGTCCGCAAGGGCGTTGCCATGCCGCCGGACGGCGTGCGGGGCGACAGTTGGGGGCCGGCCTCCGGCGCCATCTATCCCACCGGTCCTGCGGTGCTGCTCAACATCGCCAGCGAGTTGGAGGCCCAGGTCGAATGGCTGCTACGCGAGGATCCCGACTTCCTGATTTCCTTCCCCTCGAACCTGACGGCGCTGGCCAACTACTGCGTGGAGCGGGGGCTGCGGCCGAGCAAGCTGAAGCAGGTCATGACCGTCGGCGAGACGGTAACCGAGAAGGTGCGCAAGGCCTGTGCCGATGCCTGGGGCGTGCCGGTGAAGGACTCCTATAGCTGCGAGGAAACCGGCTACCTGACCATTCAGTGCCCGGACTACGACGTCTATCACGTCCAGTCAGAGAACGTGCTCTTGGAGGTGATCGGCGACGACGGCCGGGCCTGCGGCCCGGGCGAGGTGGGCCGGGTGCTGATCACCAGCCTGCACAACTTCGCCACGCCGCTGATCCGCTACGAACTGGGCGACTACGCCGAGGTCGGCGGGCCATGCGCCTGCGGGCGCGGCCTGCCGGTGATCAAGCAGGTGCTGGGCCGCAAGCGCAACCGCCTGATCCTGCCCGACGGCCGCTCCGAGTTTCCCTACCTCGGCGAGCACGAGGAGTTTCGCGCCATCACCACCAAGGTGAAGTCCTTCCAGTACATCCAGCGCTCAGTCACCTTGATCGAGAAGCTGATGGTGGTGACGGAGCCCCTGACGCCGGACGAGGAGGCCGCGCAGAAGGCGCTCATCGTGAAGAACTTCGGCCACCCCTTCGAGGTCAAGCTGACCTATCTGGACGCAATCCCCAAACGCGGCGCCGGCAAGTTCGAGGAGTTCATCTCCGAAGTGGATGTTTGAGGGATGTCCCTGAGTGCTTGGCGTGAAGTGACGCCTTTTCCGTCAAGAAATCCCCACTCTCCGCTCACCCAACCCGTCATTGCCGGACTCGTATGGTGATTTTGTTGTCAAGGCCGGGTATCGGTTTGGGATATTGATCTTTCAGGCTTTGTTTTCTGGGTTCTCTGATCGG
>NZ_JANQOI010000097.1 GCF_028289705.1 Pelagibius sp.
GGTCGACCAGGGAGGGATCGATCTTCAGGCCGCGCAGCTCCGACTTGCCGTTCAGGGTTGCCTTGACCATGCCGGCGGCGGCCTGCCCGGACACCTCCAGTTCCGCCAGTTTCTCCTGCATCTCGGCCATCTTGGCCTGCATGGCCTGCGCCTGTTTCATCATCTGGCCCAGGTTCTTCATGCGTCCTGCTCTCCTTCCTTGTCGCCACGGACCTGCTGCGGCCCGCCTTGAGTCCCGCCGTCTTGAGTCTCGTCTTCCGCTTTCGGCTGCGCGCGTTCGCGGCGCGCCACCAGTTCAGCCCCGGGAAAAGTCTCCAGGGCCGCTTTCACCAGCGGGTGGTCCAGCACCGCGGCGCGCTTCTCCGCCTCCTCGCGCTGCGCCACAGCGCGCAGGGTCGGCGCCCCCTCCTCCTGGGAGATGGCAATGACCCAGCGGCTGCCACAAGCCTGCTCGAGGATCGCGCCGAAGCGCGGCGCCAGGTTCGCCGGGGCCGCCTCGCGCACACGGATCTCGATGCGCCCCGGCTCGAAGCGCACGGGATGGACATCGTCCATCAGGTGGTTGGCCAGGATGGTCTCGCCCTGGGCGCGGACCAGCGCCACCGCCTCGGCAAAGCTCTTCGGTTCACTGGCCGCGGCCAGCGCCGGGCTTGGGTCCGGTTGTGCGGCGGCCTGCACCTCCGGCAGGCCAATTTCGTCTGGCCAGGGCTGGGCCAGGGCTGCCTGGGGGGCGCCGTCCGGGGCCTGCAGCGGGCGCCCGCGCCCGGCGGAGGGGTCCGCCAGCAAATCCGGCGTTTCGCCCGAGGGGCCGGCCGTGCCCGGGCCAGCGTTGGCCGTGCTGGCCGTGCCGCGCGCCGGCGCCGAAGGTGCCGCACCCGGGGCGCCGGACAGGCGCTGCACCAGTTCGGCGGGGCTTGGCAGGTCGCTGGCATAGGCCAGGCGGATCAGCGCCATCTCCGCCGCCTGCAGCGGGATCGGTGCGGCCTGCACCTCGCCCAGGCCCTTCAGCAGCATCTGCCAGACCCGCGCCAGGTTGGCGAGGCTGAGGCTCTCGGCCAACTCCCGGCCCTGCCGACGCTCGGTTTCCGGCTGGCCCGGCGCCTCCAGAGTGGCGGGGACGAGCTTGGCGCGGGTCAGCAGGTGCGCCAGTTCCAGAAGGTCCTGCATGACCACGGCCGGGTCGGCGCCGGCGGCATAGAGGTCGCCCAGAATCTCCAGGCTCTCGGGCACCTTGCCGCGCACCACCGCGGCGAAGAGATCGAAGGTGCGGGCGCGGTCGGCCAGCCCCAGCATCGCCTGCACCTGAGCGGCCTCAACCGCCTTGCCGCCGCCCAGGGCGATGGCCTGGTCCAGCAGCGAGAGGCCGTCGCGGGCCGAGCCGTCGGCGGCCCGGGCGATCATCGCCCGCGCTTCCTCCTCCAGGCGCACGCCCTCGGTCTCGGCGATGCGCGTGAACAGTGCCGCCAGTTCCTCCTGGCCGAGGCGCCGCAGGTCGAAGCGCTGGCAGCGCGAGAGCACCGTCACCGGCACCTTGCGGATCTCGGTGGTGGCGAAGATGAAGACCACGTGCTCCGGCGGCTCTTCCAGGGTCTTCAGCAGCGCGTTGAAGGCGCTGTTGGAGAGCATGTGGACTTCGTCGATGATGTAGATCTTGTAGCGCGCCTGGACCGGGCGGTAGCGCACCCCCTCGATCAGTTCGCGGATGTCGGCGACGCCGGTGCGGCTGGCCGCGTCCATCTCGATCACGTCCACGTGGCGGTCCTGGGCGATGGCCTGACAGTGCTCGCAGACTCCACAAGGCTGCGGCGTCGGTCCGCCGTTCCCGTCGGCGCCGATGCAGTTCAGCGCGCGGGCGATGATCCGTGCCGTCGTAGTTTTGCCGACACCGCGCACGCCGGTGAGGATGAAGGCATGGGCCAGGCGGCCGGTCTCGATAGCGTTGGTGAGCGTGCGCACCAGCGCCTCCTGACCCACCAGATCGGCAAAGTTCGCGGGCCGGTACTTGCGCGCCAGCACCCGATAGAGGCTGTTCTCGTCTCTCTCGCCCCTGGCTTGTTGGGAGGGGGCATCTTGGGAGGGGGCGCAGGGGGCGTCGCTCATAAGGCTGTCCGGGGGCCGTCCGGGCTGACTGGGCGGAAAACTGTCCTGGCCGGGAATCCCGCAAAAGATCGGTTAGCGGGCTCCCGTCAGGCGGGGCCGCTTGCACCCTGGAAGACGGCGCCCGATCAAGGACTTCGGGTGGGAGGCTGGACAGACGACCCGCATCGGAAACTCGTTACGGCTGCTTCCTTCCGGACCTGACCGGGTTGGCGAGCGATACGTCCGCAGCCAACCTCCCGGCACCAATATCGGGCATCGCGGGCGGGAGAGCAAGGCCTCGAGCGGTGAGCGCGCGGCGGCCGTCGCTGCCGGTCTACTGCCGTTCGAGGGTGATCAGGGAGCCGTCGCGGGCGGGAAAGGTGACCTTGGCGATGCCGCAGTCGGCGTCGTACCAGACGTCGCGCTCGATCTCCCCGGTGAGGCGGAAGTGGCGGGTCTGGCGGCGCTCGCCGCCCAGCTGCAGCGGCTCTTCGCCCAGGGCCTCGGTCTTCACCAGCTTGGTGCGCCCGTCGATGGTGCCGAAGAGCACCTGGGTGAAGGGGGTGTCGCGGTGCCAGAGGCTCGCCGGAATGACGAAGCCGGAGACATCGAAACCGACGTCGTTGACCGTGCCGCGCAAGGCGCCCTCGCTGCGTTCCGAGCGTAGGCGCCAGAGCTGGCCGTCGTCGTCGGTGGCGGTGGTCAGGGCGTGCAGCCAGCCGTCCCGCCAGACTTCCTCGGCGCGGTGGGTAAAGCGGAAGAGGGTGATCCCCAGCACGTCGACGGCAATGTCGATGGCCACCTCGACGACGAAATCCGCACCCCGGCGGGAGAAGTCGAAACGGTGCTCCCCGATCACGGTACCGTGGCGCAGCACCAGAAAGCGCCGGGCCGGCTCCCTGGGCACCAGCTCGGCAGCGGCAAGCGGGGCGGGCCGCAATGCGCCTGTGACTGCCGCCCCGCCAAGCAAAGAGCCGCCCAGCAGGGAACGGCCGATCAGGCGCAGCGCTCCGCGGCGCCCGAATGTGTCACGGTCTTCCATTGGCATCCAAGCCTGGAGTAAGGCGCAGGCCGGCGCAAGGGCCGCCCAGGGGCTCAACCCATCACGGAGTGGTGACGGAGAGAGCAATTGCCAGCGCCTGGAGGCCTGTGCCACCTTCCGGCCATGTCACCACGGAAGAATCCGGCGCCGAACTTCTACGCCGGCGTCCCCCTCGACCGGGTCGACCAGCGCCGGGCCGACAGCGGTTACATCGAAACCCTGATCAACGATCCGCACTGCGTCATCGTCCCGGTGTGGCGCGCCAAACACCTGATCGGCGAGGCGGCGGAGGCAATCTGGCTGCAACGCACCCAGGCCGAGCATCTGATCACCCTGGCCCGGGAAAGTATGTTCCTGGGTCTGCGCCAGGAGGTCGCCTATCTGGCCGTCGACCTCTCTCACCTGGAGGAACCGGAGATCGAACCGCTGGCCGAGGCCTGGGGGTCGTTCCGCGACCTGCGTGCCGTCGGGCCGGTGATGGACCGCCGCGACAGCGCGATTCTGGCCTATGCCCGCGGCCTCGTGCACTGGCACGCGCGCCACGGCTTCTGCGGGGTCTGCGGCAGCCCCACCGTCAGCGAGAAGGCCGGCCATCAGCGGCGCTGCACCAATCCCCGCTGTGCCGCGGTTCACTTTCCACGCACCGACCCGGCGGTGATCATGCTGATCCACGACGGCGGCGAGCGCTGCGTGCTCGGGCGCCAGGCCATCTGGCCGCCGGGCATGCACTCCACCCTGGCCGGCTTCGTCGAGCCCGGGGAGAGCCTGGAAGAGGCCGTGGCGCGGGAGATCTATGAGGAGGTGGGCCTGAAGATCCCGGTGGAGGAGGTGTTCTACCACTCCTCCCAGCCCTGGCCGTTTCCCTCCTCCATCATGCTGGGCTTCTACGCCCGGGCCGAGTTCGCCGCGCTGGAGACCGCAGAGGACGAGCTGGAGAGCGCGGAATGGTTCACCCGGGAGCAGTTGCGGCGCTCCCCGGAGGACGAGACCTTCCGCCTGCCCCGGCGCGACTCCATCGCCCGCCGCCTGGTCAACGACTGGCTGGCCGAGGGTTAATTCGGGCCGGACTTCCAGCCTATGTCGGATTGGTGTCGCTGCGGAAATCGTCGGCCGGGTAGACGCCCAGGATCTTCACCTCGCGGGAGAAGAAGCTCAGCTCCTCCAACGCCAGGCGCACCATGCGGTCGTCGGGATGGCCCTCGATATCGGCATAGAACTGGGCCACCGTGAAGCCGCCGTCGATGATGTAGCTTTCCAGCTTGGTGATGTTGATGCCGTTGGTGGCGAAGCCACCGAGCGCCTTGTAGAGCGAGGCCGGCACCGAGCGGACGCGGAACACGAAGGTGGTGATCACCAGGCCGTTGTCCCGCGGCGGATCGATGGGCTCCTCGGCCATGATGAGAAAGCGGGTGGTGTTGTGATCGGTGTCCTGGACGTTGCCGTCGAGGATCTGCAGGTCGTAGATCTCCGCCGCCAGTTCCGAGGCCAGGGCCGACCGGCTGGGATCGCCCAGTTCGGCGATCTCCGCCGCCGCACCGGCGGTATCGGCGTGGACCACCGGGGTCAACCCCTCGCGGCGCGCGTAATGGCGGCACTGGGAGAGGGCCTGGACGTGGCTGTGCACGGTCTCCACCTGATCGCGGCGGGCATCCTTCACCGCCAGCAGCTGGTGCTCCACCTTCTGGAAATGCTCGCCGATGATATGCAGGCCGGATTCCGGCAGCAGGTGGTGGATGTCGGCCACCCGCCCGGCGCTGGAGTTCTCGATGGGGATCATCGCGTAGAGGGCCTTGCGGTCGTGCACCGCCGCGAAGGTGTCTTCGAAGGACGCGCAGGGCAGGGTTGTCATCTCGGGAAAGACGGCCCGGCAGGCCATATCCGAATAGGCGCCGGGGACGCCCTGAAAGGCAACCGTGTCGTGTGACGCCGCCGCTGCGGGGGCCTCTGCCATAACTTAACCTTCTCTCCGTTGATCCGGACAGGAATACGGGGCCGCCCGACGGCGCCCGCTAGAGCGGATCATGTTTAGACGGAAACACCTTCGTGTTTGCGTCTAAACACGTGAATCCGCTCTATACTCAAGAATTAGAGCAGATTCACCTGGTTCGGTGGATCGCTTCCGCGATTCCACCGAACCAGGATCTGCTCTAGGCCGGAATTGCGCGGGACTTCAGCCTTCTCGGGGCGCCAGAAGCCTGCGCGCCCGGGCCAAATCGGCGGGAGTATCGACGCCGAGGGGCAGGGTGTCAACGCGCGCCACATCCAGGCGCAGCCCCGCTTCCAGCGCCCGCAGTTGCTCCAGGCGCTCGCGGGTTTCCAGGGGCGAGGGCGGCAGTTTGACGAAGCGCTCCAGGGCGGCGCGCCGGTAGCTGTAAATTCCGATGTGATGATAGAGCGGCCGGGCCGGCCCCTCCTCGCCGCCGGGATGACCATGGTCGCCGGGGTCCCAGGGCACCGCCGCGCGGCTGAAATAGAGCGCGCGGGCCACCGTCCGGCCCTCGGGAAAGCAGACCGCCGCTTTCACCACATTGGGGTTGCGCCGCTCCTCCGGGTCGCTGATCTCCACCACCAGGCTGCCGATGTCGACGGCCGCTTCGTCCAGGGGCTGCAACACAGCCTTGATCAACGCCCCTTCCAGGGTCGGCAGATCGCCCTGCAGATTGACCACCGCGTCGTGGCGTCCCTCGGGGTCGATGGTCTCCAGCGCCTCGAAGATCCGGTCGGAACCCGTAGTGTGATCCGGCCGCGTCAGCACCGCTTCGCCGCCCGCCGCGCGCACGGCCTCGGCAATCGCCTCCTCGGCACAGGCCACCACCACTGGGCCGATGTCGGCCTCCACCGCCCGGCGCCAGACATGGACGATCATCGGCTCGCCGTGGATGTCGGCCAGCGGCTTATCCGGCAGCCGCGTCGAGGCCATACGGGCCGGAATCAGGACAACGGGATTGGCCGGCGTCCCGGCCGGGGGATTGGCCGGTCGATCACTTGGGGGGGAGGGCTGCGTGGGAGAAGAGTCTGCAGGCATGGCGTGAGAGGGTTCTGTCGGGCGAATCGGGCTGGCGTGGCCGAGGGATAGGAGTCAGGCGCGAACGACTTGCCCGGAAATGCCGGATTTGTCGAGATCCGGGGAACCGAAAGCGGTGAATTTCCCAGATTCCGGTGCATTGGCGCCCGGGGGCTATTGAACCCCCGAAATCGCACCGCTATTGTCCCGCGCGTCATCTAGGGAATGCAAGGGTTTGCACATGGCTTCGTCGTTGGAAGGAAACAAGATCGCCGCCGCCGTTCTGACAGCGGGCGTCATCGCCATGTTTTCCGGTTTCGCCGCCGAATTGCTCTACCATCCCAAGGCGTTGGAGCAGAATGTCTACGTGGTCGCCGCAGCCGACGCGGCGGATGCCGGCGGCACCGAAGTGGCGGCCGCCCCGGCGCTGGAACCCATCGGCCCGATGCTGGCCGCGGCCGATCCCGCCAACGGCGAGAAGGTGGCCAAGAAATGCACGGCCTGCCACACCTTCGAGGCCGGCGGCGCCAACAAGGTCGGCCCCAACCTCTACGACATCGTCAACGCGGCGATCGCCGGCGGTGACGGTTTTTCCTATTCGCCGGCCCTGACGGAGAAGGCGGACAGCACCTGGGACTACGAGAGCCTGAACGCCTTCCTCCACAAGCCGAAGGACTGGGCGCCCGGGACCAAGATGTCCTTTGCCGGGCTGCGGAAAGCGGGCGACCGCGCCGACATCATCGCCTACATGCGCGGCCTCAGCGACAACCCGGCACCGCTGCCGGAGTAGGGCCTGACCGCCGGTTCGCAGGAGCGATGAGCGGCACCGAGACCCTCCTGCCCGAAGCTTCGGTCGAGCTGGCGGAACGCTTGGCCGATGCGGCCGGCGCCGTGGCCCGCCAATATTTCCGCCAGGGCCTCGCCATCGAGGACAAGGCCGACGAAAGCCCCGTCACCCGGGCCGACCGGGAGGCCGAGGCGGCGATGCGGGCCCTCATCGCCGAAGCCTTCCCGGAGCACGGCATCTTCGGGGAAGAGCACGGCATCGAGAACCCGGACGCCGACTACCTCTGGGTGCTCGATCCCATCGACGGCACCAAGCGCTTCATCACCGGCAACCCGCTGTTCGGCTGCCTGATCGCCCTGTTGCACAAGAAAACGCCGATCCTCGGCGTCATCGACATGCCGATCCTGGAAGAGCGCTGGCTGGGGGTCGCCGGGCGGCCCACGACCTTCAGCGACAAGAACGGTCGCCGCGAGGCCCGGGTGCGACCCTGCCCCGACCTCGCCCAGGCAACCATCCTCTCGACGGCACCGGAGATGTTCCAGGGCGCCAACGGAACCGCCTTCGAGGCGCTGCGCTCCGCGGCCAAGCTGACCCTCTACGGCGGCGACTGTTTCAACTACGGACTGCTGGCCAGCGGCTTTGCCGATCTGGTGATCGAGGCCGACCTGGCGCCCTACGACTACCTGGCCCACGCGCCGGTCATCCTCGGCGCCGGCGGCGCCATGACCGACTGGCAGGGCGCGCCCCTGACCCTGGAATCCGACGGCCGGGTGATCTGCGCCGGCGACCAGGCCTGTCACCGGGCGGCGGTTTCCCTGCTCGGCGGCGCCTGAGATCCACATTTTCTTGCCGCTGGCGCGTTAAATCGCCGTAACATTAGGGCGAGCATGCTTGTTTGGTGCGGATTCGGCGCCAAATTGGGTCTAGAATCCCGGGCGGAGAGAGACTGTCGGACTCTGCGAGACGTTGCTTCGAGACACTTCCATAGCCAGTCGGCGCGCGCCGCACCGCGGCCGCCACGACTGGAACGAAGGCCGTAGCATGCGCAGTCAACCGGCAGATCGGTGAAACAAGGGGCAAAGACAAACGCGCACGGGCGGCCCGTGACGCGGAAAGGGACTTGCGAATGACTGGACGATTCAGCCTCTCCGGCCACACTGCAGCAGCGGCTCTGGCCTTCACGCTGCTGACGCCCCTGGCGGCCTCCGCCGAAGACGGGATCACCAAGACCTGGGCCATCGCTGAGTTCGGTGAGCCGCTCTACGGCGAAGACCTGGAGCACTGGCCCTACGCCAACCCCGACGCGCCGAAAGGCGGCAAGATCACCCTGGGGGCTTTCGGGTCCTTCGACACCCTCAATCCCTACATCCTGAAGGGTGAGTTCCCCGGCTCCATCGGCCTGATCTACGACAGCCTCATGGAAGGCTCCGGCGACGAGCTGGTCAGCCACTACGGGCTCATCGCGGAGAGCGTGGAGTATCCCGACGACAAGAGCTGGGCGATCTTCAACATCCGGCCCGAGGCGCGCTTCCACGACGGCGTGCCGATCACCGCCGCCGACTTCAAGTTCACCTTCGACACGATCCGCGAGCATGGGCGCCCCTTCCTGAAGTCCTTCTATGACGATGTGGAAAGCGCCGAGGTTCTCTCCGAGCGCCGGATCAAGTTCAGCTTCCGTACCCGCAACTCGATGAAGCCGCTGACCATCGTCGCCAGCACAGCGCCGCAGCCGCGCCACTACTGGGAAACGCGCGACATCTCCAAGACCACTCTTGAGCCGCCGCTCGGCTCCGGGCCCTACCGCATGAAGAGCCTGGAGGCGGGCCGCAACATCGTTTACGAGCGGGTCGAGGACTACTGGGCCGCCGATCTTCCGATCAACCGGGGCCGGCACAACTTCGATGAAATCCGCTACGACTACTACCGCGACGCCACGGTGCAGTTCGAGGCTTTCAAGGCCGGCAAGATCGACTACCGGGGCGAGGGCGACGTCAAGCGCTGGTTTACCGGTTACGACATTCCGCAGGTGGACAACGGTCAGATCCTCAAGGTGGAAAAGCCCAACAACAACCCGCGGGGCATCGGCGCCTTCTTCATCAACAATCGCCGCGACAAGTTCAAGGACCAGCGGGTCCGCGAGGCGATCCTGCATCTCTATGACTTCGAGGCGATCCAGCGCACCCTGCTGTTCGGCCAGTACCAGCGCATCAAGAGCTACTTCCCCAATTCGGACTTCGGGGTATCCGGCCCGCCGACGCCGGAGGAGATCGCCATTCTCGAGCCCTTCCGCGATCAATTGCCGCCGGAAGTGCTGTCCGCGACCTGGGAGCCGCCGAAGAGCGACGGCAGCGGGCGCAACCGCAAGAACCTGCGCCAGGCCCTGGCGCTATTCAAGGAAGCCGGCTGGGAACTGCGCGACAAGAAGCTGGTGAACGCCGAGACGGGTGAGCAGTTCCAACTGCAGATCATCACCGCCTCGCCGCCGACCCTGCGCATGGCCGAGCCCTTTGTCCAGTCCATGCAGCGCGCCGGGATCGACGCCTCCATCCGCCTGGTCGACCCTTCCCAATGGCGGGTCATCGGCGATGACTTCGACTTCGACTTGAGCACCGGACGCCTGAATTTCTTCCCGCCGCCGGGCACCGAGCTGCGCTCCTACTTCGGTTCGGCCGCCGCCGATGTGCGCGGCTCCGCCAACTCCATGGGCATCAAGAACCCGGTCGCCGACGCGTTGATCGAACAGATCATCACGGCCGAGGATCTGGACACCCTGAAGGCGACGACCCGGGCTCTGGACCGCGTGCTGCTGTGGAATCACTACCTGGTGCCGGTCTACTACCCTGACAAAACCTGGTTCGCCCATTGGGACAAGTTCGGCATGCCGGAGAAGTCCGCACGCTACAGCGGCGGCTTCTCCACCACCTGGTGGTACGATGAAGAACGCGCGGCCCGGCTCACGAACTGACGGACAGGGGCCGGTGCACGTCCTTCTGAAACTCTGAAGCGCCCATGCTCGCCTATATCGTCCGGCGCCTCTTTCTGATCATCCCGACCCTGCTTGGGATCATGATCATCAATTTCGTGATCGTGCAGTTGGCGCCCGGCGGCCCGGTCGAGCAGTTGATCGCCGAACTCAGCGGCGAGGCCGTCGGCGCGACGGAACGCTTTTCCGGCAGCGGCGCCGACGTCAACCAGCAGGTTCAGGAACGCGGCGGCGAGGGCGGCTCCAACACCACCTACCGGGGCGCCCAGGGCCTCGATCCCGAGGTGATCAAGGAAATCGAGCGCATGTTCGGCTTCGACAAGCCGATGCACGAGCGCTTCCTCTTAATGATGGGCAACTACCTGCGGTTCGATTTCGGCGAGAGCTATTTCCGCGACCGCCGGGTTGTCGAACTGGTGCTCGAAAAGATGCCGGTCTCCATCTCCCTCGGGCTCTGGACCACGCTGATCGTCTATCTGGTCTGCATCCCGCTGGGGATCGCCAAGGCGACCCGCGACGGCAGCCGCTTCGACATCTGGACCAGCGGCGTGGTGGTGGTCGGCTATGCCGTGCCCTCCTTCATCTTCGCGGTGCTCCTGATCGTCGTCTTCTCCGGCGGGCGTTATCTCGATTGGTTCCCCCTGCGCGGCCTGGTCTCCGAGGACTTCGACAGCCTGGGGCCCGTCGAACAGGTGCTCGACTATCTCTGGCACATCACGCTGCCGGTCCTGGCGCTGGTGATCGGCGGCTTCGCCACCCTGACCATGCTGACCAAGAACTCCTTCCTCGATCAGATCGGCCAGCAGTACGTGCTGACGGCACGCTCCAAGGGCCTGACCGAGGGCCAGGTGCTTTACGGCCACGTCTTCCGCAACGCCATGCTGATCGTCATCGCCGGCTTCCCCAGCGCCTTCGTCGGCATTCTCTTCACCGGGTCTCTGCTGATCGAGGTCATCTTCTCCCTCGACGGCCTCGGCCTGCTGGGCTTCGAGGCGGCCCTCAGCCGCGACTATCCGGTGATGTTCGCCACGCTCTATTTCTTCACCCTGCTGGGCCTGATCATGCAGTTGATCGGCGACATCACCTACACCATCGTCGATCCGCGGATCGACTTCGAGAGCCGGGAGACCTGAGATGACGGCCTCCGCGGCACCGGTGACGGAATCGACGGGCACGGGCGACAGCCGCTTCCTGTGGTTTCGGATCTCGCCCATCGACCGCCGGCGCCTCGGCAACTTCCGCGCCAACAAGCGCGGCTTCTGGGCCACCATCATCTTCGTGCCCATCTTCGTGCTTTCGCTTTTCGCCGAGTTCATTGCCAACGATAAACCGCTGTTCATCTGGTACGACGGCAAACCGCACGTACCGGTCGTCTTCACCTATGCGGAGACCGTCTTCGGCGGCGAATTCGAACTGGAGGCGGACTACACCGACCCCTTCGTCATCGAGCTGATCGAAGAGAAGGGCTGGATTCTCTATCCGCTGATTCGCTTCTCCTACGACACCATCGACTTCGACCTGACCGAGCCCGCGCCCTCGGCGCCGGACAGCCGGCACTGGCTGGGCACCGACGACCAGGCCCGCGACGTGGTGGCGCGGGTGATCTACGGCTTTCGCGTGTCGATGCTCTTCGGCCTCACGCTCACCATCATCTCCTCGATCATCGGGGTGATGGCCGGCGCCGTGCAGGGCTATTTCGGCGGCTGGACCGACCTGCTGTTCCAGCGCTTCATCGAGATCTGGTCGGGCCTGCCGATCCTCTATCTTCTGATCATCATGGCCAGCGTCATCACCCCGGGCTTCTTCCCGCTGCTGGGGCTGATGCTGCTGTTTTCCTGGATGGGGCTGGTGGGCGTGGTGCGGGCGGAGTTCCTGCGCGCCCGCAACTTCGACTACGTGCGCGCGGCGCGGGCGCTGGGCGCCACCAATGCCGTCATCATGTACCGCCACGTCCTGCCCAACGCCATGGTCGCCACCTTTACCTTCATGCCGTTCATCCTCTCCGGCTCGGTGACGCTCCTGACCTCTCTCGACTTCCTCGGCTTCGGCCTGCCGCCCGGCTCGGCCTCGCTCGGGGAACTCCTGGCCCAGGGCAAGGCGAACCTCCAGGCGCCCTGGCTGGCGCTCACCGGCTTCGTGGTCATCGCGGTGATGCTGAGCCTGCTGGTCTTCATCGGCGAGGCGGTGCGCGATGCCTTCGACCCGCGCAAGCTCTTCGTCGGCGCGCCGGCGGCCGAAGACGCCCTGGCCGAAGCGGCCGCGGAACCGGCACCGGCCAGCGGACGGGGAGACGACTGATGGAGCCGCTGCTGCAGGTCCGCGATCTGGGTGTGCGCTTTCGGACGCCCGGCGGCGCCGTCGATGCCGTGAAGACCGTGAACTTCGAGATCGCCAAGGGCGAGACCCTGGCCCTGGTCGGGGAGAGCGGCTCCGGCAAGTCGGTGACCGCGCTTTCGGTGCTGCAGCTTCTGCCCTATCCGCTGGCCCGCCACACCCACGGCAGTTCCATCCTGTTCAACGGACAGGAACTGGTCGGCGCCGACGACAAGACCCTGCGCCAGGTGCGCGGCGATCAGATCTCGATGATCTTCCAGGAGCCCATGACCTCCCTCAACCCGCTGCATACGGTTGAGAAGCAGATCCGCGAGACGCTGATCCTGCACAAGGGCATGAACAAGGACCAGGCCCGTGTGCGCACCGTGGAGCTGCTGAAGCTGGTGGGCATCCCCGATGCGGTGAAGCGCCTTTCGGCCTATCCCCACGAGCTCTCCGGCGGGCAGCGCCAGCGGGTGATGATCGCCATGGCCCTGGCCAACGAGCCGGACCTGCTGATCGCCGACGAACCCACCACCGCCCTGGACGTCACCATCCAGGCACAGATCCTGAAGCTCCTGAAGGAGCTGCAGCGTGAGCTGGGCATGGCCCTGCTGATGATCACCCACGACCTGGGGATCGTGCGCAAGATGGCGGACAAGGTCTGTGTCATGACCCAGGGGGAGATCGTCGAGCAGGGCAACGAGGAGGAAATCTTCGAGCGCCCGCAGCACCCCTATACCCAGCGCCTGCTGGCGGCCGAGCCCAAGGGCGCCCCGGTGACCGCGGCGGCGGACGCGCCGGTGGTGGTTCAGGGCGACCAGGTGAAGGTCTACTTCCCCATCAAGAAGGGCGTGCTGAAGCGCACCGTCGACCACGTCCGCGCGGTGGACGGCATCTCGGTTTCGGTCCGCGAGGGCCATACCGTGGGCGTGGTGGGGGAAAGCGGCTCCGGCAAGACGACCCTGGGCCTCGCGCTGCTGCGCCTGCTCTCCTCCGAGGGCGCCATTCATTTCGACGGCAGGATCATCCAGGGCCTCGGCTCCAAGGAGCTGCGGCCGCTGCGCCGCTCCATGCAGGTCGTCTTCCAGGACCCCTACGGCTCCCTCAGCCCGCGGCTGTCGGTCGGCCAGATCGTCTCGGAGGGCCTCAGAATCCACGATCTGGGCGACAGCGAAGAGGCGCGGGAGGCGATGATCGTCGAGGCGCTGGAGGAGGTCGGCCTCGACCCCGAAAGCCGCCACCGCTATCCCCACGAGTTCTCCGGCGGCCAGCGCCAGCGCATCGCCATCGCCCGGGCGATGATCCTGAAGCCGCGCTTCGTGGTGCTGGACGAACCGACCTCGGCCTTGGACATGTCGGTGCAGGCGCAGATCGTCGACCTGCTGCGCGACCTGCAGCGCCGCCACAACCTGGCCTATCTCTTCATCAGCCACGATCTCAAGGTCGTCCGCGCCCTGGCCGACGAGGTGATCGTCATGCGCGGCGGCCAGGTGGTGGAGCAGGGCAGCGCCGAGCAGATCTTCGACGCACCCCAGGCCGCCTATACCCAGGCGCTGATGAAAGCCGCCTTTGAACTGGAAGCGGTGGAAGGGGTTGTGGCAACCTGAGCCAAGTCCTTCCCTTCCACTTTCTGGTTCTTCCGTGGCACTCCTCATCAAGACCGACATCGACCGCGGCAATGCCTGGACCGAAGCCCTGGCCGCCGCCTATCCCGAACTGACCACCCACACCTGGCCCTACGACGGCGACCCGGCGGCCATCGACTACGCCCTGGTCTGGCAACCGCCGGAGGGCGAGTTGAAGCGCTATCCGAACTTGAAGGCGATCTTCTCCGTCGGCGCCGGCATCGACCATCTGGCGAGCGACCCGGACCTGCCCGAGGGCGTGCCGGTGGTGCGCATGGTGGAGCCGGGGCTGACCGCCGGCATGTCGGAGTACGTGACCCTGGCGGTGCTGAGCCACCACCGCTTCCTGCACGACTATGCCGTCCAGCGCCGCGACAAGCTCTGGAAGGAGATCCCCCAGATCGCCGCGGCGGCGCGCCAGGTTGGCATGCTGGGGCTCGGCGTTCTGGGGCGCGACGCCCTGGAGAAGCTGGCGCCCTTCGGCTTCAAGCTGGCGGGCTGGAGCCGCACGCCCAAGAGCATCACCGGTATCTCCTGCTATCACGGCGAGGAGGGCCTGCGTGAGTTCCTGGCGGGCACCGACATCCTGGTCTGCCTGCTGCCGCTGACACCGGCGACCGAGGGCATCCTCTGCCGCGAGACCTTCGATCAGCTCCCCCGCGGTGCCGCAGTGATCAGTGTCGGCCGCGGCGGGCATCTGGTGGAAGAGGACCTTCTGGCGGCGCTCGACAGCGGCCGGCTCAGCGGTGCCACCCTGGACGTCTTCCGCGAGGAACCGCTGCCGAAGTCCCATCCCTTCTGGGACCACCCGCGCATCTTCATGACCCCCCACGTGGCCAGCATGACCATCCCCGAGAGCGCCTGCCAGGCGGTGGTCGCCAACATCCACCGCCTGGAAGCCGGCGAACCCCTGCGCCACGTCGTCGACATGGCACGCGGGTATTAGCCAACACCGTCATGCTCGAGCCCGCCTGCGAAGCCCCAGCGGGCGGCGCGATGGACCCTCGGGACAAGCCCGAGGGTGACGGGATTAAACCTCAATTGTCATGCTCGGGCTTGTCCCGAGCATCCATGGTGGTGACACGCTCGAGCCTTGGCTTACTACGTCTACATCCTCGCGAGCCACAGGAACGGTACCCTCTACATCGGCGTGACCAATGATTTGTTGCGGCGCGTTCACGAACATCGGGAAGGGTTCGTCGCCGGATTCACCAAGCGTCATGGAGTGAAAAGGCTCATCTACTTCGAGACCTACGATCAAGTCGAACCGGCGATCCAGCGAGAGAAGACGATGAAGCGCTGGCCTCGCGGATGGAAAATCAACCAGATCGAACGCGAGAACCCAAATTGGGAGGATCTCTACGAAGGCTTGAGCGGCTCAGAAATGGACCCTCGGGACAAGCCCGAGGGTGACGCGATGGGAGGTCGTGGGGCCTTTGCCCCCTATGCGTGGTTGAGAGCCCTACTACCCCTCCAGCGTGCGGGCGGCTTCGGCGGCGAGGTCGGCGAACTCGCGCAGGAAGACCGAGCCTTTCACGGTGCGCTGAACCAGGACCGAGCGGCGGTCGGCCTCGTCGGTCTTGCGGCGCAGGAATTCCAGCGCCTCCAGGCGGTCCAGAGCGCGGGTGACCGCGGGCTTGGAGATGTTCAGCAGCGCCGCCAGCCCGCGCACGGTGTGGGGCGGGGCGGCCTGATAGACATGCAGCAGCAGGGCGAACTGCCGCGCCGTCAGATCCGGCAGGGCGCGGTTCAGCGAGGTGACCATGACGCTGTGCCAAAGGGCCAGCGCCTGGCCCGGCGTCAGAAGCGGCGGGGCGGCCATCGGTCAGACCGGTTGTCGTTACAGGTGCGAAACAAATTCTGCCGATTTGCTTAGCCGAGCGCAAGGATAGCGACCGCCGGGAACGCACAAAGGGCAGCCGGTCAGCGTTTGCCGGCGGCGTTGCGCCGCGAGAACTCGGCGATGGCCGCGTAGACGGCGCGCAGGCCCATGGCCTCGCCCCCTTCGGGACGGCCCGGGCGACCGGCGGGGTTCCAGGCCATGATGTCGAAGTGCGCCCAGCGGGTCGCTGGGCTGACGAAGTTCTCCAGGAACAGCGCCGCGACGATCGCCCCGCCGTAGGGGCTGTTGGAGATGTTGTTGAGGTCGGCCACCTTGCTGTCCAGGCCCTGGCGATAGGGCTTGTGGAGCGGCATCCGCCAGACCGGGTCGTGCTCCGCCGCGCCCTGACGCAACACTGCGCCGGCCAGCTTGTCGTCGTTGCAGAAGAAGGCCGGCAGGTCGGTGCCCAGCGCCACCCGCGCCGCCCCGGTCAGGGTGGCGAAGTCGATCATCAGATCCGGGCTCTCGCTGTCCCCCTCGGCCAGCGCGTCGCAGAGAATGAGCCGGCCTTCGGCGTCGGTGTTGCCGATCTCCACCGTGAGCCCCTTGCGGGTCTGCAGCACGTCGAGCGGGCGGAAGGCGTTGCCGGAGACCGCGTTCTCCACCGCCGGCACCAGCACGCGCAGGCGGACCTGCAGCTTCTGCGCCATAATCAGGGAGGCCAGCCCCAGGACATGGGCCGCGCCGCCCATGTCCTTTTTCATCAGCTTCATGCCGGCCGCCGGCTTCAGGTCCAGGCCGCCGGAATCGAAGCAGACGCCCTTGCCCACAAGCGTGACCTTGGGGCCGCGCGTGCCCCAGCGCAGGTCGATGAGGCGCGGCTCGTCGGTGCTGGCCCGGCCCACCGCGTGAACCGCCGGATAGTTCTTGCGCAACAGCGCGTCGCCGACGATGACGCTGCACTTGGCGCGATGGCGCCGGGCCAGCGCCTTGGCGGCATCGGCCAGCTCCGCCGGCCCCATGTCGTTGGCCGGCGTGTTGATCAGGTCGCGGGTGAGAAAGATTGCCTCGGCGGTATGGGCGACCAGGTCCTGATCCGCCGCCTTGGGCCAGACCAGGCGCGCAAACTCGCGGTTGTTCTCCTTGTAGCGGCTGAAGGCATAGGTGCCGAGCCACCAGCCGAGGGCAGCGCGCGTCGCCGCCGCGGGCCGCAGCGCCGGTGCCAGATGGTATGTCCCCGGGGGCAGCGTGCCGGGCAGGGCCGCGAAGGACCAGATCGGCTCCTCCTCGTCCAGGATCAGCAGCACCTCCTCCAGCCCGCCTTCGGCGGAAGGCAGCAGGCAGGTCTCCCCCGGCCTGGCCTTGAAACCGCTCTGCGCGACCCAGGCGCGGCGCGGTGCGCTCTGCGCCTTCAGCCAGGATTCATAGGCGTCGCGGGCCAGGGCGGTGATCGCTTTGGCCGCCGGGTCGTCTGAAACGAGAGGGGAAGTCATCGCCAAGGCAGAAAGCTCCGGAAAAAAAGTCTGGAATGAAACGCGGCGGGATCGCGCGTCGGAATGATGAGGCCGCACAGACGGGCCACGACCGACTTGCACAGCGCCGGCATCTTTGCGCTAAATCTCCGCCCTGTCGACCCGGAGGTGAGACCCCATGCCAAACTACACGATGATCCTCGGCAACAAGAGCTACTCCTCCTGGGCCTTGCGCGGCTGGTTGATCGCAAAGCTGGCGGGCATCGACTTCGAGGAAGAGGTCATCTTGCTGCGCAAGCCTGACATGAAGGCGAAAGTCCTCCGCCACAGTCCAGCGGGCTTGGTGCCGGTCCTGATCGAGGACGGCGAGGCAATCTGGGACAGCCTGGCCATCGGCGAACATCTCGCCGAGCGCTACCCCGAACGCCAGCTCTGGCCGGTTGACCCGGCGGCGCGCTCGCTGGCGCGCTGCGTGGTGGCGGAGATGCACTCCGGATTTCGCGCGCTGCGCATGGCCCTGCCGATGGACCTGCGCCGGCGCTACCCCGACCACCCCCTGACCCCGGAGGTCGCGGCCGAGGTCGCGCGCATCCAGGCGATCTGGCGCGACTGCCGCGAACGCTTTGGCGATGTTGGTGGGGGCGGGGGCGGATTCCTGTTCGGCGAACCCACCATCGCCGATGCCTTCTACGCGCCGGTGGTGACGCGCTTTCGCAGCTTCGAAGTGACGCTGGAGGATGCGGCAGAGGAATACTGCGCCACCATCATGGCCTGGCCCGCCATGCAGGAGTGGGTGGCCGCTGCCGCCGAAGAGACCGAGGTCATCGAGTTCCTCTGAATTCCGGACCCCTTCGCCCCAAGCCGGAGCAGGCTGGTGCCCACTGATGTCCGATTAAGCGAGGCGGTGCGCAAACAGGTAGCCATCGTGCGTGTTTCTCACCCCCTCCCGACCTCCCCCCATCAAGGGGGGAGGAGTTTTTTTTTGAGCCGCTTCAATACCTTCCCCCTCCCCCTTCGATGGGGGAGGGTCGGGGTGGGGGTGACAATCTCTCTGCTGCAAGCCGTTCGCCGTTGAGCCCTCACTGCCCTGCCCCAAGCCGAGGCGGGCTGGTGCCCGTTAAGGCCCTGGCTGCAGCGCGCCGGTTTCCTGGTAGTAGCGTTCGGCGCCCGGATGCAGCGGCACGCCGAGGCCTTCCAGAGCCTGTTCGATGACGATCTGCTGGCCCTTGGGGTGCCCCTTGTCCAGCAACTGGCGGGTGCTCGGGTGCCAGAGCGAGCGGGTGATCTGATAGACGATCTCCTCCGGCACGCTTTCCGACACCAGCCACTGGGCACCGACGGAGATGGTCTCCGTCTCGCCGATCCCCGGATAGGTCCCGGCGGCCAGCACATGCTTCGCGAAGAACGGATAGTCGGCCAGCAGCCGCTCGGCCCCATCGCCGCCGATGGGCACCAGCTCGACGAGCGCTTCCTCGGCCAGCTCCTGAACCGCGACCGCCGGAGTGCCGGCGACGAAGAAGAAACCGTCGATCTCCGCTTCGCGCAGGGCATCGGCCGCCGCGCCGGAGCCCAGCGCTTCGACCTGAAGATCGTCCTCGGAGATCCCGAAGGCCTTCAGCACCAGCAGGGCGTCGACCCGGGTGCCGGAGCCCTTGCGGTCCAGCGAGATGCGCTTGCCCTTGATGTCGCCGATGGATTTGATGCCGGAGTCGAAGCGGACCACCAGGTGAAGGGTCTCCGGATAGAGATTGGCGATGGCCCGCAGTCCGGTCATCGCGCCCTCCTCTTCGAAGAGGGCCTGGCCGTTGAAGGCCCAAAAGGCGACGTCGGACTGGCTGAAGCCGGACTCCAGGCTGCCGTCGCGGATCTGGCGCACGTTGTCCACCGATCCCCGGGTCGACTGGGCCACGGCCACCAGGCCCGGCACCCCGCAACTGCCCCCGCGCTCGCAGTCGCGGCTGCCCGGCGGCGAGGAGATGGCGCTGGCGATGATGCCGCCCACCGGGAAATAGGTCCCCGCCGTGGAGCCGGTGCCGATACGGAAAAAGCGAATATCCTGGGCCGCCACCAGGCTGACAGAGAGAACGAGCAGGAGCGACAGGCCGGCAAGAATTGCGAACAGCCTGCGGCCCGCCGAAGGGGCCGGCGTGCGGCGAAGCATGGGCACCTCATAGTTTGAGGCCGGAGGAATGCCCGGCCGTTGCAGCGCCCAAAGATATCAAGCCGGCCGGACGGGCGCCAGAGCGACGCCGCCTCCAGACGGGTATTGGGATCAGCTTTGCGCCCGGCGGGCCTTGATGCGCTTGTAGGCAACCGGTAGCAGCGACAGCAGGGAGAGGCCGACGAGCCCGGCAATCACCTCCGGCGTCAGCACCGAACCCGCCGTGAACTGACCGCCCTGGTCGAAGACCGAGCCGAGGCCGGCGCCGGCGAGAATGAACACCAGGGTGCCGGGGATGATCCCGAAGAAGGTACCGAGCACGTAGATGCGTAAGGAGACGCCCAGGAAGGCCGGGACCAGATTGACAACGAAGAAGGGGAACAGCGGGATCAAGCGCAGCACCAGGAGATAGCTGAGGGCGTTCTCGCGGAAGCCCGCCTCCATGCGCTTCAAGAAGGGCCCCGCGCGCTCCTGCAGGAAGGAACCGAGGGCCGAACGGGCGATCAGAAAAACCGCGGTGGCGCCGAGTGTCGCCGCGACGACCACATAGAGCGTGCCGAGGGTGACCCCGAAGAGAAATCCGCCGGCGACGGTGAGCACCACCCCGCCGGGCAGCGACAGCGCCGTCGAGAGGGCGTAGACCGTAACGAAGGCCACGGCGGCCAGCAGGGCGTTCTCGGCCACGAAGCCGTTCAGGAAGGCACGGTGCTCGCGCAGGGTCTCGATGGAGAGATGCTCGTGCAGGCCCAGGGAAAAGGCCGCCGCGATGGCGGCCGCAAGCACTGCCAGAGGCAGAAGGCGTTTGATCAGAGAGCCCTTGCGGGGACTTTCCCCCGGCTGCGGCGCGGGGACAGGCGTCGATGCATGGTCGGTCATGACAAACTCCGGACTGTCCGCCCCGCAGGCGCGCAAGGGCGGTCGGTTGCTGATCTCGAACTTTCGTTGTCGGACGGGCGCCAGCCGGCAGCCGCCTACTACCTTAAAAGCGCTGCAAGAAGCGGACGATCTTGCGCGTGCGCTCGCTGAACAGGCTGGGGGTGTAGTAACTCCCCGCGGCCCGCTTGTTGACTTCACCGAGGGTCGGATAGGGCGCGATGATGTTGGCCATGGCGCCGATCTTCAGCCCCTGGCTGATGGCCAGTACCCAGGGCTGGATGAGTTCGCCCGCGTGGGCGCCGGCGATGGAGGCGCCGAGGATCTTGCCGCGCGCACCGACCACCACCTTCACCAGGCCCTCGGTCACCCGCTCCGCCTGGGCGCGGTCGTTCTCCTCGAAAGACCACTTGAGGGCGCGGACCTTGTCGCCGAACTGCTTACGCGCCTCGGCTTCGGTCAGGCCGACATGGGCGACCTCGGGGTCGGTGAAGGTGACCCAGGGCACGGCCTTGTAGTTCACCTTGGCTGGCAGCTTGAAGAGGATGTTGCGGATCACGATACCGGCGTGATAGCCGGCCATGTGGGTGAACTGATAGCCGCCGGCGACGTCGCCGATGGCGAAGATCTTCTTGTTGCTGCTACGCAGGCGCTCATCCACCTGGATGCCCTTGGGCGAATAGGCAACGCCCGCCGCCTCCAGGTTCAGGCCGTCGACATTGGCCTTGCGGCCAGCGGCCACCAACAGGTGCGAGCCGACGATGCGCCGCTCCTGGCCGTTTTCCTCGATCACCGCGGCAATGCCGTTGCCGTCCTGGCTGATCTCCTTGATGGCAATGCCCTCGTGGATGTCGATGCCGTCCTCGACCAGGCGCCTGCGCGCGAAGGCCGTGACATCGGGATCGTCCTTGCCGAGCACCGTGAACATCTCAAGCAGCGAGACCTTGGCGCCGAGACGGCGCTGCGCCTGGGCCAGTTCCGAGCCGATGGGCCCGCCGCCGATGACGATGAGATGCTCCGGCTGCTCGGCCAGGTCGAAGACCGTCTCGTTGGTCAGAAAGGGAACCTGGTCGAGGCCGGGGATGGGCGGCACCGCCGCCGAGGAGCCGGTGGCGATGACAAAGCGCTTGGCCTTGATCCGCGTGTCGCCGGCGATCACCTCGTCCGGGCCCGTAAAGCTACCCTCCGCCTGGATGACCGTGACGCCCAGGCCTTCGAAGCGCTCCACGGAATCGTGCGGTTCGATGGCGGCGATAACCCCGCGCACATGATCGCGCACGCCCGGGAAGTCGACCTCCGGCTCGTGGCCGTTGACCCCGAATCTGCCGGCATGGCGGATGGTGTCTGCGGCATGGCCGGCGGCGATCAAGGCTTTGGAGGGAACGCAGCCGTAGTTGAGGCAGTCGCCCCCCATCTTGCCTTTCTCCAGCAAGACGACCTCGGCGCCCATTTGCGAGGCCCCGGCCGCGACCGAGAGGCCGCCCGAACCGGCACCGATGACGCAGATATCCGCAGTGATGGTCTTGGCCATCTCACCCATCCTTGTTTCAGGTCTTTCCGTTCAGGAGAAGGGCCCGGAAACTCACCCTTCGACGACGATCCTGTAGTTCGGCGTCGGATTCAGCGGGCAGCTATAGATGTATTCGCCCGCCTCCAGCGTGACTTCGTAGTCCTTGGTCGTTCCGGTCTTCAGGCCGCCGCCGGAGACCGAAGTCTTGGTCAGCTTGTGCAGCGGATTGCGGAAGTCGTAGTCGTGCTCGCGGACCCAGAAGCCGAGATCGTAGGGGACGTTCTTGTTGGTGACGCGGAACACGTACTTGCCCGGCTTGAGGCTCAGCACCTTGGCGCTGGCTAGGCGCTGATCGCCTGTTTTGGCGTTGATCGCATCGCAATCCGCCTTGCTGTTGGAGGTGTAGCCGTGATCGCCGCCCTCCTCGACCTCGACGAACTGGCAGGCCGTCTGGGTCAACTCGATGACCTCCGCCTCCTCGGCATTGGCCGAGGCGATGCCGAAGGCCAGAGCCCCGGCGGCAAGGGAAGCAGTGCGCAAAAGAACCGTCTTCATGGTGCCTTCTCCGTATCGCTGGTGCGGGGTCGCAAGCTGTTTCTTTGGTCCCCCGACCTGAGTTTGGGCCGCCCGGTCAACTCCCCCGACCCCCGGCGCCTCGTCTGCAGGTCAAATAGGAAGGCCAAATGCCGCCAAAAGGCCTCTCACAGTGATGTGACACGTCGTTACGGGCGCAAAACCCGGCCTTTCGATGCCGATCCCGGCCTATTGGGGCCCAATGCCGGTGCTTAATCAAGGGACCAGCGCATGACAAAGCCCCCCGGTTGCTTGTGATCCCATGAAATTAGCCGCCCCTTCCTGCGATCACTGCCCTCTCATAGTCCTTGTTTCAGATAAACGATTGCTAAAGAGCTGTTTTGGTTACTTGGAAAGCGCAGCGGCCCTCCCCCCATTTCCGCCTTGACGCCGGGATCGCTTCTTGCCCGACTGCCCGCCGAGCGAACCACGCGCCGCGAGATCCCGATGACCGAGTCCCAGGTTCTGATCTTTGCCATCCTTGCAGGGCTCTTCGTGCTCCTGGTCTGGGGCCGCTGGCGCTACGACGTGGTCGCCTTCGCATGCCTCATGGTCTGCGTCGTTGCGGGGCTGGTCCCGGCCGGCCAGGCCTTCGCCGGCTTCGGCCATCCGGCCACCATCACCGTGGCGGCGGTGCTGATTCTCAGCCGCGTGCTTTCCGGGTCCGGCGCCATCGATCTGCTGGCGCGGCTCATCCGGCCGGCCATGGGCTCGGCGACGGGCCACGTGGGCATCCTCGCCGCTCTGGGCGCGGCCATGTCGACGGTGATGAACAACGTCGGCGCCCTGGGCATTCTGCTGCCCATGGCGATGCAGTCGGCGCGCAAGGCGGCGCGATCGCCGGCAAAGCTGCTGATGCCGCTTTCCTTCGGCTCCATCCTCGGCGGCCTGGTCACCCTGATCGGCACACCGCCCAACATCATCGTCGCCACCTATCGCGGCGAGCGCACAGGCGAAGCCTTCGCCATGTTCGACTATGCGCCGGTCGGCCTGGCCATCGCCGTCGCCGGCCTCGCCTACATCGCGCTGATCGGCTGGCGTCTGGTTCCGCAGCGCGATGCCGGCCGCGCCGGCGGCGACCTCTTCGACATCGAGAACTACATCACCGAGGTGCGGGTGCCGGACGACAATCCGCACATCGGCAAGACCCTGCACGAGATCGACGAGCTGACCGCAGATATCGACGCGGTGATCATGGACCAGATCCGCCATGACCGCGTCTATCCCGCCGCGACTCGCAAGCAGCTTCAGGCCGGCGACGTGCTGAAGATCGAGGCGGCTCCGGAGGAGATCGACAAGTTCGTCACCAAGCTCGGCCTGGAAATCAGCGCGACCGACGAGGCCGGGGACAAGCCGAAGGCGCCGGAAGACGCGACCCTGATGGAGGTGGTGGTGGCGCCGGGTTCGCGCCTCGACGGGCGGCTGATCGGGTCGCTCCGGCTGTTCGCGCGGCGCGGCATCACCATTCTGGCCGTCTCGCGCCAGGGCAAACCCTTCCGCGGGCGCCTGCGGTCGTTCCGCGTGCGCCCCGGCGACGTGGTGCTGCTGCACGGGGAGACCGAGCAGCTTGCGCATCTGGTGCCGGCGCTGGGCTGCCTGCCGCTGGCCGAACGCGAGATCCACTTCGGCAAGCGCAAGCAGGGACCTGCGGTAATCGCCATCTTCGCCGCCGCCATTGCAGCGGCCAGCCTGGGGCTGGTGCCGATCCAGATCGCCTTCGGCATCGCCGTCGCCCTGCTGGTGGTTACCGGCCTCTTGCAGGTGCGCGAACTCTACGACGGCATCGACTGGCCGGTGATCGTGCTCCTCGGCTCGCTCATTCCGGTCGGCGGCGCGCTGCAGACCACCGGGGCGACGGACCTCATCGCCGACGGCCTGCTCATCGTCACCGCGGGGCTCTCGGCCAGCATCGTCCTGGTCATCCTGATGGTGGTGACCATGACCCTCTCCGACATCCTGAACAACGCCGCCACCGCCGTCGTCATGGCGCCCATTGCCGCGACCATCGCCGAGCGCCTGGGCGTCAGCCCCGACCCGTTCCTGATGGCGACCGCCGTGGCGGCCTCCTGCGCCTTCCTGACGCCCATCGGCCATCAGAACAACGCCCTGATCCTGGGGCCGGGCGGCTATCGCTTCGGCGACTACTGGCGGATGGGCCTGCCGTTGGAGGCCCTGGTGATCCTGGTGGCCGTCCCGGTCATCCTGCTGGTCTGGCCGCTTTAGCGCGTTTGCGACTTACGTCGATTCGGTTCCAGCCCGCACCCCCTCCCGGCCACCCACTAGGATAATCGTATTGGGTGGCCGGGAGGGGGTGCGGGCCGGTGCCGTCAAAACACGAAAGACTTTCGGCCCGTTAGGGCCGACGCCGCTCAGGCGGAGCGGAGGGACGGGAGCCCGTCGCCGGCGGCGGAGCTGACCACCCGGCGGGTGGGAAAGCGCACCGAGATCTCGGTTCCCTCGCCGACCTTGCTACGGACGGTCATATGCCCGCCGTGCATCTCCGCCAGGGACTTGGTGATCGGCAGGCCCAGGCCGGTGCCGTCGTGGCTGCGGGTGTGGGGGTTTTCGATCTGGCCGAAGGGCTGCAGCACCAGATCGATGTCCTGCTCCGACATGCCGATGCCGCTGTCGCGGACCAGCAGCGTGAACTCCTGGTTCGCTTCGATGCGGGCCTCGGTATGGACGCTGCCGCCCTTCGGCGTGAACTTGATGGCGTTGGACAGCAGGTTCAGCAGGATCTGGCGGATCGCCCGCTTGTCGGCCTGCAGCAGGGGCAGGTCGTCGGGAAGCACGGCGACCAGCTCCAGGCCAGCGTTGGCCGCCGCTTCCTTGACGATGTTGAGGCAGGACCGGACCGCGGAGCCGATGTCGATGGACTCTTCATGGAGCTCCATGCGGCCGGCCTCGATCTTGGAGAGGTCGAGGATGTCGCTGATGATCGACAGCAGGTGGCTGGCCGAGCGGCGGATGTCCACCGCGTATTCGCTGTAGTGGTCGTTGCCCAGAGGACCGAAGAGCTCCTGCTCCATGATCTCCGAAAAGCCGATGATCGCGTTCAGCGGCGTGCGCAGCTCGTGGCTCATGTTGGCCAGGAAGGTCGACTTGGCCCGGTTCGCCCGCTCGGCTTCGTCCCGGGCGACCCGCAGCTCCTGCTCCTTTTCCTTCATGTCGGTGATGTCGACATGAATGCCGCCGACGCCGATGGGCGAGCCGGCGAAGTCGCGCACCGGAAAGCGGGTGATCATGGCGAAGACCTTTTCGCCGTTGGCGCAGGTCACCTCGGACTCCACCTCCATCGGCACGCCGGTTTTCAGGACCATCCCGTCCTGCGCGCGGAAAACCTCCGCCTCGCTCTGTCTGAAGTGGTCGAAGGCGGTATCGCCCACCAGGGTCTGCTCCTGAAGACCATAGAGGTCCCGGAACTGCTGATTGACCAGCAGGTAAGAGCCGTCCTGGTCCTTCAGGGTGAGGCCCGCGGGAAGGTGGTCGATGACCGCGTGCAGCCGGTCGCGGATTTCCTGCTCGGCCCGCTCGATGACCTTCGTCTCGGTAATGTCCGTCGCGGTCAGGAAGGTTCCGCCGTTGGCGGTCCGCTCCTCGCGCACGCGCAGCCAGATGCCATCGGACCGTTCCACCTCGAACTCGTCGCGCGGGTGGAGGTGGCGTTCCATGCGCTCGGCGATCCACTCCTCCTCGCGCCCGAAAGCGGCGGGGATCAAGCCGTTGCGGGTCTGCGAACGGATCAGCTCGGCAAAGGACATGCCGGGCCCGATGTTCTCCGAGCAGGTGTTGTGGAATTCCAGATAGCTGTCGTTGAACAGCAGCAGGCGGTCGTCGGCATCGAAAAGGGCGACGGCGGCGGAGAAGGATTCCACCGCCTGCAGCAGCAGGTCCTGTGCCTCAAAGGCCATGCGGCGCGCATGGTACTCCTCGGTCAGGTTGCGGCCGGTGCCGCGGTAGCCGAGGAAGCCACCGTCCCGATCGAAAAGCGGGATGCCGCTGATCGACCAGTACTGCCGGCTGCCGTCGGCGGCGAGATAGACGTAGCGGAAGTCGCGAAAGGGGCGATGCGCCTGGAGGTCGGCGAGATGGGCGTCGAACTTCTCCGTATCGGTGTCGCCGGCGCCGAGTTCCTGGCGGGTCTTGCCGAGGATGGCGTTGGGGTCGACGCCGGTCACTTCCTCAAGGCGCTTCGAGACGAAGGAGACCCGCAGTTCGGAGTCCATCTCCCAGAACCAGTCGGAGGCCGCGGCCGCAAAGCCGCGCAGGCGCTCCTCGCTGTCGCGCAAGGCCGCTTCGGCCTGGGCGCGTTGCGCTTCCAGGCTTTCGACCTCCTCGACGCGGCGCCTCAGCCGTACAACTTCCTCGGCCAACTCCGCCTTCGTAGGCAAGGACCGAAACCCTCTCGTGAAATTTAAAGACAGGGTTAAAGTTCATCAGACAAGCGTTAAAAGACGTTGAAGATTCTCCCCCAAAGTCCCGAGGGATAGAGCCATTCGGGGGCCTTACGGGCCGCAGCGATCCGTCACCAAAGTGACCCACAAGCGACATCCCCCGGCAAAGTCTGGGCGCTATCGAAACTGTTAACCATAAGACAGTCACCCCAACGACGGCTCAGAGGGCCGGCGCCCGCGCCCCGGGTCCCCAAACAGCCGCGCAACCCAAGGAGAAGATCATGCCGTCCGCGCGTTTCCCCCGATCGTCCGCTCTCTATTCCCGGCGCAAGGTGCTGCGCGGCGGTGCCGCCGGTGCCGGCCTTGTAGGCGCCGGCCTGCTCGGCTTTCCCGCCATCGCCCAGGCCAACCGGCCCGTCTTCACCCATGGCGTTCAGTCCGGCGATGTGACCACCAACAGCGGCATCATCTGGGCCCGCGCCGACCGCCCCTCGCGGCTGCTGGTGGAGGTCGCGACCAGCGATTCCTTTGCCAATGCGCAACGCCTGCGCGGCCCCGCGGCCATTGCCGCCAGCGATTTCACCGCCAAGATGGACCTGACCGACCTGCCGGCCGGGCAGGACATCTTCTACCGCCTACGCTGGCAGGACCTGGCCGACGTCAACCTGGTCAGCGAGCCCACGGTCGGGCGCTTCCGCACCGGGCCCGGCGACAAGCGGGACATCACCTTCGTCTGGACCGGCGACACCTGCGGCCAGGGCTGGGGCATCGATCTGGATTGGGGCGGCATGCGCTGCTACGAGACCATGCGCAACAACCGGCCGGACTTCTTCATCCATTCCGGCGATACGATCTACGCCGACAATCCCCTGGAAGCGGAGAAGACGAAGCCCGACGGCTCGGTCTGGAAGAACCTCCTGATCGAGGAGAAGACCAAGGTCGCCGAGACCCTGGCCGAGTTCCGCGGCAACTATAAGTACAATCTGATGGACGAGAACGTGAAGCGCTTCAACGCCGAGGTGCCGATGCTCGCCCAGTGGGACGACCACGAGGTGGTCAACAACTGGTATCCCGGTGAGATGCTGATTTCCGACGACCGCTACAAGGTGAAGAGCGCCTCCCTGCTGGCCAGCCGGGCCAACCGCGCGTTCCTGGAGTACATGCCGATCCGCGAGCACGCCAGCGACCGCGAGCGCATCTACCGCAAGGTCTCCTACGGGCCGATGCTGGACATCTTCTTCCTAGACCTGCGCAGCTACCGCGGCCCCAACGGCCCCAACAACCAGCCGACCCGCAGCCGCGACACCGACTTCCTGGGCCCGCAGCAGCTCATGTGGCTGAAGCGCGAACTGCTGGCCTCCAAGGCGACCTGGAAGGTGATCGCCAGCGACATGCCGCTGGGCCTGATCGTCTATGACAACTGGCGTGAGAAGAACACCTTCGAGAACAGCGCCAACGGCGACGGCCCGGTACTGGGCCGCGAGCAGGACATCGCCGACCTGCTGCGCTTCATCAAGCACAACAACATCACCCAGACGGTCTTCTTCACCGCCGACGTGCACTACACCGCGGCCCACTACTACGATCCCAGCAAGGCGCAGTTCCGCGACTTCAATCCCTTCTGGGAGTTCGTCTCCGGCCCGGTCCACGCCGGCTCCTTCGGGCCCGGGGAGATGGACAACACCTTCGGCCCGCAGGTTGTCTACTCCAAGCATCCCGGCGGCAAGCCCAACCTGCCGCCGAGCGACGAGCTGCAGTTCTTCGGCCACGTGAAGATCGACGGCGAGACCGAGGCCATGACCGTGACCCTGAAGGACCTGAACGACAAGGCGCTCTACACCGTGACCCTGGAAGCCGCCAGCGCCTGACCACGGGGCGGTTACTTCGACAAAAGGGGGCGCCCGCCGGCACCGGCGCGGCGCCCTCTCTGTGTTTGCCCGGCGCCTAACTCGAGGGGCGCACCGTGTTGGGCAGCTTGGCCATGACGACCTCGGCCAGTGCCGCGATCTTCTCCGGCTGAGGAAAGCTGCGCCGATGCCAGAGGGCCACGGGCCGCGCCGCGGTGGCCAGGGCCAGGGGCCGGGCGATGATGCCCATGTCGGTCATCCAGGGGCCGCGCACGGCGAGGGCCGGAATCAGGGTGCAGCCGAAGCCGGCGGCGACCATGTTGAGGAGTGTGTCCAGGCTGGCGGCGCGCAGATCCCCCAGCGCGCTGCTGTTCCTGCCTTTCCGTTCACCCGGTTGGGCGCAGACCTTCAATACCTGGTCGCGCAGGCAGTGCCCATCGGTGAGCAGCAGCAGATCGACGCCCGCCAGGTCGGCCTCGGTGATCTCCTCCAACGCCGCCAGGGGATGGTCGCGCGGATGGGCGACCCAGAAGGGCTCCTCGAACAGCGGCAGGCTGGTCAATTCGGCAAGCCCGGGATCGGTGGCCAGCAGCGCCGCGTCGATCTCATGGCCGGCCAGGCGTTCCAACAAGCGGCCGGTGGTCTCCTCGAAGAGCACCGGTGTCAGGCGGGGATGGCGCTCGGTAAGGCTGCGCAGCACCAGCGGCATCAGATAGGGCGCGATGGTGGGGATGACCCCGAGGCGCAGGGGGCCGCTCATGGGGTCGCGCTGGGCACGGGCGATGCCCTCGATCAGCTCCGCCTGTTCCACCGCCAGGCGGGCGTGCCGGGCAATGGTCTCCCCCACCGGGGTGGTGACCACCGAACGGTTGGTGCGCTCGAAGAGGGTCACGCCCAGGTAGTCCTCCAGCTTGCGGATCTGGCCGCTGAGGGTCGGCTGACTGACGTGGCAGCGTTCCGCCGCGCGGCCGAAGTGGCGCTCCTCCGCCACCGCGAGGATGTAGCGCAGGTCCCGCAGGTTCATGGCACCGGCTCCGTTTCTGATGGCAGATTCAGAGCGATAGGCTATACCGATTGTTATTATTGAAACAATCGATTTTCCTTATTGTCGGGTCGGCGGCATCCTTCCCTGGTCGCTGGCTGGCGACAGGACCCGGCGCGGGGCGCAGGTAGGGCAGGAGGACGATCTCAGATGACAGAGCACAGCAAGACCAAGGGCAGACCCACCATGACCACCACGGCTGGGGCGCCGGTCTCCGACAACCAGAATTCCCTGACCGCCGGGGCGCGCGGCCCGATCCTGATGCAGGATTATCATTTGATCGAAAAGCTGGCGCACCAGAACCGCGAACGCATCCCTGAGCGCGTGGTCCACGCCAAGGGCTGGGGCGCCTTTGGCAGCTTCACCGTCACCCACGACATCACCCCGTACACCCGGGCCAAGATCTTTTCCGAGGTCGGCAAGAAGACCGAACTCTTGGCCCGCTTCTCCACCGTCGCCGGCGAGTTGGGCGCCGCCGATGCGGAGCGCGACGTGCGCGGCTTCTCGGTGAAGTTCTATACCGAGGAAGGCAACTGGGATCTGGTGGGCAACAACACGCCGATCTTTTTCATCCGCGATCCGCTGAAGTTCCCGGATTTCATCCACACGCAGAAGCGCCATCCCAGGACCAACCTGCGCTCGGCCACGGCGATGTGGGACTTCTGGTCGCAGTCGCCGGAGTCCCTGCACCAGATCACCATCCTGATGTCCGACCGCGGCATCCCGGTGAGCCCGCGCTTCATGAACGGCTACGGCTCCCACACCTTCTCCTTCATCAACGCCTCGGGCGAGCGCTTCTGGGTCAAGTTCCACTTCAAGACCCGCCAGGGCCACAGCCACCTGACGAACGAGGAGGCGGCCCGGGTGATCGGCGCGAGCCGGGAGAGCTATCAAGAAGATCTTTACGGCGCCATCGACGGCGGCGCCTTCCCGCAGTGGGAAGTCAAGGTGCAGATCATGCCGGAGGCCGACGCCGAAAAGACGCCCTTCAACCCCTTCGATCTGACCAAGGTCTGGCCCCATGCCGACTATCCGCTGATCGACGTCGGCGTGATGGAGCTGAACCGCAACCCGGACAACTACTTCGCCGAGATCGAGCAGGCCGCCTTCTCGCCTTCCAACATCGTGCCGGGCATCGGCTTCTCGCCGGACAAGATGCTGCAGGCGCGCATCTTCTCCTATGCCGATGCGCACCGCTATCGCCTGGGCACCCACTACGAGGCGCTGCCGGTGAACGCGCCCAAGTGCCCCGTGCACCACTACCACAAGGACGGCGCCTTGCGGTTCTTCCGCAACGATACCGGCAATCCGGATGCCTACTACGAGCCGAACTCCTTCAATGGCCCCGCCCAGGCGCCGGACTATGCCGAGCCGCCCCTGAAGATCTCCGGCGACGCCGGGCGCTACGACCACCGCGCAGGCAACGACGACTACAGCCAGGCCGGCGCCCTCTTTCGCCTGTTCGACGACGCGCAGAAGGAAAGGCTGTTCAACGCCATCGCCGGGGCCATGGCCGGGGTGCCGGATTTCATTGTGCAGAAACAGTTGGCCCACTTCCACGCCGCCGATCCGGCCTACGGCGCCGGCGTGGCCAAGGCCCTGGGCGTCGCCTACACCCCCGAGGCGGCGGAGCCGCTTCCCTGCAACCGCGATTTAGTATCGGAGCTCATGTAACAGCGCTTTTGTAACCCTGGGCCTGCCCGCGCCATCCAAGCCTGGGCCAATCTCGGGCGGGTCCACCCAAGTCTCCTGCCGGTCTTCCGGACCCCGCTCCCTTTCTGATCTCTGGGAGACCGGAGCACCTCGGCCGGAGAGGCCGGTCGCCGCTTTCCCCTCCTCCGTCGCGGCGGCCGGTTTCTCCGGCCACTCTTCTTGACGCGGTGGGCGCGGGAGCGGAATAATATGCGGTAATGTGTTTGCCAAAAAAAAGAATTTGAAATTATATCTCTTCTACCCGTAGTTTTTTCGTTCTGGTGCTTGGGTGCCGCCCTCTTTCAGTTCGCCGCCGGCTGCCCTGATCATCTCGCGGTCGGTTGAGTTTTCCCGGCTTCGCGGGGTCCTGCGCCGGGCCGGAGAAACGCCGCTCGATGATCGACGAATACTATTCGGCAACCTACAGCGACGCCCGCGCGCGCTTCCTGTCGGCTTGCCTGGATGCCGGCGTCAAGGTGACGAGCTACCCGAACCCGGAGAAGGGCCCGCAGGGCGAAGCGCTGTTCATGGACGTGGCCCGGATCGGGCCGGAGACCGCCCGCGGGGTCGTGGTCGTGACCTCGGCGACCCATGGCGCGGAGGGCTTCGCCGGCTCGGGCATCCAGGTGGGGCTGCTGCGCGACGCGGCCGCGCCGCGACCGGGCGGCGACACCGCCCTGCTGCTCGTTCACGCCGTCAACCCCTACGGCTTTGCCTGGATCCGGCGGGTCAACGAAGACAACGTGGACCTCAACCGCAACTTCGTCGACCACGAGAACGGCCTCTACCCGGAAAACGATCTCTTCGAGGAGCTGGCCGCCCACACCATTCCGCGCAACTGGGACGAAGCCTCCCTCGCCGCCTGCGCGGACGCGATTGCCAGGGCCGAAGACGTCCACGGCGAGGTCGCGGTGCGCAAGGCGATCGGCAAGGGGCAATACCGCCATCCCGACAACGTCCACTACGGCGGCGACAAGGCGACCTGGTCGAACCGCATACTGACGGAGGTCTGTGGCACCTTCCTGAAAGCGGCCGAACGGGCGGTGCTGATCGACGTGCACACGGGGCTGGGGCCCTACGGCTACGGCGAGCTCATGACCCCGAGCAAGCCGGGCGAGGCGGTCTACGACCTGCTGTTCGACTGGTACGGCGAGCAGGTCCACAGCACCGGGGCGGAGGGGTCCGCCTATTCCGGGTCCAAAGGCAGTATCCTCAACGGCTTCCGGCCGCCGCTCCAGGGCCTGGACTGGGCCTCCGTCGGCCTCGAATACGGCACCCGCGAGCGCGCGAAGGTGCGCCTGGCCGTGCGGGCCGACACCTGGTTGCACGCCCATGGCGCGCTGGACAGCGACCTCGGCCGCCAGATCAAGCGGGACCTGAAAGACAGCTTCTATCCCGAAGAGCGGGCATGGATGGAAAAGGTCTGGGAGCGGGGCAAGGACGTCGTCGGCATCGCGTTAAAGAGGATCGAGGGGTAAACCATGGAGGAGCGGCCGAACATCCTCTGGTACTGCACGGATGCTCAGCGCTACGACACCATCGCCGCCCTCGGCAACCCGCACATCCGCACGCCCGCCATGGACCGGCTCTGCGCCGAGGGCATCAGCTTCACCCGCACCTACGCCCAGAGCACCGTCTGCACGCCGAGCCGGGCCAGCTTCGTCACCGGGCGCTACTGCGCCGCGCACGGCGTCTACCGAAACGGCGCCTCCCACTTTCCCGGCGAAGAGGTTCTGGTGACCAGGCTGCTGGCCGACGGCGGATACGACTGCGGTCTGGTGGGCAAGCTGCACATCGCCAGCTCCGAGTTCGGCGAGACGCGCTATGACGACGGCTACCGGGTGTTCCACGCCTCCAACCTGCCCTATACCGGCGAGGGCGCCGACGATACCAACGCCTATCTGGCCTGGCTGCGGGACGAGAAGGGGCTCGACCCCCAGGCGGTGGTGCCGCGCTACACCATCCGCGATCCCGGGCGCTCCAAGGTCAGCCAGGGCGACGTGATCCGGCCGGGGCCCGACGAGGCCCTGCGCCAGACCAAATGGGCCAACGAGATGGCGCTGCGCTTCGTCGACGAAAAGCGCGAGGGGCCCTGGCTGCTCAGCATCAACCCCTACGACCCGCATCCGCCCTACCTGCCGCCGGAGGATTTCCTGGCGCATTACGATCCGGCCACCATGGCACCACCGCTGTTCCGCGACGCGGACCTGGAGCGCCAGACGCGCTTCGCCAACATCCGCGCCCAGAACACCATCGCGCGCAATCCGCTCAGCACCGCCATTCCCGATCCCGACGGCCCGGCGCCGGCGGACGACGGCGCCTTCAACGGGCGGCTGCTGAAGTGCGGCTACTACGCCATGATCGAGATGGTCGACCGTCACCTCGGCGAGTTGCTGGACGCCCTGGAGGAGCGGGGCGTGCTGGACAACACCATCGTCGTCTTCCAGAGCGACCACGGCGACCTGCTGGGCGACCATGGCCTGGTCTTCAAGGGCGCGCGCTTCTTCGACGGGGTGGTGCGGGTGCCGCTGATCGTGCGCTGGCCGAAGGCCTTTCCCGGGGGGCGCAGCATCGCCGCGCTGGCCGAGCTGATCGACGTCGCGCCGACGCTGCTCGACAGCGCCGGGCTGGAGATTCCCGAGGCCATGCAGGGCCGCTCGCTGCTGCCCGTGCTGCGTGGCCAGACGGAGGATACCGGCAAGCGGGCCGTGGTCTCGGAGTTTTTGGACTCCTGCAACTTCAGCGAAGGCACCAACGACCGCACCCGGGCGGTGATGAGCTTCGACGGGCGCTATAAGATGGTCACCTTTCGCGGCCACGACCTGGGCGAGCTCTACGACCTGGAGGAGGATCCCGGCGAGTTCGAGGACTTGTGGGACAGGGCCGACAGCCGCGACATCAAGCTTGCGGCGCTGGAGCGTCATGTCGATGCGCTGATGGGGGCGATCGGCTCGGGGCCCCAGCGATCGACCCGCTACTAGGGCCGTCCGCCCTGCAGGCGCGTGCGGCCCCAACCCCCAGGCGGGGGAACCGGAAGAGGAACTGAGGTCCGACAAGCCGACGACGGAGGGAGAACGACAATGAAAAAAACGATGCGTCTTGGGACGGCGATGTTGGTTGCCGCATTCATGGCGGGGCCGGCACTTGCGGAGGACTTGATAATCGGCGTGGCGACCGCGCCGACCTCGCTCGATCCGCACTATCAGGCGCTGGGATCGAACCACGAGCTGGCGATGCACGCCTTCGATACCCTGTTGACCACCAGCCCGCAGATGGAACCGGGCCCCGGCCTCGCCGAATCCTGGCGGGCGACCGAGGACCCGCTGGTCTGGGAGTTCAAGCTGAGAAACGACGTCAAGTTCCACAACGGGGAGCCCTTCACAGCCCACGACCTGGTCTTCAGCTATGAGCGGGTGCCCAACGTGCCCAACGCGCCTTCGACCTACAAGCGGCGCACGGTCAAGGTCGACAAGGCGGTGGCCGTCGACGACTATACCCTGCAGGTTCACACCAAGACGCCCTATCCGCTGCTGCCCCGCGCCCTCATGGGCGTGCCCGTCGTGAGCCGCAGCATCGGCATGGACACCCAGCCCACCGAGTTCAACGACGGCAGCAAGACCCACGGCACCGGGCCCTACAAGTTCGTCGAATTCGTGGCCGGCGACCGCACCACCTATGTCGCCAATGCGGACTACTGGGCGGGCAAGCCGAAGTGGGACAAGGTGACGATCCGCGAGATCAAGAGCAACCCGGCGCGGGTCGCCGCGCTGCTGTCGGGCGACGTCGACGTCATCGCCTCGGTGCCGACCACCGACATCGACCGGCTGGAAGAGAACCCCGACATCACCGTGTCCTGCACCGCCTCGACGCGCGTGCTCTACTGGTCCCTCGACGTCCACCGGGAGCAGGCCGAGCACATCACCGCCAAGGACGGCAGCCCGATCAAGAATCCGCTGAGCGACCTCCGGGTGCGGCAGGCCTTCAACCTGGCCATCGACCGCAACGCCATCGTCGACGACGTGATGATGGGGCTGGCGGTGCCGGCCAATCAGATCGTCGGCGAGGGCTTCGGCGGGCACAACTCCGACATCCCCATGCCCGAGCCGGATCTGGAAAAGGCCCGGCAACTGATGGCGGAGGCCGGCTACGGCGATGGCTTCAGGCTCGCCATCCACGCCACCAACAACCGCTACATCAACGATGCCAAGCTGGCCCAGGCGGTGGCGCAGATGCTGTCGCGCATCGGTGTGGAAGTCCAGGTCGAGACCATGCCCGTGGCCGTATACTTCGGCAAGGCGCGGAAGAACGAGTTCACCATGGCCCAGATCGGCTTCGCCACGGCGACCGGGGAATCCTCGGCGATCCTGCTGCCGGCGCTCGGCGAGGGGCAGCGCAACAACTACGGACGTTGGGAGCATGGCGAGTTCAACGAGCTCTTGACCGGTGCCCTGAGCACGGTGGACGGCGAGACCTACGAGTCCCTGCTGAAGCAGGCGACGGCCGTGGCCATCGCCGACGTGCCGATCATCCCGACCCACTATCAGGTCGCCTGCTGGGCGGCCCGCAAGGGGCTGCGGGTGATTCCGCGCGCCGACGAAGCCAGCCTTGCCGAGTCCGTGGTGCGTGAATAATGCTGTGCGGGCACGCGGGGCCACGCCGGCTTCGCGTGCCCGGCGTTCCGGCCGGATCGTAACGCCGCGGAGGAGTGCGCCCGGCCCATGACCACCTACATCATTCGCCGCCTGCTGCAGAGCGCAGTCGTCGTGGCCGTGCTCTCGGCACTGGTTTTCCTCGGCGTCTACGTCATCGGCAATCCGGTCGACGTGCTGGTCTCCACCGAGGCGGATCAGGAAGAGTTCGACCGCATGGTGCGGATTCTCGGGCTCGACCGGCCGCTGTGGGAGCAGTTCCTGGTCTTCCTCGGCAACCTGGTGCAAGGCGATCTCGGGCGCTCCTTCGCCTTCAGCGAACCGGCCCTGAAGCTGGTGCTGCAACGCATGCCGGCGACCCTGGAGCTCGTCCTGGTCGCCATGGTGATGGCCCTGGCGGCGGCCATTCCGCTGGGCATGTATACCGGGCTCAACCCGCACACCAAGACCGCGCGTTTCATCATGGGCACCTCCATCATCGGGGTCAGCATCCCCAACTTCTGGCAGGGCCTGATGCTGATCTTCGTGCTCGCCGTCAGCCTGACGTTGCTGCCGTCCGGCGGCCGCGGCGAGGTGGACACGGTGCTCGGCATCACCTCCAGCCTGTGGACGCTGGACGGCTGGCGCCACGTGCTGCTGCCGGCGGCCAATCTCGCCCTTTTCCAATGCGCCCTGGTGATCCGCCTGATGCGCGCCAACGTGCGCGAGATCGTCATGCTGGACTACATCAAGTTCGCCCGCGCCAAGGGCCTGAGCCGCCGGCGCATCGTCTATGTGCACATCTTCAAGAACACGCTGGTGGTGCTGATCACCGTCGTCGGGCTGCAGCTCGGCGGGCTCATCGCCTACTCGGTGGTCACCGAGACCGTCTTCTCCTGGCCCGGCATGGGCAAGCTGATCATCGACAGCGTCTACATCCTCGACCGGCCGGTGATTGTCGCCTACCTCATCGTCATCGTGCTGCTGTTTATCACCGTCAATCTCATCGTCGATATCCTCTATTCCGTGGTCGACCCGCGTATCCGGCTGGGCCACGACCGCTCGGGTCCCTGAGCCGTGACCGCCGAAGCCGAAGCGGGCGATCTGCCCCGGGCTCAGAGCGAAGCGACGGGCTTCCGCCGCGTCGCCCGCGACTACGCCGAGAACCGCATCGCGGTGGCGGCCCTGGTGGTGCTGGTGGTGATCGTCCTGATCGCCGCCTTCGCACCGGTGATCTCGCCGCAGAATCCCTACGACCTGCTGGACATCGACCTGGAGGACGGCCGCCTGCTGCCGGGCTCGCCCAAGCTGTCGAAGGAGGCGGAGATCGCAGTGCGGGCCAGCGTCGGGGGCCTGGGTGGCGAGGCCGCAGCAACGCTCGACCTCACCGCGGTGGGGCGCAGCGGCGACGCGCCGCTCACCGCCCTGGGCATCGCGCTGACGCCGCAACCGGGGGCGCCGCAGTCCTACGCCCTCGGGATCACCGCGACGGCCGGCGGGCCGCTCGATCCGCTCACCGAAGTGCAGATCAGGCGCTTGCCGCGCGGCAGCACGCTCTCAGCCGGAGAGAAGAGCGCGTTCCGCAACGTCTGGAAGCTCGCCCCGGCGGACCTGGCGGGACTGGTGCTGACCCTGCCCGCCTCGGCGGGTGAGACGTTTCGCTTCGAGGTCACGGCCTCCGGCGGCGAACGCCGCCATCTCATGACCTACTGGCTGGGCACCGACGACCAGGGCCGCGACATGATGAGCGCGATCTTCTACGGCCTGCGCATCAGCCTCATCGTCGCCGTCACCAGCGTGCTGATCGCGCTGACCATCGGCACGCTGGTGGGTCTCTATGCCGCCTACTACGGCGGCCGGGTCGATGCCCTGATCATGCGGCTGGTCGACCTGCAGCTCAGCTTTCCGACCATCCTGGTGGCGCTGATCCTGCTCGCGCTGCTGGGCAAGGGCGTGTTCAACGTGCTGCTCGCCCTGGTCATCGTGCAGTGGGCGCTCTACGCGCGGGTGGCCCGCGGTGTGGCACTGGCCGAGCGCAACAAGGAGTATGTCGAGGCGGCGCAGTGCCTGGGCCTGAGCAGCACGCGGGTGATCCTGTTCCACATCCTGCCGAACTGCCTGCCTTCCCTGATCGTCATCGCCACCCTGGAGGTCGCCCACGCCATCTCCCTGGAGGCCACCCTGAGTTTCCTCGGCGTCGGCCTGCCGGTCACCGAGCCCTCCCTCGGCCTGCTGATCTCCAACGGCTTCGACTACCTGCTGTCGGGCTATCCCTGGATCAGCGTGCTGCCCGGCGTCGCCCTACTGATCACGGTGACCAGCATCAACCTGGTGGGCGACGAACTGCGCGACGTGATGAACCCCCGACTGCAACGCTGATCCGCAAGACGGCGCAGAAAGCCGCGCCCTGCACCGAAGCCTACGAACTCCAGCGTTTTCTTCTTCTGGCCCAAGAACGAATGCCGGTTGGCGGGGACAGTGAAAGCAGCAGCATAAGCTGAAAGTCCGTTTTGCGGCATTCGGCCTACTCCGCAATCGTTGACCAACAGCCTTTACATGACATTTCAGGTCGTGGAATGCTCACACCCTGCGCGTCTTCCGCGCGGGCATTCGAGACGTGCCGATGAGCGAGGGGCAACAAAGCGGCGGCTCGGCCGCGGTGGTGAACGAAATCGCCGCTTGGTGCGAGGACCGCGCGAAGGAGCTGGGAACGGAGGCGTCCCGGCAATTCAGGCTCATTGTCGTCATCGTGGTGATCGGCCTGATTCTGCTGCTCGTTTTGCCGCCGCTGATCGGTCAAATCGACTTTTTGACGACAAGGCTATTCGGCGGAGCGCCGCCGATGCAATCGCTGGAGAACGCCGAGGGAGCCGTTCGTCGGCTTGGCGATCAGGTGGCTGAGTCACAGGCGCGCTTTGAGGACCTCGACGGTGAACTGAGTTCGATTAGAGAAGGCCTGCAGAACCATGCCGACCGGCGCAACCGGCTGCTGGGTCAGGCTGATTCCCTGATGAGTGCCCCTCTGGCCCTCTGGCAACCCCAGGAGCCCGCCGGACCGTTCGGGAGGTGGGCCGATGTCATGGTGGCCCCGGATGGCAGCCTGCTCACTGCAGGACTGGAGGGTGACAGCACCAACGCAGAGATTCTTATACTGCGATCCGACGACGGGCAAAGCTGGTCATCCCTTCGTCCTATCGAGACCTCGGGGGCGCGGCTCAAAGGGTGGGTCAACGCGTTCGCGACGGCCTCGGACAATACCCTCCTCGCTGCCGGCTTTGAGGGCGCAATCAACAGTCCAAAAGTCCTGATCCTGCGTTCCGGCAACGGGCTGAACTGGTTGCCGATACGTCCATTGAACACCGAGGGCGAACGGCTTCAGGGATGGTTGAGCAGCTTCGCTGTGGCCACGGACAACACCCTGTTTGCAGCCGGCTCCGAAAACCGGATTCTTGAAGAGACCGTCGATGAGTTTCATCTGATTCTCCGCTCCGAGAACGGAGAGAACTGGTCAGCCATCCATCCGAAGGACGACCAGGGCGAGAGGCTCAGGGGACGATTGAACAGCCTGACTGCGACGACCGATGGTCTTCTGCTCGCCACAGGGTATGAAGGTGACTTCCGCAAAGCAGAAGTGGTCATTCTCAGTTCCGTAGATGGCCAGACATGGTCTGCGGTCCGTCCAACGACGACTCAGGGTGAACGACTCAGGGGTGACCTAAGCGCCTTGCTGTTTGCCCCAGACGGCAGCCGTATTGCCGTAGGGACCGAAGTTGGCACCGGCAGGCCACAGGACGGGACTGGGGCAGAGGCAAGTGGTGCATATACCCTGATCCTGCGTTCTGTGAACGGGCAGAGCTGGTTGCCGATCCGTCCGCAGAATCCTGAAGGCGGGCGGTTGAAAGGCGGGCTCACAGGAATCTTCGCGACACCCAGTGGCGCCCTGCTTGCGGCAGGTTACGAGGGTGACTTTGGCGACCCGAGGTTTCTGCTCTTGCGCTCGGAAGACGGACTGAGTTGGTCGCCAATACGCGCCGAGAACGTCGCCGGGGAACGACTGGCAGGTTGGATAACCGCGCTGGAAGTAGGCCCGGACGGCTACCTTTTCGGAGCGGGAAGCCAGGTTTGGAGGAGCTCGGTGACGGGAGAGGCAAATGAGGCGTTGCGCAACCTGCCGCGCGACGGCTCGTGGCAGGAGAACCCTGAGCGCGTCACGCAGGCACTCAATGGTTTGTTGTCGATCATCTCACAGCACGGTAGCGGCTATCCGGAAGGCACCGCCAAGCTGCGAGACTCGGCAAGAGAAACGATCTCAGCTTGGGACCGCGATCGAGAATCGGAAGCTCGGGTGGTCACATTGCACAGCGATGCTGTTGTTGCTCTGAAGCAGCAAGAAGACACGCTGATGAATGTGCAGGAAGGCACCGAACTCCTGGCCCGCGCCTTAACCGATGCCGACGAGCTGCGCCGGGCGAGCCGCATCGCCACGCGTATCGCGGTGGTCGCCCTTCTGATCTATCTCGTCCAGATCGTCGTCAACCGCTATCGCTACCTTCAGCGCATGGAAGGCTTCTATCGCGCCCGGGCCCAGGCGCTAAGGTTGATGGCTGCGGCGCCGCAAGCCGAGGCGGCTCTGAAGGACATCACGATCACCGACCTCATGCTGGCGCTGTCGCCGGATGGCATCGGGTTCGACAAATCTGCCGATCCGCCGACCCAGAACATGATGAACATCTTCCGTGAGGCGCTGCGCAGGGAGAAGACGCCGTAAGGCTCCGATGGGCGGGTGACCCGCCCACCTTATTCCTCTTCACCCGGCATTCACGTAGGCATCCACGGCGGCGAGGTGGGCGGCCTTGGTCTCGGAGTCGAGGAAAGAGGCCTCGAAGGAGTTGCGGGCGATCCGCGCCAGCTCGGCGTCGCTCAGCCCCAGCGCGTCCTGCACGGCGCGGTAGTTGTCGTTGACGTAGCCGCCGAAGTAGGCCGGATCGTCGGAGTTCACGGTGACGCAGAGGCCCTGGTCCATCATGGTCTTCAGCGGATGCTCGGCCATGGTCTTGACGCCGCCCAAGCGCAGGTTGGAGAGCGGGCAGACGGTGAGCGGCATGCGCCGCTGGGCCAGCTCGCGCACCAGCGCCGGGTCTTCCAGCGCCCGGTTGCCGTGGTCGATGCGGTCCACCGCCAGCGCGCGCAAAGCCCCCCAGACATAGGCCGGCGGGCCCTCCTCGCCGGCATGGGCCACGGCCCGGAAGCCGGCGGCCCGCGCACGCTCGAAGACGCCGACGAACTTCTCCGGCGGATGGCCGTTCTCGGTGGAATCGAGGCCGACGCCGACGATGGCGCCGCGGTAGTCCATCGCCTCCTCCAGGGTCGCCATGGCGTCCTCGGCCGAGAGATGGCGCAGGAAGCAGAGGATCAGCTTGGAGCTGACGCCCAGCTCATGCTCACCGTCCCGCAAGGCGCGGTGAATGCCCTGGAAGACCGTATCGAAGGCGACGCCGCGGCCGGTGTGGCCCTGGGGGTCGAAGAAGATCTCCGCATGGCGCACACCGTCCGCGGCGGCCCGGCGCAGATAGGCCAGGGTGAGGTCGTAGAAGTCCTCCTCCCTCAACAGCACCGACATACCCTGGTAGTAGAGGTCGAGGAAGTCCTGTAGGTTGCCGAAGCGGTAGGCGGCGCGCAGCGCCTCCACCGAGTCGTAAGGCAGCGTGATGGCATTGCGCTGCGCCAGGGCAAACATCATCTCCGGCTCCAGCGAGCCCTCGATGTGGAGATGCAATTCGGCCTTCGGTAGGCCGGATACGAAGTCACTCACGCGATGGTCGGTCCTTTCGCCCGATGGATTCCATTGGGCGGCGAATTTGGGTTGCAGGGTTATAGCGAAGTCGGGGCCCCCGCGTCGACCGGGAAGGCGGCCCGGTTCGGGCCAGAAATTCCCACGCCACCCCCTTTGCGCAGCGGGCCCCACCCCTTCTGCGCGGAAACAGCTCCGAGATCGTCTTTGGGCTGTAACCCGGAAGAAGTTAAATTGGTGGTATCGCACGACGGTCACAGCGGGGGTTGCGACCATGCCGTTCAATCTGAACGACCGCATCGAATTCCACATGGGGCCGAGCGCCATCGGCGCGCCGGACGACCTGGAGGCGGCCATCGTCGACTTCATCGACCGGGCCCGCGATTCCCTGGATGTCGCCATACAGGAAGTCGAATCCCGCGCCATCACCGAGGCCTTCGTGCGCGCCAGGCAGCGCGGCGTCCGGGTGCGCATCGTGCTGGAGCAGGACTACCTGCGTGCCGGCAATCCGCCGGCCGATCCCTTCGCGGAGGGTGGCGCCGAGGACGAGGAGAACCGCGCCCTCTTCGCCGCCATGCTGCGTGCCAACATCGACGCCCGGGCCGACTACAACCCGGAGATCTTCCATCAGAAGTTCATCGTGCGCGACAGCGGCAAGAGCCGCCGCGCCCTGCTGGCCGGCTCCACCAATTTCACCCCCACCGGCGTGGGCCGCAACCTGAACCACGTGGTGATCCTGCACGACCAGCGGGTCTGCAACGAATATGACCTGGAATTCGAGGAGATCTGGACCGGCACCTTCGGGCGCAAGCGCAACCGCCATGACCCCTCGCCGCGCAACAACCGGGTGGCGGGCCTGCGGGTGCGCGCACTCTTCGCCCCCGACCACGCGCCGGAAATGGAGATCATGAAGCAGATCCTGAAGGCGCGCGAGCGGATCGACTTCGCCATCTTCACGTTCTCCCAGTCCTCCGGCATCGACGACGCGCTGGTGGCGATGTCCCAGGCCGGCCTGACTGTCCGCGGCATCTTCGATTCCGGGCAGGGCAACCGCGACTGGGCGGCGACCCGGCTGGTCGCCAATGCCGGCGGCGAGGCCTTTCTGGCCTCACGCAAGAACGGACTGGGCAAGTTACACCACAAGTTGATGGTGATCGATTCGTCGCTGGTCATCGCCGGCAGCTTCAACTACACCGGCCCGGCCAACCGGCTGAACGACGAGAACATTCTATTGATCGGCGACCTCGACGAAGACGATCCGGACGCACAAGCCGATCAGGAAGCCCTCGCCGCCTTCGCCCTTGAGGAAATCGAGCGCATGATCGCCGCCCACGGCGTCGCCGTTCCCGCGGCGCCCTAGTTGGCACCCCGGGCGGCGGCAAGGCGCAGGCGGAAGGTCTGCTCGTCCGGCACGCCGGCCACCTCCAGCAGCAGCTTGCGGCGCACTGCGCTGGCAAAGCTCTCCTCGCCGTCGGCCGTCACCACGAAAGAGGCGGGGCCGGCGATGATCTCGCGCTCGAAGGCCGCCTCGAGATCGTAGGAAACCGGACGGCCGGTGGCGCAGACCCGGCAGAGGATGGCCAAGCCGTTGATGGAGACATCAGAGGCCAGGGCCGCCTGGCGGGCCACTTCGATGGGAATGCCGCCCCAGTTGTTGGCGCTGTCGCCGGAGAAGTCGATGATCTTGCGGTCGCCTTCGATGTCGTTGCCCTCGATCAGGGCGAGACCGGCGGCGATGGCCGCGCCGATGGCGTTGCGTCCGAAGGCCAGCCGCGGCACCTCCAGAAGCTGCTTGGCGAAGGCGGCGGCGGAGGCTTCGCCGTCGATGATGGTCCAGGGCACAACGACTTCCTGGGAGGTGGCATCACCCCATTCGACGTAGGTGACCGCGATCTTGCCGTCCTGGCCCAGGCCGATGGCCGCCAGGATGTCAGGATCGGTGATCGCTTCGGCGTAACCCTGGCGCTGGAAAAAGATCTCGCTGTCGTCGATGGAGCCGGAGGCATCGGCCAGCAGCACCAGTTCGAGGTCGACCCGTTCGGCGGCCCGCGACGGGCTCACCGACGCCAGCACAGCCAGAACCACGCAAACGCCAATTGCCCGCAAAGGCCGTCCAGGACATTTCATGATCGATCTCCGTCGTTCGCTCCTTCGACCGGCGTGCCCCTGCGCCACAGTGCCCGGGGGCAGTCTAGCCGGTTGCCGGCGCTGCGGATACGGCACATCCGCCTAGAGCAGATCCTGGTTCGATGGAATCGCCGGAGCGATCCATCGAACCAGGTGAATCTGCTCTAATTCTCAAGTGTAGAGCGGATTCACATGTTTAGACGCAAACACGAAGGTGTTTGCGTCTAAACATGATCCGCTCTAGGCCGCGGCTGACTCCCCTTCGGCGGTTAGATAAGCTGTTCCTTGAACAAAGGAGATGGCGATGGAAATGAAGCGCGGACGGTGCCTCTGCGGCGCGGTGTCCTACGAGTACGAAGGCCCGGAGAACTGGCGCGGCCACTGCCACTGCGCCTCCTGCCGGCGCAACACGGCCGCGCCCTTCACCACCTTTATGGGGGTCGCCAAGTCGGCCTACCGCTTCACCGGCGAGACACCCGCCGTTTATCATTCCTCGCCCGGGGTACGGCGCTATTTCTGCGCCACCTGCGGCACCCCCATCGCCTATGAGAGCGACCGCTGGCCGGACGAAACCCATTTCTACGCGGCGGGCCTGGAGACGCCGGAGGACTTCGTCCCGGACTTCCATGTCCACTGGGCCGAACGGCTGCCCTGGGTCCACCTGGACGACGATCTGCCGAAGTACGAGAAGACCGGCAGCTAAAGAGACAATTTCTCTGTCCTTTCCGCCGACCCGGGATCGGCGTAGAAGGGCCGATGCTTCCGCTTTCCCTCCTGCGCGCCCACGGCCGGCTGATCGCTTTCGGCTTTTTCATGTGCTTCTGCTCGAGCCTTGGGCAGACCTTCTTCATCGCACTCTTCGGCGGCGAGATCCGCCGGGCCTTCGATCTCAGCGACGGGGACTTCGGCAGCATCTACTCCATGGGAACCCTGATCAGCGCCGCCGTGCTCGTCTGGCTCGGCCGGCTGATCGACCGCGTGCCCCTGGCGGCCTTCGCTGCGGCGACCCTGGTGGGCCTGTCCGCCATGTGCCTGCTCATGGGACTGGCCGGAACCCTGGAGCTCCAATGGGGCGCGGTCCTCCTTCTGCCGGCGATCTTCGGGCTGCGTCTCTTCGGCCAGGGTCTTGCCAGCCACAGCGCCATCGTCGCCATGGGGCGCTACTTCTCCGCAGAGCGCGGGCGCGCCGTCTCCCTGGCGTCCCTCGGCCATACCCTCGGCGATGCGTTTCTGCCGGGCCTTGTGGTCGCCGCCCTGGCGGTTGCCGCCTGGCAGGCCATCTGGGCCGGCGCCGGGCTGACACTGCTGGCCCTGTCGCCCCTGGTCTTCGTCCTGCTGAAGGGTCAGCGCGCACGCGACGCCGCCCTGCAAGCACGGCGTCTTGCGGGCTTCGCCGGTGACGCGGCGGCGGATTGGGCCCTGGCCGCCGTCCTGCGGGACAGCGGCCTCTGGCTGCGGCTGCCGGCTCTGCTGGCCCCTTCGTTCATCTTCACCGGGCTCATCTTCCACCAGGTCCATCTGGCCGAGACCAAAGGCTGGCCGCTTGCCCTCCTGGCCGGCTCCTACCTCGTGTTCGCCGCCGCTTCGGTCACGACCCTGATCGTTGGCGGGCTGCTGGTCGACCGCTTCACCGCCCGGCGCCTGGTCACCCTGTTTCTGGCACCACTCGCTATGGCCTGTCTCGTCCTGGCCTCCAGCGATGCGGCCTTTGCGGCGCCGGTTTTCATGGGCCTTCTGGGCGTCAGCGCCGGCATCACCGGCGTGCTGCTCGGCGCACTTTGGGCGGAGCTCTACGGCACTTCCCACCTGGGTGCGATTCGCGCTTTCGGCCAGGCCGCGATGGTCTTTTCCTCCGGCCTCGCCCCGGCCTTCATGGGCGTACTGATCGACCTGGGCTTTGCGGTCGAGCGGATCGCCGCCGGCGCCGCGCTCTACTGCCTGCTCGCCGCGGCCTTGGCACGCCTGGCGGAGCGGCCGAGGAAGGTGCGGCCCCAGCCCGGTTGACAGGCCAGGCGAAGTCCTTGGCGCTTGGACGTCATTGCAGGCAACCGCTATGCTGCGCGGCGGTGGGAGCAGCTCGGTCCAGGCTTACATGATCATCCAAAAGGCGCGCGCCTACCTTGGGCCCAACCTGCTTGCGGCGGAGCCGCTGGCCCACATCGCCGTGCGGGTCGAAGGGCCGGCCTACTGGCCCAACAGCCAGGCCGGCGCGGAGGCGGCCGAGGCGCTGCTCAAGCTGCTGCCGGGCCTGGCCGAGCATCCCGGGCGGGACAACCAGGCCGCGGGTTTCGCAACAGAGCTGCGCTCATTCCCACAGCTTCCCCTGGGCTACGTGGCCGCGCGCATCGCCGTCGAGCTGCAGCGCAGCCTGGGCGAAGCGGTCATGCTGGCCGGCACCAGACGCAAGGGCCAGGGCAAGGTCCAGGACATCTTCTACCGCTACCACGACCCGGACATCGCCCTGCTGGCCGGCCACCTGGCCATCAACCTGGTGCTGGCCCTGCTGCCGCCGGACGCACGGCCCCAACATCGCCTGCCCAAGACCTTCGAGCCCGAGACGGCGCTGGCCGCCTTCCGGCGCCGCGCCGGCGCGATGGCCCTCGACCAGACCGCCAGGTCACTCGTCGAAGAGGCCGAGCGGCGCGACATCCCCTGGTTCATCCTCAACCGCAACCAGCGCATCGTCCAATTCGGCCAGGGCCGCCACCTGCGGCGCATCCGCGAGTCGGTCACCGACCGGACCTCGGCCATCGCGACCTGGATCCAGAGGGACAAGGCGGCGACCAGCCAGGTTCTGGGCGAGGCCCACTTCCCCGTTGCCGCGCAGATCAGCGTACTCAATGCCGAGGCCGCGGTGCGGGCGGCCCGGCAGATCGGCTATCCGGTGGTGGTGAAGCCGCAGGACTCCAAGAAGGGCCTGGGCATCTCGCTGAACCTGGGCGACGACGAGGCGGTGGGCGCGGCCTTTGACCAAGCCCGCCGCCACAGCGCCCAGGTGCTGGTGGAAAAGCACATTCCCGGGGACGACCACCGGGTGCTGGTGGTGGACGGCCGGATGATCGCCGCGGCCAGGCGCATCCCCGCCGCGGTCACCGGCGACGGGCAAAGCAGCATCGCCGAACTGTTGGCAACGCTGAACGCGGACCCTCGGCGCGGCGAAGGCTTCAGCAAGCTGATGAACCGGGTCGAGTTGGACGAACAGGCCGAGGGTCTGCTGAAGGAGCGCGGCTACACCTCCGACAGCGTTCCGCCCGCCGGCGAGGTCGTCTCTCTGCGCCGGACCGCCAACATCTCAACCGGCGGCACCGCCGTCGACGTGACCGACAATGTGCACCCGGAGAACCGCTGGATGCTGGAGCGGGCGGCACGGGTGGTCGGGCTGGACGTGGTGGGAATCGACTTTCTGACCCCGGACATCGGCCGCTCCTACCGGGAGGTGGGAGGCGCGATCTGCGAGGTCAACATCTCGCCGGGGCTGCGCCCGCATCAGATTGCCGAGGGCCCGCCGCGCGATGTGGTGGGGCCGATCGTCGACCTGCTGTTCCCCGACCGGCACAACGGGCGCATTCCCATCGCCGCGGTGACGGGGACCAACGGCAAGACGACGACCTCGCGCATGCTGGCCCATATCCTGCGCCGCGCCGGCACGGAGATCGGCGCCGAGGTCATCGGCCTGGTCACCACCGCAGGCGTCCATATCAACGGCAGGATGGCCGTCAAGGGTGACTTCGCCGGCGGCACCGGCGCGCGCGTGCTGCTGCGCCACCCCACGGTGGAGGCGGCGGTATTGGAAAGCGCCAGGGGCGGCCTGCTCCAGGGCGGCCTGGCGGTGGACTGGTGCGATGTCGGGGCGGTCATCAACGTGGCCTCGGACCACGTCGGCCTCAACGGCATCGACAGCCTGGACGAGATGGCCGCCCTCAAGGGCCGGGTCGCCGAAGCCGCCCGCAAGCTGGCGGTGCTCAACGCCGACGATCCGCGCTGTCTCGCCCTGGCACGGCACAAGGAGGTGCATCAGGTCTGCCTCGTCTCCGCAGGAACTCTCAGCCCGCTGTTGCGCGAACACCTGGACCAAGGCGGCCTGGCCGTCACCCTGGAAGCGGTGGACCGGGACCCGACGATCACCCTGCACAGCCGGGAGACGCACGAGGCCGTCCTGCCGGTCAAGGCGGTCCCGGCCACCCTGGGCGGGGCAGCCAGGCACAACGTGCAGAATGCGATGTTCGCCGTCGGCCTGGCCCACGGCCTCGGCCTGTCGAATGAGGGCATCGCTGCGGCGCTCGCCACCTTCGGTACCGACCCGGCGGACAATCCGGGCCGATTCAACGTCTTCGATGGGCACCCCTTCACCGCGGTCCTGGACTATGCCCACAACCCGGAAGGTCTGGCGATGATCTGCGGGACGGTGCGTGAGATGAAGGCCGAGGGGCGACGCATCTGCGTGCTGGCCAGCACGGGCCATCGCCATGGCGACCACATTCCGCAGATCGCAGAGATCGTCGCCGGCCAGTTCGACGTCTTCATCTGCTCGCGCAACGTCAGACGCAGCGACGATCTGGAATCCGTCCGCGGCTTTCCTTCCGAGGAAATCCCCAAACGCCTCGCCCAGGCGCTGCTGGCAAGAGACATCGCGGCGGAGAACATCCTCACCATCGATTCCGACCGGGCCGCCATCGACAAAGGACTCGAGATCGCCGAAGCGGGCGATCTGCTCCTGATATGTACGGGGCTGTTGGACTGGGGCTGGCAACGGATCGTAGACTACGGCGGCAAGGCCGCTGGTTAGACGCGCCGCTCGTCCAGACTCTATTCTCCCGGCGCGGCAGCCCGCGGCGTACCGAGCCCACCGGCCCCGCCGGCGACCTCAGCCGCGGGTGCGGCTTCCGCCAGCCAGTCGACAGCGGCCTGAACGCCGCCCTTGCCATGGGGAATGCCGAGGGCGGAAAGGCTGGTCTCCACCACCCCCAGGGTGCCCAGGATCATCGGCGCGTTCACATGGCCCATATGGGCGATACGGAAGGCCTTGCCGGTGAGGTCGCCGATGCCGATGCCCAGGACCACCCCGCAAACCTTGTCGGCGTAGGTCAGGAACGCCGCCGGATCGTGGCCGTCGAGCAACACGGTCGTCACCGAGTTGGCGCGGGCTTCCGCTTCGACGACGTTGAAGGAAAGTGCTCCGCCCTCGGCCCAGACGGCAACCGCCCGCCGCGTCGCCTCGGCCAGGATGCGGTGGCGCTCGAAGACCGCCGGCAGGCCCTCCTCGAAGAGCATGTCCATGGCCTTGCGCAGCCCGAACAGAAGGTGCTCCGGCGGCGTGCCGCAGTATTTCTGGTAGTGCCTTGGGCCCTCGCGCTGGGTCCAGTCCCAATAGAAGGTGCGCAGGTCGGCGGTCTCGTGGGCCGCCAGCGCGCGCTTGCCGGCGGCGACGAAGCTGAGCCCCGGCGGCGTCATCAGGCCCTTCTGCGAGCCGGTGACCGCCAGATCGATGCCCCAGGCATCCATCTCGAAAGGCATGGTGCCCAGGGAGGCGATGGCGTCGACCATGTAGAGCGCGGGATGGCCCGCGGCGTCGATGGCCCGGCGGATCGCCGGGATATCGTTGACGACGCTGGAGGCGGTGTCGACCTGGACCACCAGGACCGCCTTGATTTCGCCCGCGGTGTCCGCGCGCAGCCGTGCCTCCACCGCCGCCGGGTCCACCGCGTGGCGGTAGCTGGCGGGCAGTTCCTCGACCACAAGGCCCTGGGAGGCCGCCATCTCCCCCCAGGCCGGCGCGAAGAGGCCGGAGCCCAGGGTCAGCACCTTGTCGCCGCGCGACAGGGTGTTGCTGAGGGCGGCTTCCCAGGCACCGTGCCCGTTGGCGGCGTAGATGTAGGTGCGGCCCTCGGTCCTGAAGATCCGCCGCAGGTCGTCCAGACAGCTCGTGGTGACATCCAGCAGCGCCCCGGCATAGATCTCGATGGCCGGGCGATGCATGGCCTGAAGCACTTCGTCGGGCACCGTCGTGGGCCCCGGAATGGCAAGGAATTCCCGTCCGTTACGCAGAGTCATCGCGCAATCCAGCATGTCATTGGCAGCGGCCAAAGGAGCCTATGCGCGCCCGCTCTCCGGGGCAAGCCCGGCACACGACGAGGGGGCTGCGATTTCGGTGAGAATCGTTCTTGGTGTCTGGTTCGAATTGAATGATTTGATTTCAATGGCTTGCCAAGACCTTTCCCACCCACATCGTCACCCTCGGGCTTGTCCCGAGGGTCCATGGAAAGACCGAGACTCGGACCGCCATGGATTGCCGGAACAAGCCCGGCAATGACGGTTTGGTAGGTGGAAGGGCCGTGACCCGTTGACGGACAAGGCTTCGTATTAGGTCAGGCTCCTGCAAAAAAGCGAGACCAGAAATCGCGAAAAATTCTAATCCTTGTGGCCGTGGTAGTTGTAGCCGTGGGAGAAGGCGGTGACCGGTTTGGGCTGCTCGATGCCGTCGACCAGGATGTGGTCGACGAACTCGTCGGCGAAACAGACCAGCCCCTTGATCCGCGCCGCTTCGGGCACCGGGTTGCGATAGCACCAGACGATGCCGTCGCGGGCTTCCTCCGCGACCTTGATGCGGTGATAGCTGGCCTCGCCCTTGTAGGGGCAGCGGGTCGACATGTCGCTGGGCAGCAGCAAGTCCGCGCGCAGGTCCTCCAGCGGCAGGTAGTAGCGGGTCGGCAGCCCAGTCTCGAAGAGAAAGACACCGCGGCGGGAATCAGCCACCTGCTCGCCGTCGAAAAAGACCTGGACCCGGCGGCTCGACGGCAGGCAGTCGACCCGCCGGAAAGGATCGCGGGCGTGGACGAAGACCTCCTCGTCCTCCTCGTACCAGTGATCGACCTCGTGCCAGTAGAAGGACACATAGCCGCCGATGGGCGGACAGGCGGGCAGCGGCTGGGCATAGCGCCAGAGGATATCGTCGTAGGCGTCGCCCTGTCCCTTCAGGGAGTAATGCGCGGCCTCGCCCTTGAAGGGACACCTGGTGCGCCGTTCGCTACGCTCGAAGAGGTCCATGCGCACGTCGCCGACGGGGAAATAGTAGATCGGCAGGTGGTCGGACTCGAAGAGGATGAGGCCCTCGACGGTATCGGCGAGGAGGGTGCCGCCGGCCTCCACCCGTAGGCGCTTGGGCGCCGGCATGGTGAAGACCACATAGCCCGGCTCGAAGTCGTACTGGACGACCCGGTCGAGCACCGGCAGGTGGGGACCACGGCCCAGGAGATGAGGTTTACGCATCGATCGAGGCCTCCGTCTCGGGAAAGCTGGCAAGCGGGGGCGGCGTCGCCAGGGCCGCCGGTTCGTGATGGCAGAGGATCTGATGATCACCCTGCCCGAGGGCGCGGCGCGGCGGCGCCTGCTCGACGCAGCGCGCGCCGATGCGCCGGTGACAGCGCGGCGCGAAGGGACAGCCCGCCAGAGGCGGCGCTTGTTCGGCACCCTCCTCCGGTGCCGCGAGCACCATCGGGCGGTGATCCGGGTCGGGCGGGTGCACCGCGGCGAGCAGGGATTCGGTGTAGGGGTGGCTCGGCGCGGCGAAGACCGCCTCGACGGGGCCGGACTCCATCACCTGGCCGCGGTAGAGCACTACCACCCGGTCCGCCACATGGCGCACCAGGGCCAGGTCGTGGCTGATGAACAGGATCGCGGTGCGCGCGCTGTCCTGCACATCCGCCAGCAGGTTGACGATGGCCGCCTGCACCGAAACGTCGAGGGCCGAGACCGGTTCGTCGGCGATGATCAGCTCCGGCTCTCCGGCAAAGGCCCGGGCGATGGCGACCCGCTGGCGCTGACCGCCGGAGAGTTCGTGGGGATAGCGCCCGGCGGCCTCCGGCGGCAGGCGGACGAGGCGCAGCAGTTCGGCCACCCACGCGCTGACCGCGTGGCGGTCGCGCAGCCCCAGGCGGCGGACGACGCGGGCCAGGATGCGGTAGACCCGGTGCGCGGGATTGAGGGTGCCGTCGGGGTTCTGAAAGACGATCTGCAGGGCGCGGATCAGCGCCTCCGGCCGGCGCCGGGCGGGCAGGCGGGCGATGTCCCGGCCGTCGTAGAGCGCCCGCCCCGCCGTCGCGCCGTCCAGGCCGATGAGAATGCGGGCCAGGGTCGACTTGCCGGAGCCGGATTCGCCCACTAGCGCCACGGTCTCGCCGCGGCCGATCCCGAAGCTCACGCCGTCGGCGGCGCGCAGCACCTGCTCCCGCGCCAAACCGAGGCGGTGCCACAGCGTCCCGCCGCCGAAGACGCGGGTGACGGCGTCGAGGCTGAGACGGGCTT
>NZ_JANQOI010000110.1 GCF_028289705.1 Pelagibius sp.
CTGGGCCCTTGGCTTCATTACCGGTCCGGCGGAGGCGGGTATCCAGGACCTGACACCCCAGGACACGGTGAACATCTTCCTGCCGACGACGCCGAACCCCACCTCCGGTTTTCTGCTGTTTCTGCCGCGGGCGGCTGTCAGGCCGCTCACCATGACCGTCGAGGAGGGCATCAAGATGGTGGTCTCCGGCGGCATCGTCACGCCTCCGGATCGGCGCCCGGCCGTCGTTGAGGACAAAGACGCGGCGGAGGAACAGGCCCCCATCGCACGCAGCGGCTGAACCGCCGGCGCCTTCCCGATCCCCCAAGCATCCGCAAGGGGACTCAACCTCTTCGACAGTCCTTGCTAATGTTGGTCAACGGCGCGCCCCGCGGAGGGCGGGCCCTCTGAACGGGAGAACGAACAATGGCGACGGTTGGCAGGGACCGCAGGGAACCCTTTGGAACGGCGATCCTGGTGGCACGGGCGGGCTATCTCGGCCTCTTGGTGCTGCTCGGCTTGGGCCTGGCGATGGCGCCGGCAAAGGCGCAGGACACCAACGGCATGGTGGTCTATCAAAGCGACTTCGGCCTGAAGGACGGGGCGGTTTCCGCCATGAAAGGGGTCGCCCTCGGCGTCGACCCGGGCCTGCGTCTCGAAGACCTCACCCATGAGATCCCGGCCTTCAACATCTGGGAAGGCGCCTACAGGCTGAACACCACCGTGACCTACTGGCCGGCGGGCACGGTGTTCGTCTCGGTGGTCGATCCCGGCGTCGGGACCGACCGCAAGTCGGTGGTGCTGAAGACCCAATCGGGCCACTACATCGTGACGCCGGATAACGGCACGCTGACCCTGGTGGCCGAGACCCTCGGTGTGGCGGGCCTGCGGGAGATCGACGAGGAAACCAACCGCCTGCCGGGCTCGGAGAAGTCCTTCACCTTCCACGGCCGCGACGTCTACTCCTTCACCGCCGCGCGCCTCGCCTCGGGCCAGATCACCTTCGAGGAGGTGGGTCCGGAGCTGGAGCGCGGCGTGGTGGCCATCGCCTACCAGTCGCCGGCCGTCGAGGGCGATTTGGTGGCCGGGACCATCCCGATCCTCGATGTGCAGTTCGGCAACGTCTGGACCAACATCGACCGCGCCACCTTCGAGAAGCTGGGCGCGACCCTGGGCGAGAGCCTGATGGTCAAGATCTACAACAACGGCAATCTGATCTTTTCCCAGGCCATTCCCTACGTCACCACCTTCGGAGACGTGCCGGAGGGCGATCCGCTGATCTACTTCAACTCCGTGGACAAGCTCTCCTTCGCCCTAAATTTCGACAACTTCGCCGCCACCCACAAGGTGAGTTCCGGGCCCGCCTGGCGCGTCGAAGTGGGACAGTAGAGGGAGTCAGCCGGAGCGGAGAAAGCGCACGGCGGCATCGCGCTCAAAAAGATAGAGCAGAACGCGCAGCGCCTGGCCGCGCGATCCGGCCAGTTCGGGGTCCTTTTCGAGGACGAGTTGGGCATCGGCGCGGGCCGTGGCCAGGAGGTCGTCGTGGACCGCAAGGTCAGCCAGACGAAAGTCCGGCAGGCCGCTCTGGCGGGTGCCCAGCAGTTCGCCGGCGCCGCGCAGGCGCAGGTCTTCCTCGGCGATGCGAAAGCCGTCGTCGGTTTCCCGCAGGATCTGCAGGCGGGCCCGCGCGGTATCGCCCAGCGGCCCCTGCCAGAGCAACAGGCAGCTCGACTTTCCCGTGCCGCGGCCGACGCGCCCGCGCAATTGGTGAAGCTGCGCGAGGCCGAAGCGCTCGGCGTGTTCGATCACCATCACCGTGGCGGCGGGCACGTCGACCCCGACCTCGACCACCGTCGTCGCCACCAGGATCGCGGTCTCCCCGGCTGCAAAGCGCGCCATCACCGCGTCCTTCTCGGGACCCTTCATACGGCCGTGGACCAGGCCGACCCGCTCCCCGAAGCGGAGGGTGAGGGCGCCGTAGCGCTCCTCCGCGGCGGCGAGGTCGCTCTTCTCGGACTCCTCCACCAGCGGGCAGATCCAATAGACCTGGGCGCCCTTGGCGATGGCCCGCTCGACGCCGGAGATCACCTCGGGCAAACGCTCCAGGGAGAGAGTCACCGTCTCGATGGGCTGGCGCCCCGGCGGGCGCTCGGTCAGACGCGAGCAATCCATGTCCCCATAGGCCGTGAGCATCAGGGTGCGGGGAATGGGCGTGGCGGTCATCACCAGCACGTCCACCGCCTGGCCCTTGCCGGTTAGGGTGAGGCGCTGATGGACGCCGAAGCGGTGCTGCTCGTCGATCACCGCCATGGCCAGGTCGCGGAAGGCGACGTCTTCCTGGAACAGCGCATGGGTGCCGACGAGGATGTCGGTGCTGCCGTCGGCAAGGCTCTCCAGCAGGGCTGCCCGGGCCTTGCCTTTGTCGCGTCCGGTCAGAAGGGCGAGGGAGACCCCGGCGGCCTCCGCCAGGGGCTGGATGGTGGCGAAGTGCTGGCGGGCGAGAATCTCCGTCGGTGCCATGAGCGCCGCCTGGCTGCCCGCCTCGACGGCGGCCAGCATGGCCAGCAGCGCGACCACGGTCTTGCCGCTGCCGACGTCGCCCTGCAGCAGCCGCAGCATGCGGTGCTCGGCCGCCATGTCGGCGGTGATCTCCGCCACCGCCTGGCGCTGCGACCCCGTCAGCGCGAAGGGCAGGCTGGCCAGCACGCGGTCCTGGAGGTGGCCGCTGCCCTTCAGGCGCCGGCCTTTCTGGCGCAGTTGGCGGTCGCGCACCAGGGCGATGGCCAACTGGTTGGCCAGGAGCTCGTCATAGGCGAGGCGCCGCCGGCAGGTGGACAGCGGGGAGAGATCGCGCTCCTCACCGGGCGTGTGCGCTTCCCGAAGGGCCTCGGCCCAGGGGTGCCAGCCTTCGCGCTGCCGCTGCGCCGCGTCCAGCCATTCCGGCACTTCGGGCAGCCGTTCCAGGGCCGCGTGCACGGCTTTGCTCACGACCTTGAGGCTGAGGCCCGCGGTCAGGGGATAGACCGGTTCGACGGCCTTCAGGCTGGCGGCCTCTTCTGGCGCGGCGATGTGGTCCGGGTGGGTCATCTGCAGGCGGTCGTGAAAGACCTCGACCTTGCCGCTGACCACACGAGTCTGGCCCGGCGGCAGGCTGCGCATCAGATAGTCTGCGTGGGCGTGGAAGAACACCAGATCCAGGCTGCCGCTGTCGTCGTAGCACAGCACCCGGTAGGGCTGGCGCCTGCTGGCTGCCGCGCGGTGCTCGCCGACGGTGACCGTCAGGGTGGCGATGCGTCCCGGGATCACCTCGGCCAGGGGCGGGCCGTAGCGCCGGTCGATGATCCCGCTCGGCAGATGCCAACAGAGATCGAGCACCGCAGGTCCGCCCACCAGGCCCTCGAACAGCTTGGCATAGCGCGGGCCGACGCCGGGCAGACTGGTTGCCGGGGCGAAGAGCGGGAAGAGGATCTCGGGACGCACGGGACCTGTGAGTGTTCTGGAAGGCGTGAAGCCTGACAAAGCAGCGGGGACGTCCTATATCCTATGCCATATGACGGGGCATGGCATGACGGAAACGCTCGAAACCCGCCGCAAGCGCCTGCGCTTTCGAAGCTGGCATCGCGGTACCCAGGAGATGGATCTGCTGATCGGCAGTTTTGCCGACGCGCATCTGGAGAGCTTCGACGCCGACCAGCTTCAGCGCTTCGAAGCGCTTCTGGACGTGCCGGAGCCGGTCGTCTATGACTGGATCCTCGGTCGCCAGCAGCCGCCGTCCGAGTTCGATCACGATGTGCTGAGATTGCTCCTGGCCTTTGAGTTCAAACTCGACAAACGCTGACGCGGCCCAAATCCCACGACTGACCTAGAAGTTCAGCCCTGTAGACCAAGCATGAGCGATTCTGCTTCCGCCCTGGCGACCGCTTCCCATAGCGCGCATGGGCGCCCCATCCTTGCCGCCGCACCGCCGGGGGCGGACGCGCTCTACCTGGCGCGGCTTCTGGCGGAGGCGCCGGAGCGCCGCTGGCTGCACGTCGCCCGCGACGATGCGCAGGCCGCGCGCATGGTGGATTCGCTGCGTTTCTTCGCGCCGGACGTGGAGGCCCTGGTCTTTCCGGCCTGGGACTGCCTGCCCTATGACCGGGTGAGCCCGCACCGCGACATCGTGGCCCGCCGCCTCGACGTGCTGACGCGGCTGATGCAGCCGGTGGGGCCAAGGCCGCAGGCGGTGATCACGACGGTCAATGCCCTGCTGCAGCGCGTGCCGCCGCCGGAGGCTTTGGCGGGACGGGTGCTCACCCTCGAAGCAGGCCAGACCCTACCGGCGGAGCGGCTGCACGGGTTCTTCGCCGAGAACGGATACTACCGCGTCGAAACCGTCAGCGAACCGGGCGAGTTCGCGGTGCGCGGCGGCATCGTCGATGTCTTCGCGCCGGGCCAGGAACAGCCGCTGCGTCTCGATTTCTTCGGCGATGACCTGGAATCCCTGCGGCTGTTCGACCCGCTGAGCCAGCGCACCACCGAAACGGTCGAGGCGGTGACCCTGAAACCGGTCAGTGAGGTCATCCTGGATGCCCCGGCCATCGAGCGTTTCCGCACCCGCTATCGTTCCAGCTTCGGTGCCGTGCGCGACGATCCGCTCTACGAAGCGGTGAGCGCCGGGCGGGTTCATCCGGGCATGGAACACTGGCTGCCGCTCTACCACGAACGCCTGGTGACGCTCTTCGACTATCTGCCCGAGGCCGGCGTGACTCTGGACCATCAGGCCACCGAAGCGCGCGAGGCAAGGCTGGAAACCATTCTGGACTTCCACGATGCCCGTCAACGCCTGGAAGGCGGCGGCGAGACCGGCGGCTGGGTCTACAAGGCCATCGAGCCGGCGCTGCTGTTCCTCGACGGCAACGAGTGGGACGAGGGCCTGAACGGACGCCCCGGCGGGGAGTTCACGCCCTTTGCCGCCCCCGAAGGAGATCTGGTCCGCGATGTCGGCGCCCAGCCCGGGCTCGACTTCGCGGAACTGCGGGCCGCCGACCAGGGGAACCTCTACGAGGCGGTCGGCCAGCGGCTGCGCCAGCAACAGCAGGCCGGCCGCAAGGTGGTCCTGGCAGCCTTCAGCGCCGGGGCCCTGGACCGCCTGTCGGTGCTGTTGAAGGAACAGGCAGGGTTGGAGGGGGAGGCCGTCGCGACCTGGCAGGCCGAAGCGGATCTGCCGGACGAACGGGTCGGCCAGGCGGTGCTCGGCATCGAGAAGGGCTTCGGGCTGGACGATGTGCTCTTCGTCACCGAACAGGACATCCTGGGGGAGCGCATCGCCCGCGCCGTGGTCAAGAAGCGCCGGGCCGAAAACTTCCTCACCGAGATCTCGGATCTTCAGGAAAAGGACCTGGTGGTCCATGTGGATCATGGGATCGGTCGTTACGAGGGCCTGGAGACCCTCGACGTGGGCGGCGCGCCCCACGATTGCCTGAAGGTCATCTATCACGGCGGCGACAAGCTCTTCGTGCCGGTGGAGAACATCGAGGTGCTGTCGCGCTTCGGTTCGGAAAGCGAGGCCGTGGAACTGGACCGCCTGGGCGGCGTGAACTGGCAGGCCCGCAAGGCCAAGGTGAAGGAGCGCATTGCCGCCATGGCCGATGCGCTGATCAAGCTCGCCGCCGCCCGCACCCTCAAGGCCGCCGACGTGATGGAACGGCCCGAGGGGCTTTACGACGAGTTCTGCGCCCGCTTTCCCTTCCCGGAGACCGAAGACCAGCTCCGGGCTATCGAGGAGACCATCACGGACCTCGCCGAGGGCCGGCCCATGGACCGCCTGGTCTGCGGCGACGTGGGCTTCGGCAAGACCGAGGTGGCGCTGCGGGCGGCCTTTCTCGCGGTGATGGCCGGCAAGCAGGTGGCGGTGGTGGTGCCGACCACCCTGCTCAGCCGCCAGCATTTCCGCACCTTCAAGGAGCGTTTCGCCGGCCTGCCGGTGCAGATCCGCCAGCTCTCCCGCCTCGTCGCCGCCAAGGACGCAAACGAGACCAAGGCGGAGCTGGCGAAGGGCCGGGTGGAGATCGTGGTCGGCACCCATGCCCTCTTGGCCAAATCCATCACCTTCAAGGACCTGGGCTTGCTGATCGTCGACGAGGAGCAGCACTTCGGCGTTAAGCAGAAGGAGCGGCTGAAGGCGCTGCGCGAGGATGTCCATGTCCTCACCCTGACGGCGACGCCGATTCCCCGCACGCTGCAGATGGCCATGTCCGGGGTGAAGGAGATGAGCCTGATCGCCACCCCGCCGGTGGACCGGCTCGCCATCCGCACCTTCGTGCTGCCTTATGATCCGGTGATTGTCCGCGAGGCGATCCTGCGCGAGCACTACCGCGGCGGCCAGAGCTTTTACGTCTGCCCGCGGGTCAAGGACCTGGGTGAGCTGCAGGAGCGTCTGGAGAAGCTGGTCCCGGAGGTGAAGGTGGCCGTCGCCCATGGCCAGATGCCGCCGACCCAGTTGGAAGCGGTGATGACCGACTTCTACGACCGTAAGTACGATGTCCTGCTGTCGACCAACATCGTCGAGTCGGGCCTCGACATTCCCACCGCCAACACCATGATCATCCACCGCGCCGACATGTTCGGTCTGGCGCAGCTCTATCAGCTTCGCGGGCGCATCGGCCGCTCCAAGGTGCGCGCCTATGCCTACCTGACCCTGCGGCCGGGGCGGATCCTGAGCGCCGCGGCGGAAAAGCGCCTGAGCGTCATGCAGACCCTGGACAACCTGGGTGCCGGTTTCCAGTTGGCCAGTCACGACCTTGACATCCGCGGCGCCGGTAATTTGCTGGGCGAGGAACAGTCCGGGCATATCCGCGAGGTGGGCATCGAGCTCTACCAGCAGATGCTGGAGGAGGCCGTGGCCACGGCGCGCAGCGGCGGCCGGGTGCAAGAGGCCGAGGCGGCGGAGAGCTTCACCCCGCAGATCAACATCGGCATGCCGGTGCTCATTCCCGAGGCCTATGTGCCCGACCTCAACCTGCGCCTGGGGCTCTACCGCCGGCTCTCGACCCTGGTCGACCGGGCGGAAATTGACGCTTTCGCCGCCGAGTTGGTGGACCGCTTTGGCCCGCTGCCGGCAGAGGTGGAAAACCTGCTGCAGATCATGACCATCAAGCGCCTCTGCCGGGAAGCCGGCGTGGAACGTCTGGACGCAGGACCCAAGGGGGCGACGGTTGCATTCCACAACGACAATTTCGCCAATCCCGCCGGCCTCATCGCCTTTATCCAGAAACAGGCCGGGGAGGTGAAACTGCGTCCGGACCACACGCTGGTTTACCGGCGCGCCTGGGACGGGGAGGCGGCCCGGGTCAAGGGCGTGCGCCTGATGCTGGACGAACTGGCGAAGCTCGCGGCTCCGGCCTGACTTGGGCCGATCACTCCAAAACGCTGAAACACAATATCTTTTTTGTCGCTGGATGAGCGCTGGACCGTTCTGATTCCCTGGTTAATATTATCGAAGCCTCGCAAGAGGCACACCGACGGAGCCTCGTGAGGGAGCAACCCTCCAGGGCGTCATTTAGGGAGACGTAACGTGAGGAAGCTATTCGCCTCTGTTGTGGCGGCCGCCATGGTCGTGACCGCAACGCCAACGCTTGCAGAAACGCCGCGCGATGTCCTCGTGATCGCCAATCAGATCGACGACATCATCACCCTGGACCCGGCCGAGATCTTCGAGTTCTCCGGCGCCGAGTTCGCCGGCAACACCTACGACCGGCTGATCGGCTATGACCACAGGGATGTCTCGAACATCTATGGTGTGGCGGCGGAGTCCTGGACCATCTCGGACGACGGCAAGACCTACACTTTCAAGATGCGCCCGGGCGTGAAGTTCGTTTCGGGCAATCCAATGACCGCGGAAGACGCGGCCTTCTCGCTGCGGCGGGCCATCGTTCTCGACAAGTCGCCGGCCTTCATCCTGACCCAGTTCGGATTCACGCCGGAGAACGTGAACGAGAAGATCCGCGCCACCGACGACGTGACCCTGGTCATCGAGACCGACCAGGCTTATGCGCCCACCTTCCTGCTCTACTGCCTGACCGCCACCATCAGCTCCATCGTCGACAAGAAGACGGTGATGGCGAACGAAAAGGACGGCGACCTGGGTCATGAGTGGCTGCGCACCAATTACGCTGGCGTCGGGCCCTTCAAGCTGCGCCAGTGGAAGCCCAACGAGTCCCTGACCATCGACCGCAACGACGACTACTGGGGCGGCGCTCCGGCCATGAAGCGGGTGATCACCCGCCACATCGTCGAGCCCTCGGCCCAGCAGTTGCTGCTGGAGAAGGGCGACATCGACATCGCCCGCAACCTGCTTCCGGACCAGCTCGAGAGCGTCCGCAGCAACCCCGAGCTCACCGTGCAGGAGGGGCCGAAAGGCGCCATCTACTACATGGGCCTGAGTCAGAAGAACGAAGCCCTGGCCAATCCCAAGGTGCGGCAGGCCCTGAAGTACCTGGTCGACTACAAGGGCATGGAAAGCACCATCGTGCGCGACCTGCTGAAGGTGCACCAGGCCTTCCTGCCCAAGGGATTCCTGGGCGCGCTGGAAGAGACGCCCTTTACCCTCGACGTTTCCAGGGCCAAGCAGCTTCTGGCCGAGGCCGGCTATCCCAACGGCTTCAAGATCACCATGGACACGCGCAATACTTCGCCGATCATGGAGATGGCGCAGTCCATCCAGGCGACCTTCGCCCAGGCGGGTGTCGATTTGGAGATCATCCCCGGCGACGGCAAGCAGACCCTGACCAAGTACCGGGCGCGCAACCATGACATCTACATCGGCCGCTGGGGCCCTGATTATCAGGACCCCCACACCAACGCCGATACCTTCGCGCGCAATCCGGACAACTCCGACGACGCCAAGTCCAAGCCGTTGGCCTGGCGGAATTCCTGGAATATACCGGATCTGACCAAGGCCTCGGACGCGGCCATCCTGGAGCGGGACCCCGCCAAGCGGGCCGAAATGTACTTGGAGATCCAGAAGACCCACCAGGCTACCTCGCCCTTCGTCATCATGTTCCAGCAGACGGAAGTGGCGGGCGTGCGCGCCGACACCAAGGGATTCATCATCGGCCCGGCCTTCGATGACAATAAGTACCATGAAGTCACCAAGAACTAAGGACGCTTCGATTCGGGTGACCTCTCGTTGACCATCGGAGTCGATAGAGAAAACGGGGCAGGGAAGGGCTTGAGCGGCCTTTCCCTGCCGCGTCCTTTGAGGCTGGCGCTCAACATTGTCGTGACCGTCGCCTTGACCTTTCTGGGATTGCTGTTCGTTACCTTCCTGATCGGCCGCGTGGTGCCCATCGATCCGGTCCTGGCCATTGTCGGCGACCGCGCGCCGGAGCACGTGGTGGAGCGGGTGCGGATCGAACTGGGCCTGGATCTGCCCCTCTACCAGCAGTTCGCCATCTATGTCTGGGACGTGTTGCGCGGGGACCTCGGCAATTCCGTGCTGACCGCCAACCCGGTGCTGGAGGACATCAAGCGCGTCTTCCCGGCAACGCTCGAGCTGGCGACGGTGGCGACTTTTCTGGGCGTGTTCCTCGGCGTTCCCATGGGCGTCCTGGCCGCGGTGCACCGCGGGCGCTGGCCGGACCAGGTGATCCGCGTGGTCGGCCTGTTCGGCTACTCGATCCCGGTCTTCTGGCTGGGTCTCATGGGTCTGCTGCTGTTCTATGCCACCCTCGACTGGGTGCCGGGCCCCGGGCGCCTGGACTTCGTCTACGACGGCCTGATCGATCCGGTGACCGGCGTCATGCTCATCGACTCGGCCATGGCCGGGGAATGGGAGATTTTCTGGAACGCGGCCAGTCACCTCGTTCTGCCGGCATCGATCCTCGGCTATTTCAGCCTCGCCTACGTCAGCCGCATGACCCGCTCCTTCATGCTCGAACAGTTGAGCCAGGAGTACATCACCACGGCGCGTGTGAAGGGGGTCAAGGAGTGGCGCGTCATCTGGATCCACGCCCTGGGCAATGTCTGGGTGCCGCTGGTGACGGTGATTGCCCTCAGCTATGCCAACCTGCTGGAGGGCTCGGTGCTGACCGAGATCGTCTTCGCCTGGCCCGGGCTCGGGTTCTATCTCACCCAGTCCCTGCTGAACGCCGACATGAACGCCGTGCTGGGCGCCACAATGGTTGTCGGCGCCGTCTTCATCGGCATCAATCTGCTGTCCGACGTGCTCTATAAGGTGCTGGACCCGAGGGCGAGATGACCAGCGAAGCCCAAAACCTGCAAGCCATGGGATGGCGGGCCTGGCTGCTCAGCTCCTCGCCCACCTCGCGCAACCAGGCCCGGCTCGGGCGCGCCTACATCGGCTGGCTGGCCTTTCAGTCCAACCCTCTGGCCATGGTGGGATTCGGTATCGTGCTCGGGCTGGTGGTGGTGGCGGCCTTCGCGCCGCTCATCGCGCCTTACGACCCCAATGCCCAGGTGCTGACGGACCGCCTGCAGTATTTCTCAATGCAACACTGGTTCGGCACCGACGAGTTGGGGCGGGACATCTTCTCGCGCATCGTCCACGGCGCGCGGCTGACCCTCTACATCGTCATTCTCGTGGCCATCATCGCCGCACCCATCGGCCTGGCGGTGGGGACGACGGCGGGCTACCTCGGGGGCTGGGTCGACGTGGTGCTGATGCGCATCACCGACATCTTCCTGGCCTTCCCCAAGCTGGTGCTGGCCCTGGCCCTGGTCTCCGCCCTGGGCCCAGGGATCGAGAACGCGATCATCGCCATCGCCATCACCTCCTGGCCGCCCTATGCCCGCATCGCCCGGGCCGAGACCATCACCATCCGCAATTCCGATTTCATCGCCGCGGTGCGCCTGCAGGGGGCGGGGCGGATGCGGATCATCTGGTCGCACATCGTGCCGCTCTGCACCTCTTCGCTGATTGTCCGCGTAACGCTCGATATGGCGGGGATCATCCTGATCGCCGCCGGCCTCGGCTTCCTCGGCCTCGGCGCGCAGCCGCCGTTGCCGGAATGGGGCGCCATGATTTCCAGCGGCCGCAAGGTCTTGCTGGACCAGTGGTGGGTCGCGACTGTCCCGGGCGTCGCCATCTTCGTTGTCAGCCTCGGCTTCAACCTCCTGGGTGACGGCCTGCGCGACGTGCTCGATCCGAAGAGCGGCGAGCAAGGATGAACGTCGCCGATACGAAGGGGCGCCCGCTGCTCGCCGTCGAGGATCTGCGGGTCGATTTTCCGACACGCAAGGGCCTGGTCCAGGCGGTGCGGGGTATCAGCTTTTCGCTGGGCCGGGAGAAGCTGGGCATCGTCGGCGAGTCCGGCTCCGGCAAGTCCATGACCGGACGCTCCATCCTGCGGCTGGTGGGCGCCCCGGGGCAGGTCTCGGCCCGGCGCCTGGAGTTCGACGGCATCGACATCATGAGCGCCAGCGAGGCGCAGATGCGCGACATCCGCGGCGAGCGCATCTCCATGGTCATGCAGGACCCCAAGTTCTCCCTGAACCCGGTCATGCGGGTGGGCGAACAGATCGCCGAGGCCTATCGCACCCACCAGAAGGTGCCCCGGGAAGAGGCGCGGCGCCGGGCGCTGGACATGCTGCGCGCCGTGCGCATCCGCGATCCGGAGCGGGTCTACCGCGCTTATCCCCACGAGGTCTCCGGCGGCATGGGCCAGCGCATCATGATCGCCATGATGCTGATCCCCGACCCGGACCTGCTGATTGCCGATGAGCCGACCTCGGCTCTCGACGTCACGGTGCAGCTTCAGGTGCTGGCGATCCTCGACGACCTGGTGACCCAGCGCGGCATGGGCCTGATTTTCATCAGCCACGATCTCAGTCTGGTCGCCTCCTTCTGCGACCGGGTGATCATCATGTATGCCGGGCGCATCATGGAGATCTGCGATGCCAAGAACCTGGATGCCGCTCAGCATCCCTATACTCGGGGCCTGTTGAACTGCCTGCCGCAGATCGACGGCGACGGCAGCGACCTGCCGGTCCTGCAGCGCGACGATGCCTGGCTGGAGCACGGCCTGTGAGCGCACCCATGATCGCGGTGCGAAACCTCGACGTGATCTTCGGGTCCGGGGCGGACCGGGTGCACGCGGTCCGCGACGTCTCCTTCACCGTGGCCGAGGGGGCGACCTTCGGCCTGGTGGGCGAGTCCGGCTCCGGCAAGTCGACGGTGCTGCGGGCGCTCAGCGGCCTGAACCCGGACTGGAGCGGCGAAATCTCCGTCGCGGGAGAGGCGCAGACGCCGCGCCGTGACAAGGCCTTCTTCAAGCTCTCCCAGATGGTCTTTCAGGACCCCTATGGCTCCCTCCACCCGCGCCACACCGTGGACCGCGTGCTGATGGAGCCGCTCTCCATCCACGGCTTCAGCGATGCCGACCGGCGGATCGAACAGGTCTTGCGGGAAGTCGGCCTGGGCCCCCAATTCCGCTTCCGCTATCCGCACCAGCTCTCCGGCGGTCAGCGCCAGCGCGTCGCCATCGGCCGCGCGCTGATCCTGGAACCGCGGGTGCTGCTCTTGGACGAGCCGACCTCGGCGCTGGACGTTTCGGTCCAGGCGGAGGTGCTGAACCTGCTGCAGCGCCTGAAGAAGGAGCGGGGCCTGACCTACATCCTGGTGAGCCACAACCTCTCTGTGATCGCCCATATGTGCGATCACTTGGCGGTGATGAATCACGGGGCGGTGGTGGAGGAACTGGAGGTCTCGCAGCTCAAGCGCCACGCGCCGACCCATCCCTACACCCGCCAGCTCATGACGGCGAGCCTGGGCTACGACCGCGCAGCCATCGACAGCTTCCAGGATTTCGGGATCTCAGAGTAAAACTTAGGCTTCCGCGGTTTCGCTTTGCCCTTGCTGGGCCAGTTCCTCCTGGGCGATGTCCAGCATCTGGGCCAGCACCTTGGGGGGCTGGGCCCCGGCCAGGGCATGGCGGCCGTTGAAGACAAAGCAGGGAACGCCGTCGATCCCAAGACCGCGGGCCTGGCGATCTTCCTCGCTGACTTCCGCCAGGAGCGCGGTGCTGTCGAGGAAAGGCTCGGCCTCCTCCCGCTTCAGGCCCGCGGCTTCGGCGGCGTCCAGCAGAACCGATTTCTCGCCGATGTCCCTGCCTTCGAAGAAGTAGGCCTGGAACAGCGCCTCCACCACCTCGGTCTGCCGGCTCTGGCCGGCGGCCCAACGGACCAGGCGATGGGAGGTCAGGGTGTTGGGGGTGCGCTGGATGGCATCGAAGGCGAACGCGATCCCGTCTTCGGCCCCGGTCGTGCGGATCCGGTCATAGACCATGGCCGCATTTTCCTCACCGCCGAACTTGAGGCTGAGATAGGCCTGGCGCTCCATGCCTTCCAGCGGCATGTGCGGGTTCAACTGAAAGGTCCGCCAGCGAATCTCGACCTCGGCCTGGGGGCGCGAGGCCAATGCAGCCTCAAGACGGCGCTTGCCGATCAGGCACCAGGGGCAGATGGTGTCGGAGAAGATGTCGATCTGGATCATGGTCGCGGCTTTCTCCCTGCCCCGAGATTCAGAAGACCCCCGGCGCGTGCTCTGGGCTTGACCGGAGGGGAGCGAAACACCCACCATAAAGCACAGAAGCCGCAAAGCCAAAAAGGGCGGCGAATGGGGGCGGGGACAGGGAGTGGCAGATGGCCGGTGGGGACGAACAGGAGGGCGCCTTCGACAGCGGGCTGGGGCGCAATGCGGCCAATACAGCCCCTTTGAGCCCAGTCACCTTTCTCAAGCGGGCGGCGGCCGTCTATCCCAAGAAGACCGCCGTGGTTCACGGCCCCCAGCGCCTTTCCTATGCCCAGTTCCATGAGCGCGCCGTCCGGCTGGCCTCGGCGCTCACCCGCCGCGGGTTTGGCCGTGGCGACTGTATTGCCATCATGGCGCCCAACACGCCGCCGATGCTGGAGGCACACTACGGCATCCCCATGATGGGCGGTGTGCTGAATTCGCTCAACGTGCGTCTGGACGCGCGAACCATCGCCTTCATTCTGGAGCACGGGGAAGCGAAGGTACTTCTGACCGACCGCGAGTTCTCCCCGGTGATCGAGGAAGCACTCGGCCTCTGCGCGCAACGCCCCCTGGTGATCGACATCGACGATCCCCTGGCGGAAAGCGGCGAGCTTCTGGGCGACCTCGGCTACGAAGCTCTTCTTGCCGAGGGCGATCCGGCGGACTCCTTCGACGAGCCGCTGGACGAGTGGCAGTCGCTCTCGCTGCTCTACACCTCCGGGACCACCGGCAACCCCAAGGGCGTCGTCTACCACCACCGCGGTGCTTACTTGAACGCCATCGGCAACATGATCACCTTCGGCCTGGGACGCGACTCCGCCTATCTCTGGACGCTGCCGATGTTCCACTGCGACGGCTGGACCTTCACCTGGGGCGTGACGGCGGCCTGTGCCACCCATGTCTGCCTGCGCAAGATTGACCCGGCGGTGATCTATCCCCTGATCCGCGACGAAGGCGTCACCCATATGTGCGGCGCCCCCATCGTGCTGACCATGCTGGCCCATGCCCCCGATACAGCGAAGGTGACCTTTCCGCAGACCGTGGACTGTGCCACTGGCGGAGCGGCGCCGCCGAGCGCCGTGATCGAAGCCATGGAGGCCAACGGTTTCCGCGTCATCCATCTCTATGGTCTGACGGAAAGCTATGGGCCAGCGACGGTCTGTGCCTGGCAGGACGACTGGGCGAAGCTTGATCTCCAGACACGTTCGGCCAAGATGGCGCGTCAGGGTGTCAACTACCTGACCCTGGAGGGGGCCGCGGTGATGGACCCGGATACGCTGCAGCCCGTGCCCTGGGACGGGGAGACCATGGGGGAGATCATGCTGCGCGGCAATACCGTGATGAAGGGCTATCTGAAGAACCCTGATGCGACCGAGAAGGCCTTCGCCGGGGGCTGGTTCCACACCGGCGACCTGGCGGTGGCGCACCCCGACGGTTACATCGAGGTCAAGGACCGCTCCAAAGACATCATCATCTCCGGCGGCGAGAACATCTCCAGCCTGGAGGTGGAGGAGGCACTCTACCGCCATCCCAAGGTACTGGAGGCCGCGGTGGTGGCGCGGCCGGACGAGCGGTGGGGCGAGCATCCCTGCGCCTTCGTCACCCTGAAGGACGGGGAAGAGGCGGACGATGGAGAGATCGTCGACTTCTGTCGAAACATGCTGGCCGGCTTCAAGGTGCCGCGCACCATCGTCTTCGGCCCCCTGCCCAAGACCTCCACCGGCAAGATCCAGAAGTTCGTGCTCCGCGAGCGGGCGCAGGCCCTGTGAGCGCCGCCACAGACCTCTTCGATCTGGACGGCCGGGCGGCACTGGTCACCGGCGCCTCCAGCGGGCTGGGGCGCCACGCCGCGCTGGTGCTGGCCCGCGCCGGGGCCAAGGTCGGGCTCGCCGCCCGCCGTCTCGAGCCGCTGGTCGAACTGGAAAAGCAGATCGAGGCGCAGGACGGCCGGGCCATTCCGCTGCGCCTGGATGTCACCGACCGGCAGTCCGTGGCCGCCTGCGTGGATGCCGCCGAAACCGAGCTCGGGCCTCTCTCGATCCTGGTCAACAACGCCGGCGTCGCCGACACCAAGCCCGCCTTCGACGTAAGCGAGGCGGATTGGGACCGGGTCGTCGACACCAACCTGAAAGGCGCCTGGCTGGTGGCGCAGGAGGTCGGCCGGCATATGGCTCGTCTGGGCCACGGCGGCAGCATCATCAACCTGGCCTCGGTCCTGAGCTTCTCCGCAAGGGCGCAGGTTCCTGCCTACTGCGCCTCCAAGGGCGGCCTGGTCAGCCTGACCAAGGCTCTCGCCGTCGAATGGGCCCGGCACGACATCCGGGTCAATGCCCTGGCCCCCGGCTACATCGAGACGGACCTCAACCGCGACTTCCTGTCGAGCCCGGGCGGCGAGGACCTGCGCCAGCGCATTCCCATGCGCCGCTTCGGTCAGCCCGCGGACCTGGACGGCGCGCTGCTGCTCCTGGCATCGGAGGCCTCCCGCTATATCAGCGGCTCCGTGCTGCTGGTCGACGGCGGCCAGTCCGCCGCTCTCTAGGCACGGCGACTAGGGACGGCGAGGAGCAGGCAGCATGGATTTCGCTCTGGCCCCGGAGACCGACGACCTTCGACGCCGCGTCAGGGCCTTCGTCGAGTCTGAAATCATGCCGCTGGAGGCCGACCCGGCCAGCTTCGACGATCACGAGAACATCAAAACCGATCTGCTGGAACCGCTGCGGGCGAAAGCGAAGCAGGCGGGACTCTGGGCGCCGCAGATGCCGAAGGCCAGGGGCGGGCTGGGGCTTTCGGTTGCGGCCATGGCCGCCTGCTATGAGGAAATGGGCCGCTCCATCTTCGGACCCGTTGTCTTCAACGCAGCCGCGCCCGACGACGGCACCATGATCGCGCTGGAGAAGATCGCCACCGAGGCCCAGAAGGCCCGCTGGCTGCAGCCCATCGTCGATGGCGAGGTTCGCTCCGCCTTTGCCATGACCGAGCCGGCCCCCGGGGCGGGATCGGACCCGGGCCTGATGCGCAGCCGCGCCGAGCGCCGGGGCAATGCCTGGGTGCTGAACGGCCACAAGTGGTTCATCACCGGGGCCGGCGTTGCCGAGCACTTCATCATCGTGGCGCGCACCTCCGACGACACCCGCAAGGGGCTCACGGCTTTTCTGGTCCACCGCGAAACCCCCGGCCTCACCATCAAGCGGCGCATTCCGATCATGGGTCCGGAAGAACACGGCGGGCACTGCGAAGTGCTGATGGAAGACCTGCAGGTGCCCGACGACGACCGCCTGATGGAGGTCGGTGACGGGCTGAAGGTGACGCAGATCCGCTTGGGCACCGCGCGCCTGACCCACTGCATGCGCTGGCTGGGCATGGCCAAGCGGGCGATGGAGATCGCCCGGCCCCATGTCGCCGAGCGGGAGAGCTTCGGCCAGACCTTGGCGGAGCATGAGGGCGTGCAGTGGCTGTTGGGAGAGGCGGCCATGGCGATCGAGATTGGTCGCCTGCTGACCATGCGCGCCGCGGTCAAGCTGGACGGCGGCGACTTCGCCCGTAAGGAGATCTCCATGGCCAAGATCCAGGTCTCGGAGACGCTTCACAAGGCGGTCGACACGGCGATCCAGCTTCTCGGCGCCCGCGGCTATTCGAAGGACACGCCGCTGGAATGGATGTACCGCTACGCCCGCCAGGCGCGCTTGGTCGACGGTGCCTCCGAGGTGCACAAGATGGTGCTGGCCCGTGCGTTCCTGAACGAGGGCCTCGACTTCTGGGACTGGGCGTGACGGCGACCCTTGCGGAGAGCCGTCTGGCTCAGCACAAGACCGCGCTGGAAGACTTTCTCGCCACCGCCGCGGAGGCCGACGCGGTCGATCTGGATGATGTCGTCCCGCTGACCGGCGGCGCGATTCAGGAGAACTGGCTGCTTGACCTGCGCTTTCACGGCGGGGCGCACGCGGGACGGCGCCAGGTGGTTCTGCGAACCGATGCCGCCTCCGGCGTCGCGGTCAGCCGCAGCCGGGCCGAGGAGTTCGCGCTGCTGAAGGCCGCCCGGGCCGCCGGCGTGAGCGTTCCGGAGCCCCTGTGGCTGTGCAAGGATCCGGCCATTCTGGGCAAGGTCTTCTATGTGATGGCGCGTGTCGAGGGTACCGCCGCACCTCACAAACTGATGAAGGACAAAGAACTGGGCGGGGATCGCGAGCGGCTTGCCACGCATCTCGGAGCTGAGCTCGCGAAGATCCACAGCATCCGGCCGCCCCAGGCCGCGCTACCTTTCCTCGGCGAGGTGCCGGCGCATCCCGCGCTTGCGACAGTGGAACGCTACCGCGCCCATCTGGACCGGCTCGGCGCCCTCTCGCTGCCGCTCGAGTGGGGCCTGCGGTGGTGCGAGCGCCATGCGCCGGACTGCGCCGGCGTCACCCTGGTGCATCAGGACTTCCGCACGGGAAACTACATGGTCGACCGCCAGGGCCTGACGGCGATCCTCGATTGGGAGTTCTGCGATTGGGGCGACCCGATGAGCGACATCGGCTGGTTCTGTGCCAAGTGCTGGCGCTACGCCCATCCCGAGCTGGAGGCCGGCGGCATCGCCGAGCGCCGATCCTTCTACCGCGGCTACGAAGAAGCGGCGGGAACAAGGATCGATCCGCAGGTGATCGCCTATTGGGAGGTGATGGCACATCTGCGTTGGGCGGTGATCGCCCTGCAGCAGGGCGAACGCACCCTTTCCGGCGAACAACCCTCCCTGGAACTTGCGCTGACTGGCCGGATCTATCCGCCGCAGTTGGAGCGCGAGATTCTACGCGCGACCGCGCCGGATCGTTGGAGCGCGGCACGGTGAAAGGCGGAGAGGCGAACGCTGCGGAATTGCTGCGCCTTGTCGAGCACGAACTGGCGAACGAGGTCTTGCCGCAGCTCTCCGGCGACCTGCGCTATCGCGCCCGACTGATCCTGAACGCCGTGAAGATCGCAACCGCCGAGCTGCAGGCGGATCGGGATCTGAGCACCGCAATCAAGGATGCACTCGGGCCCCTGACGGCTTCGGCCATCGATGCGCCGGACACCAGCGGCAAGGGCGCCGCCGACCAGGTTCAAGCGCTGCAGCAGATGCTCCGCCAGGGTGAGCTGGACGCCGATCCGCAGCTCTTTGAAGCACTCGTTTGCATTGCAGAGGCGCGCTGCAAGCTGGTCCCCTGACCGTTCGCTCAAGCGTGTAGAACCAGCCCTCGCGGCCGGCTCCGCTGTAACCATCGGTAGCGCAGACTGCCTTAACCTTTGAACGAAAAGCTCAAATCGAGTTACCCCCAAGTTCCACAGGGCGCTCGATTGACAGCCTAAGGATCTGGTGCGAGCATCCTGCGTAACCACCAGATCTTGTGGATAAATCGGGGAATAACCCTGTGAGCAAACCTGGCGACGAAAATCGAGCCATGTTCATCAGTCCTTACCTCAGGCGGCCGATCCGGCCTCTGAAAAAGGTTCTGAGTGAGCGTGACGAAGACGCGGTGGCGTTCAGTCGGATACGGGCGGTGAACGACGGGGCGGTGAACGGTGCGGCGGTAGAGTCCGTGACCTTCGACTCGGCCTCTTGGAGAAGCGCTCGCAAGCGCGCACTCGCATCGGACTAAGCGCGTCACTTCACAGACAGTGTTGTTGAGGGATGCGGCGTCGGGACGCCGGGCCTAAACCTGTGGCCGATCGGCGGCGTCAGGGTGCCTGATCGAGATGGACCATCTTGCGGATACAGACGGAGATCAGTCCGAGGGACTCCTCGGAAAAATCGAACTGGACTCCGACCTGTCCGGCTTCGCGCCACATCGGCAGACAAACGACCGTCTCCGCCTCGGGATGGCTGAGGGAGATGCCTGAGTCCTGAATCCCCTCCAGGGGAACATCGCGGTCAAAGAGCAGGCGCGCCCCGCCAAGCGAGACATCGGCGACGACACAGGGATAGATCCTGCCGCCCAAGTGCGCGGTCAGAGCGAAGGTCCGCACAGCGGAATAGCGCGGCCACTCTCTGTGCTCATGCATTGGCGCTGTCACAGCCCTGTTGGCTGGTTGTTGCAAGTCGCTGCCCGCCGGTTGCCCCTCACCATCGCGGTACGGTGCCGCGAATCGAACCTCATAAACCCTGGCGAGAGAATCTTAACAATTCGTTACATCGACGCACAGTCCTTTCCACTGGAGCCAGCAGCCAAATGGGTCCTGATGACGGCTCTGTGAGGCGCTGGCGCGATCGGCACATGCAAAGCAACGCCGTCGCGGATGATCGGCGCCGCGGCTGGTTCGGGCGGGTTGCGGCGGCACGACGGGGTTTATTCGGCGCCGGCAATGGGGCCGGCACCATCTCAAAACTGCCCGATATTTGCTACACGCGCGCAATTGAGAGCCGGATAAAACTCCTCCTTGCCATTGGAACGATAACGAAAAGCACTCAGACGAACTGAGCAGGCAAAGAACAAGAAAATCGTGCTTGCGGGTCTGTCCGACTGCGGTCGCGTGAGCCTGGGACGGTAAGTTCCTGCCTCGCCGCAGTGATCGACCGGTCGGGCAATCTCGGGAGGAGAGGTGGATCTCCGATGCCGGCATGCGCCGGCATTACGGGTCTTTGCGTGTCAGAGTGGAGCGGTCCGGCGATGAACCCTGGCAATACGACACTGATCACCGGCGGGGCCGGGTACATCGGAAGCCACACGGTTCTCGCGCTGCTTCAGGCCGGGCGGCGGGTCGTGGTGCTGGACGATCTCTCGGCGGGCAGCCGCAGCCTCGTCCCGGGGGAAGTGCCTTTCATCCAGGGCGACGCCGGCGACGGGATGCTGCTCGAAGCCGTCCTGAAGAGATACAAAATCTCAGCCGTCATTCACTTTGCCGGCAGCATCCTCGTCGAGCGCTCGGTCGCCGATCCGCTGGCCTACTACCACAACAACGTCACGGTCAGCCGCAATCTGTTGCAGGCCTGTGAGCGCGCGCGGATCAAGACGTTCATTTTCTCATCCTCGGCTGCGGTCTATGGCGTAGCCGACGTCAATCCGATTCCGGAATCCGCTGCGACACGGCCCATCAATCCCTACGGCACCTCGAAGCTGATGACCGAGTGGATGCTGAGAGACCTGGCCGCAGTCAGCGATCTTCGCTTCGTCGCCCTCAGATACTTCAATGTCGCCGGTGCCGACCCTCTGAGGCGGAGCGGCCAGTTGGGCCCGGAAGCGACGCACCTTCTGAAGGTGGCAAGCGAAGTGGTGACCGGCGCGCGGGACTCCATTGCCATCTTCGGCAGCGATTACGACACGCCGGACGGCACCTGCGTGCGCGACTACATCCATGTCTCAGATCTCGCAAGCGCGCATCTGGCGGCGCTGGATTATCTCGAGGGCGGCGGCGAGAGCCGGATCCTGAACTGCGGATACGGGCAGGGCTATTCGGTGCGCGAGGTTCTGCGGGCGGTCGAGCAATGCACCGGGCGGCCGCTCAATGCCCGCCTGGCGCCGCGGCGGCGCGGCGACCCGCCGAGTCTGGTTGCCGACCCGACGGCTTTGAAGCGGACTCTGTCATGGGTTCCCCGCTTCGACAGCATCGAAGTGATCGTCAACACGGCGATCGACTGGGAGCTCTCGCTGACAACCGGCTCCGCCAGACGTTTGCGCGCCAGGGCCTAGACACGACCGTGACGCTCCAGCAGCCGCGCGATGCGGACGATCCGATGGCGGGCACTCCGGTGGTCTTCGGTCATGATTGGGCCGAAAGCACGGTCATCAAACGCATCCGCAGCTTTACCGCCCTGGGGCTCGAGGTTCTCGGCTTCAGCTTCCGCCGCGAGAAATTCAATCAGGCGTTCGTCCCCTTTTGGGAGAACGTCCACCTGGGGACCACCACCGACCGCGCCTATGCGAAGCGCCTGCCGAAGTTGCTGGGCGCGCTTCCCCTGCTGTTCAAGCATCGCGCGGCACTGAGGTCGGCCACCTTCATTTACGCCCGCAACGTCGACATGTGCGTCCTCGCAGTCCTGGCACGCATTCTGTCCCGATCCGAAGCGCCGCTGGTCTATGAGGTTCTGGACATCCAGCGGATCTTCATCGGTGGGCGGCCCGCAAACTATCTGATGCGTTGGCTGGAGCGCCGCGTTCTCAGGCGCTGCGATCTTCTGGTGATCTCATCGCCAGGGTTCATGGCGCGCTACTTCACCCCGGTGCAAGGCTATCGCGGACGCTCCTTCCTGCTGGAGAACAAGATCAGTTTTGCCAAGGCGAAGCTGATCGAAAGACCGGCAGCGGGGATGGCTGTGCCCGGCGCGGGCGCTGAGCCACCGAAGAAGTGGGTGATCGGCTGGTTCGGCACGCTGCGCTGCCCGAAGAGTCTGGACATGCTGTGCCGCCTGGCCGAAGCGCTGCCCGAACGCGTCGAAATCTACATGAGGGGCTATCCGACGGAGACCGGGCTCGCGGTCTTCGAGGAGGCCATCGCCAAGCACCCGAACATGACCTACGGCGGCGAGTATCGGAACCCGGAAGACCTGGCGGAAATCTACGGGAAGGTCCATCTGACCTGGGCCTTCGATTTCCTGGACGAAGGTAGCAACTCCAAATGGCTGTTGCCCAACCGGATTTACGAGGGCGGCTACTACGGCAGCGTCGCCCTGGCCGAGAAGGGCACAGAGACCGGTGACAAGGTGCGCGAGCTGGCGCTTGGCTATACCTTCGACGGGCCCGTTCTGGACAACCTGATCGCCTTCCTGCGGTGGTATTCCTGGGACGAGCATCTGGCACGCCGCCAGCACATCCTTTCCCTGCCCACGCGGGAGTTCTGCGACCTCTACGACACCCGCGATCTCTGCGAGATGATCCTGGGGCTTGCGGAACGGCGCAGTGGCGATTTGCTTCGTCAGAGCGGGAGCTCCGGATTGCGTGCCCGAACAGAGGATAGGGGCGGGGCGTGACGGCGCTGGCGGATCCCGCAACGTTGCTCCTCGCCCTGTGCGGGCTCTGCGCGTTCGCGGTGATCTATCCCTATCTGCTCTATCCGCTGGTTCTCTCCTGGATGCCCCCGCGCCCGCTGAAACCGCTGGAGCCGACACAACCGGCCGAACGGCAGCCACGCCTCTCTCTGGCGTTCTGTGCCTACAACGAAGAAGCTGTGCTGTCTGAGAAGATCGCAAACCTCCGCCGCCTCGTCGCGCAAGACCCGCGGTTGGAGATCCTGGCCTACTCCGACGGCAGCAGCGATGCGACGGCCCGTCTGCTTCAGGCCGAGGAAGATTGGATCACCGTCGTCGCCTCGGCGCAGCGGCTCGGCAAGAGCCACGGCATGAACAGCTTGGTGCAGGCGGCAAGCGGTGACTATGTGCTCTTTACCGACGCCAACGTGATGGTGGAGCCAAGCGCGCTCATGGCGGTCCGCAGGGCCTTCCGGGACCTGGAGGTGGGCTGTGTCTGCGGCCGCCTGGTCTATAGCAATCCGGAGGAGGGGGCGACGGCAGCCACCGGCGCCCTCTATTGGCGCCTTGAGGAGCGGATCAAGGCGGCGGAGAGCCGCTGCGGTTCCACCATGGGCGCCGACGGGTCGCTCTTCGCGGTGCGGCGCCGGCTCTATCCGAAAGTGCCCGCGGACATCATCGACGACATGTATGTCTCGCTGTCCATCCTCTGCGCCGGTTACCGCGTGGTGAGTGTGCCCGATGTGCTGGCCCATGAACGGATGACCACCGACAGCGGCGACGAGTTTCGCCGCAAGGTGCGCATCGCCTGTCAGGCCTTCAACTGCCACCGTCTTCTGTGGCCGCGCATGCGCCGGCTGCCGGCCCTGGATCGCTTCAAGTACCTCTCGCACAAGCTCCTGCGCTGGTTCGGCATCTATTTCCTGCTCCTGGGTCTCGCGGCGGGGACCGCCTGGCTGTGGCTCGTCGGCCTCGGCCCATGGGCGCTGTGGCTTCCGCTCCTCCTGGTCGCCGCCTATGGCCTCGGGCGCAGCCGTTGGGTCCCGCCGCTTGCCGGCCCGGTGGAAATCCTGCGCGCCCTTGCGGCGACCGGCCTGGGCCTGCTGAAAGCGCGCCAGGGCCAACGCTTCCAGACCTGGGAGCTGCCGCAGAGCAGCCGCAAGACCGGATGAGCGCCCTGCGCGTCGCGCTCTGTGCCGCCACCTATCGGCGGCCCCAAGGTTTGCGGCGGTTGTTGAACGCCGTGGCGGCTTTGGAAATGCGGACCGAGCAGGCGCGCCGGTTCGACGTGGTGATCGTCGACAACTCGGCTGAGGGGCAGGCGCGGCCCCTGGTTGAAGAGGCAGCCGCCGCCTTTCCCTGGCCACTGCACTATGTGAGCGAACCCCGCCGCGGGATTACCTTCGCCCGCAACGCCGCGCTGATGCGGGCGGCCGAGCTGGGGGCCGATGCCGTCGCCTTCATTGACGATGACGAGTTTCCGGACCCCGGCTGGCTGGACGCACTCCTGAACCGGCGATCTGTCAGCGGGGCGGCCGTGGTGCTCGGTGCGGTCCAGCCGCTGTTTCCGCCGGGAACCCCGGGGTGGATCGTCAGCAGCGGCTTCTTCGAGACCCACCGCTTTGCCGACGGGGCGACGATCAGCGACGCCCATACCGCCAATGTGTTGATCGATCTGCATGTGCTGCGCCGGCACGGCCTCAGCTTCGACCATCGCTTCGCGCTGCGCGGCGGCGAGGACACCCTGCTGTTTCGCGATCTCCTCAACGCCGGAGAGCGGATGGTCTACGCCGCCGATGCCGTGGTCTACGAAGCGGTGCCCGAGAGCCGGGCCCGCCTGGGCTGGCTGATGCGGCGCTGGTATCGGACCGGCAATGTCGAGGCGGAGCTCTTCCTGCGCGGGCATGAAGCCTCGCGCTGGCGCCCGGCGGTCAATGGTCTACGCGGCCTGTTGCGTGTCGCCGCCGGCAGTGGGCTCTTTGCCGCCAACCTTCTGGTGCTCGGTCTCGGCGAACGCCGGCGCATCGTCCGCCCTCTCTACACGCTCTGCCGCGGCTGCGGGCTGATCGCCAGCACCCTGGGCCATGATCATCTGGAGTACAGGGACGTTCATGGCGCTTGAACGCAGGCGCTGCCGCCGTCCGAGGCACGGGCCGCAGTCTGTGTTTTTTGTCGGACATCGCAGGAGCGACGCGGCATCCGCGCCATGTCTCTGATATGGTTCCGAAAATCAGGATCGTCTTGGGGCCTTCGCGTCTCTCGCCGCCACCCTTTGCTCCTTCCATGCAAGGGCGGGGATCGGTTTTCTGCGAGCTGGATGGATGCATGACCTGCGGCAGGGGGAAAGGATGACGACCCTAAGGCAACTGCCGGCCTCTGCGCCCGCCGAGTTCATGAACCTTTCGATCATGCAGCTCCTCGGCGTCCTTTGGCGGCGCAAATCCATCATTATCGTGACCCTCTTGCTGGCGCTGTCCCTGGCCGTGATCGGCAATGGCCTGATCACTCCCCGCTATACCGCGACGGCCACGGTGATCGTCGAGCCGCGTCAGCAGAATGTAATCGAGATCGAGTCGGTGATCCCGAGCCTGCCGGTCAGCCTGGAGACCATGCAGAGCGAAGTGCAGATCATCCGGTCGCCGACCGTGGCGCAAGAGGTGATCGACAGCCTTGGCCTCGCGGCCCTCGCGGAGTTCAATCCGGCGCTGCTGCCCAAGGAGAAGAGCCTGAGGGACGACGTCAAGGCCGCGGTCAAAGGCCTCTTCCAGCCGATCATCGCCTGGCTCAAGGACGAGACACCACGCAGCCGCGGCGTGGAACTCGCCGAAGCACCGGGGGTTTGGGATCTCAATGCCGAGGAGGCTCAGCGGGACTGGGGCCAGACCAGGATCGTCAATGCCTTCCTGTGGAAACTGGACGTGGCGATCCAGGGTTCGTCGCGCGTGATCTCGATCTCCTACACGACCAACGATCCGGCGCTGTCTCAGCAGGTCGCCAATGCCATCGCCGATCAATACATCCGCGATCAACTGCGCCTGAAGACCGCCGCCCTTGCGGGGGCGAACACCTTCCTCAGCGCCCGCATCAGCGATCTGCGCGGCGATGTGGAGACCGCCGAGCGCGCCGTCGAGGACTTCCGGGCGACAACGCCGATCATCTCCGAACGCGACGGCGAGCTACTGGCCGAGCAGATCTTCTCTCTCAGCCGCAAGCAGCTCGACGCGCAGCTCGAACTGGATACCGTCAACGAACGGCTGGCCCGGGTCCAGATCGCCATGAGCAGCAGGGGGCAGACCGCGGCCTTCGACGGGGTGGAGTCGACCGTGATCGATTCCCTGCGGCTCGAGGAAATGCGGCTGAGAGAGCAGGAATCGGAACTGCTGACGACCCTGGGCGAGCGCCATCCCAAGGTCATTGCGGTACGCTCCCAGCTTTCCAAGCGTCAGCAACAGATGTTGGAAGAGGTGCAGAGCCTGCTGGCCAGCCTGCAGAACGAAAAGAACATCGCCCAGCAGCGGGTGGGTTCCCTCAAGACTTCGCTCAGGAAGCTGCAGCAGGACTCCGACGCCCTGAACGCCGCGCAGATCGAGCTGCGCGCGCTGCAGCGCGAAGCCGAAGCGACCCGCGAGGTCTTCGCCTCCTTCCTCAATCGCTATAAGGAAACCGAGCACCTGGACTACGACCAGGCACAGTCGCGGATCCTGGCCCTGGCCAGCATCCCGACCGGTCCCTCCTTCCCGAAGACGCGCCTGAACTATGTCATGGCCGTGGTGGCCGGCTGCGGCCTGGGGGCCTTGGTCATCCTCTTGCTGGAGCTGACCGTCCGCGGCTATCGCGGCCCGGAAGAGCTGCAGTCCGCGCTTGGGCTGCCGGTCCTCGCAGTCATTCCGCAGGTGACCTCGCGCAAGCTGAAGGGCATGGGGCTGGAGCGCTTCCTCGCGGAAGACCCGAACTCGGCCTTTGCCGAAGCGCACAAGGGCATCTTCGCCGCGCTTCGGGTCGACCGCCGGGCCCTCAACCTTGGCAACGTGGTCCTGGTGACCTCCTCGGTCCCCAATGAAGGCAAGTCCGTCTGTTCGCGCACGCTCTGCACCTCGCTGGCCCGTGCCGGGATGAACGTGCTGCTGATCGATGCCGACCTGCGCGCATCGGAACAGGAGACGCGCCTGGGGCTTTCCGACTTCGTCCTGGCCGACTGTCCGCTGGAGAAAGCGGTCCAGATGGACGAGGACACGCCACTCTCGGTGATCGGGCCGGGAACCGATGTGGCGGACCCGCTGATGGTGCTGCGCGCGCCGAAGCTGGCGAAGTTCATTCGCGCGGCCGCCGATCAGTACGACCTGGTCTGTATCGACGCGCCGCCGGTGCTGGCCGTATCCGACGCCGCCACCCTGGCGGAGTTGGCGGACCAGGTGGTCATGGTGGTGCGCTGGCAGCGCACGCCGAAGACCTTCGTGCAGACTTCGGTGGAGCGTCTGCGCAGGGGCCGCGCCCATGTCGCCGGGACGGTCATGACCCAGGCCAAGATCAACCGCAGCGCCCGCAGGAACCCCTATACCGTCGGCTATGCCGACCGCAGCTTCCGCAAATACTACTGACGCAAGAGGCAAGGTCATGGCGATGCCCCGCGTTTCGGTCATTCTGCCGGCCTACAATGCCGAGGGTTCCCTGGGTGGGGCTCTGGACTCGGTTCTCGCGCAGTCTCTGGACGACCTCGAGGTCTTGGTGATCGACGACGCCTCCCGGGACCGCACCGCCGACATCGCCACAAGCTACGCGGCGAGGGACCATCGGGTCCGGCTGTTGCATTCGGACGTCAATCGCGGCGCGGCGGCCGCCCGCAACCTTGGATTCTCCGCCGCGCAGGGGCGCTGGCTTGCGGTGCTGGATGCCGACGACAGCTTCGGGGCGCAAAGGCTGGAAAGGCTGATCGCCCGGGCGGAGCGGGAGGAGGCGGACATCATCGCCGACAACCTCCGCTTCGTCGCCCACCCGGAGGGCCGCGATCTGGGAACCGCCCTGCCGGCCCGCAGCGCGGCATTTCGCGGACCGCTTTCGGCGGCGCGCTTCGTGCGCGGCAATCTCTTCCTGACCCGCGGGTTCAAGCTGGGCTATCTGAAGCCGATCCTGCGCCGGCGCTTTGTCGAACGCCATGGACTGCGCCAGAACGAGCGCCTGAGGATCGCCGAGGACTATCACTTTCTCCTCGACGCCTTGCTCTGCGGCGGGCGCTTCCTCACTGACCCGGAGGCAGGCTACCGCTACACCCAGAGGCCCGGGTCCCTGTCGCGCGGGCTGACGTTGGAAGACCTCCGCCAGCTCAGTGCCGCAAACCGGCTGGACCTCCTGCGCGCCACGCCCCAGGGCGGGGCGGATCTGCGTTCGGCCCTGCAGAAGCGGCAGTGGTCCGTGGACCTCAACATCCGGCTCGTGGAGTTCCAAGCAGCCTTGAAACGCCGCCGCGTCTGGGATGCCGGGCGCATCTACGCCCGCAACCCCGACCTCACGCCCTATCTGGCGTTCTATGGCTTGCAAAGCCTGCGCAAGCGCCTGCCGGGGGGTGACCGCCTTGTCTAGGGCCCGACCGCTAGGGCGTCGTGGCGCCCGCGTTTGCCACCACAGGCTCAGAACGGGCGGCCCAGATGGCTGTGGGCGCGCTGCGTCCGCGCAGCTCGGCGTCCTCGATCCGCTCGAAGTGCGC
>NZ_JANQOI010000127.1 GCF_028289705.1 Pelagibius sp.
GCGCACTTCCGCCGTGCGCTGCGGCTCGGGCCGGCGTCTTCGAGAGCGAACATCTTCGTCGGCATCGGCAGCGCTCACTTCAATGCAGCCAGGTATGCCGCGGCGGCCTCCTGGATACGGCACGCCATGCGCGCCCAACCGGAGCTGACATGGGCCAACCGAAGTCTCGCCGTCTCCTACGCCCGGCTGGGCGAACCGCAGAAGGCGCGGGAATCGCTCGGCGCGCTGCGCCGCTTCAACCCGGACCTGACGGTCGGCCAGGTCGTAACCGCGGTCCCCTTCCGGCCCGACTTCCTGGACCGGCTGGGGGACGGGCTGAGCGCCCTCGGCCTGCCGCCCTAGCAGCTTCGGCTCTGTCCAACCCTCAGTCCGGATAGCGGTCGTGAAGCCGCACCCAGTCCATCAGGTTGCCGCGGGGGCCGGTCTCGTTGCGGCCCTTGGGCGTGAGGTCGACGTAGTTGTAGACCCCCAAGAGGTGTTCATCGCCGCGGGCATAGGACGAATAGGTGTGGAAGACGGCGCCGCTTGCGTCCTTTGCAAAGATGCTGGTGCCTGACAGCTCTTCACTCATGAAGTCGCGTTCGGCGAAGTTGTAATAGACGCGTCCCCTGGCCTGGTCTTCGGCGGTGAAGGAAACGTGGAAGTCGTAGTTGAAGTCGCTGCCGAAAGAGGACACCCAGCTGAAGCGCCAGCCCATACGTTTCTTGAAGGCCTGGATCTCAGCAAAGGGCGCGCGGGAGACGGCGGTGAAGCTGACATCGTGCTGGGGCAGATGCAGGTTCGCGCCGTCGACGTGATCGGCGCAGAGGGAACAGCCGACGCAGCCCTCCTCCCAGCCGGGTGCCAGCATGAAGTGCTGGACGATGAGTTGGCTGCGGCCTGCAAAGAGATCGGCCAGCGAGAGCTTTCCCTCCGGGCCTTCGAAGACATAGGGCTTCTCGATCCTCACCCAGGGCAGGGCGCGCCGCTCGGCGGAAAGCGCGTCGCGCTGCCGGGTCAGGGCCTTCTCCTTGGCCAGCAGTGCCTCGCGCGCCTGCAGCCATTCGTTGCGTGATGCGATCTTCCGGTGGGTCATTGTCAGGTGCTCCGCAGGTCTTGCCGGTGGCTCAAAGGGCTCTTCACCTCTCTTGCGCGCACTGGTCCAGGTAGGCGGCCAGATTGTCCAGACCGTCGGCCCAGCCCGGTTCCATGGCCGCCGCCAGAGGCGCCGCCGACGGGTCGTGGAGTCTCTCCACAACGGCATCGACAGTCAGCAGCGTCCCGCCGCCGTCGTCGGCAAAGGTGACCGTCGCGGCGGCATCGAATAGCGGCCGCTCGCCGCCGCCCAAAACAGCGCTGCTATACGCGAGGCGCTCAGGCACCACGATCTCGCGGTAGCTGTTGCGCCAATGGAAGTCGTCGCCGTCCGGCGAGCGCATGGAGACGGCGAAACCGCCGCCGATCCGCAGGTCCACCGAAGACCGCGTGACCGTGAAGCCGGCGGGGCAGAACCAGCGCGCCAGGTGGTCGGGATCGGTCCAGGCCTCGAAGACCAGAGCGCGCGGCGCCGCGAAGCGGCGGGTGAAATGCAGCGGGCGGGCGTCGAACGGCTTTGCGGCAGCAGGGCTGTTCATGTTGGGCTCCTCGTCGGGGGACATGGCTAACGCTTCTTCTTCGGAGCTTTGCCGCTCTGCAGTTCCTGCAGGTAGGCATCCAGGCGGTCGAAGCTCTCATCCCAGAAGCGGCGGTAGTGCTCCAGCCAGCCGGTCGCCTCCTTGAGGGGTTCCGCCTGCAACTGGCAGGGCCGCCACTGGGCCTCGCGGCCGCGGGCAATGAGCCCGGCGCGCTCCAGCACCTTCAGATGCTTGGAGACCGCCGGGAGACTCATCGCGAAGGGCTCGGCCAGCTCGCCGACGGTGGCTTCGCCGTCGGACAACCGCGCCAGGATCGCCCGGCGGGTCGGGTCGGCCAGGGCTGCGAAAGTCGTACTGAGAGGGTCCGAGGGCATATCGTATTTAACCGATTCTTTAAGTAACTGGTCGGTTAAATACAGGAGCCAGCTCTTGGCGTCAAGGCTCCCCTTTCGGAGATCAGGTGCCGAGAGTCAGTCTGAAGCGCTTAGGCGTAAGGCAGTTCGCGGCCGAGGCCGCGCTCGGCGGCCTTCTCCAGCATCGCCGCGCCGAGGGCGATGTCGGAGAGGGAGAGGCCGCGGTGCCAGAAGAGGATCGTCTCGTCGTCGCGCTGCCGCCCCGGCTTGCTCCCGGTGACGATCTCGCAGAGCTCGCCGTGCAGCGTCTGCTCCGACAGCTTGCCTGTCTCCACATGGGCCCGCAGCGAACCCAGCTTGCCGCCCTTGCACTGGCCCCAGTCGTCCACCACCAGCTTGTCCATGACATCGGTGAGCGAGAGCTCCACCGCGCTCATGGTGCCGTAGGGCACGACGAAGTTGCCGGGCTGCACCCAGTCGGTCTTGAACAGCGGCGTCGGTTCCATGAGGCGGGAGGCCTCAACCTGGATGTCGGCACCCTCGAGGCAGGCCTGCCAGTCCTCCACCGCCGCCACCGGCTTGCCGAGGTCGGCAGCGAGCCGTTCGGCGAAGGGCTCGCGGCTTTCCGGGCGCCGCGAATGCACGCGGATCTCCTGAAGGTCGAAGAGGTGGCTCAGCAGGCGGACGTTCCAATAAGCGGTGCCCCGCGCGCCGATGTGGCCCAGCACCTTGCTGTCCTTGCGCGCCAGGTACTTCGCGCCGAGGGCGGTGATAGCGCCGGTGCGCATCTCGGTGATGGCCGTCGCATCCAGGAGTGCCCGGGGCATACCGGTCTCCGGATCGAAGAGGTTCAGGAGCGCCATCTCCGAGGGCAGGCCCTTTTTGTAGTTGTCGACGTAGTCGCCGACGATCTTGACGCCCGCCAGGCCACCGGACTTGAAGCCCGCCGCCTTGCCGATGTAGCCGCGCAGCACGTTGAAGTGGCCGTGGAAGGCCGGATCGGGCTCAAGATGCACCCGCGGCTCGATGACCGACCGCCCCAAACCCTGGGCCGTGAGGCCGCGCTCCACGGCGGTGAGGATTTCGTCGTCGGTCATCTCCAGAGCCGCGATGTCGGGCCCGGAGAGATAGGTGAAGGAGATGGAGGTCATGGATCTAGAAAACCGGAATGATAAACAAACTGTCGAGGTCCCTTTGTTTCCCGCGGTTTGGCTTACCGCCTTGTCAGGTCAGCGACCGAATTGGGTTGCTCTCGTAACCCCGACTTAATCTCACTTGCGATCAAGAGCAAGCGGGCTGCGATACGATCGCCTGGACGAACGCGCAAAACCATGCTCGCTTGCCTGATGGCCTCATCTGCTCGACCCACAAGAATCAGCACAGTCGCCAGATTGGTTCGGAAGTTGGTCTCCTCCGGGAAGTCCACCACGGAACGCCGGGCGACCTTCAGCACTTCTTGGGGTCTGTTTGCCTCCAAGGCACCGCCAACGTAGGCATAGACCACAACGACGTCGTTTGGGTTCAGTCTATAGGCTTCTCTGAATGAAAGAAGTGCCTGCTCAGGTTGGATGAGCGCCTGCTGTGTCTTGCCTCTGAGCACAAATGTCTGCCAGCTCTCAGGATAGATGCCGAGCGCCTCATCGTACAAGGCGACAGCCCGTTCGAGCTTGCCTCGATCCGGAAGGGCTCGAGGGCGCCCTTCGAGCCAGACGTACTGCTCGCTAAGCGCATTGGCTTCCACCACCAGACGATTGAAGCGCTCAGCTTCTTCTGGCGTTATCGTTGTTGTGGAGCCGCAAGCGGTGCATAGAGCGAACAGCACACAGACGGCCAACCCTCTCAGCGCCATTGCCACTCCCCCTCACCGCCTCTAGCCCCTTGGAATGCCGCGGATTTATTCGCACTCCGACAAGACTAGTTCGTTCTAATGGCTCTTGAAAAGGAGGACAAGTGGTATGCCGGAACGGTCGTCCCATTCGGTGGCGAAATAGAAATAGTCGCCCTCGAAGTCCTCAAGATAGCAATGTTCCTGATCGCAGATGTGGTGCTTCACATCGCGCTTCCAGAAGTCGTAACAGTCGGCCAGCGACACTTCGAAGACCGGCTCGCCTAGGCTGAGCACGACAAAGCGCAGGCGTCCAAGGCGCAGCAGGTCTTTGACATCTTGGGTTGTGAGGTCGCGCTTCTCGACGGGTCTGCCCAGACGCCCCAGCACCTCATCGTCGGGCCAGACGGCGAGCATCTTGTCGGTGCTTTTCTCCGCCATCTACTTTCAGCCGCCCTGCTCTCGAACCAGCTCCCGGACCTTCTGCAGCCAGAGATCGTCTTCGCTGCGCACGATCTCATAAGCCGACCAGTGCGGATGATCGAGAAAGATCAGATAGGACTCGCCGGGCACGAAGACAGGAACCATTTCGCAGAGGGAATTGTTGAAGGAGCGGCTGTAGTACAGCGCCAGGAGGTTTCCCTCGCGGTGGCCGTCAAAATCATCGCCGATCAAGGCAGGATTGGTGTCAAGTGCCGCATAGCTGCCGATTGGCAAGGTGAAAGGCGACGGCACGTCACCCTTCAGGACTTCGATCACCTCGAATGTCGGTGCCTCCTCTGAGAGGCCGAGCGAAACCCGTATGTCCGACGGCTCCAGGGCGCGCGCCCAAGCAATCTGGTTTGAGTCGGCAACCAACAGCCGCTTAGGCTTGGTGAATTCAGGGGGCGGCACCGTGCAGGCCACCACGGGCGCTGCGAACGCAGAGAGAACCAGAAGTGCCAGAACCAGCGACCTGAAGATCTCTTGGCCTCCTCCACAGAATGCCGCCGACGATACCGGCCCTCAGATTTCCGGTCCGTCGGTCATTTGCGATGTAAGAGCAAGGGGAAAGCGAGTCCAGACGCAAAACGCCTTTAACGATACAAACTCGACGGGTCTCTCACCAGAGCGCGATCATTTATCGGCACCTTGCCCCCGTCCTTGCAGGAGCCACCGCAAAGGAGCCGGCGACGGCCTTCTGTGGCATCGTGCACATAAAAGCGGCTGCCTTAGGAGACAAGCAGCCGCGGTCTCTGGAGGGTCTGTTTGTCAGAGGCGCTGGCGCGTGGCGGCGGTCAGGCCTCGGCCGACTTGGGGCAGATTCTCCGTCTGGCCAAGCCGAGGCCCACCAGCCCAAGGCCGAAAAGAGCCAGGGTCGCCGGTTCCGGAACGGCAACGACCCGCAGCGTCCAGCCGTACTCGGCTCCCGAATCAGCAAAGCTCAAGGGTGCGAAAGTGCTGTTCCATCCCCCGACAGTCGTCTGGAAGAATGTACCGCCGCCGGCGAAGTCGATGGCCACGTCCGCAAGCCCACTGACGGCCGGCAGGCTGCCGTTGGGACTGCCAAGCGAAAAGTCGTCAAAGACGCCATCGCCCGGAATGTTGTAGGTCCCGGTGGACGAGGTGTAGACGAAGGAGATGAAGTCGGTGTCTAGCAGCTGGGTGCCCGGCACGTAGGTGTCCACAAGAGTCAGCACGGCGGAGGCGTTGGGTGGCGCGGTGCAGCCGACGACACAGGCGCCCTCGAAATCGTAGATCACCACGGCCTCGGCGCTGCGCGCCGTCATCAGAACCGCCAGACAGGCCAGGAGCGCCAAGCCTAGAACAGCCTGCGGAAGTCGTCTCACGCTCATCATCTGCAGTGCTCCCCTCTTTCCACACCTGGTTCCCGGTTTTCCGTACCTGGTCCCCGGTCATTGGTGGGCCGGCCCCAAGGACCCGCCACCGTTCCGGCCGCCGCGGCGATCTGCTTGCGCGCTTAACCCGTCGTTAACCTTACGCAAGAAGCGTTCCAGTTCAGGAAGCCGTTCTACGGCAAAGACTTAGCGGCGCACCTCCTCTGTTGCCCGGCCAAGTTGTAAGGAATATTTACATCTTATGCCCCCGCAAACGACTACGCTGATCGGTTAGGATGGATCAACTGACTGATCTTACGGAGATTTATTGGACATTCCGAGGCTGGGCGAGGCTGTAAAGCCACGCGACAAGGGACGTGCCACCCCCACGTCATTATGCGGAATGCAACTTTACCGTCACAGAATTGTCACAGGCAGGGGTGTTCCGGCCGGTCAGGCGAGCACATCACGCAGGACGGTGCGGTAGTCTTCCAGCACCGCGCGCTCGTCCTTGTGGGACCCGTCGCAGACCAGCCACTGGCCGCCCACCATGACGTCGCGCACGGGGTTACGGTTGCCGGCGAAAATCAGGGCGTCCAGCAGGCGTTCGATCGGCAGTTCGCAGAGCGTCGGCGAGGTGGTGTCGAGCACCACCAGGTCGGCGCGGCAGCCGACCTCCAGCGCGCCGATGGGCCGGCCCAGGGCCTGGGCACCGCCGGCCAGGGCGTCGCTGTAGAGCCGGTAGCCGAGGGAAGCCGCCGCCCCCTCCCCCGCCAGGACGTTGCGCCGGCGCCGCGCCAGGCGCTCGCCGTATTCAAACCAGCGCAGTTCCTCGACGGGACTGACGGAGATGTGGCTGTCGGAGCCGATGCCCCAGGCGCCACCGGCCGCAAGGTAGTCCACCGCCGGGAACAGGCCGTCGCCGAGGTTGGCCTCCGTGATCGGACAGAGCCCCGCCGACATGGCGGCGACCGGCGCGG
>NZ_JANQOI010000132.1 GCF_028289705.1 Pelagibius sp.
ACCGCATCCTCGGCGCCGATGACGCACCGGTCACCATCATTGAGTATTCCTCACTGACCTGCCCGCATTGCGCCAGCTTCCATCGCGGCACCCTGCCGCAGGTGAAGGCCGAGTGGATCGACACCGGCAGGGCACGCCTGGTCTATCGCCACTATCCGCTGGATCAGCTGGGGTTGCGGGCCGCGGCGGCGGCCAATTGCATTGAGGGTGACGGCTTCTTCGGCTTCATCGAGGTCCTGTTCCAGAATCAGCAGAGCTGGAGCCGCAACGAAGATCCGATCGGCGCCTTGCAGAAACTGGCCGGCCTCGCCGGCCTGAGCCCGGCAGCCTTCGAAGCCTGTATCACCGACGAGGCTGAGATCACCCGGATTCTCGAGGTCCAGACCGACGGGCGGGACAGATATGAGGTTGCTTCGACTCCGAGCTTTGTGGTCAACGGCCAGCGTGTCGTCGGCGCGCGCGGCTACGACGAGTTCAAAACCGTCCTGGAGCAGTTTGCGCCGGAGACTTGAGGACCGGCGATTGATCGCCGGGGCCATCAGCGGGGGATTTATGGTCGCAGGTATTACGGCAGGGGAGGAATAGCCGGGCGTGGTGCAGTTCACCAAGCTTCGCTTGAGCGGATTCAAGTCTTTTGTCGATGCGACCGAGCTGTCCATCGAGCCGGGCATGACCGGTGTCGTCGGCCCCAACGGCTGTGGCAAATCGAACCTTGTCGAGGCCCTGCGCTGGGCCATGGGCGAAACCTCGGCCAAGAGTATGCGCGGCAAGGAGATGGACGACGTCATCTTCGCCGGCAGCGCCAATCGCCCGTCGCGCAACGTGGCCGATGTGACGCTCTACCTGAATAACGACCAGCGCAAGGCGCCGGCGATGTTCAACGATTACGACGAGATCGAGGTCACCCGCCAGATCGACCGCGGCTCCGGTTCGACCTACCGGGTGAACGGCAAGGAAGTCCGGGCGCGCGACGTCCAGCTGCTGTTTGCCGATGCCGCGACCGGCGCCCATTCCACCGCCCTGGTCAGCCAGGGACGGATCGGCGCCCTGATCAACGCCAAGCCGGCCGACCGCCGCTCCCTGCTGGAGGAGGCGGCTGGGATCACCGGCCTGCATTCCCGCCGCCACGAGGCCGAGTTGCGCCTGCGTGCGGCGGAGACCAACCTGGAGCGGCTGGACGATGTCATCGCGACGCTGGAAACCCAGCTTCAGGGCCTGAAGAAACAGGCCCGCCAGGCGACGCGCTACCGCAACGTCAACGATCATATCCGCCGTTCCGAGGCCATCGTCCTGCATCTGGAAGGCCAGGAAGCGAAAGAAGCGCTGGCATCGGCGGAAGCGGCCTATGGCGAGGCGGAAAAAGCCGTCGCCGAGGTGACCCAGACCGCCGCCGCCCGCTCCAGCGAGCAGGCCGAAGCGGCCTCCGCCCTGCCCGCCCTGCGCGACGCCGAGGCGGAAGCCGCCGCCGCGCTGCAGCGCCTGAACGTCGACCGCGACACCCTGGACCGCGAAGAAGCCCAGGCGAAGGAAGCCAAGACACGGGCCGAGGAGCGCCTCGCCCAGTTGCTGGGAGACCGCAGCCGGGCTGAGAGCCTGGCCGGCGACGCCCAGGCGGCGCAGGAACGGCTGGAAGGGGAACGCAAGACCCTGACCCAGGCCGCAGAGGGCGAACGCGAAGCCCTGGCCGCCGCCGAGGCGGAGCGAGCCACCGCCGCCACCAAGACCCAGGAACTGGAACAGTCCCTCGCCGCGGTTAC
>NZ_JANQOI010000136.1 GCF_028289705.1 Pelagibius sp.
CCTCGGCGCCCAGATCGCCGCCAACGAAACCGGCGTGCAGGAGGTGCGCAAGATGCTCGCCCACTTCGGCTTCGACGTGGTGCAGGCCTATATGCGCCATGTGCAGGACAACGCCGAGGAGTCGGTGCGCCGGGTCCTGGACGTGCTGAAGGACGGGGAGTTCACCTACCCGCTGGACAACGGCAGCCAAATCCAGGTGAAGATCACCGTGGACAAGGCGGCGCGGGAGGCGACCATCGACTTCACCGGCACCTCGCCCCAGGACCGCGGCAACTACAACGCGCCGACGGCGGTCTGCAAGGCGGCGGTGCTCTATGTCTTCCGCACCTTGGTGGAGGACGAGATCCCGCTGAACGAAGGCTGCCTGAAACCGCTGAAGCTGAAGATCCCCGAACGCTCCATGATCAGCCCCGAGTATCCGGCCGCCGTGATCTCCGGCAACACCGAGGTCTCCCAGTGCATCACCGATGCGCTCTATGGGGCGCTGGGCGTGCTGGCTTCGGCCCAGGGCACCATGAACAACTTCGTTTACGGCAACGAGCGCTACCAGAACTACGAGACCATCTGCGGCGGCACCGGCGCCGGGCCGGACCACGACGGGACTTCCGCCGTGCACTCCCACATGACCAATACCCGCATGACCGACCCGGAGGTGCTGGAGTGGCGCTTCCCGGTTAGGCTGGAGGCCTTCCGCATCCGCCACGGCTCCGGCGGCGCCGGCAAATACCAGGGCGGCGACGGCGTGATCCGGCGCATGCGCTTCCTGGAGCCGATGACCGCCACCATCCTCTCGCTGCATCGGGCCACCGACCCCTATGGGCTGGACGGGGGCGGGGCAGGGCAGCGCGGCCGCAACGCGGTGCTCCGGGCCGACGGCGGGGTCGACGAACTGAAGGGCAGCGACGAGACGGAGATGAAGGCCGGCGACGTCTTCATGATCGAAACCCCCGGCGGCGGCGGCTTTGGCCGGGCGGCCGAACGGGCGGAGGCGGCGGAATGAGCGGCAAGGCGAAGAAGGCACCTGCCGCGAAGGACGGCGGCCGCCAGGCGATCGTCTCCTCGGCGCATCTGGTGTCGGAACGGGCCGCCGAGCTCAGCGCCTTCGAGTACGGCCTCTACATCGCCTCCAACGCTTTCGAGCGCTGGATCGTCCGCTGCATGGCGGCGGCCGGTCAGCCGGAGCTGGGGCCGCTGGACGTGATGGTGGTGCACACCGTGAACCACCGCGCCCGCGACAAGCGCCTGGCCGACATCTGCTTTGTCCTCAACATCGAAGACAGCCACACCGTGAACTACGCCCTGAAGAAGCTGACCCGCCTGGGCCTGGTGGCCGGCGACAAGCGCGGCAAGGAGATCTTCTACGCCACCACCGAAGAGGGCGAGGCGCTCTGCCTGAAGTACCGCGAGGTGCGGGAGGCCTGCCTGGTGAACGCCTTCAGCGTCTTCGCCGGCGGCCAGGGCGACGACCTCAACGCCGAAATCGGCCAGGCCGCCGACCTCCTGCGTGCCCTTTCCGGGCTCTACGACCAGGCGGCAAGAGCGGCGACGAGTCTTTAGAGTGTTTGTTCTGGTAACTTGGGCTGCCCAGCAGGGGTGCTTCGGTTTATCGCGTATCGCTCAATTCGGACTTCTTTAGATTGTGTATCACGACGAATCGCTACACGACGTTCTCAAGAGCCGACACGGAGTCAATTATCTGTTGTCGGCGAAGCTCATATTCTGCACTTACAGGTTCTTGACTTCGTGTCGCCATGAAGAATAGCTCTGACGAAATTCGCTTCAGCAGCTGAACAATTTCTGACGCTGGTTCAATGCGATTTGCAACTACCCATCTTTCGATTGCATCAGATGAGAGACCGAACAGTTTCTCCGACAAGATAACGTTTCGATTGACGACGTTTAGTACATGTCGCTGAGTGGCCATTCTGCTAACAAATTCGTCCATTTGCTTCAGCCTCCAAACACAACTCGTTCATCCAAAGCCGACAGCTTTCAAGTTCGTTCAGTAGTGAGTGCATATTGATCTCGGCAATATCATCGCCTACCCCGCGCGTAGACAATAGACGAGCCTGCATCAAGGTCGAATAGACATTATCCGATATTGGGATACTTCGCCGACCAAGTTTGCGAGCAGAGTCTCTGCCAAATGTTGGATTTGGCGACATCGCTAACGAAAAGCAGGTCGCAGTGTTTCTTATAGCTAGAAACACGGTTGAAAGCTCAAACACCAAACTGGGAGTGTCCTGTTGGACAGACAAGAGAGCTGATTCAAAAATCTCCCGAAATCGGCGGCAATCTTCTACTACACTAATATAGTCCGATGGCATTCCTAATCCCTTTAGGAAATCTCTTCCGTCCTCCGAGTGGACGAGCTTGCTTTCAAGCGCTAGATGCCAGGCGAAAGCGTTTCCGGTCGCCCATAACTCGCCAATACGCTTGTACGAGTAGATTGAGAATTTTTGCGGGTCGAGCCTTGGATCACGGCTCTCCACCAAAGCCAAAAGATCAATGTCAGACTCGACCGAGATATCTCCGCGGCAGATCGATCCAAAAGCATAGATGTGCATTATCGCCGGCTCAGTCTTTTGATAAGGATTGAAACCAAACAGGCAATTATGATGTAGCGAAGACTGGCAATGCCAGCTAAGGCTATACCCCAAAAATCTGCAGGCTTGGTTATGCCTAGTAACACTTCGGGAGCTTGCAATATAGCAGCGGAATAACTTGATAGGATACAGCCATCCCTGAGAAAATAGACATCGCCTAACGCAATCAAGAAAATCAGAATCACCAGTGAGCGCAGAAGCCTGATAGGACTTTCTCCATTGCCCCAGAAGAAATCCAAGATGACAAAATTAAGCCATTCAACGAACTTTTTGGCTCTATGGAGGCCGGAATACTTTTTTCTGAAATACGACTCTCGTGAATACCAAGCCTTCTGCAAATGAATGCGAGTAGCCGACAGCTCTACTTTTATGGCTTTGTTTGCGGCCGTAGCATCGCCGATTTGGTGGAAATTTAATCTGAGAGTTCGAGCGAAACCTTGCTGTAGATTCTCGTGTCCAGGGCATCCTGTATCTAGTATTTCCGGCTCTACGTGAGTGTTGGAAAACTGCGCATAGTCGAATTTGCAGCCGGCAAATCTGCTACCGCGCAGATTTGAGTTTGTAAATTTGCATCCTGTGAAGTCGCAGGAGTCAAATGTGCAGTTCCTTAGATAGGCGGCTTCAAATTCTGAAGAGCTAAAATCGCACTTTGTAAACCTCTTGCCCATGGCTACTAAGCGCTGAAATTGATGGTTGCGAAATTCTTCACGAGTCAAGTCGTGTGCAATAGCACAGTCGATTTTAATTACCCTGTGGCTTGGTTGAAGAGGTTGGTTCATGTCTTGCAACCCAGCTCGGATAAGGTGTTTGAGTCCGGCTTGCGGTCTTTATGGCCTGAAGTCCAAATGGCAATGGCATCTATCTGACAATCAGCCGATTGTGCTATTTGAACCTTCCTAGTGCCGGACCTTGTACAGATACACATAAAGCCTCCTCGAAGCACTTCACCCTTTGTAACAAGGACTGTAGATCCCGATGAGGTGTGCAATACCGTCGCCCACATCATATCTGGCTATGCTGCGAAAAGTTCAGAACTGTCTAGATGTGGCTGCATCGACCAGTAGTCGTATCACGAATGAATATTGTCTTCAGGTCAACCGAAGATTTAAACACGAATGCTTGGAATTTGCGCTCGCGAGTGATTTTGGGAGCCAAACCTGTCGCATTCGATGTTGATGCCAGTTTCTGGAGGTCCAGCAAGCATACAAGGGGCGAGGCCCCGCTTGCACGCCTACCGCGTTCCGTCGCAAGCTTATCGGACTTGGCAAGAGGCAGCGCAACACCATGGCCGCACTGACCCAAGAGGAAGTAGCGCGCTACCGCCGCGACGGCGTGCTGGTGCCGCGCTATCGTCTGCCGGCGGAGCGGCTGGCGGCGCTGCGCGCGGCCCTCGACCAGGTCATTGCGGACAATCCCGGCGTGCGCCCGGAGCATCTGGTCAGCGCCCATGTCAGTGGCATCAACGAAGAGGGCGTGCGCGGCCACAGCGCCTTTTTCGAGATCGCCCGCGAGCCCGGCATTCTGGACATCGTGGCGCAGCTCATCGGCGAGGACATCATCCTCTGGGGCTGCCATATCTTCTGCAAACCGGGGGCGACGGGCTGGAGGTGCCCTGGCATCAGGATGGCCACTATTGGCCGATCAGGCCGCTGGCCACCTGCACCGCCTGGCTGGCGCTGGACGACTCGACGGTGGAGAACGGCTGCCTGCGTGTCATCCCCGGGTCCCATCAGTCCAAGACCCTGCATCCGCATCTGCGCGAGGACCGCGACGGCCTGGTGCTGAACCGCGGCATCGATCCGCAGTGCCTGAACGAAGAGACCGAATTGGATGTGGAACTGGGGGCCGGTCAGCTTTCGCTGCATGACGTGCATATCATCCACGGGTCCAACCCTAACCGTTCGCCGAAGCGGCGCGCGGGATTGGCGATCCGCTACATGCCCGCCACTTCACACTTCGACCGGGACCTCTTCAAACCCGGCTCGCAGATCGGCCTGCACGTCGACTTCGCGACGCGGCCCCTTTGGCTGCTGCGCGGTGTCGACCGCAGCGGCAGGAACGACTTCACCATCGGCCACGAGGCGGCCAGGGCATAGCCTACCGTTCGTCGCTGCCGGTCAAGTGGTCTCGGTTACGGCGGCGCCTTTGTCCTGCGCCTGTGTGAGGGGCAGGCGCAGCACCGCAACCGCGAGCGCGAGGAAGACCGCGGCGAAGAGCAGCATCATGGCATCGGGGCCGAGGCCTTGCAGTGTGGAGCCGCCGGCCAGCGGGCCGGCACCGCCGCCGATGCCGTAGACGAAGGCGAAGCAGGCCGAGCCGGCCAGCAGGAGGCTGCCGCGAAAGCGCTCCCCCAGCACGGTCAGGGCGCCGGTGTAGAGGGCGAAGCTGGCGCCGCCCTGGATCACCAGCACCGGCCAGAGCAGCCAGTCGTGGCCGAGGGAGAGCGGCAGCAGGGCACAGCTCGCCGCCGCCACCAGCCCGCAGCCGACGATCACGCCGGGGCGCGGGAAGCGGTCGAGCAGCCAGCCCACGGGATACTGCGCCGCCACCATGCCCAGCATCAGGGCGGAGAGGGCGGCGGCGCCGATGTCGGCGGAAAAGCCGGAGCGCAGCATGTAGACCGGCAAGAGGGTCATGACCGCCGCGTCATAGAAGGCGAAGACCAGAACCACCCCGGTCAGCAGCGCGCCGACCCGCAGGAAGCGCGCCAGGGCGGCCAGGTCCATGCCTCTGAGGCCCGGTGCCTCGCGGCCCCTCAACGGCAGCATGGCCAGCACCGAGCCGCCGACGATGGCCGCTCCCACCAGGAAGGGTGCGAGGCCGGCGCCGCCCAGGGCGACCAGCAGCAGCGGGCCGAGGGCGAAGCCCGCTGCCATCACCGTGGCGTAGACGCCGATGACCCGGCCGCGGATGTGCTCGGCGGTCACCGAATTCAGCCAGGCCTCGGAGATCACGAAGATGGCGTTCAAGGCCGCGCCGAGAACGATGCGCAGCGGGTACCAATGGGTGGTGGGATCGCTGACCGGGAACAGCAGCATCCCCCCGGCGGCGATCACGAGCCCGGCGACGAGGATGCGAAAGGCGCCGAACAGGCGGATGGCGCCCGGCAGGAAGAAGGTGGAGAGCACCAGGCCGACGCCGGTCATGGCGCCGTTCAGGCCGATCATGAAGTCGCTCATGCCGGCCTCGGCCATCATCAACGACAGCAGCGGGTAGGTCAGGCCGAGGGCCAGGCCGAAGACGCCGATGCAGGCGATGAGGGCGGCAACACAAAGCCAGTCTGTGCGGGCGTCGTCCATCGGCCGACGATGCCACGGATTGCCGCCCCCGGGATATCCGATTTCTGCAACCCTCCTCTCCGGTTGCGACCTGCGCGTCTGGCGGCGCGGGCTCTCCCGACGGACGCTCGGACGCTCTGGCTGCTCTCGCGGACGACGGCCCGCCGACGGGCCGTGGTCGCTACACCGGCCCCAGATCCTCCGTCGTCGCCGGCCGGCCGTGGCGGCGGCGGAACGACCAAGGCGCCCAGGACATGCTGCCAAATCCAAGGCCCATGAGAAGATAGCCGAGGCCCACGGCAAGGCGCATGGCCTGGAGGTCTCCGGCAATCGCCACGAGCAGCAGCCAGAGGACGGCAAGCAGCACCCAGGCGATGGCGATGAAGAAGAGGACTGAAGGATTGATTCCGGTGCCGACCGCCCAGCCCAGCAGCCTGCGTCGCAGGTGGGCGAAGCGTGAGACCTGCGGCGCCCCGGGGAACTGCTCCAGAAAGCGCGCGCGTTGTCGGTAGACCGGGTAGGCCATGATGCCGAAAAGGACGGCAAGGGGCGCGGCGATCACCAGGGTCAGGAGGACGGGTTCCTCGATCAGAGGTCCGAAGACCCGGATGAAGGCCTCAGGGTCTCTGAGCAGCAGAATGATCGCCACGAGGAAGGCGCAGAGGGTGAGCCCGACAAAAGCCAAAGCCGCAATCGCGGCCCGGCGCTGGAGCTTCGCCCGCCCGCCGAGAAAGGATTGATCCAGGTTGGCGCGGAAGCGGTCGAACTGCCATTCGTCGAGGCGGTAGCCGGTGCCCAGCAATCCCAGAGGAAAGACCAGCCCGCCGCCCTGCTTCAGCGGCAGCGTGGCGCTGTGCAGGAAGATCTGCTGCGCTCGTTGGCGGCTGAACAGTCCGGCGGTCCTTTGCGCTTGGCCGGTCGTTGGGCCGGTCATAGGGGCTGCACGTCTTCGGCGGTCGGCATGCGGCCGAGCCGCAACCGGACTACGACGAGGGATACGAGAATGACCAACTGATAGCCGATCCGCACGGCAAAAACCGGAAGAGTGCCGGCGGCCAAAAGAGGATGCAAAAGCCCGTCGCCGTAGCCCCGATAGAGGATGTAGGCAAAAAACGCGTGTAACAGGAGCATCCAGAGCGGATTGCGGAACAGCGATTTCCCGGCCGTCACCATGACGATGGTGATGTGTTGCCACCAGTGGGCGTAGAACGGCAAACGCACCGCGGTGGGGTAGAGCTCCGCGACCTTGCGCGGCCGCGCGACGACCCCAGTCCAGAGTCCCAAGTAGAAGCCGCAGAGCAGGTATAAGGCCAGCCCGAACACGAAATCGCCGCGGTCCAGCACGCCCAGTCTGCCCAGTCCCACCAGTACGGCCATGGTCACGACGGCAATGACGATCTGCTGAAAGCGCGATGGGCGGACAGCCAGTCTGTGCCACCACGAACGCGGGTTTGACTCCGGCTCATAGGGATGGATTCTCGAACAGAACCGAATGAACTCCCATTCCGGCAAATAGAATGCGGGACCCAGGAAGCCGCTGGGGAACACAACGCCGCCGCCGTCCCGGGCGGCCAGGCTGATGGGGGATTGAAAGGCTCCGAGCTCGACCGCGCGGGTCTCCGCCGGCCGACTCGCCGCCGCTTCGTCCTGAGAGCTCATACCTGAAGTCGCCCGATCCCCTGCTTCTTGCACGCGGGAGTTTAGCGGCTCTCATTGGCGATGCGAAGTCCTGGTTGCTGCAATCCGTTTGGGCGGTCCAAGCCTCTGCGCTTAGGGCCAACAACACCGGGCAAGAGCTTTAAAAAGAAAATGTTGATAATTTATCGATAAAATGTCATTGTTGGGCGTTGGTTGCCTGAATGCAGCGGCCAAAGCTAAAGTCAGGCATCAACCCCGGACCATCGGGGGACAAGAGATGCGCGGGGCTTCAGCCGCCGCAAGAGGCCAAACAGGGAGAACAACATGACGAGTTTTCATCAATCCTTCGGGCGTTCCTTCGGGCGCAGCGCCCTGGGGGGGATTGCGGCCGCCGCTGTCATTCTGGCGGGCTCGACCGCCTGGGCGGCGGAGAAGTGGGACATGCCGCTCGCCTATGCGGCCAGCAACTATCATTCCGAGAACGCGGCCAAGTTCGCCGAGGCGGTCACCAAGGCTACCGGCGGCGCGCTTGAAATCGTCGCCCATCCCGGCGGATCGCTGTTCAAGGGCGGGGAAATCTACCGCGCCATCCGCACCGGCCAGGCGCCCATCGGCGAACGCCTGATTTCCGCGCTGGGCAACGAGGACCCGCTGTTCGAGATCGATGCCCTGCCGTTCCTGGCGACCAGTTTCGACGACTCCTGGAAGCTCTATCAGGCCTCCAAGCCGAAACTGGAAGAGACTCTGGACAAGGCGGGGCTGGTCCTGCTCTACGCCGTGCCCTGGCCGCCCCAGGGGCTGTACAACAAGACCGCCGTCAACGCGGCCTCCGACATGAAGGGCGTGAAGTTCCGGGCCTACAACGCCGCGACCTCTCGTCTGGCGGAACTGATGGGTGCGGTGCCGACCAAGATCGAAGCCGCCGAGCTGACCCAGGCCTTCGCCACCGGCGTGGCGGAGAGCATGATCTCCTCCGGCTCCACGGGCTACGACCGCAAGATCTGGGAGCATGTGAAGTACTGGTACGACGTCCAGGCCTGGTTGCCGAAGAACATGGTGATCGCCAACAAGGCGGCCTGGAACGACCTCGACGCGAATCTCCAGAAGATCGTCATGGACGAGGCGGGCAAGGCCGAGCAGGCGGGCTGGAACAAGGCCCGCGAACTGGCCGACTGGTACAAGGAGCAACTGGCGGCCAACGGCATGGAAGTCGGCCCGCCGAGCGACTCCCTGAAAGCGGACTTCGAGTCCATCGGCGCGACCATGACCAAGGAGTGGCTGGAAAAGGCCGGTGCCGAGGGTCAGGCCGTGATCGACGCCTACAAAGCGATGTAAGAACCGCGTAACCGGGAACGGGAAGGGCGGCCGCCAAGAGCCGCCCTTTCCGGACCTTTGTTGCCTGGCCGGCGATGCCGCGGAGCCTGGCCGCAACGGCCGGGGACGCCGGCAGGACGCCGCTCACTTCGAACGCCGATACTTCGAACGGGGGGACCATCGATGCAAGGGGGCATCACCGGTGGCTTGCGCGTGGCGCTTGACCGCCTCTACCTGGCCGGTGGGGCGCTGGCCGGCCTGTTCCTCGTCTCCATCGCTGTCCTGGTGCTGGCCAGCATCGTCTCGCGGTGGCTGGGGATCTTCGTGCCGGGCCTGTCGGAATATGCCGGCTATGCCATGGCCTCCTCCTCCTTCCTGGCGCTGGCCTACACCCTGGGCAAGGGCGGCCACATCCGCGTCAATCTGTTCCTCGGCCGGCTGAGCGACACGCGCCGGCGCATCGCCGAGCTTTGGTGTCTGGCCGCCGGCAGTTTCTTCGCCTGCTACCTCGCCTGGTTCAGCGTGAAGATGGTCCGCGTCTCCCACATGCTGGGGGACATCAGCGAGGGCTCCGACGCCATCCCGCTGTGGATCCCGCAGATCGGCATGGCCGTGGGTGCGGTGCTGCTGGCCATTGCCCTGGTCGACCGCCTGATCTCCGTCGCGCTGGGTGCGCCGGTGACTGCCGACCAGAGCACGGAATAGGAGGCGCGGGGAACATGGAACAGCTCGTCCTCACCCTGGTCTTCCTGACCGTCCTCTTCTTCCTGCTGGGCACCGGCGTCTGGGTCGGTCTGTCGCTGCTCGGCGTCGCGCTCACCGGCATGCTGCTGTTCACCACGCGGCCGGCCGGCGACGCCATGGTCACCACCATCTGGAGCGCTTCCTCCTCCTGGACCCTGACGGCCCTGCCGCTGTTCATCTGGATGGGGGAGATCCTGTTTCGAACGAAACTCAGCGAAGACCTCTTCAAGGGCCTCGCGCCCTGGCTGGGGCGTCTGCCCGGGCGCCTGCTGCACGTCAACGTGGCGGGCTGCGCGCTCTTCGCCGCCATCTCCGGCTCCTCGGCGGCCACCGTCGTGACCGTGGGGAAGATGTCGATCCCCGAACTGCGGCGGCGCGAGTATCCAGAGCGCATGATCATCGGCACCCTGGCCGGCGCCGGCACCCTCGGCCTGCTGATCCCGCCCTCCATCATCCTCATCGTCTACGGGGTCACGGTGAACGAGTCCATCGCCGGCCTGTTCATGGCCGGGGTCTTTCCCGGCATCATGCTGGCGCTCTTGTTCATGGGCTACATCGGCGTCAAGGCGCTCTTGAACCCCGAGTCCATGCCGCCCAAGGAGGCGGCCATGAGTTTCATGCAGAAACTGCGCGCCTCGCTGTCGCTGCTGCCGGTCATCGCGCTGATCGTCGGGGTGCTGGGCTCGATCTATGCCGGCTTCGCCACGGCCACCGAGGCCGCCGTGCTGGGTGTCGTCGGCGCCCTGATCCTCTCCTTCCTGCAGGGATCGCTCACCCGCGAGAGTTTCATCGAGAGCCTCATGGGGGCGACCCGCACCTCCAGCATGATCGCCCTCATCCTCGGCGGCGCGGCCTTCCTGTCGCTGGCCATGGGCTTCACCGGCCTGCCGCGCAACCTGGCCGCCTGGATCGCCTCCCTGGAACTGACACCCATGATGCTGATCGTGGTGCTGACGGTCTTCTACATCGTCCTTGGCTGCTTCCTGGACGGCATCTCCGCGGTGGTGCTGACCATGGCGGTGGTGGAGCCCATGGTGCGCCAGGCCGGCTTCGACATGCTGTGGTTCGGCATCTTCCTGGTGATCGTGGTGGAGATGGCGCAGATCACCCCGCCGGTGGGCTTCAACCTCTTCGTCCTCCAGGGCATGACCCATCACGAGATGCCCTACATCGCCCGCGCCGCCCTGCCGATGTTCGGCATCATGGTGCTGGCCGTGGTGCTGGTGGTGGCCTTTCCCGAGATCGCCACCTGGCTGCCCTCCCAGATGCGCGCCGGTCCCTGAACCCGGCTGCCCTCTGGTCTGAAAGCTGGTCCGCCTTGGGGCTTGGTTTGCGGCTGCCGCACGCTAATCTGCTATACTGCGGCAGTTCGCAGAGGACATGAGACCATGGCAGATCCGGCTCCCACGAGCCCCGAGTCCGGCGGCAGCAACCAGGCGGAAGACGCGCTGTTCGATGCGCTGCGCGCCCTGCTCGGCGAGCGCTTTTCCACCGCCCGGGCGGTGCGTGAGCATCACGGCAAGGACACCTCATTCCACGCCATGGAGGCGCCGGATGCGGTGGCCTTCGCCCAGTCCACCGAAGAGGTGGCGGCCATCGTCAAGCTCTGCGCCGAGCACAAGCGCCCGGTCATTCCCTTCGGCACCGGCACCTCCCTGGAAGGGCAGATCCAGGCCCCCCAGGGCGGCGTCTGCATCGACCTCAGCGGCATGCAGGAGATCCTGGAGGTCAACGAGGCGGACCTCGACTGCCGGGTGCAGGCCGGCGTCACCCGCAAGACCCTGAACACCTACCTTCGCGACACCGGCCTGTTCTTTCCCATCGACCCCGGCGCCGATGCCTCTCTCGGCGGAATGGCCGCGACCTCGGCCTCCGGCACCAATGCCGTGCGCTACGGCACCATGCGCGACAACGTCATGGGCCTGACGGTGGTGCTGGCCGACGGCCGGGTGATCCGCACCGGCGGGCGGGCGCGCAAGTCCTCGGCCGGCTACGACCTGACGCGGCTCTTCGTCGGCTCCGAGGGCACCCTGGGGGTGATCACCGAGGTGCAGTTGCGCCTCTACGGCATCCCCGAGGCCATGACCGCGGCGGTCTGTTCCTTCGAGACCCTGGCCGGCGCCGTCGACACGGTGATCCTCACCATCCAATCCGGCATTCCGGTGGCCCGCATCGAACTGCTGGACGAGCATCAGATCGACTCGGTGAACCGCTATTCGAATCTCGACCTGCCGGTCCAGCCGACCCTCTTCTTCGAGTTCCACGGCACCGAGGCCTGGGCGCAGGAGCAGGCAGAGATGGCGGGCGCGATCGCGGAAGAATACGGCGGCAGCGGGTTCCAGTGGGCCACTAAACAGGAAGACCGCAACCGGCTGTGGCAGGCGCGCCATGACGTCTGGTTCGCGAACCTGGCTTTGAAGCCCGGCGGCATGGGCTGGGCGACCGATGTCTGTGTGCCGATCTCGCGCCTCGCCGAGTGCATTCTGGAGACCCGCAAGGACATCGACGAGACCGGTGTGCTGGCGCCCATCGTCGGCCACGTTGGCGACGGCAACTTCCATCTCACCTTCGTTCTCGACCCGGACGATCCGGAGGACCTGGAAAAGGCCAAGGCGGTGAACGAGCGCATGGTCATGCGCGCGCTGGCCATGGGCGGCACCTGCACCGGCGAGCACGGGGTCGGCTCCAGCAAGATGGCCTTCCTCCAGGCCGAACACGGCGAGGCCGTCGGCGTCATGCGGCAGGTGAAGCTGGCCCTCGACCCCGAGAACCTGATGAACCCGGGAAAGATCCTCACGGTCTGATCGGGCCACGCTGGCTGATCGGACCGTGCCGGCAGCCGTGGTTCTTGACCTCGGCGCGCGGCTTTACCACTTTTGCGCAAGCCCGGTTGCGAGCTCCGATGCGCTCCCGCCCGCCTTCGGCTTTGCCGGACCGCGGCAATGGGAGTAGCTTTGCGGCAAGGAACCCCTTTGCACGGCCCGCCATGGCCAGGCGAGAGAGACGAGGAGTAGCGAGGAAGGTTGGTAAAGAAGCTCGCTCTTTCGGTCGTCGCGATCCTGGTGCTCCTGACCGCCTGCCTGCTGATTCTGCCGAGTTTCTGGGACTGGAACGCGGAGAAGGGGCGAATCGCCGAGGAGGTCCGCCGCCTCACCGGGCGCGACCTGGTGATCGTCGGTGACGTCAGCCTGCAGCTCCTGCCCAGGCCGGCCTTCTCCGCCGGCCAAGTCAGCCTGGCCAATGTCGAGGGCGGCGGCAGCGCGCAGATGATCCAGCTCGAGGAACTGCGCATCAAGGTGGCGCTGTTTCCGCTCCTCAAGCAACAGGTTCTGGTCGAGACGGTCACGCTGGTGGAGCCGCGGGTTGTCCTGGAGGTTCTGCCGGACGGCCGCCGCAACTGGGATTTCCGCTCCGCCGACGCGCCAGCGGATCAAGCGTCGGACCCCGCAGCCGGCGCCCCCCTGCCGGGCCCCGGCGCGACCCCGTCCGACCCGGTCGGCAGCGGTGACGACGCCATCCGTGTCGACAGCTTCATCGTCGAGGGGGGAACCCTGCTCTACCGCGATGCCGTCGCCGGCGTCGAGGAGCGGCTGACCGACCTCAATGCCGAGCTGGCGGCGGAGAGCCTGGCCGGGCCCTTCGTCGTCAGCGGCAGCGCCGCATATCAGGACATTCTGGGCGAATTCGACGTCAGCCTGGGCCGTATGCGCGACGCCGGCGCGACGGCCCTCTCCTTCGCATTGCGGCTGCCTGAGGCCGGCGCCTCGACCCAGTTCTCCGGCGCCCTGTCGCGCCATGAGGACCTGCGCACCCTGCGCGGCCGGCTGCAGGCCCAGGGCAAGTCCCTGGCCGGTCTGCTGGCCTCCGTTCTCGGCCCCGATCAGGCACCGCCGCGCCATGCCGCCCTGGCGCAGCCCTTTGCCCTGGAAGCGGAGGTCAGCGCCAGCCCCAGCGAAGCGGAGGCGGCTGATGTCACCTTGCAGCTCGGCGAGATCAGTCTGAAGGGCGAGAGCAAAGTGGTCTTGGGCGATGTCCCGGACGTCACCGCCAAGCTGGCGGGCACCCGGGTCGATCTGGACAGCCTGCTGGCGGCCTTCACCGCTGGGGAGACTGCCGCTGCCGCCACCGGCCAGGATCAGGAGGGCGGCGCGCGCCCGCCGGCTCCTGCGAGCCCGGCGCCGCAGGCCGGCGCATCCACAGCGGATGATCCCTCCTTTGCGCTGCCGGAAGACGTCACCGCCGAGCTGACCCTGGCGGTGGAAACCCTGGTCTACCGCGAACAGTTCGCCCGCAATCTCGATGCGAGCCTGCGCCTGCAGGATGGCGCGGTCACGGTGGAGAGGCTCACGGCGGCGCTGCCCGGCGGCTCAGACCTGTCCTTCTCCGGGACCCTGAAGAGCGTCGATGCCGCGCCCGCCTTCAACGGCCGGATCGCCGCGGCGGCGGACAACCTGCGGGCGCTGCTGCGCTGGCTGGGCGTGGAGATCGAAGCGGTTCCCGCCGACCGCCTGCGCCGGATGTCGCTGAAGACCGCCATCGAGGCCAACCCGCGGCAGGTCACTCTGCGCGACATCGATCTGCGCCTGGATGTCAGCCAGGTGACCGGTGGTGTCGCCCTGGCCTTGCGGGAGCGGCCGGGCCTGGGGGTCGGTCTTGCCATCGACCGCGTCAACCTCGATGCCTATCTGCCCAAGGCGGGCCCGGACGGGGCGGCGCAAGAAGACGCGAATGGGTCCGCCGGCCAAGCCGGCGCGGAAGCGCCCGCCACGGAGGGAGCGGAGGACGCAGATCCGGGCTCCCAGCCGGCGAAGACCTCCGCCCTGGCCTTCCTCGACGACTTCGATGCCAACATCGACATGCGGGTCGGCGCGCTCACCTACCAGGGCCTCGGGTTCGACGGGCTGCGTCTGGATGCGACCTTGCAGCGCGGCGGCCTGGTGGTGCGCGAGGCCTCCCTCGTGGACCTTGCCGGTGCCGGCGGACGCTTTGCCGGAAGTCTCGCCAATGTGGCCCGGGAACCCTCCTTCGACGGCTCTCTCGATATCTCCGTGACCTCCCTGTCGCGGCTGATGAGGACGCTGGACCTGCCGGCCCAGGGTCAACTGCCGCTGGAGTCCTTCACGCTGACCGGCGCGGTGAACGGCAATCGGCAGGTGGTGCGCTTCGATCAGCGCCTGGCGGCGCTGGGCGGCACGCTGCAGGCCGCGGGCGCCGTCGACCTCGCGCAGGGGCCGCCGGCGCTGCGGTCGGCGCTGGCGCTGGGCCACCCGGACCTGACCGTGCTGCTGGGCGAGCTGCTGCCCGGTGAGAAGATCCCGGCGGGGCTGGGGGCGCTCGATCTGAAGGGGCAGGTCACGGCCACCGCCCAAAGCCTCGCGGTGAGCGGGCTGGAGGGCAGGGTCGCGCGCACCGACCTGGCCGGCGACCTCGCCCTGGATCTGGCCGGCGTCCGCCCCAGGATCACCGCCGATCTGCAGACCGGCGCCCTGCCGTTGGCCGCCCTCGCGGCGCCCGCCGCCGCGGGCAACCGCGAGGCGGCAAGCGGTTCCAACAGCGGAAGCGCGTCCGACACCGCGCGCAGCCGTCAGGCCTCCGGGCGCGATGCGCGCTGGTCGGATGAACCCATCGACGTCTCCGCCCTGCGCGCCTTCGACGCCGCGGTGACCCTGCAGTCGGCGGCCATCCTTCTGGACAACACGAAGCTGGATCAGGCGCGGCTGGAGGCGGGCCTGGAGAACGGCCTGCTGGACCTCAAGCGCTTCACCGCCACGGTCTACGGCGGCGCCCTCTCGGTCACCGGCAAGGCCGACGCGCGGGAGTCCGCGCCGGGCGGCCTGGAGGTGGCGGCGGCGGTGACCGCCATCGAGGTCGATCTCGCGACCCTGTTGCGGGAACTGGCCGACACCGACCGCTTCTCCGGGCCGCTGACCCTGGAGAGCAGCCTGAATGCCAGCGGCGCCAGCGAGGCGGCGCTCATCAACAGCCTGAACGGGACCGGGAAGATCGACGGCACCGTCACCGTGGCCGCCAAGGCCGAGGAGCAGGCGGGGGCGCTGATCCTCGACATTCTGGGCCAGAAGGTGAAGGAGGTGCGCGGCATCGCCGACAGCACAACGCTGCTGTTCGGGGCCTTCGCCGGTGCCGCCTCCAAGGTCGACGGCACCTTCGTCATCGAGCAGGGGGTCCTGACCACCCAGGACACCCGGGTGCGCGGGCGCAGCGCCGAGGCGTTGACCGCGGCCAGGATCGACCTGCCGACCTGGCAGCTCGACAGCCAGACCGACGTCTTCCGCGACAGCGACCCGCAGACCGCCTATCTGACCGCCAAGCTGCGCGGCAGCCTGGACGGCCCCAGCATCAACATCGCCGGCCAGCCCTTTCAGCGCCGCCAGGAACCGGCGGCCGAGAGCGCGGACCCGGCACAGCAGGACCCCGATGCCGCCGCCGGCCAGCCGGAGATCCTGAAGCCGGAAGAGATTCTGAAGGACGGCCTGAAGAACCTGCTGAAGGGCCTCGGCGGTTAAGGCGATTCTGACGTAGAGCCTGCCTCGAAATGAATGGTTTGGTTTCAAGGGTTTGCAAATCCACACCCTTCCACATCGTCACCCTCGGGCTTGTCCCCCATTGCCTCTTTGGGGGTCCATGGAAAGACCGAGACCCGGACCACGATGGATTGCCGGAACAAGTCCGGCAATGACGGTTTAGGAGGGCCAGCAGGCGGCAAACCTTTGACGGACAGGGCTTTATTTCGGGCCAGGCTCTAAAGCCGAACCTCTGCCGGCCCGCTCCTCCGCGCGGCTACGGTAGTGCTGCAGCAGGAAGACCCGCACCGCCGAGGAAAGGTTGCCGTCGCGCTCCCGGTCGATGCGCTCGATCAGGCCGGTCATGGACAGGCCTCTCTCCCGGGCGACCTCCCTCAGGGCGTCCCAATAGACCTCCTCCAGGGAGAGGGAGGTGTGGTGGCCTGAGAGCTTCACCGAGTGCTTGCGGATCGCCCCTCCGCGGCCCGGCATCCCCGCCGGCATCCTCTACGTCTTGGCGCGGGGCCCCAGCATGTTGTCCGGCTTGACCCAGCCGTCGAACTGCTCGGCGCTCAAGAGGCCCAGTTCGATGGCGGCCTCCTTCAGGGTCGAGTTGTCGGTATAGGCCTTCTTGGCCACCTTGGCGGCATTGTCATAGCCGATGTGGGGGTTGAGCGCCGTCACCAGCATCAGCGACTGGTGCATCAGGGTGGCGATGCGCTCCTCATCGGCCTCGATCCCCTCGACGCAGTTGGTGCGGAAGGAATCGCAGGCGTCGCCGATCAACTGGGCGGACTGCAGCAGGGAATAGATCAGCACCGGCTTGAAGACGTTGAGCTCGAAGTGGCCGCTGGACCCGGCCACCGTGCAGGTGGTGTGGTTGCCCATCACCTGGGCGCAGACCATGGTCATGGCCTCGGCCTGGGTCGGGTTCACCTTGCCCGGCATGATGGAGGAGCCGGGCTCGTTGGCCGGCAGGCGCAGCTCGCCAAGGCCGCAGCGCGGGCCCGAGCCCAGCATGCGGATGTCGTGGGCGATCTTCATCAGCGAGCAGGCGACGGTGTTCAGCGCGCCGGAGGCCTCCACCACCGCGTCGTGGGCGGCCAGGGCCTCAAACTTGTTCTCCGCGGTGACGAAGGGAAGCTGGGTGATCTTGGCGACCTCGGCGGCGAAGGCCTCGGCGAAGCCCTCCACGGCGTTGAGGCCGGTGCCCACCGCCGTGCCGCCCTGGGCGAGCTGGAGCAAGCGTTCGGTGGCGCTCTCCAGGCGCTTGATGCCATAGGCGATCTGCGTGGCGTAGCCTGAGAACTCCTGGCCCAGGGTGAGCGGCGTCGCGTCCATCAGATGGGTACGCCCGATCTTGATGATCCCCTCGAAGGCCTTGGCCTTTGCGTCCAGCGCCGCGTGCAGGTGGCCCAGGGCGGGGACCGTCTCGGCGATGATCTTCCGGGCGGCGGCGATGTGCATCACCGTGGGAAAGGTGTCGTTGGACGACTGGCCCATGTTGCAGTGATCGTTGGGGTGCACCGGCTCCTTGCCGCCGCGCTGGCCGCTCAGGATTTCGTTAGCGCGCCCGGCGATGACCTCGTTGGCGTTCATGTTGGACTGGGTGCCGGAGCCGGTCTGCCAGACCACCAGCGGGAAGTGGTCCATCAGCTTGCCGTCGGCGACCTCCTGGGCGGCCTGGCAGATGGCCTCGGCCAGCTTGCCGTCGAGCACGCCCAGGGCCTGATTGGTGCGCGCCGCCGCCAGTTTCTGGACGCCCAGGGCGGTGACCACGGCCGGCGGCATGGTCTCGCCGCCGATCTTGAAATTGGTCAGCGACCGCTGGGTCTGCGCCCCCCAATAGCGGTCGGCGGGCACGGCGATCTCGCCCATGGAATCGGTTTCGGTGCGGGTCTCGGTCATGGCGGGTCATCCTGGTGGCCGCGGCGGACCTGGCGGTTGCGGCGGGGTGGGTGAAAACCGGCGGGAGTGTAAGCGCCCGCGGGCGCGCAGCCAAGGTCCTGGCCGGGCGGCGGCCCGCGCTTCCAATGCGCCAGTCCTGCTCTTGGCCCCTGGGTTTAAAGTGAAGGCGGACCTGGCTACTGGGGATTAAGCGCCTGTTCATGTCGAGCTGCTAATCCTTAGACCGAGTATTTAGACGAAGCTTCAAGGCCGGCTGTCTCTCGTGCTGAGTGACGGCCGTCTTCTCTGAAAGTTTTCGTTGGAGTTCAGTTACTTGAGTGCTGCTGTGAAAAGATCGTGCGGGCCAGTCGGGGGCCGCAGGTCACGCGGTGCCAAGATGAATGAAAACAGAGGATAGCGCGAGAGTTGTAAGGAATTAATCCCGATAGTTGTACAAACGATGGGTAGGAACTAGGGATTGAAACGATGAAGGGCACCGCATTCGCATTCGGATCTCGCATGGGGTCCTCGGTCATGTACAAGTTGCTGGGAATCGTCGGCGTCTGCCTGGCCTCGACGGTGCTGGTGGCGACAATCGGCATCTGGCAAATGGCCAAGATCGGCCTCGAGATCGAGGCCATCGCCGAAGACGACATGCCGCTGACGACGATCATCAGCCGGATCACCACACACCAACTGGAGCAGGCGATCCTGCTGGAGCGCATTCTACGGCTCAGCGAGCCCTCCGCCGGCACTTCGCTTGAGGAGCTGCACAAGGTCGAGGCGGAGTTCGAGAAGCTCTCCAAGAAGGTGGATGCGGAGATCAAGGAAGGCGAACACATGGCCGAGGAGGCCCTGGGCCATGCGCGCACCGAGGCGGAGCGCGTCGAATACGCCCATGTGCTGGAGGCCCTGACCAAGATCGAGCACGAGCACCACACCTACCACGAGCACGCCGTGGAGATTTTCGAGCTGACCGATGCCGGACGCCGGTCCGAAGCGACGGATTTGATCCACACCATCGAAGCCGAGGAAGATCAGCTCACCCACGAATTGGAGGCGCTCCTGGTGGAGATCGAGACCTTCACGCTGACCGCCATGCAAACCGTCGAGGCACACGAGAAGGCGGCCATCTGGCAGATGATCATCGTTTCCATCGGCGCCACCCTGATCGGCTTCGGCATCGCGGTCTGGTTCACCCGGGCTGCCGTGGCGCGGCCGCTGGGCGAGGTGGCCGGCGCCCTCGACCGCCTGGCCGAGGGCGACACCAGCGCCCAGGTGGACGTGCGCAGCCGCGACGAGATCGGCCAGGTGGCCAAGGCCTTTCAGACCTTCAGGCAGAAGACCGAGGAGCTGAAGCGCCTGGAGGAACAGCAGGTCCAGGATCAAGCGCGTCGGGAGCAGGAAAAGCGTCAGCAGATGAAGGAACTGGCAGACAACTTCGAGACAGCCGTCGGCGGTGTCGTCGACACGGTGTCTTCGGCGGCCACCGAACTGCAGGCCACCGCGCAGACCATGTCGGCGACGGCTGAGGAGACCACCACGGAATCTGCCAGCGTCGCCAGCGCTTCGGAAGAGGCCTCGACCAACGTGCAGACCGTGGCCTCCGCTTCCGAGGAGCTCTCAGCCTCGATTTCCGAGATCACCCGCCAGATCGCCGAGACCAACCAGGTCACGCAGAAGGCGGTGGACGAGGCTGACGTGGCCAGCCGCTCAGTGAACGAACTGGCCGAGGCCGCCCAGAAGGTGGGTCACGTCGTCAACCTGATCCAGGACATTGCCGAGCAGACCAACCTGCTGGCCCTCAACGCCACCATCGAGGCGGCGCGTGCCGGTGAGGCGGGCAAGGGCTTTGCCGTGGTGGCCAACGAGGTGAAGTCCCTGGCCAACCAGACCGCCAAGGCGACCGAGGACATCGGCCAGCAGGTCGAGGGCATGCAGGCCGCCACCGGCGGCGCGGTGACTTCCATTGAAGGCATCGTCGGGGTGATCAATCAGATCAGCGAGAATGCCAACGGCATCGCCGCTGCCGTGGAGGAACAGAACGCTTCCACCCAGGAGATCGCCCGCAACGTTCAGCAGGCCGCGGCCGGCACCCAGCAGGTGACCACCTCGGTGAACGCGGTGCGGCAGGCCGCCGACCAGTCCGGCGCCTCGGCCGCCGAAGTGCTGGACGCCGCCGGCGAGCTCTCCAAGCAGGCCGAAAAGATGCGCAGCGAGGTCGGCCAATTCGTCGCCGGCCTGCGCAAGGGTTGAAATCTAAACGCGTTTAAAACCATAGCGGAAACGTGCAAAAGGCCGTGTTGAGACATGGCTTTTTGCTTTCAATTTTAAGGCGATTTCTAGGACAAAATTCGCGATAAACTCACAAATTAGAAGCACGTTCCTATAAGTTGCTCTGTCGTCTGCTCTCTGTCTTCAAAAGCGCAAAACGTTAATGTATAGAAGGCGCTAGCCAGTCATATTTAAGGTTGAATTTTTCTCAGAAATACACTCAATAAGGAAAATTCTCTTAATCTTTTTCCCTCATTTCGCGTAGATGTTGTCATCATATCAATTACGTTAATCGATTGGAATTAACGGAAATCTTACCCTATTGCGGTCTACTGGTCTCAACAGCGTTCCACCAATGCCGTCGAACAAAGAAGCAATGGGTGAGTTATGGCAATGAAATGGATGAAGGGGGCCGCCGCCGGGGCCTCCGGCAGCAGCATTCACAAGCAGATGGTCGACAATATGCCCGTCAGCGTGATGCTCTGCGACCTCGACAACTTCACGATTACCTACGCGAACTCCTCGTCTCTCGAGGCCTTGAAGGGCATTGAGCACGCGCTTCCGGTTCCCGCGGATCAGATCGTCGGGCAATCGATCGATATCTTCCACAAGAACCCGGCGCACCAGCGCAAGCTGCTGTCCGACCCCAAGAACCTGCCCTTCGCCACCAAGATCTCGGTCGGCGGCGAGTGGCTGGATCTTCTGGTGACCGCGCTCCACGACGAGCGGGGCAACTATGTCGGTCCCATGCTGACCTGGAGCGTCGTGACCCAACAGCTCAAGCAGGAGCGGGAAACCGAAAAGCTGATGCGCATGCTCGACGAGATGCCCATCAACGTTATGCTGGCGGACAAAGAGACGCTGGAAATCACCTACATCAACAAGACCAGCATCGACACGCTGCAGCCGCTGCGCAGCCTGCTTCCGGTACCGCCGGAAGAGCTGCAGGGCACGTGCATCGATGTCTTCCACAAGAACCCCTCCTACCAGCGGGGCATCCTGGCCGATCCGCGCAACCTGCCGCACCGGGCGATCATCCAGTTGGGTGACGAGAAGCTCGACCTGCAGGTGGCAGCCATCATGGACGAAAACGGCGACTACATCGCGCCGATGATCTGCTGGTCGGTGGTCACCCAGAACGTGCGCCTGGCGGACAACGTCTCCTCCGTGGTTTCGGCGGTCTCTGCGGCCTCGGCGGAGATGCAGTCTTCGGCCAATTCGCTGACCGCCACCGCCGACGAGACCTCCACCCGGACCTCGACCGTGGCCTCCGCATCGGAGGAACTGAGCAGCTCGATTTCCGAGATCTCCCGCCAGATCACGCATTCGACCGAGATCGCCCAATCGGCCGTCAAGTCGGCGCAGGAGGCGACGACCATGATCAACGGCCTGGCGTCTTCGGCCGAGAGCATCGGCACCGTGGTCAACATGATCCAGGACATCGCCGAGCAGACCAACCTGCTGGCCCTCAACGCCACCATCGAGGCGGCGCGCGCCGGCGAGGCGGGCAAGGGCTTCGCGGTGGTGGCCAGCGAGGTCAAGGCCCTGGCCAATCAGACCGCCAAGGCGACCGAGCAGATCGCCCAGCAGATCGGCGACATTCAGAATTCCACCGGTTCGGCGGTTTCGGGGATCACCGAGATCACCAAGACCATCGAGGAGATCAGCTCCGTCACCACCGCCATCGCCTCGGCGGTGGAGGAGCAGGGCGCCGCGACCCAGGAGGTCAATCAGAACATCTCCGCGGTCTCCCAGGCTTCGAACGAAACCGAGCGGATGTCCAAGGACGTGCTGCAGGCCGCCTCCGAGCTCTCCGGCCAGGCCGAGCAGTTGGAAGGCCACGTCTCTGAGTTCGTGAAGACCATGGAAGCATCCTGACGGAAGGCGCTGAAGAGCGGGCCGGATCCCCCAAGAGGCGGGGGCGGCCCCTCAACAGAGACTCACCCGAAAGGCAGGGCCAGGTGCATGCACCTGGCCCTCTTCTTATGGCCTTCGCCCGTCTCAAGGACTTCCCGCCTTGGGGGCTGCCTTGTGCCGGTGGCGGGGGCTCGCCTTGCGGCGCTTCGGCTTCTTGGCGGCGGCCCGTCCGGCGGCAGCCACCGCCAGCTCGGCCCAGGGCAACAAGCTCTCCGGCGCCGCCATGGCCGCCTCAGGAGGCCGCCAGTAGGACATGGTGACGGGCTTTGTCTTGCCCTCGTAGACGAAGGGCTCGCTGCCGGCCGCGGCGAAGCGGTCCACCGACTCCGCGTCGACCTTCAGGTAGAGCTGGTCATAGGCGATGAGGGCGAACATCACGCCGTCGAGATAGAAGCCCCAGCCGCCGAACATGCGCCGTGGCGTCACCGGCCCTAGCGGTGCCAGCAACCCAAGACAACGGTCGACGTAGGGATGCCGCCCCGGCACCGACGAGGCGTCTTTCGACTTTGCCGAAGTCCGGGACAATGGCCTAGCTGCCGACGCCGATCCGCGGCGGGCAGGGGGTCATGCTCCGGTCGCGCTGGCGGGCCCGGTCGGCGATCACAAAGTCGTGCAGGGTCTTGCCGCGCTCCTCGGCGAAGCGCTCCTCCAGCACCGTCATCTCGTGCATGCGGTCGAGGCGGAAGGCACGGAAGTCGCCGCGCAGCTCGCACCAGGCGATGAGCAGCCAGACCGGCCCGTAGAAGGCCAGCGCCAGCGGCCGCACGGCACGCTCGCTGGCCCGCCCTTCGGCGTTGCGGTAGTGGAAGTGCAGCTTGCGCCGGTTGCGCAGTGCCGCCCGGATGGCGGCGGCATCGACGCTCATGGGCGCGGCGCTGTGGTCGGCCGGGGCGGCCAGCGGCGTGCGCTCCACCTGGTCACGCAGGCTTTCCGGCAACACCGCCTGAACCTTGGCGACCACGTCGGCGGCCGCCTTGGCCAGGGCCGGGTCGGCCCAGGACTCGATGATCCGCGCGCCCAGGACCAGGGCCTCGATCTCCTCTTCGGTGAACATCAGCGGCGGCAGGTCGAAGCCGCGCTGTAGCACGTAGCCGACCCCGGCCTCGCCCTCGATGGGCACGCCGGAGGCCGCCAGGTCGCGGATATCCCGGTAGATGGTTCTCTCCGACACCTCCAGGGTGTCGGCCAGGCGCCGCGCGGTCACCAGCTTGTGGCGGCGCAGTTCCTGGACAATCTGAAACAAACGATCGGCTCGGCGCATCCTGTCTCCTCCTGACAGAGACCATAACAAAAGCATGCTGACAGCATGTTGTCAGGAGGGATTTGCTACATCTTGCGGCCTGGAACAAACCCCGAAAACAAACCCCGAAAACAGATCCCCCCGCCACGGAGACCCGCCGTCATGAGGATGAGCAGCCTGCACCCCATTGTCACAACCGATCATTTTTCTGAGACGAAGACTTTCTATCGTGCGCTTCAATTCACCTATGCCTTCGAGGGGGAGTGGTACGTCCATCTGGTCTGGCCGGCCAATCCGGTGCTGCAGTTGGCCTTCATGCGCCCGGAGCAGGCCAGCCAGCACCCGCTGTTCCGCTCCCGCTTCTCCGGCAAGGGACTGTTTTTCGGGCTGGAGGTCGACGCCGTGGACAGCGTGCACGACGACCTGCTGCGCCGCGGCTTTGAGATCGAGGTGAGCCTCAGGGACGAACCCTGGGGACAGCGGCATTTCGCCATCCAGGACCCCAACGGGATCATGCTGGACTTCTACACCATGACCGAGCCGACGGCGGACTATGCCGAGCAGTTCAGGGCCGAAGGAGGGACGCCACGCCGCCGGCGCCGGGAGCCCGACCCCCTGGTCCTGGCCGAGCCGGCCCTGGGTTGATCACATCCTACGAGAGGAGATTTCAGGATATGAAGAGCGAAACCATGACCGCCGAACCCGCCAGCGTTGCCGGACCGGCCCTGGGCACCATGAACCATGTGGGCCTTACGGTGCGCGATCTGGCGGCCTCGACGGAGCGTTTCTATGCGCCACTGCTGCGCTTTCTGGGCTACCAACCCATCGTCGAGGAGCCGGCGATGTCGGTCTGGCTCTCGGCGAGCGGCTGTGCGGTGAACCTCTGGCAGGCCAAGCCGGAACATGCCGAGCGACCCATAGAGCGCTATGCGCCGGGCTTCCACCACTTCGCATTCAACGCCGACAGCCGGGAAACCGTCGACCGCTGCCACGCGATGCTGCGCGAAGCGGGCATCAAGGTCCTGGATCCGCCGGCCGACTACGACTACGAGCCCGGCTACTACGCCCTGTTCTTCGAGGACCCCGACGGCCTGAAGTTCGAATTGGTCCACCTGCCGCCCCAGGCCGATGCCTCACTGGTGGCCTAAGGGGCAGGGCCGGAAACCTCTAGCACCCTAACCCGAGATGAAAGCCTATTTGCCAACGCCATCCCTCCCCAGATCGTCACCCTCGGGCTTGTCCCGAGGGTCCATGGACAGAGCGAGACCGGGACCGCGATGGATTGCCGGAACAAGTCCGGCAATGACGATCGGGGAGGGGGCAGTGGATGGGAACCCTTTGGCGGACAAGGTTTCGTTTCGGGTCGGCCTCTCAGGCGAGGCTGTGCAGGAAGCCGTCGAGGGCCGCGATGGCGTCCTGCCAGTTTTGTTCGGCGCTGCGGCCGCTGGCCTTGCGGGGCTTCAGGTCGTGGCCGCCGTCCTCCGCCCAGTGCAGGCGGATGGTCGGAGGCAGGCCATAGCCTTCGACTTCCGCGCGGTTGCCGAGGCTGTCGCGGGTACCCTGCAGAATCAGGGTCGGGACCGTCAGCGCGGCGAGATGCGCGGTGCGCAGCCGCTCCGGCTTTCCGGCGGGATGGAAGGGATAACCCAGACAGGCCAGCCCGCGCACCCCGGCCTCTTCGGCAATGAGGCTCGCCATGCGGCCGCCCATGGACTTGCCGCCGATCACCAGGCGCTCCGGGCCAAGCGCCGCGATCACGGCCTGCCAGCAGGCCAGCAGTCTTGGAGCGCGGTCCGGCGGGCGCCTTTTGCCGTCGAGGCGGCGTTTGGCCATGTAGGGAAACTCGAAGCGGACGACCCGCCAGCCGCGTTCGCCCAGGGCCTCGGCAAAGGCCGTCATGAAGGGGGTGTCCATGGGGGCGCCGGCGCCATGGGCGAAGGCGAAGGTGAGGGGCGCGGCGGCCGGGCCGTCGGTCAGGAAATCAGGTGGACTGTCAGGCATAAACTGAGGTGGACTGGGGCTTTCGGTCATCGGTCTGCCATGGGTCTGCCATGGGTCTGACATGGGTCTGGGCGGTCTTTCATCGCAAAGCAGGGAAATTCTAACGCTCTCTTAACCAAGCCCCGGGATGATAGGAGGGCTTCCGAGCCTTGTCCGCCCCGGCCGCGAAATCAAGCCGGTCCAGGGCGATTGAGACACCACAGGAGCAGGCCCATGGATGACATTCGCCATCGCGACCTCAGCCAGATTCCCGAAGAGGAGATGAGCCTTGAGGAACGCCGCGAACTGAAGCGCCGCTTCGAGGAGTTCGTCGGCCTGATGCGTCGTCCCTCGGTGGCCGAGAAGCTCGGCACCAGCCCGTCGAAGAAGCAGCACCGCCGCTGGGATCCGGCGAGCATGGGCAAACGCCCCCGCTCCTAGCCAGTCAACAAAGTTCGTCTGAGAAATAGGGGCTGCCGGTCGGCCTGACGTCCGATCTATTTCTTCCGGAACGCGTCGAGGGTCACGACCTTTTCCTCGCGCTCGCCCTCGTCGGTTTTCTCGTTTTCCTGATCGCCCGCCTTGGCGGTTTTGGCCGGGGCCGTCTCGGTGTCCTTCACCGGCGGCTTGGGGGTGGCGAGGTCGGGCCGGGCGTTCTCCAGCACCGCGGTCTGGTCGTCGGCTTCGGCCGGTGCCTTGCCGCTGTTGACCGGCTCGACGTCGAACTGCAGGCCGAAGCGCACGGAAGGGTCGGCAAAGGCCGTCACCGCGGCGAAGGGAATCACCAGCCGGTGCGGCACGTCGGCGAAGCTGAGGGTGACCGAGAAATTGTGGTCGGAGACTTCCAGGCCCCAGAACTGATGCTGCAGGACGATGGTCATCTCGCCGGGGTAGCGCTCCTTTAGGGCCGAGGGAATGTCGACCCCGCTGTGGTCGGTGCGAAAGGTGATGTAGAAGTGGTGGTTCCCTGGAAGGCCCTTCTCCGCAACATAGACCAGTGCCCGCCGCACCACGCTGCGCAGAGCATCCTCAACCATACGGTCGTATCGCAATTCCTGCTTCGCCATAGCCTCCACCACGCTCTTGCGCACCCTGCACGCAGCCTTGCCGATTATCGTTGTTTGTCCCGCCGGCCTGTCGCGCCGCCAAGACCCCTCGGCATAGGTGGGGCGTTCCCATCGCCGGTCGCGCCCCGGTGGGGCGTTCCCATCGTCGGTCGCGCCCCGGTGGGGCGCTTCTGTTGCCAGGTGCGCCCCGAACCCCGCCTAGGCGTGTGAAGGCCTAGGGCTTAAGTCGGCTTACCCGACCGCATTAAGCGGCGAGGCGTGCCTCACTGTAGTTGTCGTTCGCAACTATAGTATGGCCCGATAACGGCGGTACCATGCCGGGAACCAAACCCATCTTTACCACGCACGTCGATCCTATTTCGCCCCCAAAGACTCCCTGGTGCACCCGGTCTGTGCGGTGAACTGCAAGGAAATGGTGGAGGCGCCGGGTACTGCCCCCGGGTCCGTCGCGCTTATTCCACGGGCCTGTTTAGCGCCATAGCCGGTGAACCGGCATAATCAATATAGGGCTTTTCCTGGTGAGTTGGAAGAACCCCGAACGCTCGGGGCAGGGGCCTTAACCTTCGCTTAACCGCCTGCGGCCTCTGCCCCGGCGGCGGCAAAAGCGCTACAATGCCAAGGCGACTCCGGCCGGCCATCCATGGGCTTGGCCGGCCGCCGAAACCTCAACGGGCCAAGGGAACGGATCAGCGGTGCAGCAATACCTCGACCTCCTCCGCCGGGTGCGTGAAGACGGGTGCTACAAGGGCGACCGCACCGGTACCGGGACCCAGAGCGTCTTCGGCCATCAGATGCGCTTCGATCTCTCTGCCGGCTTTCCCCTGCTGACCACCAAGAAGCTGCACGTGAAGTCCATCGTCCACGAGCTCCTGTGGTTCCTGAAGGGCGACACCAACATCGCCTATCTGAAAGCCAACGGGGTGCGCATCTGGGACGAATGGGCCGACGAGAACGGCGACCTGGGGCCGGTCTATGGCGCGCAGTGGCGCTCCTGGCCGGCGCCGGACGGGCGCCACATCGACCAGATCCGTCAGATCCTCGAGCAGCTCAAGAGCAACCCCAACTCCCGCCGCCTTGTGGTCTCGGCCTGGAACGTAGCGGAGATCGACAAGATGGCGCTGCCGCCCTGCCACTGCCTCTTCCAGTTCTACGTGGCCGAGGGGCGGCTGTCCTGCCAGCTCTACCAGCGCAGCGCCGACATCTTCCTGGGCGTGCCGTTCAACATCGCCTCCTATGCGCTGCTGACCCTGATGGTGGCGCAGGTCAGCGACCTGGAGCCCGGTGACTTCGTGCATACCATGGGCGATGCCCACCTCTACGTGAACCACCAGCAGCAGGCCGATCTGCAGCTTCAGCGCGCCCCCCTGGCCCCGCCGCGGATGAAGATCAATCCTGCGGTGCGCGATCTCTTCGCCTTCCGCTTCGAGGACTTCGAGCTGGTCGGCTACGAGGCGCACCCCCACATCGCCGCCCCCGTGGCCGTTTGATTCCGGTGCAGGTGATCGAAGCCGCGTTCCATGGCTGACGTTCCCGTCGCCCTCATTCTGGCCCGTGCCGAGAACGGGGTGATCGGCCGTGCCGGGGGCCTGCCCTGGCACCTCTCCGGCGACCTCAAGTTCTTCAAGGCGCAGACCATGGGCAAGCCGCTGGTCATGGGGCGTAAGACCTATCAGTCCATCGGCAAGCCCCTGCCGGGCCGGCCCAATCTGGCGATCAGCCGCGACCCCGGCTTTCGGCCTGAGGGTGTAGAGGTTTTCGCCGATCTGGCGGCCGCGCTGGTCCGGGCAGAGACGTTGGTGGCGGCTATGCCCGGGGAGGGGCCCCGGCGCGAGATCATGGTGATCGGCGGCGGCCAGATCTACGCCCAGGCCCTGCCCCTGGCCGAGCGCATCTATCTCACCGAGGTCCATGCGGTTCTGGAAGGGGACACCTTCTTTTCCGAACTCGATCCCGCGGAATGGCGCGAGGTCTCGCGCGACCCCCAGCCCTCGCCGGGCGAGGGCCAGCCGGGCTTCAGTTTCGTGATTCTGGAACGGGTGCGGCCCACCCCATCGACGCAGCCCGGGTGATCGGCCCGGACATCGTTCCGCGGCAAAGGTTCAAACCCGGGCCATAAGGCTCTACACTGCTGTTCCCAACATTGAAAGAAGGGGAGGTGCCAGGCTCATGGCAAAGGTCAGCTCCACAACGGAACTTCCGGTGCCGGCCCAGGCGGTCTGGTCGGTGATCGGCAACTTCAACGGCCTGCCGGAGTGGCACCCGGCGGTTCAAAAGAGCGAAAGCAAGAAGGACGGCGGCACCACGGTCAGGACCCTTTCGCTGATGGGGGGCGGCACGATCGAGGAGAAGCTGGAACAGATCGACGATAAGGAGCGGCTCTACACCTATTCGATCCTCTCCAGTCCGCTGCCGGTCGCCAACTACAAGGCGACCTTGCGGGTGCGCGAGGCGGACAGCGGTGGCTGCAACGTCGAGTGGTCCAGCGAGTTCGACGCCTCCGGCGTCACCGAGAACGCCGCCGTCGAGCAGATCAGCCAGATCTATGAAGCGGGCTTTGAGAACCTGAAGCGCATGTTCGGCGGCTGAAGGGGCCGACCGCTCGCCGGACCCCTTTGGCCTGCAAACATCTGGTGGTGACTCAGCCGCCGGCCTTCAGGTCGGGCCAGTTGCGGTCGGCCTTGGCGATGTTTCCGGGGATATCGCGGGCCCAGCGCCGCTGCACCGACTGCGAATAGTTCAGATAGAGCTTGCCGTCCTCGATCTTCCAGGCATCGGGATCGATGGAGGCGGTATAGCCCTGGGAGACCGCCCAGGCGCAGTAGCCGCCGTACTGGGGTGCGTAGCGTTCCGGGTCGGCGGCGAAGGCATCGCGGTTCTCCGCCGAGGCGAACTGCCAGGTCGCCCCCTCGTAGACATGGGTGAAGAGGGGCTTGCCCTCCACCGGCTTGCCCTCGGTGAAATAGGCCACCGGGTCATAGCCGCGGATCGCCTTGCCGCGGTGGGAGAACACCGGGTCGATGGCCAGGGCCGGCCTGGCCCCCACAAGCCCCGCGGCGACGAGGCCGCCGGCCATCACGAGGCCGGCGAACCGCCGGCGGGAGACTTCCAACTGTGCCATGGGTCTTTCCCTTCGTTGCCCTGCCCAGATCTCGATCACACCTGGTCTGGAAAATATCCCGTCGCCGGCCAGCCGCAATGAACGCTCCCTCACGTTTCTGCGAGCCCCCCGACCGAAGCCACCCCGGTCCGGGCTATTGCATGACGATCTGGGGGGCCTTACGGGCGCCGCCGGCGTCGATCTGCTGAGAGACCTTGTCCCAGACGCGCCGGGCGATGGCGGCATAGGCCTGGGCATGAGCGGCATCGGGGTTGGAGACCACGACCGGCCGGCCGCCGTCGGAGGTTTCGCGGATCTCGATGTCCAGCGGCACCTCGCCGAGGAACTCCATGCCCAGCTTCTCGGCCTCCCGCCGGGCGCCGCCGTGGCCGAAGATGTGGGATTCGTGGCCGCAGTTGGGGCAGATGAACATGCTCATGTTCTCGACGATGCCCAGCACCGGCACGTCGACCTTGCGGAACATGTTGAGGCCCTTGCGCGCGTCCAGCAGGGCGATGTCCTGGGGGGTGGAGACGATCACCGCGCCGGTCAGCGGCACCTGCTGGGCCATGGTGAGCTGGGCGTCGCCGGTGCCCGGCGGCATGTCGACCATCAGGATGTCCAACTCGCCCCAGTCGACGTCGCGCAGCATCTGCTGCAGCGCCGACTGCACCATCGGCCCGCGCCAGATCATCGGCGTGTCCTCGGCTACCAGGAAGCCCATGGACATGCATTTGACGCCGTAGTTCTCCATGGGGTTGAGGGTCTTGCCGTCCGGGGAGGAGGGGCGCCCGCTGATCCCCAGCATGCGCGGCTGGGAGGGGCCGTAGATGTCCGCGTCGAGCACCCCGACCTTGAGGCCCGCCGCGGCCAGGCCAAGGGCCAGGTTGGTGGTGGTGGTGGACTTGCCGACGCCGCCCTTGCCGCTGGCCACCGCGACGATTGAGCGCACGCCAGGCACCATGGCCTGCTGTGCCCCGCCGGCCTGGGCGCCCGGTCGCTGGGGCGCGGCGGCCTTGCCGGGGGCGGCGCCTGTGGAGGCGCCGGCCGGCGCTCCTGCGGGGCCCGCGCGTTCGGCGGTCAGCACCGCGGTGACCGAGGTGACGCCGTCCAGGGCGTGGACCGCCTGTTCCGCGGCTTTTCGCAGGGGTTCCAGGCCCGCCCCCTCCCGGGGATCGACCTCGATGGCGAAGCCGACATTGCCGTCTTTGACGACCAGACCGGAAATCATCCCCAAAGTGACGATATCCTGCTTCCTGCTGGGTTCAACAATTCCCTTCAAGGCCGCTAAAATGCTTGCCTCGGACACTCCACTCATCCTTGAAAACTCCCCGATACGGCCGATATGCAGGCAGGAGGCTCCCGCCGTCACGTCCCGCCATCACGTATAGAACAATAGCGCAAGCGTGATATAAGTCCGGCGCGCGGCGATTGCAGCCTCGAATCCGAGCTTTCGGCGTAGGTTAGCCAAGTCAGGCAGTTTAACTAGGCAACGGGATCATGTGCTATGCCTTGGGAGAATAAAGGTGGCGGCGGCGGCCCTTGGGGCGGCGGCGGTGGTGGTGGATCCGGCGGGTCCGGCGGCGGCGGCCCTTGGGGGCGCGGCGGTGGCGGCGGCGGACAGCGCCCGCCCGACATCGAGGATTTCATCAAGAAGGGTCAGGACCGCGTCCGCAGCATCATCCCGGGCGGGGGCGGCGGCCTGGGCAAGACGGCCTATCTCTTCATCGGCATCGTGCTGCTGGGAATCTGGCTGTTCACTGGCTTCTACCGCGTGCAATCCAACGAGCAGGGCGTGGTGCTGCGCTTCGGGCAATGGGTGCAGACCACCCAGCCGGGTCTGAACTGGCATCTGCCCTGGCCGATCGAAACCGTCGAGACGCCCAGCGTCACCTCGGTTCAGCAGATTGACGTCGGCTTTCGTGCCGGCGGGCCCGAACGGACCCGCGCGGCGCGGCGCGACGTCGAAGAAGAAAGCCTGATGCTGACCGGCGACCAGAACATCATCGACATCGATTTCACAGTGCAATGGAAGATTGCCGATGCTGGCCAGTATCTCTTCAACATCCGCGATCCCGACGCGACGGTGAAGATTGCCGCTGAGAGTGCGATGCGCGAGATCATCGGCCGCACCGACATTCAGCCGGCCCTGACCGAGGCGCGCGGCACCGTCGAGGCGGAGGCCCGCAGCCTCTTGCAGGCGACACTCAACGAGTATGAAGCGGGCATCGAGATCACCGAATTGGTGCTGCAGGACGTGCAGCCGCCCAAGGCGGTCATCGATGCCTTCAACGACGTGCTGCGTGCACAGCAGGACCGCGACCGCCTGCGCAACGAAGCGGATCGCTATCGCAACGACATCCTGCCGCGTGCCCGCGGTGAGGCGCAGCGCGCCATTCAGGAAGCCGAGGCCTACAAGGAACAGCTCGAAAACGAAGCCGAGGGTGAGGCCGAGCGGTTCCTTTCCGTCTTTCGGGCCTATCAGCAGAACCCGGATGTCACGCGCCGTCGCATGTACCTGGAGACCCTGCAGGGCGTGCTTAGCGAGACCGACAAGGTGATCATGGATGGCGGAGCCCAAGGCTCCGGCGCCATTCCCTACCTGCCCTTGAACGAGCTGCGCGGCCGCTCCGCCGGCGTCGGCGGCGGCAGCTGAGGAGGACGACTATGGGCAAGTATTTGAACTTGATTATCGGTTTGGTGATCGTCGGCCTCGGTCTGCTGGCCTACGGGACCCTGTTCACCGTCGACGAGCGTGAGCAGGCCATCGTCATGCAGTTCGGCGAACCCAAGCGGGTGATCTCGGACCCAGGCCTGGCGTGGAAGCTGCCGATCATCCAGGATGTGCAGTACTACGAAAAGCGTGTGCTCAATCTCGACCCGCCGGCGGAAAACATCCTGTTGTCGGATCAGAAGCGCCTAATCGTCGACGTCTTTGCGCGCTACAAGATCACCGATCCGCTGCTGTTCTTCCAGACCGTGCGGACCGAGGGCGTGGCGCGTCAGCGCCTCGGTGGCATTGTCAACGGCAGCCTGCGTGAGGTGCTGGGCAACGAGACCCTCTCGTCGGTTCTGTCTGAGGAACGCACGCGCATCCTGCAGAGCATTGTTCAAAGCGTCGACAACGAGACCCGGCGCTTCGGCATCGTCCTTGTCGATGTGCGTATCCGCCGCGGTGACCTGCCGGACGAAACCCGGGAGTCGGTGTTCGACCGCATGCGCTCGGAGCGTGAGCGTGAGGCCGCGGAATTCCGCGCCCAGGGCTTCGAGCAGTCCGAGCGTATCCGGTCGGCGGCCGACCGCGAGGCCATCGTCATTGCCGCCGAGGCCAAGCGTCAGTCGGAAATCCTGCGCGGTCAGGGTGAGGGCCTGCGCACGGAGATCCTCAACAACGCTTACGGCCAGGACCAGGATTTCTTCAATTTCTATCGCTCGATGCAGGCTTACAGCGCAGCGCTGGATAGCGAGAGCACCTACATGGTGCTGTCGCCGGACAGCGAGTTCTTCAGCTTCTTCGATGCCATCGGCGGCGACCTGCCCCGGGCCGCGCCGAGCCAGTGATGACGCGCGGGCAGGGGGTGCCGTGTGCTTTGCCCGGTACCCTGCCCGGCGGCGCCCCGGCGTAGGAGTGCCCCTGAGATCGCACCTGGATTCGACCCGGCGATCCGGCGTTTCCTGCGTCCGGACAGGCGATGACCGATTTCCTGACCGCCCTGGCTCTGGTGCTGGTGATCGAGGGGCTGTTCCTTGCCGTCTTCCCCCATCGTCTGCGTCAGATCCTACAGATGCTGGAGCAGATGACACCGGAGAACCTGCGCGTCGGCGGGCTCTGTGTCGCGGGGCTGGGAGTCTTTTGCGTATGGCTGCTGCGGGGATAGAGTTGCGGGATTGATAACGCCGGAATCCTGGCGTCGGGCGGCGATTTGCGCCGCGAACGTCAGGGTATTCATAGGGTCGCCATAAATTCGCCCACTTCGTATCCCAGGCTTCCGGTGCTACACTTTTTCTTGAGAGAGCCTAAATACGGCTTGTGAATGGGTCCAAATTGGATAGTCAGGAAGCAGGGCCGGCGCCGCGCGCCGCAGCCGTGTTTCGCTGTTGCGGTATCGGCCCGGAAACCCAAACGGACCTTCCCGATCCCTTTGGACAGGACTCCGATCATCGGCGGAGCGGCACTCTAAGCGAGGGAGAAGACCGAAAGTGACGCGAATTTCCACAAGGCAAGGCCACAAGGCCGTGGTTCTTGCAGCGGTGCGCCAGGCAGCCGCCCGGCAATGGTTGCTCGGTGTGGCGGTCCTGCTCTCCGCCTTGATGGCCCTTGCTTGGTCGGCCGCCGTGCAGGCGCGTCCGACGCCCGACTCCTTCGCCGATCTGGTGGAGGGTCTGCTGCCGACGGTGGTGAACATTCAGACCCGGCAAACCATCGAGGGCGGCCAGGCCGAACAGTTCGAGGAGTTCTTCAAGGAGTTCTTCGAACGGCGCGGCGAAGGTGCCCCCCCGCCGCAGCAGCGCCGCCGCGGCTCCTCGCTCGGCTCGGGCTTCGTCATCGATCCGAGCGGTTTCATCGTTACCAACCACCACGTCATCGCCGATGCCGACGAGGTCGAGGTGGTCTTCGCCGACGGCACCAAGCTGGAAGCGACGGTGGTGGGCAGCGACAAGGACACCGATCTGGCGCTCCTGAAGGTGGAAGCTGACCGCGCGCTTCCCTCGACCGAATGGGGTGACTCCGACCAGACGCGGATCGGCGACTGGGTGGTGGCCATCGGCAATCCCTTCGGCCTGGGCGGCACGGTGACCGCCGGCATCGTTTCGGCGCGCCAGCGCGACATCAACGCCGGGCGCTACGACAACTTCATTCAGACCGACGCGGCCATCAACAAAGGCAACTCCGGCGGCCCGATGTTCAATCTCGACGGCCAGGTGGTCGGGGTGAACACGGCGATCTTTTCGCCCTCCGGCGGTTCGGTGGGCATCGGCTTTGCGACCCCGTCCTCCATGGCCAAGAACATCATCGCCCAACTGCGCGACTCCGGCGAGGTCCGTCGCGGCTGGCTGGGCGTGCGCATTCAGAACGTGACCGACGAACTGGCCGAGGGTCTGCGTCTCGACCGGCCGCGCGGCGCCCTGGTCGCGGCGGTCACCGAAGGCGGCCCGGCCGAAGCCGCCGGCATCAAGCAGGGCGACGTGATCCTGGAGTTCGACGGCCGCCCGGTCACCGAGATGCGCCGCCTGCCGGCCATGGTCGCCGAGACCGGGGTCGGTGCGACGGTGGACGTGAAGATCTGGCGCCGCTCCAAGGAAGAGACGGTGAAGGTGGAGATCGGTGAGTTGCAGGCCGAGCAACTGGCCTCCGCACCTGCCGACCAGAGCCCGCAGCAGGTGGATCCCGACGAGATGGAATCCCTTGGTCTTGCCCTCGGCAAGATCACACCGGAGCTGCGTGCCCGCTTCGAGCTGGACGAGGACACCAAGGGTGTCGTCATCACCGAAGTGGAAGAGGGCGGCTCAGGCGCCGAGAAGGGCCTGCGCCCCGGCGACGTCATCGTCGAAGTGGACCAGGAAGAGGTGCAGACCCCGGCGGAAGTGGTCGAGAAGGTGGAGAAGGCCAAGTCCGAGGGTTACCGCGTGGTGACGCTGCTGGTGTTCCGTCAGGGCGACTTCCAGTGGGTCGCCGTGCGCATCGACCAAAGCTGACCGGCTGTTGAAGAAGTGTCTGTCGGAGGCACGCCACCCTTCGAGACGGCCCTTCGGGCCTCCTCAGGGTGAGGTGAGATGTTGAACTGATTGACCTCATGCTGAGGAGCGAAGCGTCTCGAAGCACGAGGTCAATCACCCAACTGAATTTATCAACAGCCGGCTAGAGTTCTTGTTGTTCTGACGGAACCGATTCGACGCAAGTCGAAGATCAGCTAGCCCGGCTCGTCCTCGCGAAACTCCGATCGCCGGTAGCCCTGGAGATAAAGCAGCGCCGTCAGGTCGCCGTGATCGACGCGGTAGCGGGCGGCGGCGCGCACCTTGGGCTTGCCGCGGAAGGCGACGCCCAGGCCGGCCGCGCCCAGCATCGCCAGATCGTTGGCACCGTCGCCCACCGCACAGCTCTCCCGCAGCGTCAGGCCCAGGCTTGCGGTCAGCTCCTCCAGGGCGGCGAGCTTGGCGGCCCGCCCGAGAATCGGTTCGGCCACCCGTCCGGTGAGGCGACCGGCCTCGACCTCCAGGCGGTTGGCGCGGTCCTCGCTGAACCCACAGCTCTGCCGGATCTTCTCGGTAAAACAGGTGAAGCCGCCGGAAACCAGGGCGCAGTAGGCCCCCGCGGCATGCATGGTGGCGACCAGCGTGCGCGCCCCGGGCGTCAGGGTCATGGTCTCCGCCGCCGCCTCCAGGGTCTTCTCGTTCATCCCGGCGAGCAGGCCGACCCGCTCGCGCAACGCCGCCTCGAAATCCAGCTCGCCGGCCATGGCGCGCGCGGTGATGTCCTGCACCTGCGGACCGATCCCGGCGACGACCGCCAGTTCGTCGAGCATCTCCTGGGCGATGATGGTCGACTCCATGTCGGCCACCAGCAGACGTTTGCGCCGGCCCTCCGGGGGCTGGACCGCCAAGTCCAAGGGGGCATTACCCAGCGTGTCGCGCACCTGGGCCTGGATGATGGTCGGTTCGTTGCCGTCGAAGGGGATATCGCAGGCAATGCCTTCGGCCAGCCAGTCCGGCTCGCCGGGTAGGCCGCCGCCTCTGGTGATCGCGGCACGCACAGCTTCCGTCAAGGCCGCGGTCAACGGCCTTGAGCGCGTGTCCCCGATCACGGTAAGCACGTACGGCATCGGCAGCTTATACAGAGGCCCTGCCTTGTCCTGCAAGGCGGACCCAGGAACACCGATCCGAGGGGGCATGACGGGCGGCGAGCGGCAGCAGAGCGTGGTGATGATCGCGGGCCCGACCGCCTCGGGCAAATCCGGCTTGGCGGCGCAACTGGCGCAGGCGCTGGGCGGTGTCGTGATCAATGCCGATTCCATG
>NZ_JANQOI010000140.1 GCF_028289705.1 Pelagibius sp.
TTCGACGAGGAGCGACGCGGCCGCGGGCCAAATGCGCCGGATCCCTTCGGGACGGGGCAGATATGCGCCAGGGCCGCGTCGCGGACGCCTTGTGGGGGACCACCCCACGGCGCCGCCCGCTCCTAACCCTGGCGAATACCTGCTCCCGCCACGACGGCGAAATGGATGTCAACAGGCCCTAGGAGAACCGCAGCGATGCAGAAGATCACCGATGTGACCGCCGCAGAGATCGCCGCCGCCAGGGCGCGTCTGCCGCTCGCCTTCTCCGAAACCCCGCGCCAGAAGCTGATCAAGCTGGTGGGCTGGAGCGTCTTCTCGGCGCTGGTGATCTATACCTTGATCGCCTTCAACTTCTCGCCGGAGCGGATCTGGACCGGTCTCGGCAAGCTGGGCTTCGTCCTCAGCTTCATGCTGCCGCCCTATGTCTGGCCGACTTGGGAGCTGTTCATGGAGCCGGTGATCGCCATCGGCGAGACCCTGGCCATGGCCTTCCTGGGCACCCTGGGGGCCGCCCTGGTGGCCCTGCCCCTGGGCTTCCTCGGCGCCAAGAACATCCTGCGGGTGGAATGGATGCGGTTCGGCGTGCGCCGCGGTTTCGACACCCTGCGCGCCTTCGAGCAACTGGTGCTCGCGCTGATCTTCATCCGCGCCTTCGGCCTCGGGCCCCTGGCTGGGATCTTCGCCATCATGGTCTCCGACATCGGCTCCCTCTCCAAGCTCTTCGCCGAGGCCATCGAAAACGTCGAGAAGAAGCAGATCGAGGGGGTGCAGGCCAGCGGCGCCGGCTCCCTGCAGACCCTGCGCCTGGCGGTGATCCCCCAGGTGCTGCCGGTGATGCTCTCCAACGTGCTCTACTACCTGGAATCCAACACCCGCAGCGCCACGATCCTGGGAATCGTCGGGGCCGGCGGCGTCGGCTTCCTGCTCTACGACCGGATCAGCGCCAACAACTGGGACGAGGTGATGTCCATCGTCATCCTCATCCTGATCACCGTCTATGCCATCGACACCCTGTCCGGCTGGCTGCGCGGCAAGATCATCGGCAAGAACGAGTACCGGCCCTAGCGGGAGACCCACGATCATGAGCGAAGCGGCCAGACCTCTCGCGGTGCAGCGCCCGGCGAAGAAGCAGCTCGGCGAGGCGCCCCACATCCACGAGACCGCCGTGGTCGTCGGCTGCAGCCTTGGTGTCTACACCGACATCGGCGCGCGGACGATGATGAGCGACACGGCCTTCGGCGATTACAGCTACATCACCTCCGACTGCCATGTGATCGGCAGCCGCATCGGCAAGTTCTGCTCCATTGCCAGCCAGACCCGGATCAATCCCGGCAACCATCCGGTCTGGCGCGCCAGCCAGCACCACTTCACCTACCGCAGCCGGCAATACGGCCTGGCCGAGGCCGACGATACGGAGGTCTTCGCTTGGCGGGAGGCCAATGCCGTCACCCTGGGCCACGACATCTGGATCGGCCATGGTGCCACCGTGCTGGCGGGGGTGAGTATCGGCAGCGGCGCGGTGGTCGGCGCCGGCGCCGTGGTCAGCAAGAACGTGGCGCTTTACAGCATCGTCGCCGGCGTGCCCGCGCGGCCGATCAAAAAGCGTTTCGAAGACCCCATCGCCGAGCGCCTGCAGGCCCTGGCCTGGTGGGACTGGGAGCATGCCCGGCTGCACGCGGCACTGCCCGACTTCCGCGCTCTGAGTGTCGAAGCCTTCCTTGAGAAATACGGCGGCTAGAGCAAGGCCTCACTCGGCCGCCCGGCACAGGGTGTTCACACCGACCTTCTTTCCATCCACCAGGACTTCGACCTTGTTGGCGCCGATCTGTCTCCAGGTTTCGCACTGCCTCTTGTAGCCGTCGAACTTCCATTTGCGGCAGAACGTGTCGCCCTCGATTTCCCATGTACCGCTGATATCGAGCATCTTTCCGCTGTCCAACAGGGCCGCTCCGATGCCCTTGCCGTCTGCGGTTAAGCGAACGACCCCCGTGTATCCCTCGCCCGGCCCGCCGAGCGTCAAGGTCAACCCCTTCGCCAGCAATGATCTCAGGGTCTCTCCGGAGAGATCCTCTGCCCGCGAAGATGTGTTGGCCGTCAAGGAAGAAATCAAAATCACTGATAGTACGATGAGCGTGCGCATCTGAGTGTTCCCCCGTATTGCCACTGCCACAGCTGCGTGGCTTGCAAGATAACGGTGAATGTCACGAAAGCTATGCAACGTATATTAGCATATCCGCACGTCCGGGTATCGTCACCGGCCGCTGCGGCCTTGCGGCTTCAGAAAAAGATGGCCCGGCGCCCCTCCAGGGAACGGAACATGTCCTCGCTCGAGTGGCCGACGCCGGGGATCTGAATGACACGGGTTCTGTGTCCGGCCAGGAAGCGGTCGAGATGGGCCTTGAACAGCAGGCCGCGTTCCAGGCGGTGACGGCCCTGAAGCGCGGCAGCACAGGTCCGGTTCAGCGTCTTGTGGCCGGGATCGTTGTCGGCTGCCCCCAGCAGCAGGATCACCTCCCGCTCCCGCGCGCGCGCCAGGAGGATGTCTTCCCCGACTCGCCGCATGGCCCAATTGGGTCGTTCCAGGCCATAGGAGTAGCGGTTGTACCGGGGGCAGCGGGCGGCCTGGTACGGCAGAGCAAATCCTTGATCGCCCACTGTCGGCCGCTGCGCGTTCAGGTACAGATAGGTGCCCGGGTTGGCGACGACGTAACGCACCCGGACGTCGTCCAGCGCCGGCAACAAGGCCTGGACGACGGCGAAACGCTGGACGAACTGGCCGCCGGCGGAGTGGCCGACCAAGGTGATCTTGCGGAGGTTCGGAAAAAGCTCCTGGGCGCCAAGCTGCGTCAGCAGGCGTTCGACGGCGACGAAGGAGCTGATGCGCCCTTCGGGCCGGCTCGCCGAGTGGTCGCCCCTGCGCCAGTTGCGGTTCCTTCTCCAATAGACTTCCCCGACTCCCCGACGGGGCCGGTCGTCGCTTTTGATGGCAAAGCTCGGGGCGACCACCAGGGTCTTTCTGCGCAGTCCCTCGAGCCCTGCAGCGGCGGTGATCTGCGGAAAGTACTGGTGGGCATTGCGGTAGATGCCGTGCACGACGACGACCGCCCGCTCGATCTGCGGTGCAGGCCGATCCAGCGGATGGCTCGTATAGACCGGCAGGGCGAGGCCATCGCCCAGCGGAAACAGCGTCCAGCAACCCGGCCCGCCGAGGCAGGGCTCGGCGCCCACGGCCGGTGCCATCGGCATCAATCCCGCCAGGCCGCAAAGCAGCACCGCCACGAACCACAGGCGTCCAAAGATTAACCAATTCCGCACGATTGACCCCGGTCCAACAAACCCCTCTCCGTTGCCAAGCTAACGGTTGGGCTCGTGACTTATTCCCGGGTGGGGCGGCTCTGTGGCGGCTCTGGGGTGGCTCGAAACTCAGCCGCCGGCGTCGAGCGAGAGGGTCATGAAGACGCTGTTGGGATCGGGGCGGTAGCCGGCGAAGGGTGCGCAGAAATCGAAGCCGAAGCCGCGGTAGAGGGCACGGGCCGGCTCGAAGCCCGCCATGCTGCCGGTTTCCAGACTGAGCCGGCGGTAGGCGCGGCGCCGCGCCTCGGCGATGAGATGCTCCAGCAGCCGGCGGGCCACGCCCCGGCCCCGCGCCGCCTCGGCGGTGTGCATGGATTTGATCTCACCATGGCTGCCGTCGAGTTCCTTCAACGCCGCACAACCGAGCAGCTGCGCATCGTCCCAGGCGGTCCAGAAGGTGATCCCCGGCGCCCTGAGACCTTCGAGGTCGAGGGCATGGCGGCTCTCCGGCGGCGAGTGCAGCGCCATAACCTCAAGGTGCGCCAAGAGCAGTGCGGCGATCTCGGCCCCGCGCAAATCGTCTTCGCGGATGATCATGTGTCCGGGCATAACTGATTTGGTCAGCGGTACTCGTCGGGAGCCTTGCCCTGGCTTATCGCACTCGGATGTGTTTGGCCAGGAGGACCGAAAGTCCTAAGCCACCCGCTGCCCGCCGGTGTAGACAGTCCGTACCAGGGGGTGGTCGTCGATGAGGCGGACGCGGAGCAGGTCGGCCCGTTTGCCGGGGGCGATCTCGCCGCGGTCGTGCATCCCGGCGGCCTCGGCGGGGGCGAGGCTCGCGGTCCTCACCGCCTGGGGCAGGGAGAAGCCGACGTCCGACTGGGTAAGGCGGAAGGTGGCGGCGAGCAGGGAGATCGGCACGTAGTCGGAGGCCAGCGCGTCCAGCATCCCCGCCCTGGCGAGATCCAGTGCCGAAAGGTTGCCGGTCTGGGAGCCGCCCTTGACCACGTTGGGGGCGCCCATGATGGTCACCATGCCTTTGGCGCGGGCCGCCTCGGCCGCTACCAGGGTGGTGGGAAATTCCGAGATCGCCATGCCCAGGCGCGCCGCTTCCTCGACGTGCTCCAGGGTCTCGTCGTCGTGGGCGGCGACGGGGATGCCGCGTTCCTGCGACAGGCGGCAGACCGCCTCCCGATAGGTGGGCGCGAAGGTGCGCGAGGCCTCGGCGTCGCGGCGGAAGCGCTCGTCCACTTCATCCGCCGACACATGGAACAGCTTCACCAGCACCTCGCGGTACTTCTCGGCGTCGGGGAACTGGCGCTGGCCGACGGTGTGTTCCATGACCGAGACCAGGCGCAGCAGCGCGTGGTCCATAAGAGGTTCGATCTGGTCGAGCAGAGTCGGGTCGGTCACCTCGCAGCGCAGATGCAGCCTGTGCTGGCTCCGAAACAGGCCGAGGGACTCGCCCTTCTCCACCGCCGCCATCAGCCTGCCCAGAAGGTCGCGGCGGGTCTGGTCGGCATCGCGCAGGCCGACCACCAGGGAATCGAAAACCGTGGTGATGCCGGCGGCAGCCACCTGGGCGTCGTGGGCGATGGCCGCCTGCAGCGGGTCCCAGTGGACGCCGGGGCGCGGCACGGCATGGCGCTCGCAGTGATCGGTATGGAGATCGACGAGGCCCGGCAACAGCAGATCACCCTCGCAGTCGAGGGCGCCGGACGGCACCGCGCCACCCTCCGCCACCTCGGCGATCGCGCCCTCGGACACCGTCACGCGGCCGCGAAAGGCCGCCTCCGCCGTCACCACCAGGGCGTTGGCCAGGATGAGTGGGGCCGCCGCGGCGGCCCCCGGTCTCCCGCCCTTCGGGTCGCGCTTCTCGTCGCGCTCTTCAGCCAGTTGGTCCTGCAGCATCACATCACCCGCTTTCCGTCCCGCCAGACCGTGCGAACATGCGGCCTGTTCTCGATCATGGCAACCCGCAAGAGATCGGCCTTCAGCCCCGGCGCGACCCACCCCCGGTCGGCGAGGCCGGCGGCCCGCGCAGGGTTGCTGCTGACCTTGGCCACCGCCGTCGGCAGGGCGAGGTCGTGGGGCGCCTTGGTCAGCTCGAAGGCCGCCAGCAGCATGGCCGCCGGCACGTAGTCCGAGGCGAGGTTGTCCAACAGCCCCTCCGCCGCCAGCTCGGCCGCGGAGATATTGCCGGAATGGGAGCCGCCACGGATCAGGTTGGGGGCGCCCATGACGATCTGCATGCCGTGCTCGCGCGCCTTCTCGGCCGCCGCGCGGGTGGTGGGAAATTCGGAAACCGAGACGCCAAGCCGGGCCGCATCCTCGACATGTTCGACCGTCTCGTCGTCGTGGCTGGCAAGAGCCAGGCCCCGCGCCCGGGCCCGTTCGGCCAGATCGATGCGGTTCCGCGGCGCCACCGTCTCCAAGGCCCCCATCAACCGGTCGATGTGGGCGTCGGCTTCCGCCTCGCTCAGGTTCTGGTTCTTCATCGTGCGTTCGCGAAAGCGCTGCACATCCGGATACTGGCGATGGCCGGGTGCATGGTCCATCAGCGAGATCATGCCCACCGCCGCATGGTCGGCCACGGAATCGAAGAGCTCCACCACCTTCTCGTCGGTCACCTCGCAACGCAGGTGGACGATGTGGTCGGCGCGCAGCATCTCCCGTTCACGGGCCTCGCGCACCGCATCGATCATCGGGCGGAAGATCTCGTAGCGTTCCGGGTTCTTGATGCTGACCCCGACGCAGACGCAGTCGTAGGCGGTGGTGACGCCGCCCGCAGCCATCTGGGCGTCGTGGGCCAGCACCGCGGCGACCGGGTTCCAGCGCGTGCCGGGGCGCGGCAGGACGTGCTTTTCGAAGTGGTCGGTGTGCAGGTCGACAAGGCCGGGCAGAAGGTAGTCGCCCTCCATGTCCTCGGCGCCGGGCACCGCCGTGGCGCCGGCGTCGACTGCGCTGATCCGGCCGTCCTTGACCGAGAGACTGCCGTGGACGACCTCCTCCTCCAGCACCAGCCGGGCGTTGGTGAAGACTCTTTCGCCGTTCATACCGCTTCCCATCACGCTGCAAGGGCCCCGGCCTGGACGTCGAAGATCCCGTCGGCCACCGCGGCCCGCACCTCGTCGTCGTGGAAGATCCCGACGATAGCGGCGCCCCGGGCCTTGGCCTCCTGGATCAGCTCGATCACCACCGCGCGGTTGCCGGCATCCAGCGAGGCGGTCGGTTCGTCGAGCAGCAGGATGGGATAATCGACGGCGAAGCCGCGGGCGATGTTGACGCGCTGCTGCTCGCCGCCGGAAAAGGTGGCCGGTGCCAGGACCCACATCGCCTGCGGG
>NZ_JANQOI010000149.1 GCF_028289705.1 Pelagibius sp.
CCCGCACCACCTCGCCGTCCGGCAGCGCGATGCCGGCGCGCCAGGCCGTGCCGTCCGGGCGGCGGCCCAGGGCGGCGATCTCGCCCATGTCGATCAGCACATCGGTGAGGCCACGCGCGCGCAGGAGCGTCGCGACCCGGTCGGCAATATAGCCCTGGGCGATCCCGTTGAAGGTGAGGGCCATGCCCGGCCGGTCGAAGGAGAGGGACCGGGAGTCGTAACGAAGGTAGCGCCAGCCGCTGCGCCTTTGGGCTTCGGCAATCTCGTCACGGCGCGGCCGCAATCCCTCCGCGGCGCGGCGGGCATGGAGTTGCCAGAGCGGCTGGACCGTCGGATCGAAGGCGCCGCTCGTGGCGCGGTGAAGGACGCCCGACAGCGCGATGAGTTCAAGGAATTCGGGCGGCGGAGCCGCCAGTTTTCCGGACTCGTTCAGCCGACTGAGCGCCGAGTCGGTGCGGTGCAGGCTGAAGATGTTTTCCAGCCGGAAGATCTCCGCTTCGACGGCGGTGAAGACCTCCCGGGCAGCGGTGTCTTCCAGGCCGACCAGCGTCATGGAGGCATTGGCGCCCAGGGCGATGCCGCGCCAGCGCGCCACCGGGGGCTTGGCACTGGCCCCGTATGGCAGGGCCATGGCGGCGGCGGAGACGGTCAGGAAGCGGCGGCGAGTCAGGCGGTGTGTCAGGCGGCGGGTCATTGCAGGCGCCCCCCCGGCAGATCGATCTCGACGGCGCCCAGCACCGCCTCCATGGGGATCTCGTCGAGGGCCATGACGCTGCCGCCATGGCGCGCCGCGAAGGCTTCCGCGGCTGATGTGTCGCCGAAGGGGGCGACTTCCGGTGCGCCCATCCCGCCGACCACATCAGCACCGACGACGAAGGTGGCCGCAGCGGCATCGACCCAGTTGTCCGCCCCGGGCTCCTCCCAGCTCGGCGCCTCGGCCATGTCGCTGACATAGACGGCGGTGATCGGCGCCTCACGCTCCGGGCTGCGCAGGTAGGCCAGGGCATCGCGCACCTGGGCGAAGAAGATCGGCTCGGCAAAGCCCTCGAGGTGGATTTGGGCCTTGGGGCCGCCGTGGTCGGCGATCCACATCTGGCAGAAGTGGCTGAGGGCGGTGTCGCTGAGCGGGACCGGATCGGGGACGACCGCCACTTCGTCGTTGCAGGCGGCCAGCAGGAGCAAGGCAAGCAGAGCGCGTTTCATGGCTCGACCCTCCCAAAAGCAAAGCGGGCAAGGCCCAGGGCCAGCAGCGGCCAGAGAAGCAGCGCCGCCGGTGCCGCCCAGGCGGGCAGGGCGTTGGCTGCGCCGGTCATGCCGGTCGCCAGCGCCACCCCGTCCGCTGCGGCGACGTTCCACAGCCGAAAGGCATCGGCGGGATTGACCGTCAGCAGCCAGGGAAAGACGTTGCGGGTGAAGGTGCCGCCGTCGTCCAAGACCACGGCACCAAGGAGTCCCAGGTCGTAGAGCACGACGAAGACCAGCCACAGCCCGGCCGCAAGTCCGGCGGCTGCGGTGGCGCTGCCGGCGATGGCGGAGACGGCATAGCCGAGGGCGAGAAAGCTGGCGCCCAGCAGCACCGAGGTGCCGATCAGGCGGGCCAGCGCGATCAGGCTCTCGGTCCCGGCGCCCCCGGCCAGGGCGGCCGCGGCCCCGGCCGCGCCGAAGCCGATGGCGAAGGCAAAGGCGAGAATGGCCAATTGGGCGGCGAACTTGCCCAGCAGGAGCTCGCCGCGGGAGACCGGATAGGTCAGCAGCAGGGCGAGCCCGCCGCGCTCGGCCTCGCCGGCGATGGCATCGAAGGCCATCATCAGCGCCAGCAAGGGCGCGAGATAGACCGAGAGCGTGGTCATGGAGGCAACCGAGACGGTGAGCAGGTCGACGCCGAGGGCACCGGTCGGCGCCGCACCGGCGAAGGTGAGCGCGAGGGCAAAGAGGGTCATGATCACGGTCGCCATCAACACCCAGCGATTGCGGCGGGCGAGGGCGAACTCGGCGGTGGCCACGGCCAGAATGCGGGCGATCATCGGCGCTCCTCCCCGGATGTCTCGAGTCCGGAATAGTGGCGGTAGAGGTCCTCCAGGCTGGGCGGTGTCACCTCCACATCGGCGACCAGTCCGCCCAGGGCGGCGATCCGCGCCAGCCGGTCCATCTTTTCATCCGGCCGGCAGCGCAGTTCGATGGCGGTGCCGTTGACCCGTTCGCCACCGAGTTGGGCGTGGATTTCCGCCGCATCGTCGTGCTGGGCCGTGAGCCTGAGGCGGATCGGCAGTCCGGCGCGCGCCCGCAACTCCGCCAGTGTGCTGTCGGCGACGAGCCGGCCCTGGCGGAGGATGGCGATGCGGTCGGTCTGCGCCTCCACCTCGGTCAGCGCATGAGAGGCGATGACCACCGCCGTGCCGCGCGCGGCGATCTCGTCGATGATGGCGTAGAGTTCGTGGCGCGAGATCGGGTCGAGCCCACTGGTCGGTTCGTCGAGCAGAGCCACCTGCGGGCGCCCCAACAGCACCTGCGCCAGTCCCAGGCGCTGGCGCATGCCCTTTGACCAGGTGCCGATGCGCCGCCCGGCAGCTTCCGCCAGGCCGACACGCTCCAGCAGCGGGTCGACGGCGCGCGGCGACTCGCCGGCCAGCCGCGCGAAGAGCCTGAGCTGCTCGCGTCCGGTGAGCAGGCGGTGAAAGGATACGGCTTCGGGCAGATAGGCCGAGGCCTGCCGGGCCGCGGCGCTGCCCGGCGCGGCGCCGGCGACGACGATCTCTCCGGCGCTCAAGGCCGTCAGGCCGAGCACCAGCTTCATCAGGGTGGACTTGCCGGCACCGTTGTGGCCCAGCAAAGCCAGACGCTCGCCTGGCTTCACGACCAGGTTTATGCCGCTCAGGACTTCGGCGCGGCCATAGCGCTTGACCACACCGTCCAAGGAGAGGGCGGGGCTATCCGTCATGGCGGGCCTCCCAATCCGGAACCGGGATCTCCACCGGTTGCATCAGCGGGCGGCTGTCGACGATGCCGCCGGGCAGCAGGGCGGGGAAGGCCGACTGTGCCCAGCGCACGAGTTGCACCGCCGGCGCGCCGAGCAGCAGTTTTGCCGCCGGCTGCGTCCAGAGGATGTGGTCCATCTGGTCGTTGGGCCGATAGGGCGTGTCGGCGATCCCGTCACCGTCCACGTCGTAGGCGGCGAAATCGCTCCAGTGGTTGCCCCGCTCCTCGGCGGACCAGTCGAGCCAGCGCGAGCCGACGTACTTCACCTGGGTGCGGTTGCCCAGGAAGGCGTTGCCGGTGATGGCGTTGCGCTCCGAGCCGGCGGTGAAGTGGATGCCGATGTCACAGCCTTCGAAGCGGTTGCCCTCGACCCGATTCTTGTGGGCGTTGTAGAGGAAGAGACAGCGGTTCTCGCCACCGCGCACCAGGTTGCCCGAGACCTGGGAGCTGTTCGCGTAGTTCAGCATGATCCCGTGCTCGGCATCGCCGATGGAAACGTTGTCGGTCACCCGCACGCGCTTGGAGAACATCACCGCGAAACCGAGATCGTTGCCGATGGAGAGATTACCGGAGACTTCGCTGTCGTCGGCGTACATGTAATGGACCGCAAAGCGCAGTTCGCGGAAGCGGTTGTTGCGGAAGGTGTTCTTTCTAGAGGTGTTGACGAAGATGCCGTCCCGGCCCCAGCGGACGTCGTTGCCCTCCACCAGGGCGCCGGGCGCGTTCCAGACGTAGACGCCGTTGCCGCGCTGATTGACGCGGTGGTCGCGGCGGCCCTCGATAACGTTGGCCGAGACCCGGGCGTCGCGGGCGCCGTGGATATCGACGCCATAGAGGTTGCCGAGCAGTCTGTTGCCTTCGACCATCGCACGGGCGGCCTTGCGGCCGAGGGAGACGCCCGAATCGATGGTCTCGTGGGACGAGCCCGAGCCCACGATGGTCAGGTCGCGCAGGGTAACGTCCGGCGCCGCGACGGTGACGACGCTGCCCTGGCCGTTGCCCTCGATGGTCGCTTGGCCGCCGCCCTCCAGGGTCAGCGGCCGGTCGATGACGATGGGGCCCTGGTGAGTGCCGGGGGCGAGCAGCAGGCGGTCGCCCGCCGCTGCCCGTTCCAAAGCCCTTGTCAACGCCCCGGGCTCAGCCGGTACCTCCCACTGCGCCGCCATCGCCGGCAGCGGCGCGGTCAGGAGGATAAGGATGAGCCCGAGGCGCAGCATCTGGTCAGGCCCCCCGTGGCTCGACCAGCATGCGGCCGCGCATCTCCATGTGAAGCGCGTGACAGAACCACTGGCAGTAGTACCAGTGGACGCCGGGGCGCTCCGCGACGAAGGTGACCGAGGCCGTGGCCTGCGGCGCCACCTCTATGGAGATGCCGAAGTTCGACAGGCAGAAGCCGTGGGTCAGGTCGTCGATGTCGTCCAGGTTGGTGACATAGATCGTGACCTCGTCGCCCTGCTTCACCGTGAACTTCTCCAGGCTGAAGGTCGGCGCGACGGAGGTCATGTAGACCCGCACCTTGTTGCCGTCGCGGATCGGCTCCTCGGCGCCTTCCTCGAGATCGACGCCGTCGGCGGCCGCCTGACGCACCGCATCGGCGAAGATGGGATCGTCGCGCTTCCAGACGATGTCCGGGTTCACCTTGGAGCGGTGGACCAGGATGCTGTCATGGGGCTCGGCGAAGGTCGGCCCGTCGTGCACCACCTTCATCTCGTCGCTGGAGATGTCGATGAGCTGCTCGTTCTCCGGCTTCAGCGGCCCGACATTCAAGAAGCGGTCCTTGGAGAACTTGTTCATCGAAATCAGCCACTTGCCGTCCGCCTCCGCGGTTTCGCCCATGGAGGTGGAGTTGTGGCCCGGCTGATAGTGGACGTCGACCTTGGAGATGATCGGATCCACGTCGGACCCTCCATAGGCCTGGATCGCCTTTTCCATGTTCCACTTCACCACCTGGCTGTCGAGGAACAGGGTGGTGAAGCAGTTGCCCTGGCCGTCGAAGGCGGTGTGCAGCGGGCCGAGGCCCAACTGCGGTTCGGCGACGATGCAGGAGCGCGGGTCGGCGTCTTCTTCGAAGAGGGCATCCACCTTGGTCACGTCGATCACCGAGACGGTGGGCGAGAGCTTGCCGTTGATCACCACGTGGCGCTTGTCGGGCGCCGTGTTGCAGCCGTGCGGGCTGTTGGGGATGGGTACATAGCGGGTGTACTTGGAGCCCTTGCGCCCGTCGAGCACCGGCACGCCGTTCAGCATCTGGAAATCGCCGGCGGCGACCCCCTCCTCGATGCGCTTGATGTTGAAGATCACGGCGTGGTCGGTCTCGCTCGCCGTCATCTCCGCCAGGTTCACGCCCATCTCGGAGTTGTAGCTGGTGGCGAAGGCGTACTTGCCCTGGTAGTCGGCATCGCAGTTGTCGAGGTTGCCGCTGACGATCACCTGCCAGGCCACCGTCATCTCGTCGCCGTCGATGGCGCTGAAGATGTTCACATACTGATCCGGCTCGTCGAGGATCATGCCGTCGTTGACCAGCGGGGCCTCGTGCTCGCCGTTGGCGAAGACGTAGCCGGTGCGCGGGAACTTCTGGGGACGCAGCCCGTGGATGTCCTTGGCGTTGGGGATCTCGATGATCTTGTCGCACTTCATGACGTCGCAGCGCACCCGGGCGACGCGGGTGTTGGCCTTGTCGTTCATGAAGAGATAGCGCCCGTCGTAGGTCCCGTCGGTGAAGGACATATGCGGGTGGTGCAGATCGCCGTTCTCATAGGTGACCTTGCCCTGGGCCGCGAGATAGGTCTTGGTCTCCGGCAGCAGGCCCTCGGTCAGGATCTTGAGCGACTCGTTGGTCTGTCCCCAGCCCGTGGCCGAGCAGCGGTTGAAGACCGGCACGCGCATGAGCTCCCGCATGGAGGGGACGCCCAGGATGCGCATTTCGCCGGTCTGCCCCGATGACCAGAAGCCGTAGTACTCGTCCAGCTCGCCGGGCTCGAGGGCGAACTTGCCCTCGGCGGCGCGGGCCGGGCGGTTCGCGACCAGGGCGGTGCCGCCGGCGGTGGCGGAGGCGAGCACGGCGCCCCCGGCGGTCGCGCCGAGCAGGTCGCGGCGGGTAATGGCCCAGGGGTGGGCCCGGGGATTACTTTTCTCAGGCATGGGTCCTCTCCTTTGTTGAAGCAGGGGCGGCAAGCTTGCCATCGTGAAGTTTGGGGGCCGCCTTCATGCGTTCTGCAGCGACCTCAAGGCGTTTGACCTGGCGCGCCACCACCGGGCAGCGCTCCTTGGACTGATAGAGCATCTGGCAGTGCAGGCAGTTGACGCATTCGTTGGGATTGATCTCGCCGGTCGGGTGGATGGCCTGCACCGGGCATTCGTTGGCGCAAGTTTTGCACGGCCGCCCGCATTCGTGATAGCGCTTCAGCCAGTCGAACATGCGCATGCGCGCAGGGATCGCCAGGGCCGCGCCCAGCGGGCAGAGATAGCGGCAGTAGAAGCGTTCGACGAAGAGCCCGATCACCAGAAGGCCGACGGCGAAGGTGACGAAGGGCCACTCGCGGGCGAACTTCAGGATGATCGCGGTCTTGAAGGGCTCGACCTCGGCATAGGCTTCGGCCAGCGGGATGGAGGCCAGCGAGATGCCGAAGAGCCCGAGGAAGATCATGTATTTGACCGGCCAGAGGCGCTCGTGCAGGCCCCAGGGCAGCTCCCACTGTGGTACCCGAAAGGCCCGCGCAATGCGGTTGGTCAGTTCCTGCAAGGCGCCGAAGGGGCAGAGCCAGCCGCAGTAGGCGCCGCGGCCCCAGAACACCAACGCGGCGGCGACGGAGAACCAGAGAATGAAGACCAGCGGGTCCAGCAGGAAGGCATCCCAGGTGAAGCCGCCGCGCAGCGCCCCGGCCAGCGCCATCAGGTTGACTACCGAAAGCTGCGCGTTGGCGTACCAGCCGAGAAAGACCAGCGTCACCGTCAGGTAGCCCATGCGGAACCAGAAGAGCCCGCGTTCGCTGACCGTCGCCTGCCGCTGAAAGAAGAACATCCCGGTCAGCACGACCAGCATGACCGCGAGGCCGGCGATCTCGACTTGACGCTCGCGCCAGACCCGCTGCCAGAGCGCGGCCTTGGCGGCGGCCTCGTCGTCGGAGAAATCGACCGGCGGTGCGAGCGGCAGCAGGTAGCGCTCCGGCAGGCGGTAGCCCAGGTCGAAGGTGAGGTAGCTTCTGTCCACCGGACCGACGGCGCGCTGCGCCAACAGTTGCAGGCGCCAGGGCGCTGCCGGATCGAAGCCGGCGTCGGCGGGAATCTTGAAGAGATCGAGTTCGTCGAAGCTCGGCGCATCGGCCGCCGCGATCTCCCCCAGGCGGCGGTGTTGGCGGTCGAAGAAGCGCACCGAGCGGTCGCCCTGGATGAGCTGAATGCGGTCGAAGATGCCGCCGCGCACGTAGCCCGAGCCCTTGAAGGAGTAGCGCCCGCGCCCGGCCACCAGAATGGCCTGCTCGCCTTCCTCCAGCCAGGCGGTCAGGTTGCCGTACTCCGCCTCGCCCAGCAGGCTGAGACCGATGGAGGGCACGGAGACGAGGGCCGCCTTCATGTCGATGAAAGTTTCGCTGTCCGGTCCCTTCTCCGGCCGCGCCGCCGCGCGCTCGTCACCGGAAGCGGCGAAGGCCGCGTTGATCTGGCCGACGTCGAGGGTGAGGCTGCGCACCGAGCCGTCCCCGGCAAGGGTCACCCAGCTTTCTTCGGCAAGCAGACTGCTGTCGATCTGCCGTTGCGGCCCCCGGACCTCCGGCGCCAGGCCGCCAAGGCCGAGGCCGCGGGCTACCCTGAGCCCGGCGCGCACCACCGAATCGTCGATCACCATCACGGTGACGGTGGCGCCGGAGATGATGTCGAGGTCATGGGCCGAGCCGCCCGCCGCCGCCTCGGCCTTGAGATCGAGGCCGGCATAGCCTTCGGTGAGGCTGCGGACTTCGGACTCGGGAATGCCGATGAGCACGATGGGCTCCGAATGCTCGACCAACTGAACGCCGGTCAGAACTGCATCCGGCGAGATGGCCGCGACCACATGGATCGGCTTGCCGGAATAGCCCGTGGTGCCGACGAAGTCCGATGTCAGGAAGGCCCAGGCGACGGTCTCACCGTCTTTGACGACGGGCGCGACGGGGATGTCGTCGCGCAAAGCACCGAAACCGGTGGCGCCCGGCACCAGGGTTTCCGCCTTGAGGGTGGTGAGGAAAGAGGGCAGCAGTGCCTGACCGGCTGCGCTGGCCGAGTCCGCGACCAGACCGGCCAAAACGACCATGAAAGCGGTCAGGCACACACCAAGGCGCATGGGGGGCTTCCTCCATAACGGGATGCGCACTCTGCATGACCTGGCGGACCGGCTCCTTGACTTGCGTCAAGCTGCCGGGCTCGCCTGTGCCTCATGGGTGAGCGGAGACGTGCGACTTTCGCTGGCGGCGTTTGAGCACCGGGCAGGTGGCCTTGTCGTGGAGGATCATCTGACAGCGCAGGCAGAGCACGCATTCGTTGGGGTTGATTCGGCCGATGGGATCGATCGCGCCGACGGTGCATTGCTGCTCGCAGAGCCGGCATTCGCGCCCGCACTGCGGCCGGCGGCGCAACCAGTCGAAGAGCTTCAGCTTCGCCGGGATCGCCAGGGCGGCGCCGAGAGGGCAGAGATAGCGGCAGTAGAAGCGCTCGATGAAGAGCCCCGCGATCAGGATGGCCGCGACGAACAGCACGAAGGGCCAGGCGCGCAGGAAGTAGAGCGACATGGCGGTCTTGAAAGGCTCGGCTTCCGCCAGGATCAGGGCCAGTTCCATCGAATAGAAGGAGAGGCCGAGAATGGCGACGAAGAGGGTGTACTTGATCACCCAGAGCCGTTCCTGCACCACAAAGGGCACCGCGATCTGCGGAACCTTGAGGCGCTGGGCAATCTCGTTGGTCAGCTCCTGCAGGGCGCCGAAGGGACAGAGCCAGCCGCAGTAAACGCCGCGCCCCCAGAACAACAGACCGAGGGCGACGAAAGACCAGAGGATGAAAACCAGCGGCTCGATGAGAAAGGTCTCCCAGCGGAAGCCGCTCAGCAGCGCGTGGAGGAAGGCCACCACGTGGACGACGGAAAGCTGTCCGCCGGCGATCCAGCCGAGCCAGACCAGGGTGACGCTCAGAAAGGCGATGCGGCCCCAGCGCCAGAGCCGGCGGCGCCGCACGAAGGCCTGCTGACCGAACAGAATGCCGGCGAGGGCGGCCAGCATCAGGGCGACACCGGCGATCTCGGGCAGCTTGCCTTGCCAGGCGGAGACCCACAGCGGTTCTGTCTCCGGCAAAGCGGCGGGCGGCCGTTTGAACCGCTCCGGCAACACATAGGTCAGGGGGATGGTCATGGAGACTTCCCCCGCTGCGGTCGGTCGGTTCGCCGTCACCTCCACCGTGAAGGGCTGTGTGGGATCGAAGCCCTCGGTGGGCAGCCGGAACAGGCTCAGCTCCTTGAACGTGGGGGCATCCGCCGCCCGCAAGCGGTCGATGCGCGCATAGCCCTCGGCGCGAAGCACGAGGGTCTGCGAACCCTGGACCACCCGGATCCTGTCGAACACGCCGGAGCGGCGCCAGGCGGTGCCGCGGTGGGACTGCAGGCCTCGCGAGGCGACGAAGAGCGCAACCTCGCCCGGGCCCAGTGCAGCCATGGCCCGCGTGTAGTCCTGCGGACCCAGGAGGTTGCGGCCGATGGTCGGCGGATCGAGGAGCGCGGCCCACAGCTCGATGAACGCCGCCCCGCCCGCCGGCAGCGGCGGATTGGCCCCGGGAAGCGCGGCGCGCGCCTCGTCGAGGGTGACGGTCGTTCCCGCCAGTGCCCCCACTGATTCGAGCGCGGGCCACGAGAGGGTCTCGAAACTCTGCCGGTCGATGCCGGCGCCGACGCCGCCGAGCAGTCCGCGCTCCAGGACGACCCTGCGGGCCGTGCGCAGGATGGCATCGCGGATGACGCCGGTCGAGACGGTGGCGCGCGCGATGATGTCAGGCAACCTGGATTGCGGGTCGTCCTCATTGTTATGCAGCTTGATCAAGTCGACGCCGGCGAAGCCGTCGACGTAGCGGGCGATGTCGGCGGTGGAGATTCCGAGGGTCAGGATGGGTTCGTTGTGACGGACCAGTTCCGCCCCGGCGATCCGCCCGTCGCTGTCGATGGCGACCAGGATGTCGATGGGGCGCCCCGAATAGCCCAGGGAGCCGACGATCTCCCAGGTCGAGGCAATGAAGCCGAGCGATCCGCCGGGCGCGTTGACCGACCAACCCGCAGCGGGTGCTTCCTCCCGCCGCAACAGGAGCGGTTGATCGGCATCGAAGAGCCGCGCGGCGACGGCCGGGTCCGGTGCCGCGACCTCGGGACTGTCCGCCGGCAGCAGTCCTCCCGCCGCGAAGGCATCGCCCAAAGAGGGCGGCAGCATCCCGGCCAGAAGGATGAAGACGAGGGTTCGAAGATGCGGCATGGGAAGCCCAAGGTTCGCTGCGCGCAGCGTGAAGCCGACGGCACGCTACATCCTTAACGAAAGTCAAGGAGCACAAAGGCAGGGCCATGCATGCTCCTTCATGCCCCCCTCGTGCTACGGAGAGATTGGCATGGCCACCCTTCGCGAAATCCGAAAGCTCGCACTTCTCACCACTGTTGTCCTCCCGATCGCCTTTGCCGCAGACGGGATCCTGGCGCAGGAAAAGCCCAAGGGTCACGGCGACGATCCGGCGGCGTCCTACGAGCCCAGCATGACCACCCTCGGTCAGATCAACGTGGAGATCCCGGGCCGTAAGCCCGGCGATCCGGTGATCACGCCGCCGGAGTTCCAGACCGCCAGCAAGATGTACTTCGAGCGCTGCGCCGGCTGCCACGGCGTTCTGCGCAAGGGCGCCACCGGCAAGGCGCTGACCACCGACATCACCCGCGAGAACGGCTACGAGTATCTGCGCGACTTCATCACCTATGGCTCGCCGGCCGGCATGCCCAACTGGGGCACCTCCGGCGAGATGACCGAAGAGCAGGTCGACCTGATGGCGCGCTACCTGCTGATCGAGCCGCCGGCGCCGCCGGAGTTCGGCATGGCCGAGATGCGCGAGACCTGGAAAGTCCTGGTCCCGCCGGAGGCGCGGCCGACCCGGAAGATGAACGAGATCGACATCGACAATCTCTTTTCGGTGACGCTGCGCGACTCCGGACAGATCGCGCTTATCGACGGCAAGTCCTACGAAATCCATACGATCATCGAGACCGGCTATGCTGTACATATCTCGCGGATCTCCGCATCGGGACGTTACCTCTTCGTCATCGGCCGCGATGCCTTGATCAATATGATCGATCTCTGGATGGAAACCCCGGCGACCGTCGCGCAGATCAAGATCGGCGCGGAGGCGCGCTCGGTCGAGACCTCCAAGATGAAAGGCTGGGAGGACAGGTACGCCATCGCCGGCAGCTACTGGCCGCCGCAGTACGTCATCATGGACGGCGACACTCTGGAGCCCAAGAAGATCGTTTCCACCCGCGGGATGATCTACGACACCCAGGAGTACCATCCGGAACCCCGGGTCGCGGCCATCGTCTCCTCCCACTACCGGCCCGAGTTCATCGTCAACGTGAAGGAAACGGGCAAGATCCTGCTGGTTGACTACTCCGACATCAAGAACCTGAAGGTGACGGAGATCGAGGCCGAGCGCTTCCTGCATGACGGCGGTTTCGACTCCACCAAGCGCTACTTCCTGACGGCGGCCAACGCCCGCGGCAAGATCGCGGTGATCGACACCAAGGAAGGCTCGCTGACCGCCCTTCTGGAAAGCGAGGGCGAGACGCCGCACCCCGGGCGCGGCGCCAACCTGAACCACCCGGTCTACGGGCCGGTCTGGGCGACCTCGCATCTCGGCGACGAGACGGTCGCGTTGATCGGCACGGACCCGGAAGGCAATCCCGACCATGCCTGGAAGGTGGTGCAGCAGCTCTATGCGTTGGGCGGCGGATCGCTCTTCGTCAAGTCGCATCCGACCTCAAACCACCTCTATGTCGATACGCCCCTGAACCCGGAGGCTGAGATCTCCGCCTCCATCGCCGTCTTCAAGGTCGACGAACTGACCGCGGAGGAGCCCGAGTACGAGGTGCTGCCCATCGGTGAATGGGCCGGCGTCGCCGAAGGCCAGCCGCGCGTCGTTCAGGGCGAGTTCAACAAGGAAGGCACCGAGATCTGGTTCTCGGTCTGGAACGGCCGCGACCTCGAGTCGGCCATCGTCATCGTCGACGACCGGACGCTGAAGCTGAAGCACGTGATCAAGGATCCGCGCCTGATCACGCCCACCGGCAAATTCAACGTCTTCAACACGCGTCAGGACATCTACTGACCAGCGCGAACGCGAAGGGCGGCGGTCCATCCGCCGCCCTTCGACCGTCAAGCCGGCAGCCGGGAGGACGCTTTGAAAAAGCCAGGACAGGTCTTTCTGGTCGGTGCGGGTCCGGGCGATCCGGATCTTCTCACACTGAAGGCGGCGCGGGCCCTGGCCACGGCGGAGGCGGTGGTCTACGACCGGCTGGTCTCGCCTGAGGTCCTGGCGCTGACACCGCCGACGGCACGGCTGATCCCGGTCGGCAAGGCGCCCAAGAACCATCCGGTTCCTCAGGAACGGATCAACGAGATCCTGGTCGATCTGGCCCAGGGCGGCCTGACGGTGGTGCGTTTGAAGGGCGGCGATCCCCTGATCTTCGGCCGCGGCTCGGAGGAGCTTGCGGCCTTGAAGGCGGCCGGGGTCCCGGTCGAGGTGGTTCCGGGCATCACTGCGGCCCAGGGCGCCGCGGCGGTGACCGGCGTTCCGCTGACCCATCGCGGACTGGCCTCCGGCCTGCGCTATGTCACCGGCCACTGCCGCGACGACCGGCCCCTGGATCTCGATTGGCCTGGCCTGGCCGATCCCGACACGACCCTGGTGGTCTACATGGGCGCTGCCAACATTGCCGAGATCGCGGCGCGCCTGATCGCGCAGGGAATGCCGGCGTCGCTGCCGGTGCTGGCGGTGGCCAGCGCCACGACGCCACGGGAAAGGCGCCTTGTTTCCCAACTCGATGAGATTGCCGCGGACGCCGCCGAGGCGGGATTCGCCGGGCCGGTCCTCTTCGTGATCGGCCAGGTCGTTTCCCTCTACCGAAGCTGCCCGGCCGAGGTGCTGGCGATGCTCGCCGCCCGGCCCCTGCGGGACGCCGCCTATGCCTAGGCTCCCTGCGCTTTTCCCGCTCGCGGTCTTGCTGTTTGGAATGCCGCCGCTCGATGCCGCGGAGTTGGCGCCCGGGCGGGCCGCCGAGCTGGAACGCCTGGTGCTGCAGGACTGCGGTTCCTGCCACGGCCTGACGTTGAAGGGCGGGCTCGGCCCGGACATCCGCGCGCCGACCCTGGCGGGACGCTCCACCGAGGGACTGGCCGCGATTGTCCTTCACGGCGTCCCGGGCACGCCCATGCCACCCTGGCATCCGCTTTTGAGCGAGGCGGAGGCCCAGTGGATCGCCGAATACCTCTTGAATGGAGGGGCTCCATGACCCGTATCCTCGCCGCGGTCCTGCTGGCTCTGACCATCGGTTTCACCGTCTGGGTCAACAACGCCCTGGCCGAGACCCTGCGGGGCAGCGGCGACCTGGGCGTTGTGGTGGAACGCACCGCCGGGGCGATCCTGATCGTCGACCAGTCTGAACGCGCGGCCATCGGCCGGGTTACGGGCTTGGGCGATCTATCCCATGCCTCGGTCGTCTTTTCGCCGGATCAGCGCTACGCCTTCGTCTTCGGCCGCGACGGCGGGCTCAGCAAGGTCGACCTGCTGAAGCAGACGCTCGTCGGCCGGGTGCTTCAATCCGGCAACGCCATCGGCGGTGCGATCTCCGACGACGGCCGTCTGGTCGCCGTCTCCAACTACGAGCCAGGCGGCGTCCGGGTCTTCGACGCAGAAACCCTGGACATGGTCGCCGACATCCCCACGGGATCAAAGACCATTGGGCTGGTGGATGCTCCGGGTCGCCAATTCGTCTTCACGCTCTGGGACCATGGCGAGACCTGGATCGCGGACCTCTCGAAGGGCACGCCGGAAATCACAAAAATCGAAGGCATCGGCGAGAACCCCTATGACGCCCTGATCACCGCCGACGGGCGGCGCTACATCGCCGGGCTTTTCGGCGAGGACGGGCTGACGGCTCTCGACCTCTGGCAATCGCCGCCGGCGCCGCGCCGCATCCTCGCCGGCTATGGGCGCGGGGAGGCGCCCTTGCCGGTCTACAAGATGCCGCACCTCGAAGGCTGGGCGCTGGCGGGCGAGCGTTTCGTGCTGCCCGCCGTCGGCCGCCACGAAGTGCTCTGGGTCGATGCCCGTAGCCTGGAGGAAACCGGCCGCACCAAAACCCATGGGCAGCCGGTCTTTGCCGTAGCCCGTCCCGACGGCCGCCAGGTCTGGGTCAACTTCGCCCATCCCCTGAACGATACCGTCCAGGTGATCGACACCCCCTCTGGCGAAGTGATTCACAGCCTCAAGCCGGGACCCGCGGTGCTGCACATGGAGTTCACGCCGCGCGGGCACGAGGTCTGGGTTTCGGTCCGGGATGCGGGGCGGATCGACATCTACGACACCCGCAGCTTCGAGAAGCTCGGCGAGATCGCCGCCGAGACACCTTCGGGCATCTTTTTCACCGCCCGCGCCCACCGCACGGGGTTGTGAGCCATGAGCCCGATCCTCGACCCCACCGATCATGCGCTGCTGGACGGCTGGCAGCATGGCTTCCCGCTCGTCTCGCAACCCTTTGCCGAGATCGGGCGCCGTCTCGATCTTTCCGAAGCGCAGGTTCTGGAGCGCCTGCGCCGGCTCTCCGGCGCCGGGGCCATCAGCCGCATCGGCGCCACCTGCCGGCCCAACACCGCCGGCGCCAGCACGCTGGCCGCCGTCGCCGTGCCCGACTTCCAGATCGACGCGGTCGCGGCCGTCATCGGCGCCGAGCCCGGTGTGAACCACTCCTATCTGCGCGAGAACGACTGGAACCTCTGGTTCGTGGCCACCGGCCCCGACCGTTCTCATGTCGATGCGACCCTCGCCCGGCTTCGCGAGCAGACGGGCCTCGAGATTCTCGATCTGCCGCTGGTGCATGCCTTCAATGTCAATCTCGGCTTTGCGCTGGACGGATCGGGCCGCCTGCCGCCAGCGAAAGAAGCCGCCGACGCCAATGTCCTGACGGCGGACGACCGCCCGATCATGCAGGCGCTCTCCAGCGGACTGGCGCTGGTTCCACGCCCCTTTGCCGAACTCGGCTCAGCGCTCGGTCGACCGGAGTCCGAGATCATCGCGCGCATCGCCGTGCTCGCCGAAGCGGGGGTCCTCTCGCGCATCGGTGTGATCGTGCGCCATCGCGCTCTCGGCTGGCGCTCCAACGCCATGGTGGTCTGGGAGCTGCCGGAAGAGGAAATCGGTCGTATCGGACCGGCGCTGACCGCGGTGCGCGGCGTCACCCTCTGCTATCAACGCCGCCCGGTGCCCGGGGTCTGGCCCTACACGCTCTACTGCATGATCCACGCCCGCACCCGCGCCGAGGCCCTGGCGGTGTTGGGGCGTGCCTGCACCGAGCTGGGGCTGGCGGAGGTTCCCCACCAAGTGCTGTTCAGCATCCGCTGCTTCAAACAGACCGGGGCGCTGGTGTCAGCGCCCAGTGGAGCGGCTGCATGAAGGAGCCCTTGCACGATCTGGACGATACCGACCGGAGGATCATCAACGCCCTGCAGGAGGGGTTTCCGATCGCGCCGAGGCCCTATGCCGCAGCGGCAGCACGGCTCGGCCTGACCGAGGCCGATCTGATCGCGCGCCTCACGGCGTTGCGCGAAAGCGGCGCCATCACCCGCTTCGGACCGTTCTTCGATGCCGCCGCCATGGGCGGGGCCTTCTGTCTCTGCGCCATGGCTGTGCCGCCGGCGGAATTCGAGGCGACGGCGGCCAGGGTCAATGCCCGCCCGGAGGTCGCGCACAACTATGCCCGCGCGCATCGGCTCAACATGTGGTTCGTGCTGGCCACCGAAACGCCGGCGGGAATCGAGGCGATGGCCTGCGCTATCGAGGCGGAGACCGGATACCCGGTCCTGCGCCTGCCGAAACTCGAAGAGTTCTTCATCGGTTTCAGGGTGGTGGCATGACGATAGCGGAGGTCGACAGGCAGATCGTCGAAGCGACACAGGCGGGCCTGCCGCTGACGCCGGCCCCCTATGCCGAGGTCGCCGCGAAGCTCGGCCTCAAGGAAGCCGAGGTGATCGACCGCATGACGGCGCTGCAGGCCCGCGGCGTGATCCGCCGCATCGGTGTGGCGCCCAATCACTATGCCCTGGGCCTGGTGGCCAACGGCATGACGGTCTGGGACCTCGAGGATGGGCAGGCCCGCCGTCTCGGCGCTGCAGTCGGTGCCCTCGACTTCGTGTCCCACTGCTATCTGCGCCCGCGCGTGCTGCCGGACTGGCCCTATAACCTCTTCGCCATGGTCCATGGTCTCGACCGGGAAGAGGTCGAGGAGAAGCGAGGCGAGATCGCAAAGCTGCTCGGCAGCGCCTGCCGGGCCAGCGACATTCTTTACTCGACCCGGATCCTGAAGAAGACCGGGTTCAGGCTCGCCCGATAAGGAGAGCGCCGATGTTCCGTCTCTCGCATTACATGCGCCAGCTCGTCTCGCCGACGCCGCCGCGCCCGCGCCGCGGGCCGGTCAAACCGGTGGTGATCTGGAACCTGACACGCCGCTGCAATCTGCGTTGCCGGCACTGCTACTCGGTTTCCGCCGACCACGCGTTTCCGGGCGAGCTCACCCACGAGCAGGCGATGGCGGCCCTGGAGGATCTGGGGGCCTTCGGGATTCCCGCCTTGATCCTCTCGGGCGGGGAGCCATTGGCGCGGTCCGATCTTTTCGAGATTGCCGAGCGGGCCCGGGAGATGAAGCTCTATCTCGCGCTTTCCAGCAACGGCACGCGCATCGTCGGTGAGCAGGCCGACCGTGTGGCGGCCATCGGCTTCGACTATGTCGGCATCAGCCTCGATGGCATCGGTGCGACCAATGACTGGTTCCGCGGCAAGGAGGGCGCCTTCGATCAGGGGCTTGCCGGCGTCCGGGCCTGCAAGGCGCGCGGGGTCAAGGTGGGTCTGCGCTTCACCCTGACGGAGGACAATGCCCATCAGCTTCGCGACCTGCTGGCCCTCGCGGAAGCGGAGGGCGTGGACAAGTTCTACCTCTCCCACCTGGTCTATGCCGGGCGGGGCGACAAGCATCGCGGCGCCGATGCGGGCTGGCGGCGGTCGCGCCACGCCATGGATGTTCTGATCGACCGCGCCTGGATCGCGGCGGCCGAGGACCGGCCGCTGGAGATCGTCACCGGCAACAACGATGCCGATGCGGTCTACTTCCTGCGCTGGGCGGCAGAGAACTTCCCGGCCGAGCAGGTGGACCATCTGCGGGCGCATCTGGCGGCCTGGGGCGGCAATTCGTCGGGCCTCGGCGTTGCCAACATCGACCCGCAAGGCAGGGTCCATCCGGACACTTACTGGTCCGACTACACCGTGGGCAGCGTGAAGGAGAAGCCTTTCTCCGAACTCTGGACCGGCGACGATCCGATGCTGGCCCAGCTTCGCCGCCGGCCGCGGCCCTTGAAGGGCCGCTGCGGCGCCTGCGCCTTTCAGGACGTCTGTGGCGGCAACACCCGCATCCGGGCTCTGCAATTGACCGGCGACCCTTGGGCCGAGGACCCGGCCTGCTACATGGCCGATGAGGAGATCGGCGTCGAGAGCGCGGACCGTCTGACCGTCACGCCCTTCCTGGGAAAAAGCCATGATCCGGTTCATTGCTACTACTAGCGCGCTGCTCTTCGGGGCGTTTGCCGGGCTGGCTGCGGCAACGGTACAGGCGCAGTCTCTTCAGCCGGCCGAAGCGCTTTACCGCGCGCACTGCGCAGCCTGCCACGGCGCCAACCGCCTGGGCGGCACCGGTCCGGCCCTGATCCCCGAAACCCTGAAGCGCCTGCGCGGGCCCAAGCTGGCCAAGGTGATCGGCGAAGGCCGGGCGGCCACCCAGATGCCGGCCTTCGGCGCTGTGCTGACTGGCGAGGAGATGGCGGCGCTCATCGACCATGTGAAACAACCCCTGGCAAAGGTTCCGGACTGGGGCCCGGAGGAGATCGCGGCGAGCCTGCACCTTGAGCCGGACTATCGCCCGGCCGCTGCTCCGGTCTTCGACGCCGACCCGATGAACGTCTTCCTGGTGGTCGAGACCGGCGACCATCATGTCAGCGTGCTGGACGGGGACCGCTTCACGGTGATGGACCGCTTTGCGACTCCCTTTGCGGTGCACGGCGGCCCGAAGTTCACGCCGGACGGGCGTTTCGTCTTCATCATGTCGCGCGACGGCTGGGTGCAGAAGTACGACCTCTGGAGCCTTGCCGAGGTGGCGCGGGTCCGCGCCGGTCTCAACAGCCGCAACATCGCGATTTCCCGGGACGGCCTGCATCTCGCCGTCGCCAACTACCTGCCGCAGAGTCTGACCATCCTCTCCGCCGAAGACCTTTCGGTCGAGCGGGTGTTCCCGGTGGTTGCCAAGGACGGCACGCCCTCGCGGGTCTCCGCAGTCTATCAGGCGCCGCAGCGCGACAGTTTCATCCTCGCCCTCAAGGACGCGCCGGAGATCTGGGAGATCGCCACCGACCCCGAGGCCGAAGCGGTCTACGAAGGCTACGTTCACAGTTACGAAAAGGGTATGGTGGAGGCGATCGCTTCCTCTGAGGGCCTCTTCGCGCTGCGGCGCATCGAGGTCAGCGAGCCCATCGACGACTTCTTCTTCACCCCCGACTACCGCAACCTGATCGGTGCCTCGCGCGACGGCGCGCGGGGGGTTGTGGTCAACCTGACCGTCGGCCGTGAAATCGCCGAGCTGCCGCTGCCGGGCATGCCGCATCTCGGCTCCGGCATCTCCTGGGTCAGCGGCGGGCAGCGGGTGATGGCGACGCCGCACCTGAAAGAGGCGCGCCTGTCGGTCATCGATATCGAGCGCTGGCAGGTGGTGGAGACCATCGACACCCTTGGCCCGGGCTTCTTTCTGCGCAGCCACGAGAACGCCGCCCACGTCTGGGCCGACGTCTTCTTCGGCCCCAACCGCGATGCCGTCCACGTCATCGACAAGGAGAGCCTGGAGATCGTCAAGACGCTGCGCCCCGTGCCCGGCGCCACGGTGGCGCATGTCGAGTTCGACCGCAGCGGCCGCCATGCCCTGGTCAGCGTCTGGGAAGAGGAAGGGGCGGTCATCGTCTACGACGCGGCAAGCCTGGAAGAAGTAGCGCGCCTGCCCATGCGCAAGCCCTCGGGGAAATACAATGTCTGGAACAAGATCACTTTTTCCGAAGGCACCAGCCACTGAGCCCCGGATCGTGCCACGAAGCGCCCTGATCGTGGCCCACGGTTCGCCGTCGGAGCCCCGTGGGCCGGAAGCGGCGATCAGGGCGCTGGCGGCCCGGGTCGCCGACCGACTGCCTCGATGGACCGTGCGGGGCGCGACCCTTGCGGCGCCGGGTGCGGTGGAAGCGGCTTTGGACGGGGCGGACGATGACGTGCCCCTGATCTATCCCTTCTTCATGGCCGACGGCTGGTTCGTCCGCAAGACGCTGCCCGAACGGGTCCGCCGCATCCGGGGCGAGCGCTTCGAGATCGTCCGGCCCTTCGGGCTCGATCCGGCGCTGCGTCGGCTTTGCCTGGACTGTCTTCGCAGGGCCGCGACGCGCGAGGGGGTTGCGCCAAACAGGACTGCTGTGCTGCTGGCCGCTCACGGCTCCCCCTCGGATCCGAGGCCGCACCGGGCCGCCGAAGGCGTCGCCCAGGCAATAGCCGCGGCGGGCCTGTTCCGGGAGATCCGTCTCGGTTTCATCGATCAGGCTCCCTTGGTGGCAGAGGCGGCCAGGATCGATGCGCCGGCGCTCTGCCTTCCGCTCTTCGCCGGCCGCGCCGGGCATGTTGAGCGGGACCTGCCGCACGCGCTGGCCGATGCCGGCTTTCCGGGGGTCATGCTCGATCCCATCGGTGTGCAGCCGGAGGTCTCGGAGATCGTCGCCGCGGGCCTTGTGAGGCATCTCCAGGAAAGCTGGATGCCGCGCCCCGCTGCGGTGCCGCAGCAGCCGGTTTCGCATCCAAAGCCGCTTACTTTGTGATGAATTCTCGGCGGACCGTGGGCCCGCGGTCTACTTGAACCAGACTGCCGTCGCCGGGGTGAAGCTGACGATCATCAGGGTCACGAACATGGCCAGGATGAACCACTTGCAGTAGGGCATGACCTCTTCGATGCGCAGTCCTGTGGTCGAGCAGACCGTCAGCAGGACGGAGGCCACCGGCGGCGTCTGCTGGCCGATGCCGAGGTTCAGGCAGACGATCACGCCGAAATGGATCGGGTCGATGCCCATCTCCCGCGAGAGCGGGAGCAGCATCGGCACGACGACGATGATCGCGGCGGAGGCATGGAGGAACATGCCGAGCGCCAATAGGAAGAGGTTGATCAGCAGCATCCGCAGGATGAAGTCGTCGGTGATCTCGCCCAGCCCCGCGGCGATCTGCTGGGGAATCTGCTCGTTGGCCAGGAACTGTCCGAGCACGGCGGAGCCGGCGATGATCATCATCACCACGGAGGTCTGGCGGACGGTGGTCGAGGCGAGTTCGTAGACCCGTTTCAAACCGAGGTCCCGCTGCAGCGCCCAGCCGAAGACGAGGGCGGCGACCACGCCGACGGCGGCGGCCTCAGTCGGGGTCACCAGGCCGCCGATCAGCCCGCCGACCACCACCACGGGGATCAGCAGCGGGATGAGGGCGCGGCGAAAGCTGTGTCCGAGCCGTCCGGGCTCGAAGCCCTCATCGACGGGATGGTTCTCGCGCAGGGCGAAGATGTAGCTGGTGACCATGAAGGCGCCGCCCAGCAGGAGGCCGGGGACGATACCGGCGATGAAGAGGTCCTTGATGGAGGTGTTGGTGGTGACCCCGTAGAGGACCATGGGAATGGAGGGGGGAATGATGATGCCCAGGGTCGCGCTGGTCGCCGTGACCGCGGCGGCGAAGCTCCTGGGGTAGCCCTGCTTTTCCATCGAGGGCACGAAGACCTTGCTCATGACCGCGGCATCGGCGACGGCGGAGCCGGACATCTCCGCCATGAACATGGAGGTGACCACATTGACGTGGGAGAGGCCGCCGCGCAGCCAGCCGACGAGGGCGCGGGCGAGACCGATGATGCGGTCGGAGATGGAGGTGGCCCCCATCAGCTCGCCCATCATGATGAAGAGCGGGATCGCCAGCAGGATCACCCGGTTGACGCCGGAGAACATTTGGATCGGCGCCATGATCAAATCGATGCCGGAGAGCGCCATGGCGCTGGCGGCGGCGATCATCAGCGCAAAGCCGATGGGCATGCCAAGCGCGATCAGTCCGATCAGCAGAAGGAGGACGCCCCAGGCCACGCCTCAGTGCTCCTCACCCCTTGCGGGTGAGCGCGGCGCGGATCTGCGGCAGCAGCGCCAGGAACAGCAGGACCGCGGCCAGGGGCAGGATCAGCATGAACCAACCCTGGGCGATCTCCGCCGTTTCGATTTCCGTGCGCCCGGATACCCGGATCATTCTGACCGACTGCCAAAGCAGGACGAGGAGGAAACCGGTGATGAGCGCCGCGTTCAGCAGGGCCACGGCCTTACGCAGCGGCGCCGGCAGGGCTTCGGCCAGAAGATCGAAACTGATATGCCCGTTGCGGCGCATCGTCAGATAGGCGCCGAGGAAGGCGACCCAGACCAGCAGCAGGCCCGGCACCTCGTCGGCGGTGACGCTCACCGAACCGAAGGCTTCACGGACCGAGAGGTAGAAGGGCTGAAGCCAGGGGTAGTCGCCAGCCAGGGTCCTGAGCAGACCGAGGACGAGGTAGCGGTTGACGACGTTGATGCAGATCAGCAGGGAGGACAGGGCGAAGGCCAGAACCGCCATGCCCTCCACAAGCCGATCGAGGAGGCGCAGCATCGCCTGCGGCATCACCTACTGGGCGGTTGCGCGCACGAACTCCAGAAAGTCCTCTCCCTGGCTGGAGATATAGTCGTCATAGGAGGAGGCGGTCCTCTCCTTGAAGGCCGCGAAGTCCACCTGATTGATCTCCAGCTTACCCTTCATGTCCTCGAAGTATTTCGTCTCCAGGGCCGCGGAGGTGTTGTAGGCCTGATCGGTGATCTGGCGTCCCACGTCGACGAAGACCGCCTGCTGCTCAGCGGTCAGGCTGGAAAAGAAGGCGTTGGAGGCCAGCAGGAACGACGGCGTATAGACATGGCTGGTCAGCGACAGGTGGGAGGCCACCTCGAAGTGCTTCTGCTCATAGAAGCCGTAGGCCGCCGCCTCGGCGCCGTCCACCACGCCGCTCTGCAGCGCCGTGAAGGTCTCGCCCCAGGAAACTTTCTGCGGGGTCGCGCCCATCTTCTGGAACACGCCCTGACGGAATTTTCCGCCGGAGATGCGGATTTTCAGGCCGTCGAGGTCGGAGGGGGTGCGCACGGCGCGGGCCCCGTTGATCACGTGGCGGAAGCCGTTCTCATAAACGCCGATGACCTTGACGCCGCCGACCTCTTCGACACGGTCGCGGACCGCATTCTCGAGGCCGGCCTTCATCGCCCGCTGCACGTGGGCGCGGTCGGCAAAGAGCCACGGCAGGTCGAAAACGCCCAGCTTCTTGTCGAGCTTCATGACCCCCGAGGCGACGTTGATCATTTCGATCGAACCGGCCTGCACATTGGCGATCAGGTCCTTCTCCTTGCCGAGCTGGCCGCCGGGGAAGAAGGAGAAGGCGAACTGCCCGGGCAGGCGGCGCTCGATCTCCTCGGCGAAGAGCTTGGACTGGGCATGCAGGGGGGAGAATTCGGAGACATGGCTGGCGATTCTCACGTCCCGCGGTTCGGCCAGGGCGGTGGTGGCGGCAGCGAACGCACCCAGACAGCCCAGCGCCAACCTTGAAAGCTGCTTCATCTAAACCTCCCTTTCTCGATTCGGTTCTTAGCGAATTCTGGTGTGATAGTGGAACTGATCGGCCCGGCCCCAGGAGCGACGCCATTCCAGTGCGGTGTCGTCGAAGCCATGGGACAGCCGCTCTATGACGATCACCGGCGCGCCCGGGGCGATCCCCAAGAGCTCTGCGGTGGTCTGATCGGCGGCCTCCGCGGTCAGTTCCTCGTCGGCATAGGCGATCACCTGGTCGCAGCAGTCTTCGTAGAGCGGGTACAGCAGGGGGCCGAAGTCCTCGACCGGCAGCTCCAGCAGGGGCCGGAAGAGGGCCAGCGGCAGCCAGATCTCCTCGACCAGCACCGGGCTGTCGTCAAACAGGCGCAGGCGGCTCATGTGGATCGCAGGCGTGCCCGCCTCAAGCTGCAGTCCCTCGGCCGCTGCGTCGGGCAGGTGTGCGATCTCGCGGCCCAGGATGCGGCTCTGCGGGCCTGAACCCTCGCGGTTCAGGCCCCTGAAGCGGAAGAACCGCAGCAGCGCATGATCGAAACTCGGTTTGCGGACGTAGGTTCCCTTGCCGTGGAAGCGCTCCAGGACGCCCTCCGCGACAAGCTGGGCGACCGCCTGTCTGGCGGTCCCGGGCGCCAGTCCGTACTGCTCGGACAGCTCGTTTTCCGAAGGAACGCGGTCGCCCGGGCTGCGCGCGCCCTGGGAGATTTCCTGGCGCAGCACATCGGCCAGGCGCTGATAGCGGGGTAGTCTTTCGTCACCTTTGAGTTGGGGCATTGACCAACTCGCTTTCTTAGTCATAAGGTTTAACTATAGTTCTCTATAGAAGCAGTTGTGTCAAGGAAGTGGCATGTTTTTATCCGGTGCGAATGCGCTGATGGGTGGGATCGACGGACGATTTGACGGACATGCCCACGTTTTCAAACGATCGCTGCCCATGTATGTGCACCGCCGTTACACGCCGCACATCGACGCGCCACTGGCGCAGTATCTGGCGCATCTGGCGGAGTCCAACCTGCAGGGCGGCATCCTTTCCCAGCCCTCTTTTCTGGGCAGCGACAACTCCTTCCTGCTGACGTCCCTGGCCTACGCGCGGCATGTCGAGGACGTTACGCTGCGCGGCGTGGCGGTGCTCGATCCCGGCGCGACGCAGGAGACTCTCGCCCGCTTGACGGCGGCCGGCATCATCGGCCTCAGACTCAACCTGCTGGGTGACGCAGCCTTGCAACGCTTCGACCTCGCGCGGATCAAGCCGCTGCTGAAGCGGGTCAGCGATCTGGGTTGGCATGTCGAACTGTACTGTGAAGGCCGGCGTTTGGCCGACTTCTTGCCGCCGTTGCTCAGGCACTGCGAGCGCGTTGTCGTCGACCACTTCGGCCTGCCGGACCCACAGGACCCGCTTGCCTGCCCCGGGCAGGCCGCCATCCTGAAGGCGCCACGGGACCGCCTCTTCGTGAAAACCTCCGCCCCCTACCGCGTGTTTCGCGATCTCGATACGAGAGCCGCCGTGGAAAGCTGCGGGCCGATTTTCCGGCGCCTTCTGGACCGGCTGGGACCCGGGCATCTGCTCTGGGGCAGCGACTGGCCCGGAACCCAGTTCGAGGACCGCTACAGCTTTGCCACGACGGTCGAGTGGGAACGCGCCTGGCTCGGCTCAACCGTTCACTGAAAACGCTACGCCGGGTCTTCGCCGAGCAGGCGATAGCAGGTTGCCCAGTGCGCCGCGCCCTCGGGCAGCGGCGGCGGGACCGCGCCGCGGCACTTGGCGACAGCGTAGCGGCAGCGCGGGTGAAAGGCACAGCCGCCGGGCAGCGTGACAGGCGAGGGCGGTTCGCCGGGCAGCAGGGTAAGGTCGTCCAACGAGGCCTCCAGGGTCAGCCTGTTGCCGTTCAACGCCTGGGTATAGGGATGCAGACCCTCGCTGAAGACCTCCCGGGCGCGGCCGTACTCGACCACCCGGCCCAGATAGAGCACGGCAACGCGGTCGGCGATGCGGTTGACGACCGAAAGGTCGTGACTGATGAAGACGACCGCCAGACCCTCGCTCTTCCTCAGGTCCAGGATCAGGTTCAGGATCTGCGCCTGAATGGAAACGTCGAGGGAGGCGACGGACTCGTCGCAGACGATGAGTTTCGGATTGACGGCCAGGGCCCGGGCGATGTTGAGCCTTTGCCGCTGGCCGCCGGAGAACTGGTGCGGATAGCGCTCGGCAGCCTCGGCGTCGAGGCCGACCCGCGACAAGAGGGAGACCAGGAACTCCTTGGTGTCCCGGCGCTTGATCAGTCCGTGGGCGAGCGGCGCTTCGGCGAGCTGGCTGCCGACGGTGCGGCGCGGATTGAGCGTGGCCGTGGCATCCTGGAAGACCATCTGCACCGCAAGGTTCGCCGGCTCGCCCCGGTCCTGCACCGGCCTGTCCTCATAGAGGATCGTCCCCGCATCCGGCGCCTCCAGGCCGGTCATCAGGCGGCCGATGGTCGACTTGCCGCAGCCGGACTCGCCGACGAGGCCGAGGATCTCTCCGGGGTAGACCGACAGGTCGACGCCGTTGACCGCGCGCACCCTGTCCGGCGGCGCTTTCAGCTTGGTGGCCATCAGGGCGCGGTCGATCAGGTCGGGCTTTTGCTGGTAATGCCGGACCACGCCGCGCAGCGTGAGCAGGGGCCTATCCATCAGATGACCCGCTGCCCCGGGGATGCCAGCAGGTATAGCTGTGCGCTCCCGCGCTCTCGCCCGGAAGCGACAGGCAGGCCTCGCTGGCATGCGCGCAGCGCGGACGAAAGACGCAGCCCTCGGGCCGCTGCGCGATGGAGGGTGCGCTGCCGGCGATCTGCCAGAGCTTGCCGTTTTCCAGGGGCTCGTTCTCCGGCGAGCTCTTCAGCAGCCCATAGGTATAGGGGTGGCGGGGGTTCGTCAGCACTTCCCGGGTCGGCCCCTGTTCGACGATGCGCCCGGCGTACATCACCGCCACCCGGTCCGCCAGGCCGGCGATCACCGAAAGATCGTGAGTGATCCAGATCAGGGCCGCCCCCTTGGAGCGCACCAGGCGCCGCACTTCGATGAGGATCTGGGCCTGGACCGTGACATCCAGCGCAGTCGTCGGCTCGTCGGCGACGATCAGGTCCGGCTCGTGCAGCAGCGCGATGGCGATGGCGACGCGCTGACGCATACCGCCGGAGTACTCGTGGGGATAGGACGACAGGCGGCTTTGCGCCTGGCCGATCCCCACCATCTCCAGGGCTTCGGTGGCGAGCTGTCGGGCATGGTCCCTGGTCGTCTTGCGGTGCGCCAGAATGGCCTCGGTGATCTGGGTGCCGATGGTGAGGGTCGGGTTCAGGGTCATCATCGGGTCTTGCATGATCATGGCCAGGCGGCTGCCCCGCAGGGCGCGCAGGCGGCTTGGCGGCATCTTCGTCAGATCCTCGCCCTTGAAGAGGATTTCCCCGGCGGACACGACGCCCGGATCGTCCAGCGCGCCCATGATGGAAAAGCCGGTCAAGGTCTTGCCGGAACCCGATTCACCCACAAGCCCCAGGACCTCGCCGCGATTGACGTGGAAGGTCAGATCCTCGACGGCATGGAGCGCGCCGGCGGCATAGTCGAAGGTGATTGTGACGTCGTTGAGCTGCAGCAGCGGGGCTTCGGTCATTTCCTCAGCCTCGGATTCGACAGTTCGCGCAGACGGTCCGCCAGGAGGTTGATGGAGACGACGACGAAGAGCAGCGCGATCCCCGGGTAGAAGCTGATCCAGGTCTTGCCGGAGAGCAGGTAGTCGAAGCCGTTGGCGATGAGAAGCCCCAGGGAAGGCTCGGTCACCGGCAGGCCGAGCCCCAGGAACGACAGGGTGGCTTCCAGGGTGATGGCCGAGGCCAACTGCACGCCGGCGATCACCAGCAGCGGCGGGCAGACGTTGGGCAGCAGGTGCCAGAACAGCACCCGCCAGTGGGGCAACCGCAACAGACGGCAGGCCTGGATGTACTCCTTGGAGCGTTCGACCACCGCGGCGCCCCGGACGGTGCGGGCATAGAAGGCCCATTGGACCATGGCCAGGGCGAGGATCGTCTTGTCCAGCCCGCGCCCGAAGATCGCCAGCAGCACCAAGGCGATGAGGATCGTCGGAAAGCTCATCTGGATTTCCGCGATGCGCATGATCAGCGAGTCGACCGTGCCGCGGAAGTAGGCCGCGATCAGGCCCAGGGTCGTGCCGACCACGAAGGCCAGGGCGCCCGCCGAGAGGGCGACGGTGAAGCTGGCGCGCAGCCCGTAGATGACGGCGCTCACCATGTCCCGCCCCTGGGCGTCGGTTCCCAGGAGGTAGAACGCGCCGTCGCCGCCGCTGGAGAGTGGTGGCAGTTCCCCGTCGAAAAAACTGACCTGGGCGAGGTCGTAGGGGTCCTGCGGCGATACGACCGGTGCGAAGGCCGCAAGCAGCATCAACGCCAGGGTCGACGCGAGGCCGAAGACCGCCAGCTTGCTTTGGGAGAACTCGCCCCAGAACTGGACCAGCGGCCCGGCCTGGCGTGCCTCGGCGGCGCTCATCGGATGGTCCCGCGCGCCCGGGGGTCGAGCAGGGTATAGATCAGGTCGACGATCAGGTTGATGACCACGAAGAACAGAACGATCAGTGTCAGATAGGTGATGATGACGGGGCGGTCGAGGCGGTTGATGGAGTCGATGAGCAGCTTGCCCACGCCCGGATAGGCGAAGACGGTCTCGGTGACGATGGAGCCGGCGAGAAGGCTGCCGATCTCCAGGCCGAGAACCGTCACCACCGGGATCAGCACGTTCTTGAAGGCGTGGAGCATGACCACCCGGAACTCATGCAGGCCTTTCAGGCGGGCGAATTTCACGTACTCCATCAAGAGGATTTCCCGCATGCCCGAGGCGACCAGGCGAATGATCAGCGAGACGGTGGTCAGGGAGAGCATCAACGCCGGCATCAGCAGGTGCTTCCACCCGTCGGCGGAGAGGATCGCCCAATGCATGCCCAGCAACTCCACCGTATCGCCCCGTCCGATGGAAGGAAGCCAGCCCAGGCTGACCGAGAACACCATGATCAGCATCATGCCGAACCAGAAGGTCGGCAGACTGAACCCGATGATGGAGCCGGCCATGATGGACTGCGCCGCGGCGCTTTCGGGTTTCAGGCCGGCGGCGATGCCGAGCGGGATGCCGAGAAGGACCGAGATGAGGAAGGCCGCGAGCGTGAGTTCGATGGTCGCGGGCAGGCGCTCGGCAATGACGTCGACAACGGGCCTGCGCGATACGAAGGAGTTTCCGAAATCGCCGACGGCCATCCGCCCGAGGTAGTTGAGGTATTGCACGTGGATCGGATCGTCGAGGCCGAGGCGCTGGCGCGCCTCTTCGATCTCCAGCTCCGTCGCGTTCTCGTGGGCCAGCAGGGCGATGGGGTCGCCGATCTTGAAGACCCCGACAAAGCTGACAACGGTGAGGACAAGAACGACGCCGACCGCCTGCACCAACCGCCGAAAGACAACTTCAAGCATCCGCTACCTCGCAGAAAGGGGCCAACCCGGCGGCCGGTTCGGGTTGGCCCCCGGCGCCTAATTGGCGGGCTTGGCTCTCATCGCCAAGGTCATCAGGTCGACGGCTGGGGTATAGACGGTGCCATTCGACGTGCCCCAGGACGCCTTCTGAGCGTAGAGCGGAATGATGCCATAGTCGCCGATGGTAATGGACATGGCATCGTGCAGCAGCTTCTCCCGCTTGTCGGTATCCAGGGTCGTTTGCGCTTCCGCGATCATCCGGTCGACATCGGGGTTGGAATAGCGCCCACGGTTGGACGGGCCCTTGCCGTTCGGCTTGTCCCGGGTCACGGCGATCCCGTTCAGGGTATAGCCGGCATCGCTGGCGGTGCCCCAGCTATGCAGCATGTAGGCATACTCGAAAGCGTTGGTCTTCGGGATGTAGACCGAGTGGGGCATGGTCTCCAGCGAGGTCTTGACCCCGATCCGGGTCCAGGACTGCGCCAGGACCTGTGCCACCTGCGGCGCATAGGCGATGCGGTCCGTCGAGGCGTGGAAGGTGATCTCGAAGCCGTCGGGATAGCCCGCTTCCGCGATCAGCTTCTTCGCGCCCTCCGGGTCGTAGGTCTCCACCGGGATGTCGGTGTTGTATCCGAAGAAGCCGGGCGGCACGAGGTTCGACGACAGCACGCCGTCGCCGCCAAGCGCCCGTTCGATCAGCGCCTCACGCGGGATCGCCATGGAAAGCGCCTGGCGCACGCGCTTGTCCATCATCGGGTTCTTGGCGAGGGGATTGCCGTCGCCGTCGCGGGCATAGTTCTCCTGCACCGCATCGCGCTGGACATCCAGCGAGACGAAGACGACGCGGTTCGTCGGGCCCGAGTGGACACTCGTCGACGCGTTGTCGTTGAGGCGCGGCACGTCGTTGGAGGGCACGCGTTCGATCAGGTCGAGCTCGCCCGAAAGCAAGGCGGCGGTGCGTGCCGGGCCGCTTTCGACGATCCGGATCTCGACGGTCTCCCAAGGCTCCGCGCCGCCCCAGTAGGACTCGTTGCGCGCCAGCTTGTAGGACTCCGACGCGCGGCTGGAGACGAAGCGGTAGGGGCCCGTTCCGACCATGGCCTTGCCGGTGGTGTAGTCGGCCGTCGCCGCGCCCTTGCCGACCTCGTCGCTGACGATGGTGAACTCGGCCAGCTTGTTCGGCAGCACCGGCGAAGGCTTGTCGGTGACGAACCTCAGGGTGTGGCTGTCGACGACTTCGATCTCCTTGATCGGCTGCACCGAAGAGGCATAGGACGAGGGACTGTCGGGCACGTTCGGCAAGCGCTCGATGGTGAAGACCACATCGGCGGCATCGAAAGGCGAGCCGTCGTGGAATGTGACGCCCTCGCGCAGTTTGATCTCCCACACCGTGTCGGAGATCGCCTTCCACGAGGTGGCCAGGCCGGGCTGCAATCCGTTCTGGTTGATGATCAGGGGGTCGAAAACGTGCCGGATCAGGGCAGAGTTCGTTCCGGAGTTGTGGAAATGCGGATCGATGGATGTCGGCGCCTGGGCGAAGGCCATCTTTAGGTCCGCCGCGGATGCCGGTCCGCTGAGCGCCGCCGCGGCCGCGACGCCTGCAGTGATCAGGAAACGCCTCATCTTACCCTCCTCTGTTTTTCTTCGCTTCTCTCAGGTTCTGACTCGAAATGAATGGCTTGATTGCAATGGCTTGCGAACGTCGCCCCTAGACCACACCGTCACCCTCGGGCTTGTCCCGAGGGTCCATGGAAAGACCGAGATCCGGACTTCGATGGATTGCCGGAACAAGTCCGGCAATGACGGTTCGGGAGGCACGAGGGCAGAGAGCCTTTGGCGGACAAGATTTCATTTTTGATCGGGCTCTTGGGTTCTTTGCAGAAAGCTTCTGAAGTCCCGGACGTCCGGGACCTGGTCGAGGGCGAAGACCTTTTCGATCATCGCCCGGCAAGGATCCGCTCCGAGCACGGGGGCCATCAGGTCTTCCGCCTTGGCGGCGACCTCCGGCCTGTCGAGCGGATCCTCGTAAACCCCTTTGACGGCGTAGGTTCGGTGTGACAGCCGGCGCCCATCCAGCAGATGCACCTCGACGATGGCCTGGCGGATGGGTTTGGCCTTGCGCAGGATCTCGCTGGGCACCAGGGAGACCTTCTCCTTCATCGCCAGCACGGCTGGATCGCGCATACGCGCGGGATCGTGGCTGTCCTTGAAAGTGAAGCGGCCGTCGACCAGCATCAGCGCGACGCAGAAGGGACAGCTGATGTCCGACATGCCGCGGTCGACGACCACGTCGATGACGCCGGGCGGCATGTGGACCCGCACCTCTTCGACCTGATCGCCGGTCACGCCCTCGTTCTTCATCAGCCATTCCAGGGAATCGAGCACCGCCTGGATCGGCGAGCCCACGCACCATTTCTTGATGTTGGTCAGGGTGATTTCGAAACGGGTCCCGAGGCCGTCGATCAGCACGTCCCGGTCGGGCTGGCTGGAAAAGGCGTCCATGAAGTTCCCGCGCCCGTTCAGCACGTCGTCCAGGCCGGTGAAACCGGCGGCCACCATGGTGGCGGCGGAGACGCCGTTGCGCGCCGGCATGCCGCCGAAGTGGAAGGCCTTTTCGATGTGGTCCGCATCGCGCATCCAGGTGGCGATGCCGGAGGTCTGCTGGGCGACGTTGGAGAAGAGATAGGGCAGGCGGTCTCGTGGAATGTCCAGCAAGAGGCCCGCGGCGGCCGCCGCCCCCCAGGCGCCGCCGATGGAGTAGGGCCCGTGGCCGCGGTCGTAGATCTCCCGCGGGCCGAGGGCGAGGTTCACCCGGGCATAGAGGTCGTAGCCCAGCACCACGGCGCGCAGGAAGTCGGCCCCCGAGGCCCCGACCTGCTCGGCTGCCGCCAGGGCCGCCGGCACCACCACGCAGCCGGGATGGCCGATGGCTGCGGGGTGGCTGTCGTCGGTCTCGTCGGCGTGGGCGATCATGCCGTTGGCCAGAGCGGCGTTGACGGTCGAGGTCAGAAAATCCGTTCCCGCGATGCTGGCGGTGGGGACCCCGCCCTGCGCGCGGCAATAGGCGATGGCGATCCGGCCCACCGGCAGGTCAACGCCGGTCACCATGGCCGCGAAAGTGTCGAGGACGTGGTGCTTCGCCTTTTCCGCAACCGCCTCCGGCAGGTCTGCCTGCCGGGCGTGGGCGACATAGTCGCAGAGACTGGTGATGTGATGAGAGGTGCTTGCCTTCAGCAAATCCGATGCTTCCCGCTGCTGTCTGCCTGCCTGTTCGTCTGGCCTTCGGTTGACAACAGCCTAGCGGCACGCAGAATGGCCGGGCCAATTCAATCGAGGAATAGAGTTATTCTGGCGCTTCGGAGGGCCGGCCCGGTGTTTGTACCGTGGATCTGAAATGGCTCGACGATCTGGTTGCGCTGTCGGAAACCGGGGGTTTTGCCCGGGCGGCGCGGCGGCGCATGGTGACCCAGCCGGCCTTTTCCAAACGCATCCGCGCGCTCGAGGACTGGGTGGGCGTGAAGCTGGTGAGCCGGGATTCCCACCCCGTCACCTTGACGGAAGCCGGCGAACAGTTCCTGGTCTCCGCCAGGCGGATCAACGAGGCCGTGCTTGCCGCCAAGTCCGAGGCCCAGGCCGCGGCGGGCCAGCAATCCGATCTGGTGATCTTCACCGCCGCCACCACGCTCTCCCAGCGTTTCTTTCCCAAGTGGATCACGGAGGTGAAGGCGCGGCATCCCGAACTGCGCGCCCGCATGCAGTATTACGGGCACTTCAACGCGCATTTCGAGGCCTTGATCAACCGCGAGGTCGATTTCTTCATCAGCTACCACGACGGCTCGGCGGGCCCTTACATCGACAGCACCGGGTTGATCTGGAAGCGGATCGGCACCTCCGCGCTGCTCCCGGTATCGAGCCCCCTGGAGGACGGGACGGCGGCCTTCGCGCTGGCGGACCCGCCCGGCGGGCCGGTCCCCCACCTCGCCCGCACCGAAGGCTCCTATCTGGGGGCGGTGCTGGTCTCCCACATCCAGCACTGGGGTCTTTCGTTGGACGATGTCTTCGAACTGACCAGCACGGTGGCCATCCGCAACATGGTTCTGGAAGGCCATGGTCTGGCCTGGCTGTCCAGCGAGAGCATCGAGACGGAGATCGAGGCCGGCACGCTGGTCCCCGCCCATGCCGACAAGTGGCGCGTGCCCCTGGAGATCCGGCTCTATCGCCTCGACCGCCGCATCAGCGGCCCCGCCGAAAGCCTCTGGGATCAGGTCGAGAGCGTTTGAGACGGCCTCGCGGTCACTCCGGGTCCGGATAGGGGCGGACGCGGACGAGACAGGTCATGGCGGTGCAGGCCTGGCCCAGGGCCGAGGTGGCGACGTCGCGGGTGACGGCGTTGGGGTTTCCCGAGAGATCGAGCCGGTTGTCTGCTGCGTCGGGTTCGAACCAGGTGCCGGTGGCCATGGCGGCGACGCCGCGCCGGCAGAGGTCCGAGACCTTCACCCGGGCGCGGCAGGCGCCGCGCGCGTTCTCCACCAGTGCGAGGCTGCCGTCGCCGAGGTTCCGGGCCCTGGCGTCGGCCGGGTTGAGCCAGAGATCTTCGGGCTCGCCGGCACCGCCGGCGGCGGTCTGCCCGAGTTGGCTGTGCAGCCGGAAGGCGGGCTGCCGGCTCAGGAGGTGCAGCTCTTCCGCCTCCGCAGTGCCGAGCCATTCGTCCGGAGCCACCCAGGCGGGATGGCCGGGCAGGCCCGCATAGCCGAAGGACTGCACCCGCTCCGAGACGATCTCGATGCGCCCCGAGGGGGTCTTGAGCGGCGCCTGCTCCGGCGCCGCGCGGAAGTCCTCCAGATAGACCTCCGGCCGCTCGGGTGGCGGGACCTGCCAGACCCCCTCCTGCCAGAAGGTCTCGAAGTCCGGCGCCGCCAGGCCCTGTGCGTGGGCGGCGGTCTCGGTCTTGCGCCAAAGCCGGCGCAGCCAGCCGGCCTCATCCAGGCCCTCAGTGAATTCTTTCGCGCAGCCCAGCCGCTCGGCCAGCTCCGCGAAGATCGCGACGTCGTCGCGGGCACCGGCCAGCGGGGCGATGAGCTGCGGCATGGCAAAGACGTGCGGATCGCGGGAGGAGCCGCCGATGTCGTTGCGCTCGGCCGTCGTGGTGGCGGGCAGCACGATGTCGGCGCGCTTGGCCGTGGCCGTCCACCAGGGCTCGTGCACGATGACGGTCTCGGGCCGTGCCCAGGCGCTCTGCAGGCGAAACAGGTCCTGGGCGTGGTGAAAGGGGTTCCCGCCCGCCCAGTAGATCAGCCGGGTGTCCGGATAGGTCACGCGGTGGCCGTTGAAATCGATGGTCGCGCCGGGCCGTTCCAGCATGTCGGCGATACGGGCCACGGGCACGGCCGAATCCGAAGGGTTGGGCAGCGACTCCATTGAGGGAACCAGGCCGCGCCGCGCGCCTTCTCCGACGGCGTTCAGGGAGCCGTAGCCGAAGGTGAAACCGCCGCCGGGCTGACCGATCTGGCCGAGCATGGCGGCCAGGGCGATCAGCGCCCAGTAGGACTGCTCGCCATGTTGGGCGCGCTGCAGCGACCAGGTTGCCGTCACCATGACACGGCCCGTCATCATGCGCGCCGCCAGGTCTTCGATCTGCCCCGCCGGCACGTCGCAGAGCGCCGCGGCCCAGGCTGCGGTCTTGGCAACGCCGTCCGTTTCGCCGCGCAGGTAGGCGAAGAAGCGCTCATGGCCGACGCAGTAGCGCTCCAGGAAATCGCGGTCGGCCCGCCCGCGGCGCAGAAGCTCGTGGCACAAGGCCAGCATCAGGGCGGTATCGCTGTTGGGGCGCAGCGCGATCCAGTCGGCCTCGAGGGTCTCCGGCTTATCATCGGCCATGGGGCTGATCACGACGAAGGCGGTGCCGCGGGCCTGCGCCCGTTCGACATGCCGGTCCATGTGGTGGAAGCCGGCGCCGCCGGAGGTGACCCGCCAGTTCTTCGGATTGAGGCCGCCGAAGGCGACCAGCAGGTCCGTGTGTTCGACGATGGAGTCCCAGCTCGTCGCGGCGCTGGCCACCGCATCGTGGTCGCCCAAGACATGGGGCAGCACCGCGTGGGCGGCGCCCCAGCTATAGTTGCCGACCTGATTGGTGAAGCCGCCGGATGCGGCGAGAAAGCGGCGGAGCTGGCCGCGCGCGTGATGGTAGCGCCCGGCGCTCGACCAGCCATAGGAGCCGCCGAAGACCGCATCATGGCCATGGCGCGCGCGCACCCGGGTGAGTTCGTCGGCCACCAGCGCCAGGGCATCATCCCAGGCGATGGGGACCATCTCCTCCCGGCCGCGGCCCCGGCCGTTGGCGCCCTCGCGGTCGCGCAGATAGCTGGCGCGGACATAGGGCTGGTCGATGCGGGTCTTGGAATAGACCAGGTCCGGCCAGGCGGCGATCATGCGGGCGCTGGCGCCGCTGTCCGGCAAGGGCTGCGCGTCGGTCAGGCGGCCATCCTCGATGCTGGCCTCGAAGGCGCCCCAATGGCAGACGCTGGTCCGGGTGGTAGCCGACATGGTCCCTGCGCAGCCTCGCTAGGTTTCGCCGCGCTGGCGTTTGCGCTCGGCAACGGTGATGCCGCCCACAGTCCATTCTTCCGGCGCAATATCCTCGAAGACGACATAGACGTGCTCGGCGTGGGCATTGCAGCAGCGGGCGATGGTCTCCGTGATCTCGCGGGCCGCCTCCTGCTTCTGTTCGGCCGTGCGGCCGGTGGCCAGGGTCACGCGCACGATGGGCATCGGGCTCTCCTTATCCGAGGCTGAGGCCGCCATCCACATGGAGGGTCTGGCCGGTGATGTGAGCGGCATCGTCGCTCAGCAGAAATTCTATGGCCGCGGCGATGTCGTCCGGCTCGGCGATGCGCCCGGAAGGGGTAAGCGCCGCGGCGGCGCGCCAGGCCTCCTCCGACATGGCCGAATGCCCCGTGGCTTCCTTGCGGGTGAAGCCGGGCGCGACGCAGTTGACGGTGACGCCTCTGCCCGCGACCTCGGCCGCGAAGGTCCGGGCCAGGCCTTCAATCGCCCCTTTCGCCGCGGCGGTGACGGGAAAGATCCGTCCTCCGGGCGCGCGGTGGACGACGAAGGAGCTGACCGCGACCACCCGCCCCCGGGGGGAGGCCTCCAGTTGGCCGCGTGCCGCGGTGATGAGGTCGAAGAAGGCCCCGGCCATGGTCTCCAGGGAGCGGTCGAAAGCCGCCCGGTCCGCGTCGCCGACGGGCGTCGGCTGGGCGAAGCCGGCATTGGACACCACCTGGTCTAGGCGGCCGAAGCGGGCGATGGCCTGATCCACCAGCGCGGCGGCGCCTCCCTCGGCCAGGTCGGCGAAGGCGGCCTCGGCTTCCGCGCCGGCGGTGCGCAGCTCTTCGACCAGGGCTTGCAGCGCGGGGCGCTTGGCGCCGTCGCTGCCGCCGCGGGCATGAGCCAGGATGGCAAGGCCCGGTCCCGCCAGGCGCCGGCAGGTGGCCGCGCCGATACCGCTGGAGGCGCCGGTGACGAGAACGACCCGCTCGGACATCGATCTATTCCGCCGCCGCGGCCCGGGCGCCCAGCTTGTAGCCGTAGGCCCGGTCCAGCTCCAGCTTCGCCGCGATATCCAGGCCCGCCTGGAGCGCCGCGCCGTCGAGCGCCGTCAGCGGTTTGCGCAGCGGCCCGGCCGGCAGGCCGACGGCCCGCATCAGGCTCTTGATGGCCACCGGATTGATCGCCGAATAGGCGAAATGCAGCATGTCCAGGTTGCGCAGCCAGGCCTCCCGGCAGGCGAAGGCGTCCTCGCCGCTTTCCCATTTCTTCGAGATGACCGCCATCTCGCGCGGGATGACGTTGCCGGTCATGTTGGCGGTGCCGTCGCCGCCCAGCGCCATCATCGGCACCACGAGCCCCAGGTTCGGCGAGCAGCAGCACATGATCGCCATGTCGGGTTTGGCCGCGCAGACCTGCGCCACCTGGCCCACGCGGGTGGTGGACTCCTTCAGCACCACCATGTTGGGGTGCTCGGCGAGGCGCAACAGGTCGTTCCAATGCAGGTCGGTCTTCACCCGCGGCGGGTTGTTGTAGAAGCCCACCGGCAGGTCGACGGCGTCGCAGACCTCCAGCGCGTAGTCGGTGATGTCGGCGTTGGAGGCGCAGATATAGGCGGGCGCGGCGATGATCGCGCCGTCCGCCCCCTCGGCCTTGGCATAGCGCACGTTGTCGACCGTCATGGCGGTGTTCTGGCCGGTGCAGCCGTAATAGAACAGCATGCGGCCGGTCTTCATCTTCGCCGTCTCGGAGATCACCTTGCGCCGCTCTTCGGCGGAGAGCATGGAGACCTCCCCGGTCGAGCCCATGATGAGCACGGCCTCGGTCCCGTTCTCCTCGTGAAACTGCAGCAGCGTGCGAAAGCCCTCGAAATCGATGGAGCCGTCGTCGTTCATGGGCGTCACCAGAGCGACGAAGGAACCTTTGGGTTTGATGTGCGCCATCTTCTTCTCCGCGGATCAAAAGAGGTTGGGTGAGACAAGTTTCGGAAAGGCCAGCACCAGATCGGGCAGCCATAGGGACAGAACTGCAACAGAGACTGTAAGGCCGACGATCGGCAGGACAGCCAGTATGGCCCGGCCCAGGGGAACGTCGCCGATCTGCGCGGCGATCAGCAGGCAGATGCCGTAAGGCGGCGTGATCAGCCCGACCGAGAGCACGATGGTGGCCAGCACCCCCATGTGCACGGGGTGCATGCCGGCGAGATCGCCCAGCGCCTGGATGATCGGCAGGAAGATCAGCACGGCGGAAATCGGGTTGAGCACGGTTCCCACCAGCAGCAGGAAGCCGACCAGCAGCAGCATGATGCCGAAGGGGTTCTCGGTCTGCTGGGTGATGAACGCGACGACGATCTGCGCGGCACCCAGGTAGGCCATCAGCCAGCCGAAGATGCCCGCGCCCGCCACCGTGAACAGCGGCACCGAGAACTCCACGGTCGCGTTGGCCAGGTGGCGCGGCATGTCGCGGAAGGGGATGTCGCGGTAGACGATCAGCGACAGGACCAGCGCCCAGATGACGGCGCTGATCGCCGCCTCGGTGGGGGTGAAGAACCCGCTGATGACGCCGCCCAGCACGACGACGGGAATCAGCAGCGGCGCGACGCCGCGCCCCAGCGCGCGGCCCAGCGGCATCAGGCCCGGAAAAGGGCTGGAGGGGAACCCCCGCCGCACCGCCATGACGTAGGTGTAAGCCATCATGAAGAGCCCGATCACGATCCCCGGAACGACGCCGCCGAGGAACAGCGCGCCGATGGAGACGTTGCCGAAGGCACCGTAGACGATGAGGATGATCGAAGGCGGGATGATGACGCCCAGGGTGGAGGAGGCCGCGGTCAGGGCGACGGAAAAGGCCGGATCGTAGCCAGCCTTCTTCATGGCCGGGATCAGGATCGAGCCGACGCTGGCGGTGTCGGCTGCCGCGGAGCCGGAAAGGCTGGCGAAGACCATGGAGACGAAGACGTTCACATGGCCGAGGCCGCCGCGCACATGCCCGACCGTCGCATTGGCCACCGCGAGCAGGCGGTCGGTGATGGAGCCGGCGTTCAGGATGCGCCCCAGGAACATGAAGAAGGGCACGGCGAGCAGCGGGAAGCTGTCGATGTTGGAGTACATCTGGTTGGCGACCGAGGCCAGCGGCAGGTCTTCCAGCAGCATCACGAAGATCGAGGAGAGGATTAGCGCGAAGCCGATGTTGACCCGGAAGGCGATCAGAACGAAGAAGCCGGCGATCAGAACGACGAGCGGGTTCATTCCGGCGTTCGCCGCTTGAGCAGCGTCTCGAGCAGAAAGAGGGCCATCAGGGCGCCGCCCAGCGGGATGGGCAGAAAGAACCAGACCTCGGAGATTCCGATGGAGGGCGACACCCGCCGCGTCGCCATCTCGGCCAGGGTCGCGCCGTAGCGGATCAGAACGGCGATCACGACGATGGCGGCCAGGGTCGACAGCACGGACTGGATGCGGCGGCCCAACACGGCCCCTTCCGGCAGCAGGTCGACGACATAGTGGCCGCCGCGCCGGAAGGCGACGGCCGCGCCGATGAAGATGCACCAGGAGAACAGCAACTGGGCGATGTCCAGGGTCCAGATTAGCGGCGTCTGCAGCAGGTTGCGCGCCGCGACCTGGGCGAAGACCGTGGCGATCATGGCGGCAAAGGCGAGCGCCAGAAAGGCGACCAGCACCGCCTCGATCCGGTCGTTGATACGGACGAGCATCCGAAATCCGGGCCCTTTGGTTGCCGCGGGCCGCCCGTGCGTGCGGGCCCGCGGCGGTCCTCTCTAGACTACTGTCCCGTCACCGCTTTCATCGGCGCGACGAGGTTCAGTTCCTCGGCCAGCGAGGCCTGCAGCGGCGCCAGCGCCGCCTGGAACTCGCCGACGTCCGGCCTGGTTACGGTGACGCCGTTCTCGGCCTGCAGCTTCTTCACCAGTTCGCCCTCGTACTGCCGGGCCTTTTCGATGCCGAGAGCCGAGGCTTCCGCGGCAACCTCCATCACCACCGTCTGCAGGTCGGCCGGCAGCTTGTCCCAGGCGCGCCCGCTCATGGAGATGTGATTGACCTGGATCGTGTGCGCGGTGAGAGCCAGATAGGGCGCCACCTCGTAAAGCTTCGAGCCGGCGTATCCGGGGATCGAGCTTTCCAGGGCCTCGGCGACACCGGTCTGCACGCCGGCATAGAGCTCGCCCCAGGCGATGGTGACCGGCAGGGTGCCCAGCGCCTCCCAGGTCTTGGAGATCATCGGCGAGGGCGGCGTGCGCATCTTGTAGCCCTTGATGTCGGCCAGGGCGTTCACCGGCCCCTGGGAGTTGGACAGGTTGCGCGTGCCCGATCCGCCGAGCGCCAGCAGCTTCATGTTGAGCTGGCGGTCGTCATAAACCTCCCGGAAGTAGGACTCCGCCGCGGTCCCGGGGCCGACCTTCGCCATCAGGTCGTCGAAATCGCTGAACAGGTAGGGCATGGAGAAAATCTGGTACTCCGGCACCTGCTTGGCGGCGTTGTTGGTGGAGCTGATCATCAGGTCGATGGTGCCGAGCCCCATTTCGCCGATCACCGCCGGGTCTTTGCCGAGTTGTCCCGCATCGAAGACCTGGACCTCGATAGCGCCGTTGCTGCGCTCCGCCAGTTCGGCCTTCATGAAGGCGGCCATGTCGTTGTAGGGATGCGGCGACTTGACCAGGGTGTGAAGCCGCATTTTGTAGTCGGCGGCCTGGGCCGCTGGAACCGCGACCGCCAGGGCCACGAAGGCGGAAAGAAGCCACTTTGCGAGTGCCATAAGAACCCTCCCCATGATGTGCCGTTTCCCGCCGCTGGACGGCGGGCCTAAGGACCTCGCTTCAGCTTCGCGCCCCGCGACATAGAATCAAATACAAAATCCCGCTAACGGCATAATCAAATGTTATGAGGTTGTGGTGACGGCCGGATGTTCCACCATATGGGCCATTGCCGCCTCCGCAAACAGCTCGGCGAGGCGGGACACCGGAACGCCGGCGGGCCGCATCAGGCGGATGTCGAAGGGCGTTTCCGGCTGGAACCGCGCCACCGCGATCCTGTCGGGACCGAAGAACTCCGCCGTCAGCGGGTCGACGATGGCGATTCCGACCCCTTCGGCCGCCAGGGCGCAGGCGGCGTAGGAGGGCTGGGACTCGACCTTGATGTCGCGGCGGATATCGGCGGCCAGGAAACTCTGGGCCACATGCTGGGAGGCCAGGGTGTGGTGCGACAGGGCGACCAGCGGCTCCTCGGCCAGGTCGCTCACCGCGATCTCGGCGCGTCCGGCCAGCCGGTGGGCGCGCGGAATGGCGCAGACGCAGGCCAGGCGGTAGGTCGCCAGCACCTCGATGTCCGGCCGGGTTTCGGGAAGCTGGGCCAGACCGAGGTCGAACTGCCCGGCGGCCAGCAGGTCGATGATCCGCGGTGAGGTATGGACGTCCATGGTCACCTTGACCGAGGCCCTGGCCCCGGTGAAGGCGCTCACGATACGCGGCGCGACGGCGAAGGAGACTGCCGGCATGGTCGCCAGGCGGACATGGCCGCGCCGCAGGTCGCGGATTTCCCGGGCCGCCGCCTCCACCCGGTCGAGGCCGATGAAAAAGCGATCGGCCTCGTCCTTGAGGTTCACCGCTTCGGGCGTCGGATGGGCGCGTCCGCCGCTGCGCACGAAGAGCGGAAATCCGATGTCGGCCTCCAGGTCGGCGATCAAGCGGCTGACGGCGGGCTGGGAGACCCGTAGCATCTCCGCCGCGCGGGTGATGCTGCCGTAGGTCATGACCGCACGGAAAACCTCGATCTGACGCTGGTTCACCGCTCCGTCCTTCCGCGGGCTGACCGACTCAGCATTGGCCCCCTATCCGCTGTTGCGCAGGCCGGCGGAGATGCCGTTGATCGAGAGCTGAACGCCGCGCAGCACCTTCGGGTTCTCGGATTTCGCCCGGTACTCCCTGAGTAGGTTGACTTGCAGGTGGTTGAGCGGGTCGAGGTAGGGGAAGCGGTTGGAGATCGAGCGTGACAGCAGGGGGTTGCCGGCGAGCAGCCGCTCGTTCTCCATGATCGCCAGCAGGGCCTCCACCGAGTCCTCGTGCTCCTTGCGGATGCGCTGGAAGATGGTCCGTCTGAGGTCCTCGTCCTCGACCAGTTCGGCATAGCGCGAGGCGATGGCGATGCTGGTCTTCGAAAGCACCATGTCCATGTTCGACATCTGGGCGCGAAAGAACGGCCAGTCGCGGTACATCTCCCGCAGCAGCGCCAGGCCGTCCCCGGGGTTCTCCTGCAGCCAGGCTTGAACGGCGCTGCCGAAGCCGTACCAGCCCGGGAGCATCAGGCGGCACTGCGACCAACTGAAGACCCAGGGGATGGCGCGCAGGTCTTCGATCCTGCCCAGCGCTTTGCGCGAGGCGGGGCGCGAGCCGATGTTCAGGGTCGCGATTTCGTTGATCACCGTCGAGGCCCAGAAGTACTCGTCGAAGCGCGGCGTCTCGTAGACCAGCGCGCGATAGGCCTGGAAGGCCTTGGCCGAGAGCGCCTCCATGACATCCAGGTAGGACGGCGGAACATCGTTGTGTTCCGGGCGCAGCAGGGAGGTTTCCAGACAGGCCGAGACGATGATCTCCAGATTGCGCCGGCCGAGGTCCGGGTTGGTGTACTTGCTGGAGATGATCTCGCCCTGCTCGGTCACGCGGATGTGCCCGTCCACCGCGCCGGGCGGCTGGGCGAGGATGGCATCGAAGCTGGGCCCCCCGCCGCGCCCGACGGTGCCGCCGCGGCCATGGAACAGGCGCAGGCGCAGGCCGTGCTTGCGGAACAGCTCGATGAGGCCGATCTCGGCCTTGTACAGCTCCCACCCCGAGGTGACGTAGCCGCCGTCCTTGTTGCTGTCGGAATAGCCCAGCATGACCTCCTGGACTCCGCCGAGACTGTCGACCAGCCGGCGGTAGGCCGGGATGGCCAGCAGGCGGTCCATGATGCCGATGCAGTTGCGCAGGTCTGAGATGGTCTCGAACAGCGGCACGATGTTCACCGCGCTGTGGCCGTCCGGCGACACCAGGCCCACCTCCTTCAGCAGGACCGTCAGCTCCAGCAGGTCGGAAACGCTCTGGGTGTTGGAGATGATGGCGGTGGGAATGGCCCTCGGGCCAAAGCGCCGGTGGCCCTCGGCGGCGGCGCGCAGGATCGAGAGCTCCTTTTCGGTTTCCTCGGAGTAGGACCAGAAGGCCCGGATCAGCGGGCGCTTGGTGGTCAGCTCAGCGGTCAGGAGGTCGATGCGGTCGTCCTCGGCCATGGCGGCATAGTCCGTGCCCGGCGCGACGGCCTCCAGCAGTTCCGCCAGGGTATTGGCGTGAACCGCCGAGTTCTGGCGCATGTCGAGGCTCGCCAGATGGAACCCGAAGCAGTCCACCGCCCGGCGCAGGTGGCGGAGCCGGCCTCTGGTCAGTGGCTGCGAGCGGTTGGCCGCCAGGGAGTCGTGGATCACGTCGAGATCGGCGAGCAGCGCCCCGGCGTCCCGGTAGGGGGGAAGCGTATCGGAGGGAAGGTCGACTTCGGACTCGTCCTGCAGCAGCGCATGGGTGAGCGCCAGCCTTGCGCGAATGTTGGCGACGGCCCGGCGATAGGGTTCGACGCGCCGGTGGGGAGAGATGTCCGGCGACTGATCGGCCAGGGCCGTCAGCGCCTCGGACACCGCCACCATGCGCACTGAAAGCGACAGCTCCAATTCGAGCTGGTCCAGCTCCTCGAGGTAAAACCGCAGGGCTCTGTCGCTTTGCATCTGCAGTGTTTGGTTCATGCCATCAGCGGTCACGAAGGGATTGCCGTCGCGGTCGCCGCCGATCCAACTGCCGATGCGCAGGAAGGAGGCCACATGAACCGGCGCCCCCGTGGGGTCCATGGCGGAAATCCGGTCTTCCAGGCGGGCGTAGAGCCGCGGCAACTCCCGCAGGAAGGTATAGTCGTAGTAGGTGAGGCCGTTCTCGACCTCGTCCTCCACCTGAAGCTTCGTCTGGCGCAGCAGGTTGGTCTGCCAGAGCGCCAGGATGGCCTCGCCCAGCCGGGCGTCGATGTCCGCTTCCTCTTCCGGAGTCCAGGCCTCCCGTTCGCGGTGGTTTATGAGCTCGGCGATGGCCATCTCCCAGCGCATCGTGCTCTTGCGGCGGACCTCGGTGGGATGCGCCGTCAGCACCGGGCTCACCAGGGCGTCGTCGAAGAAGGCCTGCAGGTCGGCCGCGCTCAGCCCGACCTCTGCCGCATGCTGAAGGGCCAGGGCCAGTGTTCCCGGCCGCGGCGGGGAGCCGGCGATGTCGTGCGCCCGCGTGCGGCGGATGTGGTGCTGGTCCTCGGCAAGGTTGGCGAGGTGGGAGAAATAACTGAAGGCGCGGATGACCTGGACTTCCTGCTCGGGGTTGAGGCTCGCCAGGATCTCCTCCAGGTCGTGCTTGGCCTGCAGCTCGTCGTCGCGGTGAAAGCGGATCGAGGTCTGGCGGATCTTCTCGACGACATCGAAGATCGCCTGTCCTTCCTGCTCGCGCACCGTGTCGCCGAGCAGGCGGCCGAGCAGCCGGATGTCCTCGCGCAGAGGTGTGTCCTTGTCCGCGGTGACGGCGGCATCCAGCGGAGTCTGTTCGGCAGTCACGACCACAGTGCCCCAATGTTCGTCTCGATCTCTCTTGCTTACACTGCAAGCGGGAGCGGATCACCCTCAAAGAGCCGCCACGGCGCCCAAAGACTGTGCTGAGCGGATATGCTTGCGCTTTCCGGTGGCGGTCCCGGGTGGTCTGCCGGTTAGTTGGGAATGGCCCTTAATCGCACCGTTCGACCCGGAGAGACTGGATCTCCTGCCGGCGCCATTAGACTGAAACCGAGGTCCGTGACCTGCTGTGACCGACGTCTTTACCTCTGACTGCAAGCTGACTCCTTATTGGTGGGAGCACAGCCCAAGGCCTCAGTTGCCCGAGGGCCCGCTTCCCGCGAGCGTGGATGTGGCCGTTGTGGGGTCGGGCTACACCGGCCTCGGCGCCGCGCTTGCTGTTGCGCGCGCCGGGCGCTCCACCCTCGTCCTCGACGCCGGGGACGCCGGTTGGGGCTGCAGCACCCGCAACGGCGGCCAGATCAGCACCTCCATAAAGCCGGGTTACGAGATGCTCGCCCGCCGCCACGGCGAGGAAGCGGCCTTCGCGATCGTCCGCGAAGGCCAGAACGCCCTGGCCTGGATCGGCGAGTTCGTCGCGGCGGAGGGCATCGACTGCGATTTCAAGGTCCCCGGCCGCTTTCACGCGGCGCACTCTTCGCGCCACTACGAGCGGCTCGCGCGAGCCATCGCCGAGCAGCCGAAGGGGTTGGAAGTACCGGCGCAGGCGGTGCCGCGCAGCGAACAGCGGCGCGAGCTTGGGACCGACGCCTATCACGGCGGTGTCGTCTTCGAGGCGCATGCCTGCCTCGACCCCGGCCGCTTTCACCAGGGTCTGCTCGAGCGGGTTCTCGGCGCCGGGGCGGCGGTCGTGCCGCACTGCGCGGTTACGGGGATCGAAAGGGACGGCGATGGCCATGTCCTGACAACCGGGCGCGGGACGCTGCGCGCCCGCGAGGTTGTCGTCGCGACCAACGGCTACACCGGGACGGTCTCACCCTGGCAGCGCCGCCGTGTCGTCCCCATCGGCAGCTACATGATCGCGACCGAGCCGCTGGCCAAAGACGTGATGGACGGGGTGATGCCCAGCGACCGCATCGTCAGCGACACGCGCCGGGTGGTCTACTACTACCGGCCATCGCCGGACCGGAGCCGCATTCTCTTCGGCGGCCGGGTCACCAGCGGCGAAACCGACCCTCTGCGCAGCGGCGCCCTGCTGCGCCGGGACCTGGTGCGGCTCTTCCCGGAGCTCGCGACGACGCGGGTCAGTCACTCCTGGATGGGTTTCGTCGCCTATACCTTCGACACCCTCGCGCATCTCGGCCGTCACGAGGGCGTCTACTATGCCATGGGCTATTGTGGCTCCGGCGTTTCCATGGCCGCCTATCTCGGAACCAGGGTGGGGCAGAAGCTGCTGGGCCTGGCCGAGGGGCGCACGGCGCTGGACGACGTGGCGTTCCAGACCCGCCCGCTCTACAGCGGCCGGCCTTGGTTCCTGGCGGCGCCGGTCGCCTTCTACCGCTGCTGCGATGCGCTGGGTCTTTGATCAGGAGCGGCTAGGACCAAGAGTTCCTCTGCAGGATCAGGTCGCTGGCCTTCTCGCCCACCATGATCGACGGCGCGTTGATGTTGCCGGAGGTGAGGGACGGGAAGATCGAGGCATCGGCGATGCGCAGGGCCTCGGCGCCATGGACCCGCAGGGTTGGATCGACGACGCAGGACGCGCCGTCGGCCCCCATGCGGCAGGTGCCGGCAGGGTGGAACACGGTGTTGCCTTGCTGGCGGGCGTAGGCAAGCAGGCTGGCCTCGTCGTCGCCCGTCGGATGGGGAAGCGCCGCTTCCGCGATGATGCGCCGCATCGCCGGCGTCTCGGCAAGGTTCCGCAGGAAGCGAAGGCCCTCGACCACCTCCTGCCGGTCATGATCGGTATCGAGGTAGTTGGGCTGGATCTCCGGCGCCGCATCGCGGTCGGAGGATCTGAGCCTCAGGATGCCGTGGCTGGTCGGCCGGCAGGGCGAGACGCTGATGTGGAAGGCGGCGTAGGGGTCCGGGTTCATCAGCGGGCGTGTGCCCGGCGGCGCCTTCAGATAGCTGAGCGGCGAGAAGTAGAGCTGCAGGTTCGGGCGGTCGAGATCGGGCCGGCTGCGGATGAAGCCGCCGGCGTGGTTGAGGCTGAGCGCCAGCGGTCCGCGCCGGGCGGCCAGGTACTTCATGCCTGCCCAGAGCTTGCCCCACCAGGGATAAAGCTCGTCGTTCAGGGTCGGGACCTTGCTCCGGTAGATCAGCCCGACGTCGAAGTGATCCTGCAGATGGTGGCCGACGGCGGGGCTGTCCAGGACCGGCTCGATCCCCAGGGCTTTCAGCTCTTCGGCCGGTCCGACGCCAGAAAGCAGCAGAAGCTTCGGCGTATTGATGGCGCCGGCCGAGAGGATGACCTCCGCCGATGCGCGCGCGGTCTCGTGGCGGCCCTTGCTCAGGTATTCGATGCCGACGGCGCGGCGTCCCTCGAAGAGGATGCGCTGCGCCTCAGCCCCGGTTTCGATGCGCAGGTTGGCGCGCCGGCGCGCCGGCCAGAGATAGGCCCTGGCGGCGGACATGCGCATCCCGTTCTTGACCGTGATGTGGTAGGTGCCGGCGCCTTCCTGGCGGGCACCGTTGAAGTCTGCGTTGCGGGACAACCCTGCCTCTTCGCAGGCGCTGAGGAAGTCCTCGCAGGTCGGGTGCAGGTCCTTCGCGGGCGCCATGACATGTAGCGGGCCGGCGCCGCCGTGATGATCGCTTTCGCCCCAGGCGTGACTCTCCATGCGTTTGAAGAGCGGCAGGACATCCTGCCAGCCCCAGCCGGGATTGCCGGCGGCTTGCCAGTCCTCATAGTCCTCGGCCTGGCCGCGGACGAAGACCATGGCGTTGATGGAGCTGGAGCCGCCGAGCACCTTGCCCCGGGGCCAGTAGCTCGTCCGGCCGTCGAGGCCGGGCACCGCCGCGGTCTCGTACATCCAGTTGACCCGCGGATCGTAGAACGTCCGGCCGTAGCCGATGGGGACCTGGACCCAGAAGCGGCGGTCGTCGGGTCCGGCTTCCAGCAGCAGGACCCTGTGCCGGCCGCTCTCGCTCAGGCGCGCGGCCAGCGCGCAGCCCGCCGAGCCGGCGCCGACGATGATGTAGTCGTAGCTCTCCGTTCCCGGGCCGGTCATCGCTGCAGGCTATCCGGCCGACTTGTCCCGCTGGACCACGATCGAGAGCAGGGCCAGCAGCCCCGAGCCCACCATCAGGAAGAAGGACACGGCATTCAGCACCGGGGTCGAGCCGACCTTCGCCATGCGGTCGAACATGGTGATGGTGAGCGGCGCCTCCGAGCCGACCAGGAAGAGGGTCGTGTTGAAGTTCTCGAAGGAGACGAGGAAAGCGACGATGCCGCCGGCGATCATGGCCGGGCGCAGGAAGGGCAGGGTGATGGTCATCAGCACGCGCGCCCGGCTGGCGCCCAGGTTGAGGGCCGCCTCCTCCATGGCCGCGTCGAACTTCTTCAGCCGGGCGATGATCACCAGGGAGGTGATGGTGGTGATGAAGGAGAACTGCCCCAGGACCACCAGCAGGATGCCCGGGCGCAGGAACTCCAAGTCCATGTCGTAGCGGTCCTCCAGGCCGTTGGCGACGGAGCTGGCGAGCACCAGGATGGAGATGCCGAGGATGACCCCCGGAATGACCAGAGGGACGATCATTACGATGTAGAAGAAGTTCTTGGCCGGAAACTCGCGGCGCACGAAGAGAAAGGCGTTGCAGGTGCCGGCGAAGACCGAGAGGACCGCGACCGCCGAAGCGATAATGAAGGAATAGTAGAGGCCGCGCAGCAGGCGCCGGTCGTGGAACATGCCCAGCTTCGGCTCGGTGTCGTTGAAGAACCAGTCCAGAGTGAAGCCCTGCCAGGGCAGCGCCGGGAAGAGGGAGTCGTTGAAGGCGAAGGTTCCGGCGGAAACCAGGGGCGCGGCTAGAAAGATGAAAAAGGCCAGCACATAGGCGCGGTAGCCCAGCAAAAAGGCCCAGTTGTTGCCGGTGTTGCCCATGGCGCCGCTCCCTCAGCTTCGCGCGATGGTGCCGGCCAGGGTCTGGCGCGAGAGCTTCAGGCCGAGCCAGACGACCAGGGAGGTGAAGGCAAGCAGCAGGAAGCCGAAGGCGGCGCCGGACTCCCAGTTGTAGCGGGTGATGAACTGTTCGTAGATGGTCTCGGTGAACCAGCTCGAATTCTTGCCGCCCAGCAGAATGGGGGTGAGATAGCTGCCGGCAGTCAGCATGAAAACGATGATGCAGCCGGAGACGATGCCCGGCATGGCGTAGGGAACGATGATCCGGCGCAGCACCGTCCAGCCGTTGCCCCCGAGATTGTAGCCGGCCTCGATCATCGCATCGTCCATGCCGTCGAGGGTCGAGACCAACGGCACGATCATGAAAAGAATGACCGTGTAGACGAGTCCGATGACCACCGTCACGTCGTTGTAGAGCAGCTCGACCGGCCCATTGAGAAGCCCGATGGCCTGCAGGGCCGAGGAAATCACGCCGGTTTCCCGCAGCAGCAGAATCCAGCCGAAGGCGCGGATGAGGTCGCTGACCCAGAGCGGCACGAGGCAGAGCAGGAAGAGCGCGCCGCGGGTGCGCCAGCCGGCGACCTTGGCGATGTAATAGGCGATGGGAAAGCCGGCCAGCAGGGCCAGGGCGGTGACCAGCAGCGACATGGAGCCGGTGCGCAGCAGGGTGTTCCAGTAGATCGGTTCGTGCAGGAACTCGATGAAGTTGCCGAAACCGAACTCATAGACCCGGGGCGCCACCTTCTCCCGCAGCGCCAGCACGCCCATGCCGATGTGCGGCAGCACGATCAGCAGCAGGATCCAGAGTGCAAAGGGCATGAACAGCAGGATCAGCGACAGCCGCTTGATGTCGCTTTGGGTCATTGCGGGGCCGCCTGGGCCGCAAAGCAGAGGGCCTGGTCCGGCGACCAGGTCAGCACCACCGTCTCCCCGGGTTGCACGTCCTCGCTGCCGCCGGTGAGGGTGACGTCCGCCTCGATCAACTCGCCGCTGCCGGTGCGGACCAGCACCCGGCTGTTGGCGCCGTTGAAGAGCAGGCTGTCCACGACCCCTTCGAGGTGGTTGTGGTTCGCCGGCGGCGTCGTGCCGCTGTGCTCGGTGCGGATGAATTCCGGGCGGACGAAGACCTCCACCGGATCGCCGCCTTGCGGGTTCTGCCCGCTGCCCGGCGTGCAAACCAGGCCGAGGCCGGCGGCGGTCTCGACCCGGATGCCGCCGTTGGCGGCCTCCAGCACCCGGCCCTGCCAGCGGTTGGCGTCGCCGACGAAACCGGCCACGAAGGCGCTGGCCGGCCGGTGGTAGAGTTGCTGGGGCGAGCCGATCTGCTCGAACTTGCCGAGATTCATCACCGCCACGTTGTCGGACATCACCAAGGCTTCCGACTGGTCGTGGGTGATGTAGACGAAGGTGGTGTTGAACTGGTGCTGGAGAAGTTTCAACTCGATCTTCATCGCCTCGCGGAGTTTCAGGTCCAGGGCGCCCAGCGGCTCGTCCAGCAGCAGCACGTCGGGGTCGAGCACCATGCAGCGGGCGATGGCGATGCGCTGCTTCTGGCCGCCGGAGAGCTGGTGGATTTCACGCTCCCCTACGTCCGGCAGGGCGATGCGCTCCAGCACGCGCTTGACCTTCTGCTCGATCTCGGCCTTGCCGGCGCCGTTGCAGCGCAGACCGTAGGCGATGTTCTCGTAGACGTTCATCATCGGGAACAGCGCGAGATGCTGGAAGACCATCTTCACGTTGCGCTTGTTCGGCGGCGTGTTGAGGACC
>NZ_JANQOI010000171.1 GCF_028289705.1 Pelagibius sp.
CTTGGACAGGCGCTGCCGGGCCAGGTGCCGGCGGAGGGGAGTTCGAGCCTCTGGAACCCCATGCTGTGCGGCGGTCACGGTCTTGTCGGCGACCAGACCTACGGCAACGCCCGGCCCTTTGCGGTCAACATCTTCCACTCCGGCGGCACCGGGGCGCGGCCGGGCAAGCCGGGCCTCTCGGCCACCGCCTATCCCTCCGGCGTGCGCAACACCTCGGTCGAAGTCACCGAGTCCATTGCGCCGCTGCTCTACCGCCGCAAGGAGTATCGGAAGGGCTCCGGCGGCGCGGCCCGGCTGCGGGGCGGCGACGGCCAGGTCATCGAGATCGAGCACAGCGAGGGGGCGCCCTTTGCCTTGCTGGCGCTCTTCGACCGGATCGATCATCCCGCGCGCGGCCGCGACGGCGGCGGGCCGGGCGCGGCGGGGCGGGTCGCCCTCGCTGGCGGCCGGGCGCTCAAGGGCAAGGGCAAGCAGATCGTGCCGGCGGGTGAACGGCTGGTCCTCGAACTGCCCGGCGGCGGCGGCCTTGGAGAGGCGGATCCGGAGTAGCCGGCTCAGCCTGCTGCCGCCTCCTGTGGCCGGCGGCTCAGGACCAGCAGCCCGGTCAGGCCGAGGAGGAGGACCCCGAGGCTCGCCGGCTCCGAAACGGCGATGAAGGTCTGGGAGAAGCGTTGGTCGAACTGCGTCAGCCGGCCGAAGTCTTCCGTGCCTTCCACGAGCCCGGATACGGCAGTCGTCACCACGATGCTTTCCTGCGGCAGGAAGGTCGCCGCATCCAGCAGCACCTCGAAGTTGGGTTCGCCTTGGGAGATGACGTCCTTTGTCGCCAGGGTCGTGGTTCCCGCCGCGTCCTCGACGCTTTCGCGGACCTGAACCAATGCGAATCCCTCGGTGGCCGCGTCCACCAGCTCAAGGGAACTGCCGGTGATCTGCTGACCCGGATCGAGCACCGTGACGGTAAACTGGAAGGTAAAGCCGAACTCCTCGCCGAGGGTGTCCAGGGTCAAGACACCGCCGGTGTCGGTGTAGCGGAGCCCCAGGTTGTCGGCCGGATCGTCAAGCGGCGTAACCTCGATCTGAGAGAGGTCGGTCTCATCGCTGTTGGAGAGTAGGGTCCAGCCGGAGAACAGCTTGTCGCCGGCGACGATGGTCTCGGGGACCTCGCCGCCGAACAGATCGGCGAGGGGAATCGCCTGGGCGCTGTCAGCCGCCGGTACGGCAAGACAGGCAACGACTGCGCCTTGCACGACAGCGCCTAACCAGTGCCGCAGCCCTCGTTCAGTTCGGATCATCAGTCCTCGCTCCTCGTCGCGGCATCGAATCCTCTTCGATCATCCGGTCGGGCCGTGCCTGTGTCGATGAAGGCTTATGAATAGGGGAGGTGGATTTCTTTTCCGCCGCCGGTGCCGACCGCCGATACGGCTCAACGGCCGGTGAAGCGTTGCCGGTCGCGCCGCACTGCATCGCAGAGGTGCTCGATCACGGCACGCATGCGCGCCGTTTCCTGGTGGTCGCGGTGCGTCAGCAGCCAGAGATCCATCTCGACGTCGAAACTCTCCGCCAGCACGCGCTTGATCCCCGACGCGGCGTCGGCCATGTAGAGCGGCGCGGCGAGCAGCCCGCAGCCGGCAGCCATGGCCGAGAACTGGGTGACGAGATTGTCGCAGGCGAACCCGACAGTTCGGCCGCCGGCTGCGTGGTCGCGCAGAATCCGGGCCTGGGGCAGGTCCGCGATCTCGCCACTCGACTCGATGATGTCATGGCCGGCCAGGTCCTCGAGCCGTCGGGGCTCGCCGCGCCGGGCGAGGTAGCTGGCTGCGGCAAAGAGACCGAAGGAGACCTTCGCCACGCGGCGGCCGATCAGGCTGTCGTCTCCCGGATCGCCCAGCCGGATGGCGATATCCGCCTGATGGCGGCCCAGGTCGAGGGTCGGGATGCAGACGGAGAGTTCGATCTGGATCTCGGGGTATTGCTGCATCAGCCGATGGACCTGTTGAGGCAGCCAGTAGGTGCCGATGCCCTGGGCGGCGGTGATGCGGACCTTGCCGGCGAGCTTGGCCTTCTCGCCGCCGACCCGCCGGCTGATGACCTGCATGACGCCATCGATATCGCGGACCAGCTCGAGGATCCGCAGACCCGCGTCGGTCACGGCATAGCCGTCGGGCCGCCGGTCGAAGAGCCGCACTTCAAGTGTCTGTTCCAGCACCTGGACCTGGCGGCCGACGGTCGGCTGGCTGACCTTCAGGGCGCGGGCGGCAGCCGACAGGCTTCCGGTCTCCGCAACCGCCAAGAAGTACCTGTAGGCGTCCCAGTCCATGGATGTTCCTAAATTAGAATAATTCTAATTTAGTGAGGATCTTCGAGGGTTCCACCTCGGTTGGTGTGACTAGCGTCACAATTCGCCCCGCGGCCGGTAAAACGCTCGTGAGCGCGGCCCTTGGCGGCGCCTTTGGCGGCTGGCGGCTTCGGTCCGGGCGGGGCGTTGTCAGGGGGCTTCCTTCAGAAACGTGTAGCCCTATTCAAACTTCGGCAATTCCCGCCAAGGCGGCTTTTCGGCAAAGCTTGCGGACCGGACCAGGACGGTCCAGAGAGGCCCGGCAACCAGCCCGGCCATGGGGGGAGAGGAGATCGGGACTGTCGGTTCAGCCTGTGGATCTACATCGGCCTGCTCCCCCCCCGACTCCCGAGCTTGGCGCTGTTGTGCCCCCTGGCACGCCAAGTATCTCCTCTCTCCAACCCTCGTCTCGACCCCTAGATGGCGCGGTCGGCCGGCTCTCCCTCGCCGGCCTTGACTGCGCCGAACCTGCGCCGCCTGCCGGCTAACGGGCCACCTATTCCAATCGCCCAGAGGTCCCGCGATCAGGCGGGAAACGTTCCTTCAAGAGAAATGTGGGGGCCCTAAACAGATTCCTTCAATTGTGTTGGAACTGGGGCGTAGCCACTTTATTGGAATCGTTATAAAGACGCGGCGAGCTTGCGGGGGCGCGGCGGTCGGCGAAGCGGCGGAAAGGCCTCATCTCCCACCTTTCCCCTCATCCATCGGATCTCTTCACTCCGGCTGCCGCGCTTCCGCAGCAGAGCGCAGCCGGGAGTGCTCCACGGAGACCGCTTAGGAGGCTCGAATGAGCGAGGGAACATCAGGCGCAGAGGGCAAGGGCTGGCACGCCGCCGGCAACGTTCCGCTGCCATCGGCGATCGTCCAGCAGTCAGGCTGGTTTTCGCTCAAGGTGAATGGGCCGGGCTTCCATCTGATTCCTTATGCGGTCCATTTGCGCAGTCTGCTGTCTTTCTGGGAAGAGCGGCGCGGCGACCGTCTGATACCGCCTCTGGACAGCATCGAACCCTCTGACACCGGCGCGCTTCAGCCCATCGTCTATGTGGTCGACGTGCACCCCGAGCCCTTCGATCTCGCCTATCGCTTCTTGGGAGTGGATATCGTCAACCGGAGCCGACGTGACTATACCGGCCTGCGCCTGCGCGATCTGCCCAGCCAGGCACCGCCGAGTCAGATCTGGCGCCTCTACGAGGCAGCAGTGGTGCACCAGAGCCCGCAGGCGCTCTTCGTGCCGCTGATCGACCATCCGAGCTTGCATGTCGAGATGCTGGCGATGCCGCTCTCCGGCAAGAACCATCGCGTCGACCGGCTGCTCGGGGGAATCTCCTTCGACCTGGTTTATCGGCCCTACGACCAAAGCCGCTCGGCCGTTTCGAACTGAACGCCCGTCCTTCGCCGTTATGAGGCGTGGGGCGGCTGGGGCGTGATCATGTCCCAGGCCTGCCGGTGCTCCTCCGGAAGCGGGGAGGGCCCCAGCGCCTCGGCACTGAGCAGGCTGTCGGCCTCGCGCCTGACCAGGTCGGCGAGGTAGGACATCACCGCCCGGACCTTCGCCGTCTTGGTGAGATCCTTATGGGTCAGCAGCCAGAGGTCTTCGGAGTGGTTGACGGCCTCGGGCAGGATGCGCGTGAGATCGCTCTGGGTCGCGGCGACGTAAAGCGGCAGGACGACCACGCCCAGCCCGCTCCGTCCTGCCGCCAGCAGCGCGGTCATGCTGTTGCAGAGCATGTTCATCTTGGCGATGCCGGCCAGCGGCTTGACGAGCTGGCCGATACAGACGTCCTTGTCCGCGCCCGCCCAGGCGATGACCGAGTGTTGCTGCAGATCCGAAAGCGCCGTTGGCGTTCCGTTGGCGGCGAGGTATGCGCTGCTTGCGAAGAGGCCGAAATGGACCTTGCCGAAGCACTGGCCGATGGCATCCTCGGACTCCGGGTCCCCGACGCGCAGGGCGATGTCGCAGTGCCCGCTCATAACGTCGAGCGCATTGTTGTTGAGAATGATCTCGAGCTCGATCTCCGGAAACGCGCCCTTGAACGAGCTCAGGCGGGGGACCAGCCAGAAGGTCCCCAGGCACTCGGCGGTCGAGAGGCGGACCCGACCGGAGCGGCGCCCGTCGTGTCCGCTGACCCGGCGTATGATGTCGCCCACCGTCTTGTCGAGGCCATAGGCCAGTTCGACGATGGTTTCGCCGGCAGGTGTCAGACTGTAGCCCAGGTTCTCACGATCGAAGAGCCGGGCATCCAGCCAGTTCTCGAGATCGCGGATGCGCCGCCCCACTGTCGGTTGCGTCACGCCGAGTTCCCGTGCCGCCGCGGAAAGCGACTTGTGCTCGACGACTGCCAGGAAATAACGGAAGCAGTCCCAATCCATAACCCTCGAAGTCTTTAATAAATTGACCCCTAATGAACACAAACAGTGTACGAGTTCGGCTTGGGGCTTACCCTGAAAACTATTGAATAGCCGCTCTTCAAATTGTTGGACCACGTTGGTTCAGGGCCGGAGAACTTTCCTTGCCGGGTTTTTGTTGAGCCCTAGTAAAGAAAAGAGAATTCGCGTGCTCCCGAGGCATCCATAGTATTCGGGGCGGAGGCGCTGGTGTCTCCCGGTCAAGAGGAAGGGACGAGCCGGAGTGACTCAATGCCACGCCATGAAGGCTGCGCAGGTAGCAAGAAGGGATCCTCGTTCATGACCCCTGAACAGATCGGTCTCGTCCAGCAGAGCTTTGCCAAGCTCCGTCCCATTCAGGACGCAACGGCGCAGCTCTTCTACCTGCGCCTCTTCGAGTGGGATCCGAGCCTCCAGAACCTCTTCCCGGACGATCTTGAAGCACAGCGGGGGGCGGTGATGGCGGCGCTGGGCAGGGTCGTCGACGGTCTGGACGACCTGGAAACGCTGCGCCCCATGCTCCGCGATCTGGGTCGGCGCCACGTCGGCTACGGTGTCAGATCGGTCGACTACGAGAGCTTCGGCGAAGCGCTGCTCTGGACGCTCAAGATCGCCCTCGGCAAAGACTACAACGCGCAGGTCCGGCAAGCCTGGACCGCGTTCTATGCGTTTGTGTCGTTGGCCATGATGGGAGAGTCGGTCGGTCAGGCCATGGCGGCACCACGGCCGGCGATGAATGGCACGGCCCCGGACCTGGGCGCCCCATAAGGGCCAGCGGTTTCGCGGTACAGGACCCGGAACTCCCCAAGAGTTTGAACAATAAATTGAAATCCGACCCGTGAACTCGCCATAGTGTGTGCGAGCAACTTGGGGTGCCGGGTATCGGCCGGGCCGGCGATCTTGACAAATATGCCGAATTGGCATATATTATGAACATATCGTCGGTCCGTCCTGCCCGGGGGCAGGGGACCGATGTACTACGAGACCTTTGAGGGAACGGACGCCTTCTGGTCAGCGCTCGGGGATTTCGCCGAAGCTCAGCCGGGCCACGGCGAGCGGATCCTGAAATGCCTGAAGGACTTTCAGAAGCGCAGGGCGGGCGTGGCTACGGTCCTGCGCAGCCGCGGGGACCGGGCGTTTCATCTGTTGCCGGAGACCGAGGATGCGGGTCAGTGGATGTTGTTGATCGAAGTCGACAGGGAAACCAGTGGGCGGCGGATCGTCAACACCGCAAGGGGTCACAGATTCGCACGCTACGGAACGGCCAGGCAGCGCGCCAAAATCGTCGATGACCTGACCGCCTACGCCGAGCGATTGTTGGGGATTTAGGCCTGTACCCGGGACCTGGGCCAGCGTTGGAGATTGCCATGAGAAAACCCAGAGGAAAGACGCTCGAGGTCTTCGAGGCCGACTTGAAGCGAAAGGTCCCGGCGCTCGAAACGCAGCAGGAACAGGCCGCCGCCGCCGACGCCTTCACGGCCGCCATACGCAAACAATTGAAGGCAGCACGCAGGAGCAGCGACCTGACCCAGGCCCAGGTCGGCGAGCGCATGGGTGTCGATCAGTCCTTCGTCAACAAGCTCGAACGCGGTCGGGTGGAGATGACGCTCTTCTGGTTGAAGCGCCTCTGCGAGGCCCTGGAGTTGGAGCCGGCGGTGTCATTGCGCCCGAAGGCCACGGAGGATCGAGCGGCCGGGGAGGACATCAAGGAGAAGGTGCTGGCCGAAGTTCGCCAGAGCGTCGAGAAGATGTTCGAGGAGGTCGTTGCCACGGTCGCCCCAGCGGGCAAGAAACAGACGCAGAGCCAGAAAAGGGCGCGCAAAGCGGTCTTGCGATGAGGGCCCGTTATTTCATGGGCATCATCGCTGTCGTTGTAGGCGCAGTCTTCATCTGGCGCGACACGGTGAAGGCCGCACTCGGTTGCGTCTCCGACTGGCTGGGCATGACGGCGGCGGACTGGGGTCTTGCCGGCTCCCTGCTGCTGGTCGTTCCCCCGGTCCACGATCTCTATCTGCGGTTCCGCCGGGAAGACGCCGAGCGGCAGGCAAGCGGCAGCCTTGCACCTCTGGCAACCGCCATCGCCAAGGGATGGGAGCGCAAACGCAACGCCCTGTCGTTCTTCGACATCCTCTGCGTCGGCCTCGGGGCGCTCTGCCTGGCCACCAGCTTCTTCCTTTCCTGACATAGGGGCGAACAACCCCACGTAGCAGAGGTTTCGGTCCACTCAAGCCGACTCTCTGCCGATATCGAAGGGTGCCCGATTGCCGGATGGCGGTAGCCGCTTGCTTTGCCCGAGAACCGAGCGGAGGCGAAGACTGCCGTAGATGATCCGTGCACTGGACAAATGTGTCTAGTTGGGCGATCTTCTGTAAAGCCGTGCCTTCGCTCGCCCGGACAGAGGCTTGGTGCGGCATCAGCCGTAAGGCGATTTTCAAAGGGGAGGCAAACAATGAACCGGAAGACTCAGTTCGGTGTGACGACGCGGCGCGAGTTCATGGCCGGCGCAGCGACGGCCGGGCTTGTTGCCATGGCCGATCCGCGTATCGCCTGGGCGCAGGCCGGCGGTATCCTGCGCGTGCGATCCTACTCCGACATTCAGGTGATGGACCCGGCTTTCCGTCTCTCGGCGCCGGAAGGTGACATCATGCGGGCGATCTATGCCGGTCTCGTCACCAATCAGCCCGGCGATAGCTGGGACTGGATGCCCTACGCGGTGGAAACCATCGAGCAGCTCGATCCGACCACCATCGCCTTTCGGCTGAAGGACAAGATCGGCTTCAGCGACGGCTTCGGGCAGATGACGGCGGAAGACGTGAAGTTTTCCATCGAGCGCGTCGCCGATCCGGCGAACGAAAGCCCCTACAACGGCGACTGGGCGTCACTGAAAGAGGTCGAGGTCAAGGACACGCTCTCCGGCATCATCCATCTCAACGAGGCCTTCGCGCCGCTGTGGTCGTCGACCCTGCCGACGCCCACCTGCTCGATCCTCTCCAAACGGGCCGTCGAGGAGGCCGGGGGCAAGATCGGCGCCGAACCGGTGGCGCAGTCCGGCCCCTACATCCTCAAGGAATGGACGCCGAAACAGCGGACGGTGCTGGTGCGCAATCCGGACTGGGCCTACGAGGCGGGCGCCTTCGAGGAAATCCACATCGTCCCCATCGAGGACGAGAAGACCGCGGAGCTGGGCTTCGAGGCGGGCGATCTGGACCACACCTGGACCGCCGTCTCCTCGCTGCCGCGCCTGAAGAAATCGCCGCCCTCCGGCGCGGTGATCCTGGAGCGGCCCTCCCTGGCCTATGTCTGGGTCGGGATGAACGAGGACGTGCCGCCCTTCGACAATCCCAAGATCCGCCGCGCGGTGCAGTACGCCATAGACCGCGAGGCGGTGGTCGACGCTGCCTACTTCGGCGCCGCCGGAACTTCGACAGGCATCGTCGCCCCCGGGCTGCCCGGGCACCGCGCGGCCAACCTCTACAACTACGATCCGGACAAGGCCCGCGACATGTTGAAGGCCGAAGGTGCGACCAACCTGTCGATCACCCTGGACATCCTCAACAAGGCGGAGCGCCTGACCGCCGCCCAGGTGATCCAGGCGAACCTCGCGGACGTCGGCATCGAATGCGAGATCAAGCAGAACGACAGCGGCACCTTCTGGACCCTTGGATCGAAGGACGGCGACTACTGGGACAAGCTGCAACTCCTGCTGCAGCGCTTCTCCATGGAGCCGGACCCGAGCTGGGCCACGGCCTGGTTCGTGCCGGAGCAGATCGGCGTGTGGAACTGGGAGCGCTTCGACAGCGCCGAGTTCGGTGAGCTTCATGCCCAGGGCCTGGTCGAGACCGATCCGGCAAAGCGCGATGCGATCTACAAGCGCGCCCAGGACCTTATGGAGGAGAGCGGCTGCTACGTCTTCCTGACCCATGAGGTGGTGGGCCTGATGCACCGCGACACCGTGAAGCCGGGTCTGCGGCCGAACGGCGAGCCTCTGCTGAAGGACTTCGCGCCGGCCTGACGGCTGAGGGCGGCGCGGCCCTAACCGCCGCGCCGCCGGCTTCCGGGGTGCTCCGATGCTGATCTACGCCCTCAAGCGGCTCGGCCTTGCCGCCGTCATCATCTCGACGGCCATGGCCTTCCTCTTTGCCATGGTCTTCCTGATCCCCGGCGATCCGGCCTCCGTGGCGTTGGGCCCGCGGGCGACGCCGGAGATGATCGAGGACCTGCGCCAGCGCATGGGGCTCGACCGGCCGATCTGGGAACAGTTCTGGGCCTTCTACACCTCGGCCTGGCAGGGCGATCTCGGGACCGAGGTTCTTTCCAATCGGCCGGTTCTGGATGTGGTGCTGGAGCAGTTGCCCTTCACCCTGGCACTCATCGCCGGCGGTCTCACCTGGTCGGTGGCCCTCGGCATTCCTCTCGGCTGTGTGGCCGCCGTCCAGCGCGGCAGTTTCGCCGACCGGGTGATCGGCGTGCTCTCCGTGGCGGTCATCGCGGTGCCTTCCTTCGTCGTCGCCATCTACGCGCTGCTGGTTTTTGCCGTGGCGCTGCGCTGGCTGCCGGCCATCGGCGCGGGGGAACCGGGCAACATCGGCGACCAGTTAGCCCACCTGATCCTTCCATCGCTTGCCGTCGGCCTCGGCTGGGTCGGCTATATCGCCCGCATGGTCCGGGCCTCCATGCTGGAGGTGATGGAGGCCGGCCATATCCGCACCGCCCGGGCCTTCGGCCTGCCGGAGCGCCAGATCGTCTATTCCTACGCCCTGCGCATCGCCATCCTGCCGACCCTGACCCTGCTGGGCATCGGCATCGGCCAGATGCTCTCCTCCGCGGTTTTCGCCGAGATCGTCTTCGCGCGCCCGGGGATCGGCAAGCTGGTCTATGACGCCATCCTGACGCGCAACTATCCGCTGGTGACCGGTTCGGTGCTGGTGACCACCGCCTTTTTCGTCCTCGCCAACATGATCGCCGACACCGTGATCGGCGCCCTTGATCCCCGTGTCCGAAGCAGCCTCAACTCCTGAGGCGGGCGCCGCCCCGCCGGCCAGCGGCGGCGCGCTGCGCGCGCTGCGCCGGGTGCTGCGCGAGCCCCTGGGCCTGCTCGGGGTCTCCCTGGTGATCCTGGTCGTCTAAGTCG
>NZ_JANQOI010000176.1 GCF_028289705.1 Pelagibius sp.
TGCTTAGACGGAAACACTCTCGTGTTTGCGTCTAAGCATGTGAATCCGCTCTACACTTAAGAATTAGAGCAGATTCACCAGGCTCGATGGATCGCTCCCGCGATTCCATCGCGCCAGGATCTGCTCTAGGCGGTTGCCGAATGCTCTGCAGAGCGCTGCGTCGTGCAGCTCTGCTACCTGTTCGCCGGCGTTACAGATCGATGTTGCTGCCGGATTTGTGGCGCAAGGCTTTGACTCATCGGTTAGTTGTCGGCTGTTGCCCGGAAATCCGCTGTAACGCCTGCGGACGAAGTGCCGGTGGGAGGAAAAAGTGAAGGCTTCGAAATCAAGTGCTTGGCAGCTTGGCGTGGTCCTTGCTTGCGATTCACTGTTGAGGAGATCGCCGTCTGTCATGGCGTCTCGCTGATTAGGTGTCTGGTCGTGCAGAACCAAGACCCTCAATGGCTCCAAGCTTTGCGCCGCCGCGGGCGCGCGGCGACCGCAGGGCTCGCCCTTTTCCTGTTCGCATTTGCCGTCGCGCAGCCTGCTTTTGCGGACCCTCTCCCACGAATTCTGGAAGGCAGCGGTGACGACGCCCTGGCGAAGGTTCTTGCCGACGAAGAGCTGGCAGGGGTGCGCGGGCGAGGGTTGGAAGGGGGAGACCTTACAGCGGTTGGGATGGGGCCCATCGCGGTCATTCTCTGGGATGAACTGACGGAAACTCAGCAAGGCAAGCTACAGGGGCCCCAGATCTCCCACAGCACAGGCATGGGCAATGGGCAGTCGAACAGTCTGGTCACCCATCAGCAATAGGGAGCGATTCGTCCCGGCGTTCCGCTGCCGGCTGTTATCACCGCTTGCTGTTGCCTTGGCCCTGCTCGCCGTGGCCGCCCCTGAGCTCGATGCGCAGGAGAGCGAACTGCGCGAGCCCGGCGTGATCGTGCTGAGGGAGGTTCCGCCACGTATTGCCGTCAGACCAGCTCTGCCGGCGCCGCCCTTCCTGGTGAGGACGGCGCCTGAGATCGACGTCTCGGCGATGAGCCGCATCAGCCCTGCCCTGATGTCCGCCCTCCCGATTGCCAGGGGTGAGCTGCTGAGCGATCTGGAAGCCGCAACCATCGCCCCCGACATGCCAATCCTGTCCGGCACGGCCCGCCTCGTCACCGCCGGCAGTGGCAGCCTGGTCTCGCCGGCTCTGGCCGGGGGCTCCCGGCAAGCGGGTGTCCGGCCTGTCGCGGACGGCATCCGCTCGAGCCTGGCGGCAGCGGGGCTGCTCTCGCGGTCGACCGTCAATGGCAGTGATGGCGCCGTCCAGCAAGCGACGCGCGGACTGGGCACGACCATCCGCAATGCGCTTGTCCCAAGATGAGCGTCCGGAGCAAGGCACGATGACCGATCGGATCGGATGGAGACTTGCAAGCGCCCTTGCGGTCCTGGCCGTGGCGCTCTGCCCCGCGGCGGCCTTTGCCGAGGAGCTGTTCGGCCGGACGATCATAGACGACGAGGCCCTGCGAGACTTCACAGGGGCCGCCCTGATCAATCAGTCGGCCGGTGACGGGAACCTGCAGTCCAACACCGCCTTCATTGCCACAAACGCCGAGGCGCAGGCGCGGGTGCGTATCTCGACGGTCCAGCTTTCGGCCGCCACTCCCGACGAAACGGTTCTCGATGCCTTCGCGTTGATCGAAGGTGATGCCTTTGCCGATGCACAGGGCGTGCTTCTGGTGACTCAGGGCGCGGGGCGAAACAATCTGCAGATCAATCACCTCGCGGCGGCCCTGGGTTTGGAAGGAGAGGTCCTTGTGGAGTCCGAGCTCAGCCAGAGCCGGGCCAATGCCCTCTCGCCGCTAGCCGAAGAGCGGGAAGGAAACCGGCTCGCCCATGTCGGGCCGGGGGCCTTCCGCGATGCCGGCGGTGTCATCCAGGTCAACCAGGTCGCGGGGCAGGAGAACGCGACCTTCAACCGCTTTGTGCTGGGCGTATCCTCGAACGCGCTGCCCTAGGGGCTTTCGTGTTTTGACGGCACCAGCCCGCTTCCCCTCCTACGACCAGACCTCTCGCCGGATTTCGGCAGCGCGTGATGCCGCGCACTGTCCGGCGGCGTTACAGCCGCACGCAAAACTCAAAAGACCGCGCGTCTTCAGGTCTTTGACGGCAGGGGGGCGGGATTCGTGTAACGGCGGCGGACAGTGGTTGTCCTCGGGCTCTTTGCCGCCGCGGGAAAAGTCCGATCCAATTCAAAGGTTTCCGAGATTGGCACCGATCTTGCGTATTAGGGAGCAGGGGAAGCCTGCTGCAGCAGTTGGCGCGTGTGCCCCGCCAGCGACCCTTACGGGTCGAGGAACAACAGGAGATTGAGCAATGAACACCAGATTGGGTTTGTTTGCCATGATCGCCGTCGGGGTATCCGCGCTCGTCGCTGTACCCATGGGCGCCTTGGCGCAATCGACCAGTGTCACCTTGACCAAGTCCTACGATGAAGACGTCGATGTCGACTACGACAACACCATCGATGTTGACATCACCAAGGACATCGATGTCGAGAAGGACCTGAACTACACCGGAACCGTGGTGATCTCCGGTAACCTCAACGTCTCCGAGGCCGCCTTGTCGCTGATCGACAACAAGCAGATCATCGATGACAACCTCGTCGAACCGCGGGGCGACGATCCCAGCATCACCAACATCACCGTGATCGATGGGACCGTGCTGAATGCGGCACAGGGCAACATCGGTCTCAACGTGGCGGTTGGCGACAACCTGCTGCAAGAGAATGCGGCGGCTCTGTCGGCGATCGGCACCACCTCGGCTGCGGGATCGAGCGACGCCGAGATCTTCAGCATCCAGAAGACGATCAACAACGATTTCGACGAGAGTGAGGGCGATTCAGAGGTCCTCAACCAGATCCAGTTGTTGGGCGACGTTCTGGGTGGGGCCTCGGGCAACGCCGGCGTGAACGTCGCAGCGGGTGCCTTCAATGCCCAGAAGAATGCCCTGGCGCTTGCTGCGGTGACCGGCACGGCCACCTTGTCGGAGGCGACGGCTGCGGTCCTGCAGGAATCGACCTTCAACGATACCTGGCACGCGCAGACCACCAACGACGTGAAGTTGGGCGATCAGGTCGCGGCCGGCTTCGTTGGCAACATCGGCATCAATCTGACGTCCGGTACCAACAATCTCCAACAGAACGCGATGTCCATCTCATCGGTTCAGTAGTCACGGTCATTGCTTACGGTCTGAGGGGGCTCCGGCCAAATCCATTGGTCTGAGCCTCCTCTTTCTTCCTCTTGGCAGGCCCGGGGGGCGCAACGATGAGCGACAGATCCTCTTGGATATCTTGGATCGCAGTCGGCTTTGCCCTGGCCATCCTGGTTGGCTTCGCTCAAGCCGGTCGCGCGGGAGAGATCCGCTTTGGCGGGGTCCTGCCGGGCGGCGGTGTCATCAACAAGCCGGTGGTCAGTCTGCGCGAAGCCAGGTACGAGGGCCTGGTGCCGCAGGAGACCGACTTCAGTTGCGGTGCGGCCTCGGTGGCGACCATCCTGAAGTACGCCTACGGGAAGCCCACCAACGAATTTGAAGTTCTGAAGGCCATGCTTGCGGTCAGTGACGAGGAGACCGTCTTGCGCAGGGGCTTCTCGCTGCTCGATATCAAGCGCTATGTGGAATCCATCGGCATGAATGCCGTGGGGTTCAGGATCGCTCCCGAGAATCTGGACAAGATCAAGATCCCCTCCATCGTCCTTCTGGATATCAGGGGCTATCGCCACTTCGTCGTCCTCAAGAAATCGACCAACGGCAAGGTCTACGTGGCCGACCCCGCCCTGGGAAACAAGGTCCTGCGCAAGGAGGATTTTGTCGCGTCCTGGAACGGGGTGGTCCTGGCGATCGTCGCGGAGGGCTATCAGGCCGATACCGCCCTGGCACAGGCGCAGGACCCGGTGAGTGCCAAGCGCCTGCTTGGCAGCCGGGCGCCGATCGTCAACGCCGACACCTTCGATTTCGGGACCCTTCATTCGGACCTGCACCGCTTCTGACCGCCCGCCCTAAGGTCCGGCCGGATCCGGAGGCCGGCTGGCGGAGGGAGTTTGACGGCCCTTGCGCGGTCCCGCAGGGCAGCTCCTTGTCGTGACAGTCACAGGTCCCGCATAGGGGGAATCCCCTATGGGGTTTCCCTTATTTACGGGCAGTCATTCCTGTGTCGACAATGACCGCTCTACTCCAGATGCAATCAAGTGCCTTTCGGCTTGAAGTTTGAAGGTGTCCGCGGCGCAGGCAGCGGGCGAGGGGCTGTCGACGGCCTGAGTTTCGGCTCTTGCCGTCGTCGGGACAGCAAAGGAGGGGCCGGTGAGACGTTTGGCCGGAAGTCCAAGCTGTACGCGCCTGCCGGCCCGGGTTTGCCGTCCCTTTACTCCAGGAAACCTGACGTCATTGATCCTGCTGCTGGCGGTCCTTCTGATGCTTGGCCCGGCGGCGAGCGGCTCGTCTTATCCCGATCTCAGCGCTTTTGAGAACGCCGCCGTGGTTCCGGACTCGGAACTGGCTGAGATGCGTGGGCGCTTCGTCGAAGGGGGTGAAGTCCAGCACTTCGGTATTCAGATGTTCACCGCCTGGCAGACCGGTGACGGCGTGGTCCTCACCACCGGCCTGGAGTGGTCGGCCGACACTGCGGGTAACGCTCAGACGCCCACCATCAGCCTGCTTCAGTCACTGCCGGACGGCACCATCGTCGATCCGGGAGCGGGACAAGGCCCGATATCGATCGATCCGCTGGAAGGGCTTGGCGGGGTGAATCCGGACATCGTCGAGGGACCGCCCCCTGTGCCTCTGCTCCTGACAGCCAATGCGGGCGGGCTGGAGACCGCCAGCGGTGTTGTCCAGAGCGTTCAGGCTGCGGGCGATGCGAACAGCATCGGCAACGACATGCGCTTCAACGTCACCGAGGGGCAGGTCGCCGTCTCCTTTGCCCCGCCCCCGACGCCGCTCGGTCAACCCCTATCCCTGCTGGAGACGACGACGGTCGAGTTCGACGACGGAACGAGGGCCACCGCCTTCATTGAGCCGAACTCCATCGGCTACGTGGTCAGGATCGACGACTTCGGCACGGTCCTGCAGGAGGTGCGTGGCGGTGTCGGGCGGGTGGCCCAGCACGCAAACATTCGAAGTGACCTGAACGTCATCCGCAACACGGTGAACATCAACTTTGGACTGGCTCCCAGCGTCAATGTGCTGCGGGCAAACGTCCGTTCGGTCTTCAACTTGACAAGGGATCTGCGCCGGTGACGGAGCCTTGCCGAAGCGTCCGAAGCCGTCAGGCGATGCCGCCATTCCTTCCGTTGGCGGCCGGCCCCGACGCCGTCGACGGCAAGCCGCACAGCGCCGAATGGGGAGATGAGACGGCATGATCTTCGCTTCACCCTGGCCGATTGGCCTCTGCGCCCTGATCCTTCTGGGTCTCGCCCCGGCGCCTGTCAGCGCCGCCGATGCCAATGGACAGTTTGCCACAAAGGGCATCGGCGTTCTGAGTTGCGGTGTATTCGTCGAAGCCCGTTCGCAAGGCGCGGCGACGGCTTCACGCTTGAAGGACTGGCTTGATGGTTACCTCACAGCAACCAATCGTTACGAGCCGAACACCTTCGATGTTGCCCCTTGGGGGCCCAGTGAGGTGTTCGCGATCATCATTGAGAACCATTGCCGGCAGAATCCCGATGAAGGTTTCGCCCAGGCAGCGCAGCGGCTGGTTCTCTCGATCGGCAATGATCGGCTGGCCCGGCGCTCGCCGTTGCGCACCGTGACGGCGAACGGAGCTAACACGCAGATCTATGACGAGGTGCTCCGGCGCGTGCAAGCGCAGTTGGCCGAGCGCGGTCTCTACAACGGGCAGCCCGACGGTGTGTTTGGGCCCCGAACGCGGGATGCGATCGCCACCTTCCAGATCAGCGAAGGCATGGACGGTACCGGGCTTCCCGATCCGCTGACGGTCTGGAAGCTGGTCCAGCCCTGAGACGGCGCCGGGGTAGCCGTTCGGAAGACAGGAGTCGATTGGTCTGTTGAGGACGCCTATGAGAATTGTCGCAGCGGTCTTGGGTGTTTGTCTGGCGGGGCTCCTCTGCCCCGCTGAAACGCCTGCGCAGGAAACCGAGGTCGAGGTCCTGCGGCGCCAGGTCGAGCGGATGAGCAAGACCATCGAAACGCAAAATCGGGCCCTTCTGAACCTGGAAAGGCGCCTGCGCACCATTGAACAAGCGGCCCCGGCACCGCCGGCACCCACGCCGCCGGCTCAGCCGGCACCTCCCTTGGCGCCCGCGCCGCAGCAGCAGGATGCACCGCCTGCCCAGCCGCCGACGGCGGACGCCGAGGAAGAACCGGTAAAACGGGAAGCCGAGGCTCCCCGCTCGCTCGAGGTGGTCGCCGGCGAGGCTCAGGGCTTCTTCGGCGAACGCTTCACCATCGAGCCCTCCGTGACCTACACGCGGACCGACCGCTCGCAGATCGTGCTCAACGGCTTCCTGGCCCTCGACGCCATCTTCCTGGGAAACATCAGCGTCGACGAGGTGGAGTCCGACATCGTGACTTTCGATATCACTGGGCGGATGGGGATCGGCGAAGACCTTCAGGTGGATGTCAACGTGCCCTACATCTACCGAATGTCGAACTTCATTTCCGGGGGAGCGGGCGGCGGCTCGGCGAGCCAGATCGAGAAGGCCATCAGCTCCGACAACCTCGGAGACATCAGCTTCGGCGCGAATTATCGCATCATCAACGAGACCGAGAACATACCGGACGTAGTGTTGAACCTGAGAGGCCGGGCGCCGACCGGCAAACACCCCTTCGGCATCGAGGTGAGAGAGGTCGAGGGAAGCTCGGGGAACCTGACGGTTCCCGAGGAGCTGCCGACCGGCAACGGTGTCTGGCAGATATCCGGGGGCGCGTCGGTCCTGAAGACAATCGATCCGGCGCTGGTCTTCGCCAACTTCGACTATTTCTACAACTTCGAAAGGGATTTCAGCGATATCGGCTCTTCGCCCGGCGATCAGCCCGGCACGGTGGACGTCGGTGACTCCTTTCAGGTCGGCTTTGGCGTGGCTTACGCGCTGAACGAGGATTTCAGCCTCAGTCTCTCCTACTCGCAGCGCTGGTTCGAGGAGACGCGGACCAAGCTCGACGGTGGCGACTTTCAGGACGTCATCGGCAGCGACGCCAACGTGGCCCGGCTGAATACCGGCATGACCTACGCCCTCAACGACTACTTCACCCTCGTCACCAACGTCTCGGCCGGTCTGACGGAGGATGCGCCGGATGTGGAGGTGCGGGTGGGCTTCCCCATCAACTTCTGACGCCGGCGCCACCGCAGCCGATCCGACAGCCAAGCGGAACCGCTTGGACGTCAGTCGAAAACGCTCTAGGTGCCGATGCCCGCGGTCAGCGCAATGCGCACGAGATGGGCGAGGTTGCGGGCCTGCAGCTTTTCCATGACACGGGCCCGGTGGATTTCCACCGTCCGGGGGCTGATGCCCAGGTCAAAAGCGATCGACTTGTTGGACTGCCCGGCCACCAGTTGCTCCAGGACCTCCCGCTCGCGCGAGGTCAGGCGGGCGAAGCCACTGGGCAATGGCCTTTCCGCGCGGGCTGTTGAAGAGGTCTTCTTCCCGCGGAGAAGGGCACGCTCCACGCTCTCCAGCACCGTATCGCCGCTCAACGGTTTCTGGATGAAGTCCACCGCACCCAACTGCATTGCACTGACAGCGCTGCGCACATCGCCCTTTCCGGTGATCATGATCACCGGCAGATCGTGGCGCCCATCCTTCAGCCGAGCCTGAACCTCCAGGCCGTTCAGGTCGGGCAGGTTGAGGTCAAGCAGCAGACAATCGCCAGAGGGCGCTCCTCCGCCGTCGAGCAGCGCCGTCCCGGATCCGTAGGTCTGCACCGCGAACCCGGCGGTTTCCAAAGTCATCCTCAAGGAGTCGAGAACTCCCTCGTCGTCATCGACCACAAGGACGGTCGACTTGCTCATCCATCGCCTCGCCTGTTGGAAGAAGGATATGGAAATCGGTCCCCTTACCCGGTTGTGAGCTTGCCGAAAGCCGTCCGCCATGCGCGGAGACGATGGCGTGGCAAATCGACAGCCCGACCCCCATGCCGTCGGGCTTGTGACTGCGGATCGGCTTAAAGGTCCGCCTTGCGATCTGCGGAGGGAGGCCCGGTCCATTGTCAGAAATGATCACTGCGACCAGATCATCGGCCTTCAGGTTGGTCCTTATGGCGATCGATCCGTTTTGACGGTCTCGCAGGGCTTCGATGCTGTTCCTGATCAGGTTGGCGATGGCGAGCTGCACCTGGATTCTATCGATCTGCAGGAACGGCAAGGACCGGTCCAGCGCCAGTTCCAGCTTCACCGCATGCTCGCGCGCCATTGGGGACAGCTCGGCACTGCTCCGCTCGACGATGGCGTTGATGTCCTCGGCCGTGCGCTCCAGGTCCTCGTGATCCATGAGGGATCGCAGCCTGTGGAAGACCTGGGAGGCACGCGCAGATTCCTCGATCGCTTTCTCGATGCACTCGAGAGCTCTGTCGGGCACCTCCCCGCCGTGGGACACAAGGGTTGTGCGGCAGGCCTGAACGTAGTTGGCGATGGCGGACAGAGGTTGCGCCAACTCGTGCGCAAACACCGAAGCGGCATCAAGCTCCGCGGACCTGGCCTGCGCTCCAAGGCGGACTGCAGTGAAGTCCGCTAGCGCGCTGGAGCGCTCGTTGCGCTGCAGTGAGTAAGGCTCGCCGGAGGGTCGGGCTGATCCATTGGCCTTGCGGCGTGTGTCCGGCGGCGGGTGCGGTGGAACAGCCTGGCCACAGTCTTCCTCTGCGTATGGTCTGCGATCCATGCTCATCTTGAGTTCCCCCCTGTTGGGGTCCGAGACAAGACAGTTCTGGGCATGCAGTGCAGGGAAGCGACGTGGTGCGACCGGGCATCGCAGGGATCAGGTCAAAATACTGTCGCCATCTTCTTGCACGCCTCTCCCTCGGCCTGGCGCAGTCGTGGGAGCGTTTCGTTCGCTCGTCCGGGATTGCGCTATGCACCTGACCGTTGCTGCAAGATTCTGAAGCCGCCCGCCGGATTGGATTGCTGTTGCGCTCGTCCGAGCGGGCAAACCTCCCACTGAATCATCTATAACATTCAAGCAAGACGGACTGATGTCAGACGGGTTGGCTCTCCTCCGCTCTTTTGCGCCTTTGTGTACTCAGGGCGCCGGTTCAAATCGCGAAGCTGCGTCGACACTCACGTGTCAATCGTCCCGACCGTCCATGGCGCCGTCATGGGACCGCACCGACCGATTCGACAGGCTCGCCGTCAGAACCAGTTTCTCTGCCTCAAGGGGTATGGAACAGGAGACCTAAAAATTCAGCCGTACCCACCAATACAATCATGGTGAGAATTCGAACAATCTAAAGTACGCCTGTCAGTTAACCATATCACGCTGGCGAACTCAATCAGGGGGACAAGACAGACTCCTCAAAATCACTAGATCTCTGTGACAAATTGGTGGCCTGAGGTCGTTGAGGGCATTTAGGAGCGCTCCAAAGCGGGAGACGTCAGTCAAAGGCCTCAGACAGGCACGTCCCTGGCGCTCGCCGAGACCTTGAAACCCGGTATTCGATGGCCCACGACCGTATGCAAGGGCGGCATTCCTGAATGCGTCCGTTTTTGGAGCAGTCTATAAGCGATGCCAGTGATCCGAAAGGACCATTTCCCTATCAGTACCGCCAATGTCAAAGGTCAGCCGGGCGAGGCCCTCACCGTCCTCATCACTCGGCCGTTAAAGCGCAATAGGTGGGTCTCTTGATCGAGATTGCGTCTTCAGGTTGTAGATCAATGGGGAAGTGGGGTGCCCGCGCTGGATCCTGAACGAATGCTGACCTGCCGCGGAGCCGCGGGAAGGCCGGCACGGCGATCCCGCCGCAACCGGCTATGCCATGGTCAGATGCCCCAACCGGCCCACGGAAGAGTGCGACGGTTCTCTCCCCCGCCGGCAGTGATTATAGTCCCCGGGAACGGGCGCGTGCCGCAGCGGCGCAGCTCTTGAAGACTCCACCCGAGGACCTGAAAGGCTCTCTGCAATGGATCCTCTGTCCGATGCCGGCAAGACTCGGCGCCCCGGCGATCTGGGCTCTCCCCCGATGAAAGAGGCGGAGAGCCTCAGCGACTACGTCTACCGCGTTTTGAAGAACGAGATCCTGTTGTGCCGGCTGGCGCCCGGTGCGGAAATCTCCGAGGCGCAGCTCGCCGAACGCTACGGATTCAGCAAGGCGCCGCTGCGCAGCGCGCTGACCCGCCTGCGCCAGGAAAAGCTGGTGATGACCCGCGGACGCCTGGGCAACATCGTCGCCCCGATCACCGTTCAGGACGTCCACGAGGTCTTTCAGCTCCGTCTTCTGCTTGAGGTGGAGGCAACGCGTCTGGCGGCCGGACGGATCGAGCCCGAACGATTGAAGCGCCTGGACAAGCGTGTGCGCGAATGCCATGCGGCGCGCGGTCACGCGACGAGCGAGGCCTACCGCGAGGCCAACCTCGAGTTCCACCGCTACATCGTCGAGGCGTCGGGGAACAGCCGGTTGGCCGAGATGGTGATCGCGCTCATCGAACAGCACGAGCGGATCGTCCACTTCAGCCTGACCCTGCACAAGCGGGACAACGAATTCCACCATGTCCACGACAATCTCGTCGAAGCCCTGTTGGCGGGTGAGGGCACGCGTGCCGCGGAGATCGCGCAGAAGGCCATACGCGGCAGTCAGGACAAGGTCATCGGCTCCTTCGCCTCCAATGCCTCGCAGCTCTACCTCTCCCCGGCGCCGAGCGCGGAGAGCCGAGAGAACTAGCCCGCCGCTGCTGCGGCGAAGTGCTGCTTTGGAAAGTCGCTGTAGGCGGCGACCTTGTGGCGGACGTCCAGGTCGTGGAAGACCGTGCCGCGGGGCGCGATCCGCCAGGTCCAGCTCTCCTCGAAGGGCGGCAGCACGAGTCCGCCCAGGATGTTCTTTCGGCAGAGCGTGCCGTCGCTCCCCTGTTCCTCGCGCTTATAGTCCGTGATCAGGGCGACCCGCCCGGCAAAGCGCGCAAGCCAGCGAAGATGGGTCTCGACGATCTGCCGCTCGAACCGCTCCAGGTCGTCGCGCGGCAAGGAGGGCCGTTTGGCGCGCAGGTAACTGCAGGGAATGAACGCCAACTGCGAGAGCAGGTTCACCGAGGCGACAAGATCGATGTCCTGATCGAGAAAGTGGTCCGGATTGCCGTGCGGCAGGGCGCCGCGGCGGCCCTTTCGCACGTAGTCGAAGACCGGTCTGGCGATGTCGGTGATGTCGACCTGGACCAGTTCGACGTTGCCGTAGCCGCGGGCTTGTTTGCGGGTATGCCTCGGATGGACGATATCGGCGAGGATCACCCGCTCGAAGGAGCGGCTGAGGTGGGCCAGGGGCACGTCCAGCAACAGGCCGGAGCCGACGAGAAGGACAGTCTTGCGGCGCGCGCAAGCTTGCGCAGCCGTCTCGATCACCTGCTTGGTCGCCTCCAGGTGGGGGTGCCACGACTCCCGGCACTGCGCCGCGCGGCCGGCGATCCCGGAGATTTCCCGCCGATAGCCCATAGGCGCCAAATGCCAGGCAGCGGCCCCCGCGAAGGGCCCTAGCAGCTGCCTGAGCATGGCTCAGCCGTCTCTTGACATGTCACACGACATTTTATAGAACATGTCACGAGGAAATGCAAATGGTCTTGTCATCACCAGCAAAGCGGAGATCCGGCCGCCCGCGCTTGCTTTGTTGCGGGGCTGGGCTGGCGGGCGCGTGGAGAATTCCGAGGGTGTGGCCGGCGGTGTTCTTATGCCTCGCTCTGGCCTTCGCTGCGCCGGCGGCTCAGGCGAATCCCGACATCTGGGTCAAGTCGAAGATCATCTACCGCCTGCAGAACGAGTCGGTTGTTGGGCTGGCGCTGGAGTGGCAGTTCGACCGCTACTTCAGCTCCCGCACCATCGACACCGTCGATGCGGACGGCGACGGCGTCTTCAGCGAAAGCGAGGCCGCGCGCCTGAGGCAGGAGATCTTCGATCCCCTGTCCGAGAGTCACTATCACCTTCACGTTCTCTCCGACGGTGCACCGCGGGACTTCTCGGTCGCCACCTTCGAACCCGGCATAGAGAACGAGCGTCTGCTCTTTCGCTTCGCCGTCGAGTTCGGCCCGCCGGTCCCCTACACGCGCGAAGCGCTGGTGGTCAGCCAGTTCGATGAGCGGATCGTCTTCGACTTCGCGTTCATGGAGCAGGGTTTCCTGCTGGTCGAGGGCCCCCTGGCGGCCGGCTGCAAGTTTCGCATTGGCCGGGGCAAGGGGCCGTTGAAGGGGCACGACAAGACCATCGCTTTGATTTGTGAGGACCAGTGATGAAACGCCTGCCGCTGAACCTAAGCCGCTCTCTCGGTTTCTGCCTGTCTCTGGCGATGGCCCTTGTCGCCGCCGCCGCCCTGGCGAGCGCTCCGCTGGCCCAGGAGAGCGGTCAGTCCGGCACCGGCACGGCGACGGCGCCGATGATCGAATTCGCCGAGGACGACCGCGGCCTCTGGGAGCGTTGGACCCAGTTCATCATCGAATTCCAGCGCCAGGCGAACGCCGAGGTCGCCGAACACATGAATGCCGTGAACAGCGGCGAAGACCTCAGTGCCTTCTTCCTGGGGCTGGGAATCGCCTTCCTCTACGGCATCTTCCATGCCTTCGGGCCGGGGCACGGCAAGTTCATCATCGTTTCCTATTTCCTCGGCCGGGAGGTGCAGGTCGGCCGCGGCGTGCTGATGGCGGTGCAGGTCGCCATCGTCCATGTCATCGCCGCCATCGTGATCGTCTGGCTGGCCGACACAGTCCTGAAGGTCGGCTTCGGTGTCGGCCTGGCGGAGATCCCCGGGGTGCGGGCCGGCAGTTTCCTGATCATTGCCGCGATCGGTCTTTACATGCTCTTCCAGGCCTTCCGCGCCGCGCTCGGCTACGTCGATCTCAGCGAACTGGGCCATAGCCACAGTCACGGGCACAGCCACGGGCATAGCCATGGGCATGCCCACTCTCATGGCCACGGGGGTGGTCAGAAGGCGAGCAAGCTGGAGGGTGGGCTCATGGCCTTCGCCGCGGGTGTCGTGCCTTGTCCCGGCGCCGTGCTCATCATGCTCTATGCCGTGGCCAACGACATGATCTATCCCGGCTTCATTCTGGTCGCCGCCATGTCGGCGGGCATCGGGCTGACCATCTGTACCCTCGGCGTCGGCGCCATCGTCGCCCGCAAGACCGCCGTGAAACTGGTGGAAGGCGCCGGCGGAGGGGCGGGTGGCGTCGCGCTGTTGCGCCACTCCATGAACTTCGGCGGGGCCATCGTCGTGACCGTGATCGGCCTCGTCTCCTTCGTCGCCTTCCTGGACATCCCCCTGGGCTAGAACACTCCCCGACCCGGGCTGCCCTATCCCTCGTGGAGCGCCTTGAAGAGTCGCTGCTGGCTCTCGAAGATGTGGTTGCGGATCGCGAAGCCCAGGCCGATGGGGTCTTCCACGTCGATGCGCCGGACCACCTCGTCGACCTCGTCGTGGACCGCGTTGATGGTGTCTTCCCAGGGGATCGAGCGGAGCAGCAGCAGCCACATGCGCGAGGTCTGAAAGAAGAGATTGCATTGCATCTCCCGCAGGGTCTTGTTGGCGGCCAGGTCCATCAGCCCGACGAAGTAGCGGATGTTGGTCTCGGCAAAGCCGATCTCGTCCCCCTGCTGCAAGGCGAGAAATTCCTCGCCGCAGCGGACGAAGAACTCCCGCGTGCCCTCGGCAAAGGGGGTTTCGATGAAGGGGCCCATGGCCTCGGCCAGGATCATGCGCACCGCATAGACATCGGCCAGCAGCTCCGGCTCGATCCGCGTCACCAGGGTCCCGATGCCGTGCTTGATTTCCACCAGCCCCTCGTGCTCCAGCATGGAGAAGACCCGGCGGATCGGCGAGCGGCTGACCGAATACTCCCTGGCCAGTTCCTCCTCGCGCAACAGCGTATCCGGCGGGTAGCGGTTGGTGCAGATGCGGTAGCGGATTTCCTGATAGATCGCGGCGATCCGCTGCTGGGGAGCGGTCCGGGCGGCGGTTTGATTGAGGGCGGGGATCATCGAGGTCTGTCTCAAAACTCCTGCAGGCCCGGCAGGGCGAACTTCCGGTTCACGACCCGGGTGAGCTTCGCGGCCGCGAGGCTGAGGATCAGGAAGAAAACGCCGGCCAGGGTGATGGGCTCGGTATAGCGGAAGGTATCATTGCCGATGATCCGGGCCGTGGCGACCAGCTCGATCACCGTGATCGCCAAAAGAACCGGCGTTTCCTTGAACATGGTGACCAGATAGTTGCCGAGCGGCAGGATGATCGGCGGGATCGCCTGGGGCAGAATGACGCGCCTCAGCGTTCGCGCGGTGGAGAGATTGATGGCCTTGGCCGCTTCCCATTGGCCGCGGTCGACCTGGGCGAATCCGGAGCGGTAGACCTCGGCGCAGTAGGCAGAATAGTGCATGCCCAGGGTCAGGACGCCGCAGACCATGGCGGGTAGGATCACCCCCGCCAGCGGCAGGAAGTAGTACATGGCGAAGAGCTGGATCAGCACCGGCGTGGTGCGGATGAACTCGACCCAGAGCCGCACCACGAAACTGAGGACGGGGATCTCCAACAGGCTGATGATGGCCCAGAGCAGCCCAAGCACCGCCGCCAGGGCAAAGCCCATCACCGTCGCCTGCAGGGTGACCAGCGAGGCCTCCGCCATCTGCGGCAGGATCTCCAGGGTATAGGCCCAGTCCCAGTTCATCGGGCGTCACCCAGCCGGATGCCGCGGGAGTAGTGCTTCTCCAGGAGCTTCATGCCGATGGTGATGGAAAGGCCGATGGCGAAGTACATGAAGAGGACGATGGTGAAGACCTCGACAGTCAGATAGGTGGTCTGGTTGAGCTGGTAGGCCGTGTAGGTCAGATCGGAGATGCCGATGAAGGAAACCAGGGCGGTCAGCTTGAAGAGCTGTATGGCCAGATTGCCGAAGGGCGGGATCATGATGCGGATCGCCTGCGGCAAAATGATCCGGCGCATGCGGTTGAAGCTGCTCATGTTGAGGGCGATGGCCGCCTCGTACTGCGCCTTGGGAACGGCGCGGATTGAGGCCTCCACCACGATTGCCGCATAAGCACCCACGTTCAGGGAGACGCCCAGGACCCCGGCCGTGAAGGGGTCGATCTTCGGCCCAAAGAGCGGCAGCACATAGAACAGCCAGAACAGTTGGACGAGGGCCGATGTCCCTCTGAAGATCTCAACGTAGCTGATGCAGAGCCAGCGCACCGGTGTCCAGGGCGAGAGCCGGCCGATGCCTGTCGCAAAGGCGATGATGACCGTCAGAATCATCGAGACGACGACGATCTTGAGGGTCATCTCGGCGGCTTCGAGAAACACCAGCGCGCTGTCGACGAAGGGAGACCGCAGGAAATAGACCGCGCCCGCGAAGATGGTCACACAGAGGGTGACGATAAGCGCGCGGATGGACATAGGGCGGTCTCGAAAGGGTTTGTCGTGGCTGCCGTGCGGAAGCGGGCCGGCCCCGTAGCGATCTTAGACCGCTACGGGTGCCCCTTGCAGCCTTAGAGACCGGCGCCGCAGAGTTCCTTCATGCTCTTGGTGGGGGCGTCCGCGGGCCCGAACCCCCAGGCCGAGGCCATCTTGGCGTAGTTGCCGCTTTCGACGTAGTTGGCCAGCTCGGCCTGGAAGGCGTCGCGGAAGGCCATGTTGGCTTTCAACTCGTCGCCATCGCCCTTGGGGAAGCCGATGGCGCCGTGGCCCTGGTAGATCTCGCCTGCAATCTCGGTGATGGAGCCCGAGCTTTCCATGTTGATGAGATCGCCGGCGGTGCGGACGATGTCGTTGATGGCGAAGGCGGAGAGGGCGAAGCCGTCCGCGCGCCCGGAGATCACCGCTGAGATGCCGGCGGCCTTGTCGCTGACCTTCAGCAGCTTTTCGTCGGGCACGCCGTCCTTCTTGGCCAGGGTCTCTTCCGTGCCGCCGGCCAGCACCGCGAGCTTGGCCCCGTCGGTCTTGGCGATGTCTTTGAAGTTATGCAGGCTCTTGGGGTTGCCCTTCTTCACGAGGTAGGCGGCACCCTGGCCCCAGGTGGGCTCGGCGAAGAGAATCTGCTCGCAACGCTTCGGGCGGATGTAGATTCCTGCCGCGCCCATGTCGATCCGGCGGGCGACCAGCGAGGGGATCAGAGCGCCGAAATCCATGGCCACGAACTCGAGCTTGGTGATCCCCATTGCCCCGAGGACGTGCTTGACGATCTCCACCTGTTCGCCGGTGAAGCTGCCGTCGGCCTGCTTGTATCCATAGGGCGCGTAGCCTGCGATGCCGATGGTCGCGCCCTCGGCGCGGTATTTCTCGAGCAACGGATTGTCGGCCGCGACGGCGGCTGTCGGCATGAGGGTGGTCGCCAGGAGGAGGGCGGCGACGAGGCTGACGGCTCCCCCGATTTTGCTGATGAAGTTCATTTTTTCGCCTCCGGGTTTCGAGAGGTTCTGGCCTCTCAAGGATGCAAGACCGTTCTCCCGACGGTCGGTCAGATCGGAACAGAAAACCACTAGATGGATACAACAACGAAGTAAACTCGATCAAGAATGCCTTTTCAAGGCGAAATTTTTGTGAAAAGTATATAGATGTGTACGTCTTGGGAAATCTGAGGTGTCGGATGCAGGCGGACCCGCCATCCTGCGGCCTTGTCCGGGCCATCTATACAGGCCGCAAGCGCGAGGCCCTGATCAACGGCCGGAGGGAGCCGACCGCCTACCTGCGCAGCTGCCAGAACGGTCCCCTCCGGCTCGGCCGGCAGGGCTTGGCTGGCGACACCCTGGGGACGGCGCGGCGCCTGGGCCGGGAGAACCACGCGGTCTATCTCTTTGCCGAACGTCACTACGCCCATTTCGAAGCGGTGCTGGGCCGACCGATTCCGCGCGGTGCCTTCTCCGAGAACGTCCTCTATGTGGGCCCCGATGAAACGGAGCTTCGGATCGGGGATCGTCTGCGGGCCGGCGATGCTTTGGTCGAGATCGTCTCGCCCCGGGTTCCCTGCTACAAGCTGGCGCACTTTCTGGGCGCCGAGCCCGGCTTCCCCAGCCGCTTTTCCGCATCCGGCCGCACCGGCGTCTACGGCCGGGTGATCGAGCCGGGCAGCCTATCTGCGGGTAGCGCGCTGGAACGGCTGGAAAGCGATGCGCGGAACGCGACCCTGGCGGAACTCAACGAGGTGCTGACGGCCGGCCGGCCCGGTGCCGATGCCCTTGCCCGCGTCCTGGCCTCTCCGGCCCTGCTGCCGGCAGTGCGCCAGGTCGTGGAAGAGCGGATAGATAACCTCTCCCTCCCGGCGGCTGCCGCGCCGCAGACGGTGCGCATCGCCGAGCGGGTGCAGGAGACGCCGGGGGTGATATCGCTTTCGTTCGAGATGGCGCTGGCGCCGGGCGAACGCCCGAAACCGGGCCAGTTCGTCACCTTCGGCATCACCGACGATGCCGGCCGTCAACACTTCCGCTGTTATTCCCTGACCGACGGCCCTTTTCCGGGACGGAACGGGCGGCCCTGCCGGATCTCCGTCAAGCGCGAAGCCGGGGACGGCGAGGCGGCGGACGCCTTTTCGGTGTCGTCATGGCTGCACGAGCGCATCGGCGTCGGTGCCGAATGCATCGCCTATCCGCCCGCCGGGGCGTTCTGCCTGCCGGAGGGGCTCTCGGGACCGCTGGCGTTCTATGCCGGCGGCATCGGGATCACCCCTGTCTTCTCGCAGATCCGGGCCCTGGCCGAGGCGCGCTATCCTGACCCGGTGACCCTGATCTACGTCTCCAAAAGTGTGGCGGAACTTGCGTTTCTCAACGAACTTTCCGACTTGGCCGGACGCTGGGACCGCTTCGCGCTGAGACTCTTCGTGACCGGTGCGGAAACGCCATTGGCGGAGTTGCCGGCGCCGGTCCGCAAGGGGCGGCCCGATCTCGAACGGGAGGTCGCCGCGATGGACGGCTCGACGCATGTCTTCGTCTGCGGCCCGCTCGCCATGACCGAGGCGGTCCGCGCCGCGCATGCCACCCTCGGGCGCGCCAACGACCGGCTGCATTTCGAGCTCTTCTCCGATGCGGTCGTCCTGGATGAGTCCATGGAGCCGGCGCCGCACGCGGAGATCACGATCTCGCCGGAGGCCTATCGCGCCGCCTGGCAGCGCGGCGACGGCTCGCTGCTGGCATGGATCGAGCGCCATACGGATCACCGCCCGCCTGCCGCCTGCCGTTCCGGCATCTGCCGCACCTGCGCCGCGCCCCTGCTGCGGGGACAGGTCGTCTATCCGGCGACCGTGGCGCCGCCGCCCTCGACCGAGGTGTTGCTGTGTTGCGCCATGCCGGCGACGGACGTCGAAATAGGGCTGGCCGGCGATCTACTTGGAAAGGCGGTAGGGTAAGCTTGCGGGGAAACCGGCCCGGACCCAGAGGCCGGAGAGAAGGGAGACAGGACGATGCGCGATGAGGTTTCTCGCTACCCGCTTCGGCTCGCCGACGAAGGGGCGCCCATGGTGCGCCTTGCGAACGTCTCCAAGCGCTATGGCGAACTGACGGTTCTCGACGGCCTGGACCTGGATATCGCCGAGGGGGAGATGGTGAGCATCATCGGCCCCTCCGGCTCCGGCAAGACCACGGTGCTGCGCGTCCTCATGACCCTGGAGAGCATCGACGACGGCGTCATCTACGTCGACGGCAGCCCCCTGACCCACATGGAAAAGAACGGCGCCCTTGTGCCTTCCAACCCCCAGCATCTGCGCGCCATGCGCCAGAACATCGGTATGTGCTTCCAGCATTTCAATCTGTTCCCCCACATGACCGCGCTGGAGAACTGCATGGAGGGTCCGGTCTATTCGCTGGGCATGAGCAAGCGCGACGCCCGGGAGCGTGCCGAGGAACTGCTCGACCTGGTGGGGGTCGCCGACAAGCGCGATCAGCACCCTTCGCGCCTCTCCGGTGGCCAGCAGCAGCGCGTGGCCATTGCCCGCGCCCTGGCCATGCGCCCCAAGGTGATGCTGTTCGACGAGGTGACCTCGGCCCTCGACCCGGAGGTCATCGGCGAGGTCACCAACGTCATCCGAAAGCTCGTCACCGATCTGAACCTGACCATGCTGATGGTGACCCATCAGATGGGCTTCGCCCGCGACATCTCCGACCGGGTGTGTTTCTTCTACGCCGGCAAGATCGAGGAGCAGGGGGCTCCCGACGAGGTTTTCGGCAGCCCGCGCAAGGAGCGCACCCAGCAGTTCCTGAGCGCGGTCAAGGAAGCCCGATGACCGCGGCGATCCTGCCCCGCGCCGTGTACCGGGCGCGCCAACGGATCCGGCCGTGGATCCGGTCCACCCCGCTGGTTGCCTCGCCGGCCCTGTCCGCAGGCTCCGGCGGCGAGGTCCATTTGAAGCTGGAGCACCTGCAGGCGACGGGAAGCTTCAAGCTGCGCGGTGCCGCCAATGCGATCCTCGCCTTGTCCGAGGACCAGCGCCGCAAGGGCGTGGTCGGCGTCTCCACCGGCAACCATGGCCGCGGCCTCGCCCATGCCGCCGCCCAGGCAGGCGTCGGCTGCACCATCTACATGTCCGCCCTGGTGCCCGCGAACAAGGTGGAGGCGATCCGGGCGCTCGGCGCCGAGGTGCGGATCGTCGGCCGGTCCCAGGACGATGCCCAGGTGGAGGTCGACCGTCTGGTCGCCGAGGAGGGCAAGGTCATGCTGCCGCCCTTCGACCATCCGGACATCATCGCCGGCCAGGGAACGCTGGGCCTGGAAATCCTCGAGGCGCTGCCGGCCGTGGAGACGGTGCTGGTGCCGCTCTCCGGCGGCGGCCTGATCGCCGGCATTGCCCTGGTGCTGAAGGCCGCCGATCCGGCCATCCGGGTGATCGGCGTTTCCATGGAGCGCGGCGCGGCCATGATCGCATGTCAGCGTGCCGGCCGGCCGGTTTCTGTGGAGGAACTGCCGACGCTGGCCGATGCCCTGGGCGGCGGTATCGGCATGGACAACCGCTACACCTTCCGCATGGTCCGCGATCTGGTGGACGACTTCGTCACCGTCACCGAGGCGGAGATCGCCGCTGCCGTGCGCCACGCCTACTGGTCGGAACACCAGGTCGTCGAAGGCTCCGGCAGCGTCGGGATCGCCGCCCTCCTCGCGGGCAAGGTCCGCGATGCCGGCGTGACGCTGGCTCTGGTCAGCGGCGGCAACATCGACACCAAGCTGCACAAACGCATCATCGATGGCGAGGACGTCGACGTCCTGGCGGAACGCGAAGGGGAGGCGCCAATCCGTGCCGCAGATTAACATTTTCAAGGAAAGCGATCTGCAGATGGCGGTGCCCCTGGACCCGGCCGCGGTCGATTGCGTGGAGGCGGCCTTCCGGACCCTCGCGACGAAGGACGTCGTGATGCCGCCGATCATGAGCTTGCACATCCCCGAGCACAACGGGGAGGTCGACGTGAAGACCGCCTATGTGCCGGGGGTGGACTCCTTTGCCATCAAGATGAGCCCCGGGTTCTTCGATAACCCCAAACGGGGGTTGCCGAGCATCAACGGTCTGATGGTTCTGTTCTCCGCCGAGACCGGCCTGGTGGAAGCGCTGCTACTCGACAACGGCTATCTGACCGACGTGCGCACCGCTGCCGCCGGCGCCGTTGCCGCCAGGTGGCTCGCCCGCACCGATGCGACGGCGGCCGGGATCATCGGCAGCGGCACCCAGGCCCGCCTGCAGCTCAAGGCGCTGACGCTGGTCCGCGGTATCCGCACTGCCGTGATCTGGGGACGCGACCCCGACAAGGCCCGCGCCTGCGCGGCGGACTGCTCTGCGGAAACCGGGATCGCTGTCACCGCCGCTGCCAGCGTCGCCGAAGTCATGGCCCGGAGCGACATCGTCGTCACGACCACGCCCTCGCCGGAACCCCTGGTCCATGCCGCGGACCTGCGGCCCGGCCAGCACGTCACCGCCATGGGCTCAGACGCGGACTACAAGACCGAGCTGGCGCCGCAGGTGCTGGCCCGTGCCGACCTCTATGTCTGCGACAGCCATGCCCAGTGTCTCAGGCAGGGGGAGCTGCGCGCCGCCGTCGCCGCCGGTGCCGTCGGCCCGGACCTCGACCATGCGGAGCTCGGCGCGGTGATCGCCGGCCGGCAGTCGGGCCGGTCCTCGGAGCGCCAGATCACGGTCTGCGATCTGACCGGCACCGGGGTTCAGGACACGGCCATAGCGGCCTTCGCCAAGGCGCGGGCCGCGGCGGCAGGGGCCGGTTTCCTGTTCGACAGCGCGTGAGCGGGACGACAGAGCGATGCCCGAAGTAGAACTTCCCTTCAGCCGTGCCGAGTATGCCGAACGAATCGGCAAGGTCCGCCGCGCCATGGCGGCGAAAGGCATCGAACTGCTGGTGGTCTCCGACCCCTCCAACATGGCCTGGCTGACGGGCTATGATGGCTGGTCGTTCTACGTGCACCAGTGTGTGCTTCTGGCGCTCGACGGCGCGCCGCTCTGGTACGGCCGGAGGCAGGATGCCAACGGCGCGCGGCGTACGGTACACATGGACGAGGCCAACATTCTGTCCTACCCGGACCACTACGTGCAGTCGGCCGAGCGCCACCCCATGGACCACCTGAGCGGGATTATCGCCGACCGCGGCTGGAGCGGGCTGCGTTTCGGGGTGGAGATGGACAACTACTATTTCTCCGCCGCGGCCCATAAGTCGCTGGAAAGGAATCTGCCGAACGCCCGCTTCGAGGACGCCACCGGGCTGGTGAACTGGTGCCGGGCGGTAAAGTCGGAGCAGGAACTCGTCTACATGCGCCGGGCCGGGCGCATCGTCGAGGCTATGCACGCGCGCATCTTCGAGACCATCGAGCCCGGCATGCGCAAGAGCGATCTGGTGGCGGAGATCTACGACGTCGGCATCCGCGGTGCCGACGGATACGGCGGCGACTATCCGGCGATCGTGCCCCTGCTGCCGTCCGGGCCCGACGCCGGCGCGCCGCATCTGACTTGGGACGACCGGCCGATGAAGGCGGGAGAGGGGACCTTCTTCGAGATCGCCGGCTGCTATCGCCGCTATCACGTGCCCCTGTCGCGGACGGTCTTTCTCGGCCGGCCGCCAGAGGCCTACCGCGATGCCGACAAGGCGGTGCGGGAGGGCATCGAGGCGGGCCTGGAGATGGCGCGTCCGGGCAGGCGCTGCGAGGACATCGCCTTGGCGTTCTTCGGTGTTCTCAAGAGATACGGAATCGCCAAGGACAGCCGCGCGGGCTATGGCATCGGCATCAGCTATCCTCCGGACTGGGGCGAGCGCACCATGAGCCTGCGCAGCGGCGACAAGACCGAGCTTCTGCCCGGCATGACCTTCCACTTCATGCCGGGGCTGTGGATGGACGACTGGGGCATGGAGACGACGGAAAGCATCGTCATCACCGAGGGCGCGCCGGAATGCCTGGCATCGGTCCCCCGCGAGCTCTTTGTGAAGGCCTGAGTCATGCCCGTGAGTCCTATAACGGCGACCGTGGACTTCGAGCGTGATGGCGTGCAGCACGGCTTTCTCAAGCTGCCCCATTCCCACGACGGTTCCGCCTGGGGCTCGATCATGATTCCCCTCACCGTCGCGCGCAGGGGCGCGGGGCCGACGGTGCTGCTGACCGGCGGCAACCACGGCGACGAGTATGAGGGGCCGGTGGCGCTCTTCGACCTGGCGCGGACCATCGGGGAGGAGGATTTCACCGGCCGGGTCATCATCGTCCCGGCCATGAACTATCCCGCTTTCCGGGCCGCGACGCGGACCTCCCCCATCGACGGCGGCAACCTGAACCGGGCCTTTCCCGGCGATCCCGCGGGCACGGTCACCGAGAAGATCGCAGACTATTTTCAAACCTGCCTGCTGCCCATGGCGGACTATGTGATCGATTTCCATTCCGGCGGAAAGACCCTGTCGTTCGTGCCCTTCTGCGCGGCCCATGTGCTCGAGGACAAGGCCCATCAGCAGCGCTGTGTCGCGGCCATGCGGGCCTTCAATGCACCCTACTCGCTGATGCTCCTGGAAATCGATAGCACGGGCATGTACGACACTGCGGCGGAGGCCATGGGCAAGGTGTTCATCTCCACCGAACTGGGCGGAGGCGGGACCGCGGGCGTGCAGACTGTCGCCATCGCCAAGCGCGGCCTGCGCAACGTCCTGAAGCACGCGAGCATCCTGGAAGGCCCCCTCGACCGGCGGGAAACCACCGGCCTGGACATGCCAGACGGCCGTTGCTTCGTGACGTCGGAGACCTCGGGACTGCTCGAACTCTGTGTCGAACTGGGCGCGCCTGTCTCCGCCGGCCAGGTGGTGGCCCGCGTTCACGACATTGACCGCACCGGCCGGCAGCCGACAGACTATCGCAGCGCCCTGGACGGCATTCTCATCGGCCGGCATTTTCCCGGGCTGGTGGCCATGGGCGACGTGATCGGAGTCGTCGCCGTGGCGGCCTGACCGCAGAGCTTTGCGAGACCCGTTGGAGACCATGATCAAACTGGATGACCGTGATCTCAAGCTGCTTTCGGTCCTTCAGAGGGAGGGCCGGATCACCAAGAACGATCTGGCCAAGCGCATCAACCTGTCGCCGACGGCATGCTGGGAACGGCTGAAGCGGCTGGAGGACAACGGTGTCATCGAGGGCTATGGCGCAAGACTCTCGTCGGCGGCCTTCGGCCCGGTTTCGACCGTCATCATGCAGGCCGAACTGGGCAGTCACCGCTCCTCGGATTTCCTGCGCTTCGAGGCCGCCATCGCCGAGATCCCGGAGATCGTGGACTGCTGGGCCGTCGGCGGCGGTGTCGACTACTTTCTGAAGTTCGTTTGCCGGGACGTCGATTCTTACCAGCGCCTCGTGGACCGTATGCTCGATGCCGATATCGGGCTCAAGCGCTACTACAGCTACGTGGTCACCAAGGCGGTGAAGGCGACGCCGGCCCAGCCGCTGGAGGCGCCCGGCGGGCGTTCCGGCGAGCAGGCATGACCACCGCGGCGCTGGACGGGAGACAGAGGGCATGCCCGGCCTGAGGCTGCGCTACGAACTGGAAGAGGTCGCCCCCGGTGGGCGCATCGGCCTGATCGCCCTGGCGACCGACTATAACAGCGAGACGGACCTTCGCCGGATGCTGCCCGCCGGGGTCGAGCTGTTCACCAACCGCGTGCTGAACGCCAACCCGGTGACCGTGGAGAATCTGCGCGCCATGAGCGGCGACATCACCCGGGCGGCGGCCGGCATTCTGCCGGGGCAGGGCGTCGACGTAATGATCTACGGCTGCACCTCGGGAACGGTTGCCATCGGCGAGGACCTGCTGGAAACGCTGATCCACCAGGCGCAACCCGGCGTTGCCTGCACCAATCCCATCGCCGCGGTGGAGGCGGCGCTGCGGGCCGGCGGGGCACAGCGGATCTCCGTCCTGACGCCCTATACCCAGAGCGTGAACGATCTGCTCGCTGCGGGATTCCGCGAGCGCGGGTTCGAGATCCTGACCATCGACGGCTTCGGCCTGGACAGGGATATCGACATGACCGGGCTGCCCGTCGCGGCCATCGAGGAAGCTGCGCGGCAGATCCGCCATCCGGATGCCGAGGCGCTGTTCATCTCCTGCACCGCGATCAGAGCTGCGCAGGCCGTCGAGGCGCTGGAACGCGACCTGGACACCCCGGTGGTGACCAGCAATCAGGCTTTGGTCTGGCACAGCCTGCGGCTGATGAAGAACGACAGCCCCGTGACCGGCTTCGGCAGGCTGTTCGCCCTGCAGATGGAGAATAATGTCGAGGGTCCGGACTAGCAGGACCCATCGCCGGTAGCGCTCCGAAGAATCCTCGCTTTTCCGTTCCGATTTCCGTCGTTTCCTCTGGCGTCTGCCCGCATTCCGAAGCCCCTTCGCCGCCGTTTCCCCTAGCGTTGGTTCCGATAACCGGGCCGGATGCGGCCGGCTTCGGATGCAGAAAGCGGGGAGCGGAATGGAAGCGGCAGCGGTGCAGAACGGCCGAAGCGATCTCGCCGGCCACCTCCAGGATCGCAAGCTGGTGCGCGAATTTGGCTATATCGGCGGCGAATGGGTGGCCGCAGCCGACGGCGGCACCTGTGAGGTTCGCGACCCGGCTTCCGGCCGCCTGCTCGGCCACGTCGCCGCCCTGACCGCGGAAGACGGGACCAGGGCCGTGGACGCGGCCCGGGCGGCCTTTGGCGGCTGGTCAGGGAGATTACCGCAGGAGCGTTCGGTTCTGCTGCGCCGCTGGTACGAACTCATCGTCGCCCACCGCGAAGACCTGGCCTTGACGATCACGCTGGAACAGGGAAAACCGCTTTCCGAGGCGCGCGGCGAGATCGACTACGCCGCCTCCTTCGTCGAGTTCTACGCCGAGGAGGCCAAGCGCCCGAACATCGAAAGCGTCACCTCGCACCTGCCGGACGCGGAGATGGAGGTCTGGCGCGAGCCCGTGGGGGTCGCCGCGCTGATCACGCCCTGGAACTTTCCCTCGGCGATGATCACCCGCAAGGCCGCCGCGGCGCTTGCCGCCGGCTGCACGGTCGTGGTGCACCCCTCTCACGAAACGCCCTTCTCGGGCATCGCCCTGGCCGAACTTTCGGAGCGTGCGGGCCTGCCCACCGGCGTGTTCAACCTCGTCCCCGGCCGCGCCGCCAAGATCGTTCCCGCCTGGACGGCGGACCCCCGGGTGCGGGCGCTGTCCTTCACCGGCTCGACCGAAGTGGGCCGGCTGCTCTACCGGCAATGCGCCGACACGGTGAAGCGGATCGTCATGGAGCTGGGCGGTCACGCACCCTTTCTGGTGTTCGCCGATGCCGACCTGGCTCTGGCCGTCGACGAGGCGGTGAAGGCCAAGTTCGCGACCTCGGGTCAGGACTGCCTCGGCGCCAACCGCTTCCTGGTCGAGGCTCCGGTCTACGAGGAATTCTGCGCGCGCTTTGCGGCGCGCAGCGCCGCGCTGTCCGTGGGCCCCGGCCTAGAAGACCCGGACATCGGTCCCCTGATGAACGAGGGCGCCGTCGCCAAGCAGGAGGCGCAGGTCGCTGACGCGCTGTCGAAGGGCGCGACGCTGCTGGCCGGCGGAATGCGCCACAAGCGGGGGCCGCTGTTCTTCCATCCCACGGTTCTTGCCGATGTGCCCGCCGAGGCATCGATCATGCAGGAGGAAACCTTCGGGCCCGTCGCCGCCATCGCGCCCTTCGACCGGGAGGAGGAGGCGCTGGAGCGCGCCAACGCGACGGACTACGGCCTGGTCGCTTATCTTCACACCCGCGATCCGCGGCGCATCTATCGGGCGAGCCGGGCGCTGGAGTTCGGCATGGTCGCCGTCAACCGGACCAAGGTCACCGGCGCCCCCATTCCCTTCGGGGGCATGAAGCAGTCGGGTCTGGGCCGCGAAGGCGCCCGGCTCGGCATGGAGGCCTTCATGGATGTGAAGTACGTTTGCCGCGACTGGCGCTGACCCTGATCTTGCCCCTGCCCCGGGGGTGGTGAAGGGAACCGGAAGAGGAGAGTTTCGATGCTGACCAACGATCAACTGGCCGAGTGGGACCGGGAGACCTTCTTCCACCCCTCGACCCATCTTGCCAAGCACGCGCGCGGCGAAAGCCCCGGGCGGATCGTGACCGGCGGTTCCGGCGTCTATATCGAGGATCGCGACGGCAACCGCCTGCTGGACGGCTTCGCGGGGCTCTATTGCGTCAACGTCGGCTACGGCCGGCCGGAGATCGCCGAGGCCATCGCCGAGCAGGCGCGCACGCTCGCCTACTACCATGCCTATGTGGGCCACGGCACCGAGGCTTCCATCACGCTGGCCAAGATGATCCTCGACCGGGCCCCCAAAGCGATGTCCAAGGTCTACTTCGGGCTGAGCGGCTCCGATGCCAACGAGACCAACATCAAGCTCGTCTGGTACTACAACAACATCCTGGGGCGCCCGGAGAAGAAAAAGATCATCTCGCGCTGGCGTGGATACCACGGCTCCGGCCTGGCGACAGGCTCCCTGACCGGTCTGGAGCTGTTCCACAAGAAGTTCGATCTGCCTCTGGACCGGATCCTGCACACGGAGGCGCCCTACTATTTCCGCCGCCCGGATCTGGCCATGAGCGAGGCCGACTTCGTCGCCCACTGCGTGCGCGAACTTGAAGCCCTGATCGAGCGGGAGGGGCCCGAGACCATTGCCGCCTTCATCGGCGAACCCGTTCTGGGCACCGGCGGGATCGTGCCGCCGCCGGCCGGTTACTGGCCGGCCATTCAGGCGATGCTGCGCAAGCACGACATCCTGCTCATCGCCGACGAGGTGGTGACGGGCTTCGGGCGTTTGGGGTCCATGTTCGGCTCGGACCATTACGGGATCGAACCGGACATGATCACCATCGCCAAGGGCCTGACATCCGCCTACGCCCCGCTTTCCGGCTCGATCCTGTCCGAGAAGGTTTGGCAGGTGCTGGAACGGGGAACCGACGAGAACGGCGCCATCGGTCACGGCTGGACCTATTCCGCCCATCCCATCGGCGCGGCGGCGGGGATCGCCAACCTGCGGCTGATCGACGAGCTGGGATTGGTCGAGAATGCCGGCGCGGTCGGCGGCTACCTCAACGAAGCCATGAAAACCGCCCTCGGCGCGCACCGCCACGTGGGTGAGGTGCGCGGCGAAGGCATGCTCTGTGCTGTCGAATTCGTCGAGGAGCGGGAGACGCGGACCTTCTTCGATCCGCAGAAAGGCATCGGCGCCCAGGTCGCTGCGGCGCTTTTGAAGCGCGGGGTCATCGCCCGGGCCATGCCCCAGGGCGACATTCTGGGCTTCGCCCCGCCGTTCTGCCTGAGCCGCGAGGAGGCCGACGAGATCGTCGCCAAGACCGCCGACGCGGTCCGCGAGGTCTTGGCCTGACGGCCGCTGCCAAACCGCCCACGTCCACCAGACAACCTGTAGCGGCATCTTTCGAAGAGGCGCACCGGTGTTCCTTGCCAAGGTCGACTAAGTCTTTAGTATGACCCTGGCAAGGAGACGATGTGCTGTTCGATCGGTGATCCGGGGTGGAGCGGAAAAAGACCTACAAGCTTCTGACCGAGGTGGAGTTGGAGTTCATGACGGCGCTCTGGCGCCTGCAGGAGGGGAGCGTCCGCGACGTTCTCCAGAACCTCGCGCCGCATCGAAAGCTGGCCTATACCTCGGCGGCGACGATCATGCGCATCCTCGATGAGAAGCGTTTCGTGAAAAGCCGCAAGGAGGGACGGACCTTCGTCTACAGCCCGCGGCTCACCCGGGACCAGTACCAGTCCCGCTCCTTGAAGAGCATCTCAGAGAAACTCTTCGACAACACGCCGGCGAGCCTGGTCGCCCGGCTGCTGGAAGACGACGAGCTGTCGGAAGAGGCGCTGGCCGAGATCCGCTCCCTGCTCGACCAAAGGCTCGGCAAATGAGCGCCGCCGGCATTCTGGCCAACGCCTACATCGATCTGAACATCCTGCTGGCGGTTGCTCTGGTGGTTTGGCTGGCGATCAACCGGGCGCTCACCGCGCTGGGCGTACCGGCTCCGCCGTCGTTCCGGCTGAAACTGCTCCGCCTCGGGGTTCTGGCCGCACTGCTCGCGCCCTTGGCGCTCTCCCTCCTCGCCCAGACGGCCCTCTGGCCGGCCGCGGGGCTGTTGTCCTCCGTGAGCCTCACCGACTATGTGATCGCCCAGTACCTGCAAGGCAGGCTCGGTTTGGGGCCCTCCGAGGTCGAGGCGCTGGTCACCCTGCGCCAGCGCCTGGGCAGCAGCCTCGGCGCCGCGGACGCTTGGCCAGGCGCCGTCGTTGTGCTGGCCCTCGGTCTGGGTTTCGTTGCCCTTGGCGGGCGCTTTCTGCGCCGCGTTCTCGCGCTCCGCCGGGTTCTCGCCCAATGTCATCGCTGGCGCCGCTCGGGACGTCTGCATCTGCTGCTCTCGGACAGCGTTGCCGTGCCTTTCGCCACCCGGTCCTTCGGAAGAAAGTACATCGTCCTGCCGGCGGCGATGCTCTGCGACCGCCGCGACCTTGCCTTCTCGATTGCCCATGAGGGGCGGCACCTGCGCAACGGCGACGTGGAGTGGGAAATCCTGTTCGAGGGTCTGACGCCGCTCCTGTTCTGGAACCCGGCCTTCCTGATCTGGAAAGCCCAGGCCCGCCGGCTGAGGGAACTGGCCTGCGACCGCGATGTCCTGGCGCACCGGCCCGCTGCGCTCAAAGACTACTGCGAGTTCCTGCTGCGGGTCGGCGGACGCGGGGTACGGGCGGCGCGGCCCGCTCTCCCGGCGGCGGCCCTGGCGCCGGTCGGCCGCAGCGTTCTTGGCCGACGGACGGGGCTTACGCTGCGCCAGCGGGTGGTTGCGCTGCTCGATCCCTGTGAACCCCGGCAGCGGCGGTCTCTGTCCCTCTGCTGCGGCTGTCTGCTCGCGGCGTCCGTCCTGTTGTCGGCGGTCTGGGTTCGCCAGCCCGCGACCGTCAGCACCGAGCGCCTGCACCTCGCCACCATCGTCATCCTGGAGCGGATGACGGAGAACCGCCCGGAGCGGGGCTACAACCTGGTGATGGGCTACTAGGCCATTGGAAATCGTTCGCCAGCAGGCTCGCTCGGCTTGGCGCTTGATCTACTAAATCTTTCGTATAATATCTCGTTCTACTAAAGCGTTCGTAGTGGTTGGTGCCCGGCATAACCGGGCGCCATCACTGCGGGGGAGGGGAGGATCATGCTTTCACGGCGCAGAGTCCTGGAAGGCACGGTGGCAATCTCGGCCGGCTGCGTGCTGCCGGGCCTGTCCGCCGGCGCAACCGAACTGGCGGCGGCCCGGCCGGACCGTGCCGTTTTTCTCGGCCTGTCGCGGGCCCTGACCGGTTTCGACGATCTGAACGAAGAGCTCGCGGCGCACTTCATGACTTACCTCGCGGAGCGCGATCCGGAGCGCTGGCGCGCGTTGATGAGCAGACTGCGGACCCTGGACGCTTCCGGTGATGCCCACGCGGGGCCGGCGACGATCAAAGCCTTGGAGGCGTCCGAGGATCTTTGGGCCCTGGCCAAGGAGATCACCGGGCTCTGGTATTCCGGCTGGACTCAGGCTGGCGACGAGGTTCCCCAGGCGATCCGGGCCGAGGGCTATCGCGAGGCGCTGGCCTGGCGGGTCCTGGCGCTGACACCGCGGGGCGTGGCGCCCGGCCGCCTCTGGCAGCAGGCCGAAGATTAGAAGCGGACGCGGGGGAACGGAATCATGGAGCAGTTCGACGTCGTGATCGTTGGTGCGGGGGTGGCCGGCGGCCTCACCGCCGATGCCCTTGCGCAACGGGGCCATAGGGTGCTGGTGCTGGAAGCCGGCCCGGATGAACAGGACCGCGACGCGCTGAGGGAGATCTACTTCGCAACGCCGCAGAAGGGCTTCGACAGCCCCTATCGCAACCCGGCCCAGGCGCCGAAACCCACCCGCACGCCGGTCAACGACTACTATGTCCAAAAGGGCCCCGCGCAGTTCGGCTCGACCTACGAACGCCGGGTCGGCGGGACGACCTGGCACTGGCACGGCCTGACGCCGCGCCTCATGCCCGCCGACTTCCGCATGCGCAGCACCTACGGGGTCGGCCTCGACTGGCCCATCTCCTATGACGACCTGGAGCCCTGGTACCTGGCTGCGGAGCATGAAATGGGGGTCACGGGCGACAGTGCGGACGATCACGGCTCGCCGCGCAGCGGCGATTTTCCCTACCCCGCGCAGCGCCAGAGCGCGCTCGACCTTGCCATCAAGGCGGCCCTGCGGGGAAAACGGGTGAGGGATGTCGAACTGGACGTGACCGCGCATCGCGCCGCGCGCAATCCGGAGATCTGCCAGGGCAGCGGCAGTTGCATGCCGCTCTGTCCGACCGGCGCCAAGTATGAAGCGGTCACGCACCTGAACCGGGCGCGCGCGATGGGTGCGGTCGTCCGGCCGAAGTCCGTGGCCAGCCGGATTGTGGTGACGGAAAACGGGGATGTCTCGTCCATCCTCTACAAGACCTGGGACGGCGAAGAGCGCGCCGTGGCCGGCAAGGTCTTCGTTCTTGCGGCCAACGCCATGGAGACGCCGCGGCTGCTGCTGTTGTCGGCGGCGGCGGGCGGGCCGCCCGTCGCCAACCGCAGCGGTCAGGTGGGCCGCAATCTGATGGACCATCCCCTGCAACTGAGCTTTGCCGTCGCCGCGGACCCCTTCACGCTCTACACCGGTCCCCAGAGCACCTCGGTCATCAAGGCGTTTCGCGACGGCCCCTGGCGGCGCAGCGAAGCGGCCTTCCGGATCGAGATCTTCAATACCGGCGGCGGGGCTTTCGGCGGCCCGGACCGCGCCGTGGCCAGGCTGATCGACCAGGGGCTCACCGGCACGGCGTTGCGTGCGGCGCTGGCCGACGCGGCCGGCCGGGAGCTGTTGCTGGTGGGCGAGGCCGAGCAGCTTCCCGACCCGGAGAACCGGATCGTCCTCTCCGCCAGCGAGCGGGACGGCCTGGGTTTGCCCAGGCCCGAGATCCACTACGCCTACGACGACTACACCACCAGGGGCCTGGCGGCGATCCGCGAGGTTCAGGGTTTCGTCTTCGATCAGATGGGCGCGTCACGGGTTTTCCACCTGCCGCAGATCCTGGGCTCCGGCCATATCATGGGCACCACCCGCATGGGGGACGACCCGGCAAGCTCCGTCGTGAACACCGACCTGCAGTGCCACGACCACCCCAACCTCTTCATCGTCGGATCGGGCGTCTATCCCACCGGCGCCACCGCCAACCCCACCCTGACCATCGCCGCCTTCGCCCTGCGCCTGGCCGATCACCTTCATAAAGGGCGGCTTCGCTAGCGCGTATTCGGTTGGTGCCGACTGCAGCAGGTCTTTCTACACCGGCCGTCCTCTCGCCCGCCTGAACACCGGTGCCCGGCGCCTGGTTGGCGCGATGGCGGGCAGCTTGCACGCCTCGTTAAATTTGGTATACCATATTTGCTATACCATTAGAGTGGCTGCGGGGCGGATTTCCGCGGCCGTCCGGTGGTCCGGCAGTTTCGATCACCCACAGAACAGCGATGGAACCATGACCCGCATCAAGTCCGTGAGGGCCCGTGTCTGGACCTGGACGGGGCCGACGGTTCCGCCTCAGTCCAACTTCTGCACCAACGCCAGCGATCTGCTCTGGGAGCGCGGCGATGCCATGCAGAGCTTCCGCTTTCACCAGTGGCTGACCTGCGAGGTGGAGGCCGAGAGCGGCGAGGTGGGCATCGGCAATGCCGCCCTGGCGCCGCCCCTGGTCAAGGAGGCGATCGACCGCTACTACGCGCCGCTGGTGATCGGCGAGGACCCCTTCGACTACGCCTATCTCTGGGAGAAGATGTACCGCCGCACCCTGGCCTGGGGGCGCAAGGGCGTCGGCATGACGGCGATCTCCGCCGTCGACATCGCCCTCTGGGACCTCATGGGCAGGCTGGTGGGCAAGCCGGTCTTCAAGCTGCTCGGCGGCCGCACCAAGGAGAAGATCCCGGTCTACTACTCGAAGCTCTATGCCGACAGCGTGGAGGCCATGCAGGCCGAAGCCGCGTCGGCGCTGGCCAAGGGCTATCAGGCCTTCAAGTCGCGCTTCGGCTTCGGGCCCAAGGACGGCATGGCGGGGATGCGCGAAAACCTGAAGCGGGTCGAGGCGCTGCGCGAGGTGATCGGCTACGACAGGGACCTGATGCTGGAAGCCTACATGGGCTGGACCCTCGACTACACCAAACGCATGCTGCCGAAGCTGGAGAGGTACGAGCCGCGCTGGCTGGAGGAGCCGGTGATCGCCGACGACCTCCACGGCTATGCGGAACTGAATGCCGGGCCCATCCCCATCTCCGGCGGCGAGCACGAGTTCTCGCTGTTCGGGTTCCGTCAGCTCCTCGATCTCAACGCCGTCAGCGTGATCCAGTACGACACCAACCGGGTCGGCGGGATCACCGCGGCGCAGAAGATCAATGCCCTGGCCGAGGCCTATCAGGTGCCGGTCATTCCCCATGCCGGCCAGGCGCACAACTATCACCTGACCATGGCCAACGCGAACTGCCCGATCTCCGAGTTCTTCCCCGTCCATGACGTCGAGATCGGCAACGAGCTCTTCTACTACATCTTCTCAGGCGATCCCGAGGCGGTGGACGGCTTCCTCGATCTCGACGAAACCGCGCCGGGGCTCGGCATCGAGATCAGCGACGCGCACCTGCAGCACTTCGACATCGCGGGATAGGACCCATGACGCAGAAAGCCTACTCGGGCATCTGGCCCGTGGCGCCGACGCCGTTCAACGACGATGGCACCCTCGATCTCGACGGCATGCGCCGCGTGCTGGACTGCATGATCGATCAGGGAAGCGACGGCCTCTGCATCCTGGCCAACTTCTCCGAACAGTTCCTGATCTCCGACGCGGAGCGGGACACCCTGACCCGGCTGAGCCTGGAGCATGTGGCCGGGCGGGTGCCGGTCATCGTCACCGTCAGCCACTTCGCCAGCGACATCGTGGTGGCCCGGGCCAGACAGGCGAAGGACCTGGGCGCGGCCATCGTCATGATGATGCCTCCCTATCATGGGGCCCTCCTGAAAGGCACGGCGGAGCAGACCTTCGAGCAGTTCGCGCGGGTCGGCGAGGTCGGCATCCCGATCATGCTGCAGGACGCGCCGCTCTCCGGCGTCGACCTGCCGGTGCCGCTGCTGGTGCGCATGGCCCGCGAGATCGAGATGCTGAAGCTCTTCAAGATCGAATGCCCCGGCGCGGCGGCGAAGCTGCGGGCCCTGGTCGCCGAGGGCGGGGAGGCCATCGAAGGGCCCTTCGACGGCGAGGAAGGCATCACGTTGCTGGCGGATCTCGACGCCGGCGCCAGCGGGTCCATGACCTCCGCCACGATCCCCGACCAGATCAAGCCGGTGATCACGGCGCATCTTGCCGGCGACCGGACGGCGGCCGTCGAGGCCTATGCCCGCGTGCTTCCGGCGATCAATCATGAGAACCGGCAGTGCGGGTTCCGCGCGGCGAAGGAGGCCATGGTCGAGGGCGGGGTGATCGCCTCGGCCTTCTGCCGCCACCCCATCGCGCCGCTGCACCCGGACACGCGGGCCGCCTTGATCGACCTGATCAGGCCGCTCGATCCGCTGGTTTTGCGCTGGGGCCGCTGATGCGATGATCGACAGCCTGGATCTGCGGGCCCTGGTCGGCGACGAAGCGCCTCTGTCGCGCCGCCCGAGCCTGGCGGAGGAGGCGGCGGACAGCCTGCGGGAGATGATCCTGCTGGAGAAGCTGCCGCCGGGCATGGCGCTGCCGGAACGCGACCTTTCGGAGATCCTGGGCATCAGCCGCACGCCGCTGCGTGAGGCGATTCGCCTGCTGGAGATCGAGGGTCTGGTGGAGTATTCCGCCACCCGGCGGCCCCGCGTCGCCGACCCCTCCCTGGAGGAACTGACTCACTGCCTGATGGTTCAGGGGGCTCTGGAGGGCTTGGCCGGGCGGCAGGCCTGTCTCCACGCCAGCGATGCGGACCTAGCGGAGATCGCCGCACTGAACCGGGAGATGACTGAGATCCCGGAGGAGGCCGATCCGTTGCACGCTTTTCGCCTGGACATGGCCTTTCACTGCGCCATCGTGAAGGCGGCGGGCAATCCGCCCTTGATCGAGACCCACCGCCAGTACAACGCCCGGCTCTGGCGCGCGCGCTTCGTTTCGTCGAAGTGGCGCCTGGGCCGCGAGAAGAAGCGGAGCAACCACCGGGAGATCGTCGACGCGCTGCTGGCCCGCGATCAGGCCGGCGCCGAGGCGGCGCTGCGCGGGCACCTCGCGGTCGATGCCGTGGCCCACTACACCGCGGCGATCCAGGCGCGTTAAGGTTCCAACTCGAAGATCAGGGTGGAGAGCGGCGGCAGGCGGATTTCGATGGAATCCGGCCGGCCGTGGTGTTCGACGGCTTCGCTCTGCACGCCGCCCAGATTGCCGCGGCCCTGACCGCCGTAGTCGGTGGCATCGGAGTTGATGCGCTCGATCCAGCGCCCGGCCTCCGGCACGCCGAGGCGCTGGGGCGCCCGCTCCACCGGGGTGAAGTTGCAAACCACCACCACCGGCGCCGCCCCGCCGCGTCCTCGGCGCACCCAGGCATAGAGGGACTCTTCGGCGGCGTTGGCTTCGATCCACTCGAAACCCGCTCCCTCGCAGTCCAGCTCGTGGAGCGCCGGGGTTTCCCGGTAGAGCCGGTTGAGGTCGCGGATCAACGCCTGCACGCCGGCGTGGCGCGGCTCGGCCAGCAGATGCCAGTCGAGGCTGGTGTCGTGGTTCCACTCGCCGGGCTGGGCGAAGTCCTGGCCCATGAACAGCAGCTTTTTGCCGGGATGACCCCACATGAAGGCGAAGTAGGCGCGCAGGTTGGCAAAGCGCTGGTCTTCGTCGCCGGGCATCTTGGCCAGCAGCGAGCCCTTGCCGTGCACCACCTCGTCGTGGCTCAGCGGCAGCACGAAGTTCTCCGAGAAGGCGTAGTGGATGCCGAAGGTCATCTGGTGATGGTGATGCTTCCGGTGGATCGGGTCGCGCTGCATGTAGTCCAGGGTGTCGTTCATCCAGCCCATGTTCCACTTGTAGCCGAAGCCGAGGCCGCCGGCGTCGGTGGGCTGGGAGACCCCGGGAAAGGAGGTCGACTCCTCGGCGAAGGTGGCGATGCCGTCGCAGTGGCCGTAGACCACCTCGTTCATGCGCTTCAGGAAGGCGATGGCCTCCAGGTTCTCGCGGCCACCCTCGGCGTTGGGCACCCACTCGCCTTCCGGGCGCGAATAGTCGCGGTAGAGCATGGAGGCGACGGCGTCGACCCTGAGCCCATCGATGTGATGCTCCTTCAGCCAGTAGAGCGCGTTGGCGATCAGGTAGTTCTGAACCTCGTGGCGGCCGTAGTTGAAGATCAGGGTGTTCCAGTCCCGGTGGTAGCCCTCCCGCGGATCGGCGTACTCGTAGAGCGCGGTGCCGTCGAAGCGTCCGAGGCCGTGCTGGTCCCTCGGGAAGTGGCCGGGCACCCAGTCGAGGATCAGGCCGAGGCCGGCGCCGTGGCAGGCCTCGACGAAATCTCGGAACTCGCCGAGGGTGCCGTGGCGGATGGTCGGCGCGTAGAGACCGATGGGCTGATAGCCCCAGGAGCCGTCGAAGGGATACTCGGAGACCGGCATCATCTCGATGTGGGTGAAGCCCATGTCGCGCACATAGGGCACCAGGTCCGCGGCCAGTTCGTGGTAGCTGAGCGGGCGGATGCCGCCCTCCGCCCGCTTCCAGGAGCCGAGGTGCACCTCGTAGATGGAGATCGGCCGGTCGCGCCGGCTGGCGGTCCCGCGCTTTGCGAGCCAGTCCCCGTCGCGCCAGTCCCTGCCGTCCAGCCTGCGCACGATGGAGGCCGTGGCCGGCGGGTGCTCGGCGCCGAAGCCCAGGGGGTCGGCCTTCAGCGGCAGCAGTTTGCCCTCGGCGTCCTTGATCTCGAACTTGTAGTGTGCGCCCTCGGCCACACCGGGCAGGAAGGTTTCCCAGACGCCGGTGGCACCGCGCCGGCGCATGGGGTGGCGGCGCCCGTCCCAATGATTGAAGTCGCCGACCACGGAGGCCCGCCGGGCGTTGGGCGCCCAGACCGCGAAGTGCACGCCGGCGACCCCGTCCCGGGTCAGGGGATGGGCGCCCAGCACCTGCCAGAGGTCGAGATGGGAGCCTTCGCTCAGGAAGTGTTCGTCCATCGCCCCCAGCACCGGGCCGAAACGGAAGGGATCGTCCTCTTCCCACTCGCCCTCCTGATTGCGCAGCCGCAGGCGGTAGGCGCCGGGGTCGCTGCGCAGCCTGGCGGCGAAGAGCCCCTCCTGATCGGCGGCCTGCAGGGTTACCGGCTTGCGGCGCTTCTGGCCGGGCAGCATGGTCACCGCCTCCACACCTGGGCGGAAGACGCGCAGCACCCAGGTCTTTTCGGTCAGGCGGTGTGGCCCGAGGTAGGCGAAGGGATCGTCATGCGCGCCGCCGGCAAGGGCGGCGCTTTGGCCGGGGTCTGTGAGCGGCCGGGCCATGGGCTCATCGGAACGCCGGCTCGGCGTCCCAGATGTCGCGGGCGTAGCCGCGGATGGTGCGGTCGGAGGAGAACCAGCCCATCCGGGCGGTGTTCAGCACCGCCCGGCGGGTCCAGTCCTCGCGCTCCTGCCAGGCCGCGTCGATGCGGCGCTGGACCTTCCAATAGGCCGCGAAGTCCGCCGCCACCATGAACCAGTCGTGGTTACGCAGGTTGTCGATCAGGGCGGCGTAGCGGTTCGGGTCCTCAGGGGAGAAAACGCCGCTGGCGATCTGGTCGAGGACCTCGGCCAGCAGGGGATCGGCGGCGATGGCCTGTTCCGGGTGGTAGCCCGCGGCACGGCTGGCCGCCACCTCCTCGGCGGTCTGGCCGAAGATGAAGATGTTCTCCCAGCCCACGGCCTCGCCGATCTCGATGTTGGCGCCGTCCAGGGTGCCGACGGTGAGCGCGCCGTTCAGCGACAGCTTCATGTTGCCGGTGCCCGAGGCCTCCATGCCGGCGGTGGAGATCTGCTCGGAAAGGTCGGCGGCGGGGATCAGGATCTCGGCCATGGAGACGTTGTAGTTGGGCGGATAGACGACCTGCAGGCGCCCGGCCATCTTCGGGTCGGCGTTGATGGCGGCGCCGATGTCGTTGATCAGCTTGATCACCAGCTTGGCCATGGCATAGCCGGGCGCCGCCTTGCCGCCGAAGATCTTCACCCGCGGCGCCCAGTCCGCCTGCGGGTTGCGGCGGATCTCGTTCCACAGCGCGGCGGCGTGAAGGATGTTCATGAGCTGGCGCTTGTATTCGTGGATGCGCTTGATCTGGATGTCGAACATCGCGTCGGGGTCCACCGTGATCCCCAGCCTGCGGTCCAGATATCGGGCGAGGCGGCGCTTGTTGCGCTGCTTGGCTTCGGCGAAGCGCGCCCGGAAGGCGGGGTCGTCGGCCCGGGGCACGAGGTTTTGCAGCTGCTCCAGATCGGTAACCCAGGTCTCACCCACCGCTTCTGTCAGCAGGTCGCGCAGCGCGTGGTTGCAGTTGTAGAGCCAGCGCCGCGGCGTGACGCCGTTGGTCTGATTGACGATGCGCTCGGGATGCAGCGCATGCAGGTCCTTGAAGACCGTCTGCTTCATCAGCTCGGTGTGCAGCGCGGAGACGCCGTTGACCCGGCGCGCGCCGATGAAGGCGAGGTCGCCCATGCGCACGGCGCCGCTGTCGATGATCCTCACGCTGTCGGGCCGGCGCACCGCGTTGGCGTGGTGGGCATCAATCCGCTCGATCAGCTCCATGTGCCGGGGCAGGATGCGGCTCATAAGGTCCACCGGCCAACGCTCCAGCGCTTCCGGCAGCAGGGTGTGGTTGGTGTAGTGCAGGCAGGCGCGGGCAATCTCGAAGGCCTCGGCGAAGGCCTGGCCGTGGTCGTCCACCAGCAGGCGGATCAGCTCGGGAAAGGCGATGGCCGGGTGGGTGTCGTTGAGCTGGATGGCGATGGCCCGGGGCAGGCCGGCTACGTCGCTGTGGTGCGCCAGATAGCGGCGCAGGATGTCGGCCAGGGAGGCGGCGGTGAAGAAGTACTCCTGCTTCAGCCGCAGCTCCCGCCCCTGCTCGGTGGTGTCGTCGGGGTAGAGCACGCGGCTGATGGTCTCTGCCAGCACCGAGGGGGCGGCGGCGGCCATGTAGTCGCCCCTGTTGAAGGGCTCCAGGTCGTATTCCCGGACCGGCTTGGCCGACCAGAGGCGCAGGGTGTTGGACCAGTGCCCGCGCCAGCCGGGGACCGGGGTGTCGTAGCCGACCGCCAGCACGGTCTCCGCCGCCGTCCAGGAGGCACGGGCGCCCTCGCTGCTGACCGAGCCGCCGAAGTGGATGCGGTAGTTGGCCTCGGGGCGTTCGAACTCCCAGAGGTGGCTTTGCCGCAGCCAGTCCTCGGCGTCCTCGGCCTGCCAGCCGTTCTCGAAGGACTGGCGGAACAGTCCGTGATTATAGCGGATGCCGTAGCCATAGGCGGCCAGGCCCACGGTAGACATGGAATCGAGGAAACAGGCGGCCAGGCGTCCGAGGCCGCCGTTGCCCAAAGCAGCATCGGGCTCATCCAGCAGCAGCGCGCGGTAGTCGACGCCGAAGCCCTCGACGATCTCCTTCAGCCGCTCGTCGAGCCCCAGGTTGGCGATGGCGTCCTCAAGCAGGCGGCCGATGAGGAACTCCATGGAGAGGTAGTAGACCCGCTTGTGGCCCTCGGCGTAGACCCGCTGCGTGGTCTCGAACCAGGGCGCGATCACCAGGTCGCGGATGGCCCGGGAGACCGCCAGCCGCCAGTCCGTCAGGGTCGCTGCCCCGGGGTCCTTCCCGCTGGTGTAGCGCAGGTGGTACTCGATGGAGCGGCGCAGCGCCGCCGCATCCGGCAAGGTGGAAAGCTCGTGACTCTTCGGCTCGGTTAACATCTGGACCTCTTGGCTGCCCCGCGGCTTTGTCGCCCGGCAGGGCAGAGAATTCAAGGCGGCAGCCGCCCTCAGGCGGCGGTTGCCACTTTCTTGACCAGCAATTCCTGATCCGGTGAGAACTGGCGGATGAGCGGCAGGATGGCGGCGCCTGAAACCCGCGCCTTGGGGCCGATGCTGCCCTGGCGCACCAGGGCCGGGCTGGTGCCGGTCAGGTCGACCTTGTTCAGCGCCGCCCGCACGTCCTCGACGAAAGCCGCGACGTGGCCGCTGTGGAGCATGGCGTCGATCACCACGCCTTCGAAATCGATGACGCTGAGGGCCGAGGCGATGGCCTGGGCCACCGGCCCCGCCGCGCTGCGCCGCCAGTCCGCGAAGGCGCGTTCGGTGCGGGGGTCTTCCAGCAGGTCGGCGATGAAACCCTTGTCGTGCACCCCGGCCTTGCGGATCGCCGCCTCCAGCCCGAAGAGGGAGCCTTGGCGAAGCAATTGTTCCAGTTGGCCGTCTGGCCGGGATACGGGCATGGAGCCCAGGGCGCCGGCGTTGCGTTGCGATCCTTCGAAGAGCTGGCCGTTGATCACCACGCCGCCGCCGATGAAGGTGCCGACATAGAGATAGAACGCGTTGGAAAAGGTGAGGGATTCGCCGAGAATCATCTCCGCGGCGCAGGCCGCCGTCGCGTCGTTGTGGACCTCCACGGGATATCCGGTCTGCTCGGCGATCATGGTGGCGATGTCCACCCGATCCCAGTCGATCAGCTCGGCGGGATCGAGCCCCATGACGTCGGTCCAGGCCGAAAGCTGGCCCGGCATGGCGACGCCGATGCCGATGATCCGGTCGCGCAGGCCCGTGTCGACGCCGTCCAGCAACTGCGCCAGTTCTTTCTGCAGCAGGGCCGTGACCTCCCGCTGGCGCGGAGCATCGTAGGCGAACTGCTTGTAGTCGATGGTCTGGCCGTGGAAATCGACCAGCATCAGTTCAAGGCTGCGGCGGCCGATCTTGACCCCGACGGAGAGCGCGCCGCTGGCGTTCAGGGCGATGGGCGTATAGGGCTGGCCCACCTTGCCGCGGACCTTCTTTTCCTTGCGGACCAGCTTTTCCTTCAGAAGCGCGTTGACGATGACCGAGACGGCCTGGGCGCTCAGGCCCGTCAGCCGGGCGATCTCGGCCTTGGGCAGGGCGCCGGCCTGACGGATGAGGTTGAGGATCATCCGCTTGTTGTAGGCGCGCAGGCCGAGCTGGTCTCCGCCGCGGATCTGGTGCTCGCCTTGCATGGTCCTGGGGTGTCTCCCGCTGCCTCGGCCGCCTTGTCGAACAAGGCCTACATGGCCATTCTAGAATGCTGATTTCAGACCAAATTTGCAAATAATTCCTGGTGATTTATTTTTTGCAACGTCAGGTCCGGACATCCGGGCCGTCGCGCCCCAGGCGGGTGCGGATGCCGGCAAGCTCCGCCGCTGCCGCGATCACCGGCGCCAGTGCTTCCTGCGGGTCGAGGCCGAGGTCCCCCGGGCCTTCCTCGAAGCGTTCGAGATAGACGCGCAGCGTCGCGCCGACGGTTCCGGTGCCGGACAGCCGGAACACCGCTCTGGCATTCTCCTTGAAGAAGATGCGCAGGCCCTGGCCGCTGGCGGCGGAGCCGTCGACCGGATCGCTGTAGGAAAAATCGTCGGCGGCGGCGACGGTCAGGCCGCCGCAGGACCGGCCGGGCAGCGCGTCGAGCTGTGCCCGCAGGTCCCCCACCAGCGCCTCGGCGGCGGCCTTGTCTACCCCTTCGTAGTCGTGGCGGGAATAGTAGTCGCGGCCGTACTCGGCCCAGTGGGCGGCCAAGATGTCGTGTACCGACTCGCGGCGCCGGGCGAGGATGTTGAGCCACAGCAGGACCGCCCAGAGGCCGTCCTTCTCGCGCACGTGGTTGGAGCCGGTGCCGGCACTCTCCTCGCCGCAGAGGGTGGCCAGGCCGGCGTCCAGCAGGGTGCCGAAGAACTTCCAGCCGGTGGGTGTCTCGAAGGCGTTGATCCCCAGCTTGGCCGCGACCCGGTCGGCGGCACGGCTGGTCGGCATGGACCGGGCGATGCCGCTGAGGCCGGCGGCGTAGCCGGGCGCCAGGCCGGCGTTGGCCGCCAGCACCGCCAGGCTGTCGGAGGGAGTCACGTAAGTGCCGCGCCCCAGGATCATGTTGCGGTCGCCGTCACCGTCGGAGGCGGCGGCGAAGTCCGGGGCCTCCGGGCCCATCATCAGGTCCACCAGGGCCTTGGCGTAGACCGGGTTGGGGTCGGGATGGCCGCCGCCGAAATCGGG
>NZ_JANQOI010000019.1 GCF_028289705.1 Pelagibius sp.
TCTCGGGCTGCATTGCGGCCCCGGTCTACCGCGATGCCAGCTTCGTGACGCCGAAGGACCCGCCGCGGCTGCCACAGCGCAAACCGCCGCCGCCGGCGAACTTCGCCGCCTGGACCGCGCCGATCGAGACTGCCGCGGCGCCCTCGGCCGAGGCGAGCGTCACGGTGGAGCCGCTGGCGCCCCTGAACGCCGCCGCTGCGCCCCCGGCCCCGCACCAGCCAGCTACGGTGCAGGCGGCCACGCTTTCCGCTCCGCCCTCGGCACCGGCGGCGCCGAGCCGCTATCGGGTGGCTAAGGGGGACAGCCTCTATGGGATCGCCCGGCGCTTCGGCCTGCCGGTCCGCGCGGTCATCGATGCCAATGCGCTGGAGCCGCCCTATCGGCTCAACCTCGGTCAGGAACTCACCATTCCCCAGGCGCAAGTCCACGAGGTCGCGAAGGGGGATACCATCTTCAACATCGCGCGGCGCTACGACGTCGACCGCAGCGAGTTGGTTCGCCTCAACGGCATCGAGGCGCCCTATACAATCCCGCTCGGCCAGAAACTGATTCTGCCGCAGCCGGCCAGCCGCGCCGAGGCGACGGCCATCGCCAGCGCGCCACAGGTCCGGGCGGCGGGGCAGGGCGGGCAAGCGCCGGCCACAGCGCAGGCGGCGCCGGCGCCCGCCCAGAGCCAGGTGGCCGCCGCGCCGAAGCCGCCCCTTGCCAAGCCCCCCATTGCCAAATCAAAGCCTCCGCCGGTCGCCAAGGCCGCGGTCACGACGCCCGGTGTCTTGCGCAAGCCGCCGGCCCGGGCGCAGTCCACGTTCCTCTGGCCGGTGCGCGGCCCCGTCCTCTCCTCCTTCGGCAGAAAGACGAGCGGCGTTCACAACGACGGGATCAACATCGTCGCCCCGCGCGGCACACCGGTGCGCGCTGCGGAGAACGGCGTCGTCGCCTACGCCGGGGAAGAGCTAAAGGGCTTTGGCAGGCTGCTGCTGATCAAGCACGCCGATGGCTGGATCACCGCCTATGCCCACAACGAGAAACTGCTGGTGGCGCGCGGCGATGTGGTCAAACGCGGCCAGACTATCGCCCGGGTCGGTTCCAGCGGCTCGGTGGACCGCCCGCAACTACACTTCGAGGTGCGCCGCGGCACCCGGGCGGTCAACCCGGAAACCATGATGGGTCCGCGCCCGAACACGGCGGCCAAAGCCAACTGACACGGCGCTGGGACCAGCGCTACGCCGGGATCAAGAGATCGGCAGGTCGTAGCCGAAGCGTTTTGAGGTAGCCCGCACGATCGGAACGGCAAGCCCCAGGTCTTCGTCTGAGAGGTTCTCGCGCCAGCGCCCCACTCTCACCGTATGGTCGGGCCGGGAGTGCGACCGCGAGGTCTTCGCTTCATCGAAGTTGGCGTTGTTGGTGTTCTGCACCCGCTTCGCCCAGGTGGCGAGCGCCTGCGCGTCCCGGCCCAGGCCCAGTCCGTCGCATAGGCCTTCGGCAAAGGCGCGCGGGTCGGCAATCATGTCCTCGAAGCGCAGCACGGTGGCGATCGGCGCCACATGGGAAAAGCCGAAAGCGTTGATGAAGGTCCAGTGGTGGGCGCAGCGCTCGATCAACGGGCGCTCCAGCCAGACCTGCCAGTCCGGCGGGCGCGGATGATGCGTCCAATCCTGTGCGATGCCGATGCGAAGGGAACTGATGGCGTCCAGCGGGTGCCGGACAATCCAGAGAAAGCGCATCTCCGGGGCTTGTTCCCGCAGGATTTCGAGAGGGAAAGAAAGGCCGTGGTCCGGCTCGAAGCCCACGCTTTCATGGGGAACCTTGAAGGCCAGCGGGGAGGAGAAATCGGCGTCCATAACCTCCGCGAAGGGCGGTTCGCTGCGATAGCGGTAGCCCGGCAGGTGCTCGAACAGCTCCCCTAGGATCGAGGTGCCGCTCCGGCCGCATCCGAGAACCATGACGGGAGGGGAGCGCTTAACGGTCATTCAAGTGATCTCAGGAGGCCACGGTCGGGCGGAAACAGGACTGGGTCGCGACAGTGTATCAGCCACTGAATGGCGCGCGAAGGGGGCGTTCCGCGAGGCTCAGGCCGGGCCGCCACAGTTCGACGCGGACCTTAAAGTCGTGTCTGGCGCCGCGCCCATTCAATTGCGATGGTGCTTGAAAGTCTGGTCGCGGACAGGAGAGACGCCGTGCATGTCGTTATCTTTGAGGTGCGGCCCAAGACGGGCCGGCGGGAGGACTATCTGGAAATCGCCGCGTCGCTGCGCAGTGAGCTGGAGCAGATCGACGGCTTCCTCTCCGTGGAGCGCTTCGCCAGCCTGACCGACGACGGCAAGATCCTCTCCCTCTCGTTCTGGCGCGACGAGGAGGCCCTGATCCGCTGGCGCAACCACGCCGAACACCAGGCCGCCCAGGGCCGGGGGCGGCACGAGATCTTCGCGGACTACCGCCTGCGCATCGCCGCAGTGGTCCGCGACTACGGCCTGCATGACCGCGCGGAGGCACCGCAGCCTTAGGACCTTGCCTAAGGCAAAGGCACTCTCCGTCAAAGGGTCGCCTCCCTCCGTCCACCCAAACCGTCATTGCCGGGCTTGTTCCACTGCTGTCCGGTTTAGGCATAAGCGAGTTCCAGGGGCAATTGGGGATCGCTTGGAGGATGGTGGTTTTGGGGTTTGAGCAGTCGGTCGATGCGTTT
>NZ_JANQOI010000028.1 GCF_028289705.1 Pelagibius sp.
CGTCACCCCGTTCACCAGGTGCCAGTAATCGGCCTCCGGGCTCTGGTAGTAGAGCGGCATGTACATGTGATTGTAGACCGAATAGGCCTTGCAGCCGTAACGCTGGGTCGCGGCGAAATAGGGCGAACGGCGCACCCGCGCGGAAATCACGATGTTCGAAAGCACGGTCATGGCCGCCCTCCTGCCAAGGTCAGACTGTCTGGATTGTCAGGACCAGCTTCCACGGCCGGTCGGTCATGCGGGAGAGGTTTGACGCGCCGGACGGCGGCTGTCGCCCCTACCGGCGACACGCGACCGTCCTCAGGACGACGTTGTTCCTACAGCATGCTGTCGACGAAGCCGGCCGGTATCCAGCCGTCGCGCCAGTCCTCCAGCGGCACTACATGGGCTGGGCGTCCGTTGTCTTCGAACCAGGTGTCGACGGCATAGGCGCGCTTGGACTGAAGTTCCTCGACCACGGCGCTCTGGTGCGGCCACTCGCCGTCGATGAAGATGCCGCGCCCGGCCCAGCCCCGGATCTTGTGCCACTTCAGATAGCCCGCCTTGGCCATCAGGGTGAGATAGACCGAGGTGTTGCTGGTTTCGTCCACGCAGTCGAGCTGGGAGTTGCCGCTGAAGGCGTTGAAGGTGCCGCCTTCGTCGCGGTGGGTGCCGGTCTTGCGGCCCACCGCCTGTTCGAGGATGGCGGTGGCCATGGCGATGCGCGCCCGCTCGATATCGGCGCTGGCCGCCGGCTCGGCGAAGAGCTCGGCAACCGGATGCCACTCCGCCTCGGTCAGGGAAACTTCGGACACCAGACGGCAGCCGTGGCCGTGGCAGATGGCAAAGCCCTCGGGCTTGGCGCCGAGGAAATTGCGTTCGGCCATGAGCTCGTCGTAGTCGCCGCCCGGCGTGCCACAGCCCGCGAGCAGCAACAGACCGGCCGCCACCGCGGCCTTCCGGACCCGCCCCCGGCGGGCGAACCGCGTAGTGTCATCGCGCATGTGTTCGTGTCCCCCTCAGCGCCACCCCTGGCTCTGCATCGTCGGCGCGAGCCCGATCACGCCGACTCGCTTAGACAATTCGGTTAGATTTAACCATCGCAACGCCCGCTGCGCAAAGTCACAGAGGCGTTATTGGCAACAGAGACGGGGGAGCAGCGGAGATTTTCAGGCGCCACTACCCCAGCGGCCTTGCCGCTGCCACGATCCCGCGCCAGACTTGCCCCAGCAGGGAGGTTGAGGGGACGGGAGCCGTCTTCCGCGTGACACAGCCGTTTGCCTTTCCCCAATACAGTACCGGCGAACGCCGGGCCGACGCGGCGGTCCATGTGCTTGGGGTCTCCGCCAGCCTCACCGCTTTTCCGGTGCTCATTGTGTTGGCCGCCCTCTATGGGCCGGCGCTGTCGACCGCCAGCCTGGCGGTCTATGGCGTCGGGCTGCTGGCGGTCATGTCCTTCTCGGCAGGTTACAACCTGGTCCACCGGCCGAACTGGAAGGAGATCCTCCGGCGCCTCGACCACGCCGCGATCTTCGTGATGATCGCCGGGACCTACACGCCCTTCGCCGTGCTCACCATCGGTGGAACCGTCGGGATCGCGCTGCTGGCCGTGGTTTGGGGAATCGCCGCAGCGGGCATCGCCATGAAGCTGCTGCTGCCGCGGCGCCTCGACCGTGCCGCCGTCGCGCTCTATCTGGTCCAGGGCTGGGCGATCCTGCCGGTGGTCGACGCGCTGATCGTCGGCGTGTCGCTGACGGTCCTGATCCTGATGCTTGTCGGCGGCGGTCTCTACACCCTGGGGGTGGTGTTTCACCTCTGGCGCCGGCTGCCCTACCACAACGCCATCTGGCACGCCCTGGTGCTGCTGGCGGCGGGCTGCCACTACGCGGCGATCCTCATCGCCTTCGCCCTGCCGATCTAATCTCGTCGTTCTGCCCGGGCCGCTCAGCCGTTGCGGTAGACGTAGCTGTAGGCGTTGATCGCCGGCACCCCGCCGAGGTGGGCATAGAGCACCTTGGAGCCCGCGGGGAAATAGTCCTTCCGCACCAGGTCGATCAGGCCCTGCATGGATTTTCCCTCGTAGACCGGGTCGGTCATCATCCCCTCGGTGCGCGCGGCCAGGCGGATCGCCTCGTTGGTCTCCGCCGAGGGCACGCCGTAGGCTGGATAGGCATAGTCCGGGATCAGCACGAGATCGTCGTCGGTGATGTCGCGGCCCAGCCCCACCAAGTCGGCGGTGTTGCGCGCGATCTCCATGACCTGGGCGCGGGTCTGGTCCAGGGTGCCGGAGGCATCGATGCCGATGACCCGGTCGGCGCGCCCGTCCTTGGCGAAACCCACCAGCATGCCGGCATGGGTGGAGCCGGTGACGGTGCAGACGATGATGTAGTCGAATTTGAAGCCGAGTTCCGCTTCCTGGGCACGCAGTTCTTCGGCGAAGCCGACGAACCCGAGGCCGCCGTACTTGTGCACCGAGGCGCCGGCGGGAATGGCGTAGGGCTTGCCGCCCCTGGCCTTCACGTCTTCCAGTGCCCGCTCCCAGCTTTCGCGGATGCCGATGTCGAAGCCCTCGTCCACCAGCTCGATCTCCGCGCCCATCACCCGGCTCATCAGGATGTTGCCGACCCGGTCGTAGACCGCGTCCTCGAAGGGCACCCAGCTTTCCTGCACCAGGCGGCACTTCATGCCCAGCTTGGCGGCCACCGCCGCCACCTGGCGGGTGTGGTTCGACTGCACGCCGCCGATGGTCACCAGGGTATCGGTGTTGGAGGCCAGGGCGTCGGGGACGATGTACTCCAGTTTGCGGATCTTATTGCCGCCGAAGGCGAGGCCGGAGTTGCAGTCTTCCCGCTTGGCGTAGAGCTCCACCGCCCCGCCGAGATGGGCCGAGAGCCGATCCAGCTTTTCGATGGGCGTCGGGCCGAAGGTCAGGGGATAGCGCTCGAACGTCTCCAGCATGGCGGGCCTCCGGCTGGGGGTGAGAAGGCCGCAAGTCTAGCGAAAAGACGGTGCAAGGGGCTTTCGAAGATAAATCCAGTGATGAGAATAGTTTTCTATGTAGTCCAGATAATCGGCTATATCTTCCGTTGAACTGCGTATTATTGAGAGAATCTTCGTAAGACATGGATCTCGATCGCATCGACCGCCGCATTCTCAGGCTGTTGCAGCGCGACGGCCGGCTGACCAACGCCGAGCTGGCCAAGAAAGTCAACGTCAGCGCAGCGACCTGTCACCGCCGCACCCAGCGCCTCTTCGAGGCCGGCTATGTGCGGGCGGTGCGCGCCGAGATCGCGCCGGAACGTGTCGACCGCGGCGCCCTGGCGGTGGTCGGCGTGGTCCTGGACCGCTCGACGCCGGAGAGCTTCGCCGCCTTCGAAGCTGCCATCACCGAACTGCCCTTCGTGCTGGACT
>NZ_JANQOI010000031.1 GCF_028289705.1 Pelagibius sp.
CATGCCGTCGGTGGAGGTGACGGCGCGCAGGGCGCAGACGTAGTCGTAGGAGCGGGCGTCGCCCATCACGCCGACGGTCTTCACCGGCAGCAGCACGGCGAAAGCCTGCCAGATGGCATCGTAAAGGCCTGCCTTGCGGATGGCGTCGAGATAGACCGCATCGGCGCGGCGCAGGATGTCCGCCTGCTCGCGGGTGACGGGGCCGGGGATGCGTATCGCCAGGCCGGGCCCGGGAAAGGGATGGCGGCCGACCAGCCGCTCCGGCAGGCCCAGTTCGCGCCCCAGCGCCCGCACCTCGTCCTTGAACAGCTCGCGCAGGGGCTCCACCAGTTGCATGTTCATGCGCTCCGGCAGGCCGCCGACGTTGTGGTGGGACTTGATGGTGACGCTGGGCCCGCCGGTGAAGGAGACCGACTCGATCACGTCGGGATAGAGCGTCCCCTGGGCCAGGAAGTCGGCGCCGCCCATCTCGTGCGCCTCTTCCTCGAAGATGTCGATGAAGGTGCCACCGATGATCTTGCGCTTGCGCTCCGGGTCGGCAACGCCTTCCAGCTTGCCGAGGAAAACCGCGCTGGCGTCGCGGTGCACCAGCGGGATGTTGTAGTGGTCGCGGAAGACCTCCACCACCTCCTCCGCCTCGCCCAGGCGCAGGAGCCCGTGGTCGACGAAGATGCAGACGAGTTGCTCGCCGATGGCCTCGTGGATCAGCACCGCCGCGACGGAGGAGTCGACGCCGCCGGAGAGGCCGCAGACGACGCGGCCGTCCCCGACCTGTTTGCGGATCGCGGCGATGGCCTGCTCGCGGAAGGCCGCCATGGTCCAGTCGCCGGAGCAGCCGCAGATGGCGTGGGTGAAGTTGGCCAGCAGCTTCGCGCCGTCCGGCGTGTGCGCCACCTCCGGGTGGAACTGCACGCCGTAGATGGCGCGGGCCTCATCGGCGACCACGGCGAAGGGCGCCCCCTCGGAGGTGCCGTAAACCCGGAAGCCGTCCGGCAGGTGCACCACGCGGTCGCCGTGGCTCATCCAGACCTGGTGCCGTTCGCCCGGCGCCCAGACCCCGTCGGTGAGGCGGCAGCCCTCGCGCATTTCCACGAAGGCCTTGCCGAACTCCTGGTGGTCCGAGCCTTCCACCTCGCCGCCCAACTGGGCGCAGAGCGTCTGCTGGCCGTAGCAGATGCCGAGGACCGGGACCCCCAGATCGAAGGCTTCCTGCGGCGCTCGCGGGGTGTCCTGGCCGGTCACCGAGGCCGGCCCGCCGGAGAGAATGACCCCCTTGGGCGCGAAGTCCGCGATGCGCCGCGGGTCGCTGTTGAACGGCAGGATCTCGCAGTAGACGCCGCTCTCCCGCACCCGGCGCGCGATGAGCTGGGTGACCTGGGATCCGAAATCGAGAATGAGAATACGATCAGTCATGCATCACTGTTCCATGTCTTGTCATCCGGCCCTGTGCATCAGGCGGGCCGTCCCCGGGATGAAGGGGCTCCATCAGCCGTCCCCCTGGCTCTTCCATGTCTCCAGATCGTCCCAGCCGTAGGCCAGTTCCTCCAGGTCGGCCCCGGCAAACTTCTCCAGCCGCTCGCCGACGCGCTGGCCGCCCATGGCCTCGTAGAAAAAGCGCGAGGGGTTCTCCGCGAGCACCCAGACGAAGGCCGCCTCGTGCCCCTCCCCCGCGAGGCCGCCGAAGGCGGTGGAGAGCAGGCGGCGCCCCAGCCCCTGGCCCTGCCAATCCACCGTCACATAGAGCGCAAAGACCTCGCCGCTGTAAGCCAGCGCCTTGCTGCGCGCCGGGCCGAAGCAGACGAAGCCGACGATCTCCTCGTCGATTTCGGCAACCACCAGGTCGTTGCTTTTGGTCGCCTGGGCCGCGGCACGGTGCCACTGGGCCGAGGAGCGGGCGACGGTCATGCGCGCCAGATAGTCGCTGGGCACCAGCCCGGCATAGGTGCTCTGCCAGGTCTCGACGTGCACCCTGGCGATGCCATCGGCATCGCGCGTCAGGGCCGGACGAAGGATGGCAAGCTCGGTCATGCCGCCTCCTGGCGGTCGAAGATCGCAACGAAGAACCCGTCGGTGCCGTGGCGGGCAGGGGTCAGGCTCAAGCAGGGTTCATCGCTTGGGCAGGGAACGTCAAGGACTTGCGGCCAGACTTGCGGCACCGGGCAGAGCGCGAACGGCGAGTGCCCCTCTAGGAAGGCATCCACCTGGTCCTGGTTTTCCTCCGGCAGCAGGGAACAGGTGACGTAGATCAGCCGTCCGCCGGGGCGCACCAGGGCCGCGGCCTTGGAGAGGATCTCGCGCTGCAGGTCCAGGAACGCTGCCAGGCGGTCCCGGGTCAGCCGCCAGCGCGCATCGGGCTGGCGCCGCCAGGCCCCGCTGCCCGAACAGGGCGCATCGACGAGAACCCGGTCGAACCCCTCGGCCAGATCGTCCGCCCGGGCGAGGTCGCCGATGGTCCGGCGTTCGATGAAGTCGGCGCCGGCGCGGCGAAAGCGCGCGGCGGCGCGGTCCAGCCGCCCCTGGTCTCGGTCGCTGGCCAGCAGCCGGCCCCGTCCCGCCATGGCGGCGGCAAGTGCCAGGGCCTTGCCGCCGCCCCCGGCGCAGACGTCGGCGACCGCCATGCCGGGGCAGACCTCGCAGAGCAGCGCCGCGATCTGGGAGCCCTCGTCCTGAATCTCGACCAGGCCCTCGGTGAAGGCCCGGCCGGTCTGCACCGCCCGCCGGCCGACGACCCGAAGGCCCAGGGGCGAGAGCGGCGTGGGCACCGACTCGATTCCCTCCGCCGCCAGCGCCACCATGGCCTGGTCGCGCTCGGCCTTCAGGGCGTTGCAGCGCAGATCGAGCGGTGCCTCCTCCTGCAGGGCCGCGAGATCGGACGCGTCTTCTTCCCCGAAGGCCCGGGCAAAGCTCGGCATCAGCCAGTCCGGCACCTCCAGGCGCACGGATGCCGGCTGCTCCGCCGTGGTCAGGGGCTGACCGGACAGCCGGTCCAGCAGCGCTTTCTCGGAGTCTTCCAGCGGCTCAGGCCCATAAGGCTCGCTGCCGCAGAGCCCGGCCAGCGACTCCGCCGTTTCGCCGCCGGACAGCAGCAGAAAGGCGAAGACGTCGATTCGGCTTGAGGGCGCTCCACCGCCCAGCCGGTCCAGCCACCAGCCAAGACGGGCCCGGTGCCGCAACACGCCGAACACCAGTGCGGCGATGGCTTTGCGGTCCTTCGAGCCGATGTAGCGGCGTTTGCGGAAATAGCCAGAGGCCTGCTGCTCGGCGGGGCGGTCCGTCCCCCCGATCTCCGCCAGAACATCGATCGCCGCCTGAATCCGGGCCGCCGTCTTCATCGCGAATCCGGACGCAGGTCCAGCCCGGCGGCAGTCCGGAATGGCAGGGACCCTGCGATCACATTCCGTTGCGGTAGTTGGGCGCTTCGCGGGTGACCGTCACGTCATGCACATGGCTTTCCCGCAGGCCCGCGTTGGTGATGCGCAGGAAGCGTGCGTTGCGCCGCAGGTCCGCCATGGTGGCGCTGCCGGTATAGCCCATGGCCGCCTTCAACCCGCCGACAAGCTGGTGAATGACGGCCCCCACGGGGCCCTTGTAAGGAACGCGCCCCTCGACTCCCTCGGGCACCAGCTTCAGGTGGTCGGCCACTTCCTGCTGGAAGTAGCGGTCGGCGGAGCCCCGGGCCATGGCGCCCACCGAGCCCATGCCGCGGTAGGACTTGTAGGACCGCCCCTGGTATAGGAAGACCTCGCCGGGGCTCTCCTCGGTGCCGGCGAAGAGGGAGCCGATCATCGCTGCCGAAGCGCCGGCAGCCACGGCCTTGGCCAGGTCGCCGGAGAACTTGATGCCACCGTCGGCGATCACCGGCACGTCGCTCTTCTGGCAGACCTCGACCGTGTCCAGCAGCGCCGTGAGCTGCGGCACACCGACCCCGGCCACCATGCGCGTGGTGCAGATGGACCCCGGTCCAATGCCGACCTTGATGGCATCGGCGCCGGCGTCCACCAGGGCCTTGGCGCCCTCGGCGGTCGCCACGTTCCCGGCGACCACCTGGGCCGAGTTCGAGAGGCGCTTGATCGCGCCGATGGAATCGATGACGCCGCGGGAGTGGCCGTGCGCCGTGTCGACCACGATCACGTCGACCTCCGCGTCCAACAGGGCCTCCGCCCGGGCCAGGCCGTCGCGGCCGACGCCAGTGGCCGCAGCCACGCGCAGGCGTTCCTGGTCGTCCTTGCAGGCATTGGGGAAGGCCTGGGCCTTCTCCATGTCCTTCACCGTGATCAGGCCGATGCAGCGGTAGGCCTCGTCCACCACCAGCAGCTTTTCGATGCGGTGCTGGTGCAGCAGGCGCCGCGCCTCCTCCTTGCTCACCTCTTCCTGGACCGTGACCAGGTTGTCCTTGGTCATCAGGGCGGAGACGGGCTCTTCCGGATTCTCGGCAAAGCGCACGTCGCGGTTGGTCAGCACACCGGCCAGCCGCTTGGTCTTGTGCTCCACAACGGGGATGCCGGAGATGCGGTGGCTTTCCATCAGCGCCAGGGCATTGGCCAGCGGCTCGTCGGGATGGATGGTCACCGGGTTCACCACCATGCCGCTTTCGAACTTCTTGACCCGGAGAACCTCGGCGGCCTGCTGCTCGATGTCCAGGTTCTTGTGGACCACGCCGATGCCGCCGGCCTGGGCCAGCGCGATGGCCAGGCGCCCTTCGGTCACCGTGTCCATGGCCGAGGACAGGAGGGGGATGCCCAGCTCGATGGAGCGGGTCAGCTTCGTGCGGGTGTCTGTCTGGCTTGGAAGGATCGCGGATTCCGCCGGCTCGAGAAGAACGTCGTCGAAAGTAAGAGCCTGACGGATTTCCATGCCGATCCCCTTGGCGGTGATTGGCGCCGCATCATACACGCGCGCCCCGCATTGCCAAGCGGATTGCCGCGCAGGGCTGGGGTGCGGCCTGAACATGGCAAAGGACCGCCCAAAACCGCTCGATTCGCGTCATGAATTTCTAGGGCGAGGGCTCCGGGTCTCCGCGGAATCCGGTGGCGACCAGGTACATCTCCGCCGAGTCGCTGCGGCTGGCCGCCGGCTTGGCATGGTTGACCCTGGCGAAGTCCCGCTTGAGCTGGGCCAGCAGTTCGCGCTCCGTCCCGCCCTGCAGCACCTTCGCCACGAAGGCCCCGCCGGGGGCCAGGACCTCCCGGGCGAAGAGGTAAGCCGCCTCCACCAGGGCCATGACCCTGAGGTGATCGGTCTTGGCATGCCCGGTTGCCGAGGCGGCCATGTCGGAGAGCACCAGATCCGCCGCGCCGCCCAAGCCCGCCTTCAGCCGGTCGGGCGCATCATCGTCGAGGAAGTCGCCGACCAGAAGATGAGCGCCGGGGACCGGCTCCACCTCCAAGAGGTCGATGCCCACGACATGGGCGGCGCGCCCGCAGCGCTCCACCACCACCTGCAGCCAACCGCCGGGCGCGCAGCCCAGGTCGACGACCCGGGCGCCGCTCTTCAGAAATCGGAAGCGGTCGTCGAGCTGGGCGAGCTTGAACGCGGCCCGGGAGCGGTAGCCGCGTTTGCGCGCCTCGGCCACGTAGGGGTCGTTCAGTTGACGCTCCAGCCAGCGCGCCGAGGAGGCGGAGCGCCGTTTGGCCGTCTTGACCCGGACCTTCAGGTTGCGCCCGGAAAGCCCGCGTCCGCCGGCGCCGGACGACGGCCCGCCGCGCGAACCGCCCTTCCTGCGTCCGCGGGATCCGCCCCCGCTCGGCCGCGCCAAGTCTAGCTGACCTTAGAGGCCACGGGGCGTCGCCGGCCCGCGTGGCGCGCCGGTGCCGTGGATCATGGTGTAGAGCATGCCTTCGCGCAGGCCCCGGTCGGCAACCCGCAGGCGCTCGGCAGGCCAGAGCCGGCAGAGCGCGGTCAGGATGGCACAGCCGGCCACCACCAGATCGGCGCGCTCCACGCCGATGCAGCCGTGTCCCGCCCGCTCGCCGTAGCTCATATCGGCGATGCGGCTGCAGATCCGATGAACCGTGTCCATATCCAGATAGCTGCCGTCGACGGAGGAGCGGTCATAGCGCGGAAGGTCAAGGTGGACCCCGGCCAGGGTGGTCACCGTGCCGGAGGTTCCCAGCATCTGGACCTTGGCGTCGGCGACGGCGGCCCGGACGTCGTGCAGGCGGACGAAGTCGGCCATCGCCTCCTCCATGACCGCAACCATGGCATCGTAGTCGCCGGGCGACAGCTCGACGCCGCCAAAGCGCTCGGCGAGGGAGATCACCCCCACCGGCACCGAGGCCCAGGCCACAAGCTTCAGGTCCTCGCCCGTCAGGCCGCGCCCTGCGCCGTTGCGCCTGGGACCTCGCGGGTCCGGGCGCTCGGCGCGCAGCCAGCAGATCTCGGTGCTGCCGCCGCCGATATCGAACAGCAGGATATCCGGCACCTCGGGATCGATCAGCGGCGCACAGCCGCAGATGGCCAGCCGTGCCTCCTCGTCCTGGGAGATGATCTCCAGATCGATGCCCGTCTCCTGGCGGACCTGGGTCAGGAAGCTCTGGCAGTTGTCGGCCCGCCGGCAGGCCTCGGTGGCCACCGCCCGCACCTCCGTCGCGCCGCGGCGGCGGATCTTCGAGGCGCAGACCTTGAGCGCGTCCAGGGTTCGCTGCATGGCCTGATCGGAGAGCTTGCCGGAAGCCGAAAGCCCCTCCCCCAGCCTGACAATGCGCGAGAAGGCATCGATGACCCGAAACCCGTCGCGCCACGGCCGGGCGACGAGAAGGCGGCAGTTGTTGGTGCCGAGATCGAGGGCCGCGTAGACGCAGCGGGCGGGCCTGGACGACGGCCCGTAATCATAGGCCTCGTTCCGCCGGATCCCCTCGGTCCGGCGCCGTCCGTTGCCGAAGGCTGACACCGAAAAACTGCTCCTGTTCTCTCCGGCCGGGCATTGGCCGCCGGCCGTTGGCCCGCGATGATAGCGTGAAGCGGTCCCCCGATGCCAGGGCTGCGCCGAAAGCCCGCCCCCGGGCCCGCGCCCAGGCACTCATGCAAGCCATCGAAATCGGTTGAAATGGCCCCCCTGGACGGACTATGAAGGGCATCCGCGCGCTCACCGGCGCGCGGCCCGGTCGCTTGGGGGATAGTTTAGCGGTAGAACTCTCGGCTCTGACCCGAGCAGCCCTGGTTCGAATCCAGGTCCCCCAGCCAAGCGCTACCCTTGCCAATTCGCTCCCGAACCTCATGCCCGCGAACTTGTGGGCCGCCGCCCGTTCTACTTTTGTTCGGTTCTGTACACGGGCTGTTTGTTAATCAATCTCACTTATGAATGAACCCGGATTTCACTTAGTATTGAGCCGGGTGTGGCATTAATTGGACGTGGGCAACGGGTGCGTGTGTTTCCCAGCGTCGGGCGTTGGGCTCAAGGGGTCAATGACCAAGGCATTTCCCGCAGGTAGCGGCAGACTCATGTTTGTCGTCGGCACAAGGCCTGAGTTGATCAAGGTCGCACCGGTGGTGCGTCACCTGAAGGGCCTTGAGGGGATTCGCGTCACCATTGTCTCCACCACCCAGCAGGCCGATTTGATGCCGGCCTTTCATGGACTGCTCGATGCCGAGATCGACTATCAGCTTGGCGCGATGTCCGCCGGGCAGTCGATCAACGCATTGCTGTCCAGGACCCTCGCCGCCTTGGACCCGGTGATCGCCGAAGTCTCGCCGGCCTTGATCGTGGTGCAGGGCGATACCACCAGCGCCCTTGCCGGCGCGCTGGCCGGCCAGATGCGCGCGGTCCCCGTCGCCCATATCGAGGCGGGGCTGCGCACCGGCGACCCCAACAGCCCCTTCCCGGAGGAGATGAACCGGCGGCTCATCTCCCAGTTGGCCTCTCTCCATTGCGCACCGACGGCGCAGAACCGCGCCACATTGCTGGCCGAGGGAATCGCAGCGGAGCGCGTGCTGGTGACCGGAAACCCGGTCGTCGCCTCGCTGCACGGCGTCCTGGAGGAGCCTTCGGCCTGCCCCAAACTCAAGGGCCTGCTGAAGGCCCTGGAGGGCCTCAAGCCCATCGTCCTGACGACCCACCGACGGGAGAGCTTCGGCGCCACCCTGGACCGGAACCTCCAGACCCTCCGGGGCTTCGTCGCGGACAACCCGGACACCGCCCTGGTCGTGCCGGTCCACCCCAACCCGACCGTCAAGGCGGCTATCGAGCGGGTCCTCTCCGAATGCGAACGGGTGTTCCTGATCGAGCCGCTCGACTATGCCGCCTTCCTCGGCCTGCTTCAGGCGGCGTGGTTGATCGTCTCGGATTCCGGCGGCGTGCAGGAAGAGGTGGCCAGTCTCGGCAAACCCCTGCTGGTCCTGCGCGGCAAGACCGAACGCCCGGAAGCCATCGAGATCGGTGTCGCAAAGATGGCGGGGGAATGGCCCGGTCAGCTCAAGGAACTGTTGGACGATCGCGATGCCCTCAGCCGCTGGATCGACTCCGTCGAGGTGGTCGCGAACCCCTTCGGCGACCTGGAGAGCCCGGCGCGCATCGCCGCGGCCTTCGCGGACTTCCTCTCCAAGCAGGTGGACCGGGCGAGTCTGGTGCCGTGAGCAGCGACGGGACATCCGGCCGCAAACACATTCTCACCATCGTGGTCGAGGACTACTTCCAGGTCGGCGCCTTCAGTCATCTCATTCCCAGCGGATACTGGGGCCGCTTCGAGACCAACCTGAAGCGCAACACCGAAAGCGCCCTGGAGCTTCTGGAGGAGACCGGAAGCCGGGCCACCTTCTTCAGTTGCGGCTGGATCGCGGACAATCATCCACAGATCCTGCGCCACATCGTCGAAAGCGGGCACGAGATCGCCTGTCAGGGCTACTTTCACAACCGCATCAAGGAACTCACGCCCAAGGAGTTCGCCAAGGATGTGCGCCGCTCGCGCCAGGCATTGGAGGATGCCACCGGCCAGGCCATCGAGGGCTTCAGGATCGGCCGCGGCTGGATCGGCCCCCGCGACTACTGGGCGCTGGACACCCTGGCCGAGGCCGGCTTTGCCTACGATGCCAGCCTGCGGGCCATGGCCGGCGACCCGGGGCGCAGCGTGGTCCACCGCCACAGCGGACCGGCGGGCAGCCTCCAGGAAATCCCGACGACGGGTCTCCCGGTTTTCGGACTGCCGCTGCTGCTGGCCGGCGGAAACTACCTGCGGCAGCTCCCCGACTGGCTGCTGCGTCCGCGCATCGAGCGCCTGGCCGCGACCGGGGACGACCCCCTGGTTCTCTACTTCCACAGTTGGGAACTGGAACCCGACCAGCCACGGATTGCCGCCGCGAGCCTGCTCCAGCGGATCCGTCACTACCGCAATCTCGAGGCCATGCCGGCAAAGATCCGCTACTACCTGGAGCGCTACGACTTCACCACCATCGCCGACAGTCTGGGCCTCGAACTCTCCGCCGCCAGGCAGCGGCCACGCGCGGAAGTGCCGGCGGTTGCCGAGGCCCTGGTTCCCGAGAGCCGGCGCAGCGCGGGCAAGATCCCGCTGACACTGGTGATCCCCTGCTACAACGAGGCCGACACCCTCCCTTACCTCGAAAAGACCCTGCAGCGCTTCGCCGACAAGGGCGCGGCCCTGTTCGATCTCCACTACGTCCTGGTCGACGACGGCAGCGACGATGAAACCTGGGCGCTGCTGCAGAAGCTCTTCGGCCAGCGCGAGCGTTTCAAGCTCATCCGCCACGACGCGAACATGGGCATCGCCGCCGCACTGATCACCGGCTTCCGGCAGGTTCAGACCGCCTATCTTGCGGCCCTCGACGCCGACTGTACCTTCGCACCGGACCAGCTCTTCGAGATGATGTCTCTCATGGCCGACGACGTCGACGTGGTCGCGGCTTCCCCGGCGCACGAGCAGGGGGTCATGCGGGCCGTGCCGGCCTGGCGGTCCTTTCTGTCCCGGGGCTCGGCCTTCATGTACCGCTGCGTGCTGCGCCACAAGCTGACCAGCTACACGAGCTGCTTCCGGCTCTACCGGCGGCGCGCGATCGACGACATGACGGTGTGCGATCCCGGCTTCTGCGGCGTGACCGAGATCCTCGGACGCATGGATCTGGCCGGTTGCCGGATCGTCGAGTACCCTGCCGTCCTCGAGACGCGACTGCTGGGCCAATCCAAGATCAAGATCGTTCGCACCATCATCGGGCATCTGCGCCTGGCGTTCCGGCTGGCGAAGCTGCGATGGCTGGGCCGGCCCATGCCGGAGCCGGTGACGGTCAAGCTGCGCTCCTCCTATGCCGACAACGATGGCAAGTAGGCAGTCGCTGCACTGGGGAATCGTCGGGGGAGGCATGCTCGGCCTCACCCTTGCCTATCGGCTGAGTCAGGCCGGGCAGAAGGTCACCGTCCTGGAGGCCGCGCCGGTCCTCGGCGGCCTGGCCTCGGCCTGGCAACTCGGCGAGGTGGTCTGGGACCGCTACTACCACGTGACCCTGCTCTCCGACGCCAAACTCCGCGCCCTGCTGCGGGAGCTGGGCCTGGAAGACGAGATCCGTTGGGCGGTGACCCGGACCAACTTCTTCACCGGCCGGTCGATGCATCCCCTGAACAACGCGCTCGACTTCTTTCGCCTGCCGGTGCTCGGCCCGCTGGACAAGGTAAGACTGGCGGCAACCATCGTTTACGGATCGCGCATCGAAGACGGCCGCGCGCTGGAAGCGATGAGCGCCGAGGCCTGGCTGACCCGCCTCTCCGGCCGCGCCACCTACCGGAACCTCTGGCGGCCCCTGCTGCGCTCGAAGCTGGGGAGCAACCACGAGAAGGCCTCGGCCGCCTACATCTGGTCGGTGATCCGGCGCTTCTACGCGGCGCGGCGCGGTGGCCTGAAGACCGAGATGTTCGGCTATGTGCCGGGCGGCTATCACCGTATTCTCTCGGTCCTTGCCGAGACGCTGCGCGGCGCCGGCGTCACCCTGGAGGCGGGCATGCCGGTAACATCGATCGCCGCTTCGGGAACGGGCCTCACGGTCGCCGCGGGAGGGAAGACCCGCACATTCGACCGGGTGGTCAACACCTGTGCCGCCCCCATTGCCACAAGGGTCTGCGAGGGCCTCAGCGATGCCGAGAGGGAACGGCACGACGCCATCGTCTATCAGGGGATCGTCTGCGCCTCGCTGCTTCTGGACCGCCCCCTGGGCAACGCCTACCTGACCTACATCACCGATGAGACCATTCCCTTCACCTCTGTCATCGAGATGTCCTCGCTGATCGACCGCGCCCTCATCGGCGGCATGCATCTGGTCTATCTGCCGAAATACGTACCGCTGGACGATCCGCTACTCGACGCCGGCGACGATGCGGTCGAGGCCGCGTTCCTGCCGGCGCTGCAGCGTATGTTCCCCGACCTCCGCCGTGACCAGATCAAGGCCTTCAAAGTCACCCGGACGCGCCATGTGCTGGCGCTCTCCACCCTCAACTACAGCGACCGCCTGCCGCCCATGGCCACCTCGGTCCCCGGCCTCTCCATCGTCAACTCGGCGCAAATCGTGAATGCCTCCCTCAGCGTCAACGAAAGCGTCGCTCTGGCCAACGAGGCGGCGGCCATGCTGCTGGCCGGCGAAGGCATGGCTGCGGACCGCCACGCCGCATGACGGAACCGGTGGCACAGAGAGGCAGCGGCCCGGCGGCCACCCTGTCGCTCGATCTCGACAATCTCTGGTGCTACCAGCGCAGCTTCGGCATCGAGGCTTGGCGGGACTACCCCTCCTTCCTGGATCTCGCCGTGCCGAGGATCCTCGAAGTCCTGGACCGGCTCGATCTCCGGCTGACCGTCTTCATCATCGGGCGGGATGCGGCCCAGCCGGCCAACCGGGCCCTCATGGCCGAATGGACCAAGCGGGGCCACGAGCCCGGCAACCACTCCTACGACCATGAACTGAGCCTGCACCGCTGGCCGCGCGAACGGATCGCCGACGAGGTTCGGCGCGCCGGTGATGTCATCGCGGAGGCGACGGGGAAGACGCCAAGAGGCTTCCGCGGCCCGGCCTTCGGTCTGTCTCCCGCGTTGCTCGAAGCCCTCACCGACCTGGGCTATGCCTACGATGCATCCAGCTTTCCCAGCAGTCTGGGCGCGTTGGCGAGGCTGTACCACCGGCGCCAGGCCGCGAAGGCCGGCGGCCGCGCGGAGATCCAGGATGATCTCTACGGAAACCTGCGGGACAGCAGGCAGCCGCTGCGCCCCTATCGCTGGTCTCTCGGCAACGGCAGCCTTGTCGAAACGCCCGTCACCACGCTGCCGCTGCTGCGCCTGCCCTTTCAGGGCACCTATCTGAACTACCTTGCCGACCGTTCACCTGGCTTGGCGAGCGGGTACTTCAACGCCGCCCTTTCCCTCTGCCGCCTGCGGCGTGTGCCGCCGTCGTTCCTGCTGCACGCCACCGACTTCCTCGGCAGTGACGACTCTGCCGCGCTCGCCTGTCTGCCGGGCATGCGGCGCTCCGGCGCAGAGAAGACCGCATTCATGACCGAACGCCTCGGGGCTCTGAAGCGACGCTTCGATGTGCTGCCGATCGGGGCCTTCGTCGACCGGCTGGAAGCGCACCATGACCTGCCCCAACTCTCCCCGGCTCTCAGCGCATGACTGAAGGTCCTTCCGCCCAGGCAGACCAGGCCTTACGCGGACCGGCGGGCTGGGCCGCCGCTCTCGCCCGAGGCGATGGGCGCACGACCGGTCTGTGCTTCGCGCTGCTGACCGGATTCTATCTGCTCACCGCGGCCGGCAACGTCAGCGAGACCGACGACGTCTACGCCTTCGCCTACCGTGCCGAGAACTTCCCGGTGGACTATCTGTCAGACCCCCGGCTGATGCTCTACCACATCGCCATGCGGCTGCTGTTCCTGGGCGTCTCCGCTCTGGGCCTGGACCTCTCGGCACTGACGCTGATGCGCTGCGTTTCCGCCCTCTGTGCCGCCGGATCGCTGGTGCTCATGGTCCGCATCGTCGGCGGCGATCTGAAGCTCTCGCCGGCAACCGCCGGCCTCGCCGCGGTCATTCTGGGCGTCAGCTACGGGTTCTGGCGCTATGCCGCTGAGGCGGAAGTCTACGTCCCGGCGATCTTCTGCATCCTCCTGGTGCTCCATGGACTGATGACACACACACGGGACAGGCAGCAGGCCGCCTGGAGCGACGGCCTGTTGCCTGTAGCGGGCTGGGGCGGTCTGGCGGGACTCACCGTGCTGCTCTACCAGCCCAGCGTCATCCCCCTGTTCTTCGCCTTTCCCCTGCTGCTGCTCTATCGCAGCAGGGTCCCGCAACTCGCGGGTTATCTGGTCGTCGGCGGTGCGGTGGTCGCAGGCGGCTATCTGATCGGTTTTCTGGCCTACTGGCCCGATCCGCTGAGCGCCTCGGCCTTCAGCGCTTTTCTCGCGCAGCGCGCCGGGGAATTCATGGTCCCGAGCCTTTCGCTCAGAACGGTCGTCGTCTCCATGATCCGCTCCGCCTTTGCCCTGGCTCACGACCTGGCTTCGGCTAACTGGATCTTCGCCTTCGATCCGGTGGTCGCGTTGATTCAGCGCGCTTTCTCCAACAACATCATCACCGAGGAGGTCTTCCTGGCCAAACGGGCGGGCGCCCTGGTCTATTTCCCTTTCGTGACCCTGACGGCCCTCGGCGTCCTCGCGCTGTGGATCCTGCGGGCCCTCTGGCGCCCCTCCTTCGCCTTTTTCAGGCAACGCCCCTTTCTCGTGCTCCTCGTTTGGCTCCTGGTGAACGGTGCGGTCATCGGCCGGCTCAATCCGGCGGGTCTGGAGGCCTGGATCATGGTCTTTCCGCCGCTGATCCTGATCTTCGCCGCCCTGGTGATCGAACCCTGCCTCAGGATCGGCCGTGGCCGCCTGATCGCGACCTTCGTCGGCGCGCTATTTCTTCACAATGCGGTCGGCGGCATGGCCCTGGTCTACGACCCGGCCAACGAGTACGACCGCCAGAGGGGCGCCTGGGTGATCGCCGAGGCCGAGCCCGAGGATCTGGTGATCGTCGTCAGCAACGCGGGGCTTGGAGAAACCCTGCGCTATCTGTCGCCGGCAAGGGTCGCCATGATTGCCGTCTTCCAGCCGCCGGACGTCTCCGTCAGCCTGCTGGAAAACGATCTGAACGGCCTCTTCACCAAGACCAGGGGTCGCGACTTCGACGGCGATTTCCTGCGCGACCTGATCCGCGAGACCTGGGACTCCGGCGGGCGCCTGATCCTGTTCGACCACTTCTTCGAACTGCCGGAACCGCTCAGACGAGTCCATCGGCCGGAGCACGATGCCCTCGACGACCTGAAAGACAGGCTGGTGCGGGTCTACGCGGCGCCCGACGTCGGCGCGACCTATGTGCTGGCGGCGCCGATCCGGTGAGCCGGCGCGCATTGCCCCAATGTCCGAGCGCCTGACATCCCCGAAGCGCTGGCGCCTGCTGGCGGCCGGACTGGCGGTCGGCGGCCTTGCCGCATGGCTGGTTTTCACCACGACCGACATCCCGGCCCTCGTGCAGATCCTGAAGAACGACATCGACTACCCACTGGCCGGCACCGCGCTGCTCGTCTATGGCCTGTTCTTTGTCGGAAAGGCGGTGCGCTGGCGCTATCTCCTCTCGCCGCTGATCGCCCTGCCGGTACCCCGCCTCACCGCCTATGTTCTGGTCGGCTACGCCGGCAATGTCCTGCTGCCGTTCCAGGCGGGCGAGATCGCCCGCGGCTATCTGCTGTCGAAGCACCATCCGGTAAAGGCGGCCGCCGCCCTCTCCGGCATCGCCGTCGAGAAAGCGCTCGACTTCCTCGCCCTACTGGCGCTGCTGGTCTGGGCACTCTGGACGGTGCGCGCGCCCTCGCCGCTCGCCGAGTCCGTCCTCGTCTCCCTCGCGGCCTCCCTGTCCCTGCTCGGTCTGCTGTTGCTTGCGCTTCTGATCCGGCCCGAGGCGACCGGCGCCGCGATCGACCGCGCCTTGGGCTACTGTCCGGAAAGGCTTGCCACCCGGCTGGGGCCACCGATCCACGACGCCCTCAGTGGTCTCACGGCACTGCGCCAAGGGTCTCTGCTGTGGCGGCTGGTGCTCACCAGTCTGATCACCTGGGGGATCATGCTGGCCGCGCTCTCTCTGACGCTACAGGCTGTGCAGCTCGAGGTTCCCCTCGCCATCGCCGTGGTGGTCATGGTGCTGGCGGCGGTCGGCCTGGCCCTGCCCACCAGCCCCGGCTTCATCGGCACCCTGCAGGCCGCCTTCGTGTTGGGCATGGTCCCCTTCGGCGTGGCGCAGGAGGCCGCGGTGGCGGCCTCGCTGCTCTATCAGGTCCTCACCACCGTCCCGCCGCTGCTCGCCGGCGCTCTCTGCCTGCTTTGGCTCCGATCCTCTCAGGCTGGGTCATCGGCCTAGCCGCCCGGCAGGTCCAAACCCGCCATCTGCGCATAGACCCGCACCACCGAGGAGTCGTCGTCGCGGCTCATGCCCGCCGCCTCGGCCATGAGATAGGACTGCAGGGCATTGGCCGCCAGGGGCACGGGGAACCCCTCGCTGCGGGCGGCGTCCAGCACGATCCCCAGGTCCTTGGTGAAGATGGCGACGGCGGACTTGGGGCTGTAGTCGCCGCTCAGCATATGGGGCACGCGGTCGCAGAAGGCCCAGGAGGCGCCAGCCGAATTGCTGATCACCTCGAAGACTTCCTCAGCCTCCAGGCCAAGCTTCAGCGCCATGGCCATGGCCTCCCCCGCCGCGGCGATGTGCACCCCCACCAAGAGCTGGTTGATGAGCTTCATCGCGGAGCCGCGCCCGGCGGTATCGCCAAGCTGGTAGACCTTCTTGCCCATGGCCTGCAAGGCCGGGTCCGCCCGCTCGAAGGCGGCCGGGCTGCCCGCCGCCATGAAGGTGAGCGCCCCCGAATTGGCGCCGAGGGTGCCGCCGCTCATGGGCGCGTCCAGGTAGTGGCGCCCCATGGCCTCCAGGCGTTCGGCCATCTGGCCGGCGATCTGCGGGGCGACGGTGGCGCAGGAGACGAAGACCGCGCCCTCGGGCATGGCCCCGGCAACGCCCTCGGGACCGAAAAGCACCGCCTCGGTCTGGGCGGCATTGACGACGACGGAGACCACCACGTCTGCCCCCGCCGCCAGGGCGGGCAGGGACTCGGCAACCGCCCCGCCCTTCTCCGCCAGGGCCTGCCTGCGCTCGGCCGCCAGATCGTAGCCCACCACCTCCAGGCCGGCGCCCAGTGCCGAGACCGCCATGCCGTAGCCCATGGAACCGAGCCCGATTACGCCGACCCGCGTTTTCGCCATAGATACTCTCCCCTGCAACAAAGATCTCCGTTGCGGGCAAGGTAGCACGCGGACTCCTGGCCGGTCGGGTTCAAAATCGATGGTGTTCCGGTTGTCAGAGAGCTCAGGAACCGCCAGCGGGGCTTTCGGCCCGTTCAGGCAAGGCGGGTCCGGCGGGCGTCCTCTTCCAGCGCCGCAAAGACGCCTTCGATCTCATCGCTTGTGCGGCCGGTCTCGGCCAGATAGGCCGACATGTCCGCTCGTCGCGCCTCGATAAGCGTCCGCAAGGCCTGCCGCTCTGCGTCGGTGGGATTGGCGTTCAGCGTACCGAAGGTCTCCGCCTCTGCGTCACGCCGGTTCTGCAGGCCGCGGTGCCGATTCCTGTTGGAGCCGAAGCGGATCTCATACCAGGCTTTTTCCCGGGCTCCCTCTTTCATGGCGGCGGTCAACTTGCGACCGATGAGATCCGGGTTGTTGTAGGCCAGAGAGAAAAGCACCTTCAGCTCCTGCGAACCCGCGAGGTCCGCCAGCAGTTCGCTGCCCAGCTTGCGTTCCAGGATTGCCTCGTAGCCGGGACGGATCTTTTCGAAGAGGGCTCTGCCCTGCTCGCGGGTGATGAAAAAGCTGAAGGCGTTGAGCGATGCGGAGTCCTCGCCGGGCTGCCAGGGCGCGATCAGCGCCTTGGCTTCATCGACGGCGCCGCGCGCCAGGGTCCGCCCGGCCGCCCGGAGCAACGCTAGATCGGGTTCGTTGAGCACCACGCCGATCGCCGAGAGATCGGCATCCATACCGGGGCGCAGAGGCCAGTTCGCGGCCTTCGTCAGCATTGCATAGCCGAGGCCAAGGGTCGGGATGCCGAGGTGGTCGCTATAGACCCGCGGCACGAAACCCTCGCTCTCGGCGATGAATTCGAACAGCGCCTCGTCGTAAGACCCATCGACCTTATGCGGCACGATCGCCACGCCCATGGTCTCCCCTTGCCGATCGCAAGGAAAAAAATCCGACCGATTTCGAGACGCGTCAACTGCGCATTGGGAGGAGGTCGTGGTGATTTCACACCCAGCTGCGCAGCCTCGAAAACCATGACGATGAAAGGCTTCGCAGCCGTACAACCGAACCGGGCGGATCCGGCGCGATGTGGGGTATCGGGCTAGCGCACCGTCACTTCAACCCGGCGGTTGCGCGGCTCGGCAATCTCGTCAGCGGTGGGGATCAGCGGGTTGTTCTCGCCGTGGGAGTCGACCTCGATCAACGCCGGGTCGAGGCCCTCGGCAATCAACAGGTCGCGCACCCGCTCGGCACGGCGCAGCGACAGGCGCGCATTGCGCTGTGCCGTGTCCAGGCGATCGGTATGCCCCACCACCGAAACCTCGGGGGCCGGATACTCGTTGATGGCGTCCAGAACGGCGCGCAACTGGGCCTCTGACTCGCTGGTCAGACGGTCCGACCCCAGGATGAAGTAGAGAATGAAGGTCGTGGGGCGCAGAGGATTGGCCTGGATGGCGACACCCCAGGTTTCCTCGATCTCCTGTTCGCTGATGGGCTCCGGCGCACTGGGCGCGGTGGTCGACGCACCGACCAGGCTCGCCTGGTTGGCCGTATCGATGGTCTGCGAGCCGGCTTCGTTCACGATCACGATGGACCCGACCTTGCCGTCCTCTTCCTCCAGCAGAACGAAGCGGTTGTTGCCGGCACAGGCGGAAAGCAGGAGCAGGAGTCCAAACGTGCAGAGAAGGCGCAGCATGGCCCTAGTCTCCCTCGACCTTGGCCAGGAAGCGGGTACCGCGCACGGCGACCGTCGCGACCGGTGTCCTGACCTTGACCGCATCGGGCGAGAGCTTGGCGATCACGCCGGAGATGTAGTGCATCGTGCCGCGAAAGAAATCGATCAGAAAGGCAAGCCTTCCCTCCGCCGGCGAGAACTCGAACTGCGTGAACTGAACCCTGGAATTGGGACCGATGGAAATCCGCGAGCCGTCCTTGAAGGTCAGCCCGACGGAACCGTCCACCGTCTCGACGACGTCCATGATGAAGATCGCCTCGCCGACCGTGAGCGCGGCACGCTCTTCGGCCCGCAGGGCATAGGCCTCGCCGGCCACGACCTTGACCAGGGCAACCTCCTGATCCTGGGCCCGCGCGGCGCCCGCCTGGATGCCGAGCAGCAGCACCGTAGCCAGCAGTCCACCGAGAAGGCGCCGCTGCTTCGAGACGCGCATCATACCGTCATGCCCTTTCCCCCCTCATTGCCCGGCCGGACCGCCGCGGACCCGCTCGGCCGGAAAGACAAGCGTTGCCGTGGTCCCATGATCGGTGACGCTGGCCACCTCCAGCTTTCCTCCATGCATTTCGACCATTGCCTTGGTCAAGGGCAAACCCAATCCTATACCCTCGAAATTCGATGTCATGGCGTGATCGGAGCGGCGAAACGGCTCAAAGGCGTCCACAATCTCCTTATCCGACATTCCGATCCCGGTGTCTGAAACTGAGAGGCGATAGGCGCCCGACTCGTCGACGCGGCCGGTCAGCAGGATCTTCCCGCCGTCCTGCGAGTACTTGACCGAATTGGAAAGCAGGTTGAGGACCATCTGCATGAACATGCGCTGATCGGCGTTCAGGGACGGCAGCACGGATTGCGCGTCCAGCGCAATCTTGGGCCGGCGGTCCCGATAGGCGGACTCGACGGTGCGGACGCAGTCTTCGAGGGTCTTGCGGACCGGAAACTCGGACTCGGAGAGCTGGCTCTGCCCCGCCTCGATCTTCGACATCTCCAGGATCTCGTTCACCAGCGACAGCAGGTGCTGTCCCATCTGGTGAATGTCCTTGACGTAGCCGCGATACTTGGGCGGTGAGACCGGGCCCAGGATCTCGCTCTTCATCATCTCGGAGAAGCCCAGGATCGCGTTGAGCGGCGTTCTCAGTTCGTGGCTCATGTTCGCCAGGAAGCTGGTCTTGGAGCGGTTGGCCGCCTCGGCGAGAATGAGGGCCATCTCCCGCTCCTGTTCGCTGCGCCGGCGCTGATACTGGGCTTCGACGATGGAGAGGCCCTGCATCACCAGATAGCTGGCCACCAGCACCAGCGTCGGATAGCTGGGGTCCAGAAGAACCCCATGTCGGGCGAAGGCGTAGAGCGCCACCGCGAACAGGAGGCCGAGGCCGCCGAGTACGATTGCCAGGCTCACATAGCCGGAAACCCTGAAGGCGAAAGCGGCCACCGTCACCAGCAGAAGCGCCGCCGCCGCCCCCTCCCAGACCGCGGCAAGCCGGGGCCGGTGCAGATAGCTGTCGGTGAGGATGTTGGCGATGGCAAGCGCTTGGACCTCCACATCGCCGCGCAGGTCGCCCATCGGCGTCACAAATCCTCTGCCCAGCCCCGCTGCCGTCGACCCCAGCAAGACGATCCGCCCCTGAAGTTGGAAGGGAGAGACCTCTCCGGCCAGGAGGGCACCGGCGGAAATGCGCGGGATCGACGCGATGGAGCGGTCACGCAGCCAGACATGGCCGCTGTAGCTGGTCTCGATGGCCAGGTCCGCCAGGGTAACGCTGGTCACGCCAGGGCCGTCGATCTCCACAGAGATCGCCTCGGCAGCCTTGGCAATGCGCAAGACCTCGACGGCGAAACTCGGCACAACCGAATCGCCGACCAGCATCACCACCGGTAGCCGGCGAACCACCCCGTCGCCGGAGAGCTCGAGGCTGGCGACGCCGACGCCGCCGCTGGCCTCTTCCAGAACTGGCAGATTGCGGAGCAGATTCGCATAGCGGCGCAACTCGGAACCCGTTTGCCGGCCGAGCCTGAGCAGGATGGGCGCCTGCGCGCCGCCGTCTTCCACCCTCTGTGCACCACCATCGGTCACAGCCGATGCCAGGACCGTCGGCAACAGGCCGAACTTGGCCGCCAACATGGCGTCGTTGGACGGCAAGGCCGCCAGGCTCTCCCTCAGCGGCGCGTCGAGGGGGAATCGCTTCAGCAGGTTCTCCGGCGACAGGCGGTCAGACTCGGCAAAGATGATGTCGATGCCCAGCACCGACGGCTTGCCGGCCGCGATCAGGCCGACCAGATCGGCCAGCAGATCGCGCGGCCAGGGCCATTGGCCGGAGCGTGCCAGGCTCTCCTCGTCGATGTCGACCACGACCAGATCTTCCGAGAGATCCACGGCTTCAGGCGGCAGAACGCGCTGGGCGAAATCGAAGAAGGCGTAACGAAAGGTCGGAAGCGGCTGGGGGTCCGCAAAACGCAGGGCGACAACGACGCCGAGGCAGATCCACAGAAGCCCTTTTCTCGTCCATGCGCCAACAAGCTGCCCGAAACGACCAGACCGCATGGACCCTGAACCGCCCCTATGCCCCGCGCGCCCGCCGCGGTGGCGGCGAGCCGGTGATCGCAGTCTGGAAGACGTCGGTACCCATCACTATCCACCGCCTGGCCCAAAGGGACACAGCACCGCTCTTGGCGCTCCCTCGCTGACTCGCCTCGAATAAGCTCCCGCTTCGATTATCGGCTGGCAAACGATTGGCGCGATTGCTCCCGACGGTGGCAAGGATAGCACGGAGCGACCGCCGCCGATCAACAGGCTGCTTAGTCAGGATGGCGTGTCAATTGGTGGTAGAGGCCCCGCGACCCAGGTCGGGTGACGACCCGCAAGCCACGACGGGCAATTGGCGTTAACCTTAAATGGCTCTGATTTCCGCCAATGTCGAAGCGGCGATGACCAGACCGTCACGGGCCGCGGCCTGCCGCGCGGCCAAGCGGCGGCTGCCCGGCAGGCGGGCGCCCGGCTGATCTTCAAGCGCACCGATCAGGGTCTCGAGGCGATCGACAAACCCGCCCCCCGACAGCGGGCCGGGGTTGAAGGCCAACAAAAGCTGGCCGACGCCCGGCGGTGGCCCCTCCGCCGTGAAGAAGGACGAGGCCTCGAAACCGTGGTTGGCGCCGACGAGGCTGGCCGAAAGCACCTCCACCAGCATCGCCAGGGCGGCCCCCTTGGCCTCGCCCATGGGGATCATGGTGCCGCCCAGTGCCGCCTCGGGGTCGCGGGTCGGCTGTCCCTCGGCATCCAGGGCCCAGCCTTCCGGGATCGTCTCGCCGGCCTTTGCCGCAGCCATGACCTTGCCGCGCGCGACCTTGGCCAGGGAGAGATCGATGACCAGCGGCGCCCCCTCCCGCCGCGGCGCCGCCAGGGCGATGGGATTGGTACCGAAGAGCCCCTGCGTGCCGCCCCAGGGCGCGATGGCCTGGGGCGAGTTGCCGAGCATCAGGGCGACCAGGCCTTCCGCGGCCAGACGCTCGACATGGTATCCGCCCTGACCGAAGTGGTGCGAGCTGTAGACGGCGGCCAGGGCGACAACCTGGCTCTTCGCCATCTCCACCAAGGCCGTGCGGGCCAGGTCCAGGGCGGGGAAGGCGAAGCCGGCGCCGGCATCCACCCGGATCGCGGCCGGGGAGAGCTGCTCGATCCGGGGCACGGCCGTGCCCTGGACCTTGCCGGTCTTGACCTGGCCCGCGTAGCTGGCCACCCGCGACAGGCCGTGCCCCTTCTGGCCGTCGGCCTCGGCAGCGACCAAGGCGGCGGCGACGGAGGCGGCGTTGGCCTCCGCTGTGCCCGCCGCCATCAGGGCGCCGGCCACCAGGTCGCGCGCCGCCTCCAGCGTAAGGGTTTCGCCGCCGCTCACCCTTCCCCCCTCATTCTCAAAGCCTGACGGTCGATCAGGCGCTGCGATAGAGCTTGGTCATGACGAACTCGCGGTGCTTCAGCGCCTCGGCCGCCGTCAGGCGCCCGTTGCAGGTTCTGACCGTGATGTCGATCAGGGCATCGCCCGCCTCGTCGAAGTTCATCTCGCCGCGCAGGATGCCGGAGACGTCGAGGTCGACATGTTCCGCCATCTCCCGTGCCGTCTTGGGGTTGGCCGTCAGCTTGATCACCGGCTCGATGGGATTGCCGATGATGTTACCCTGGCCGGTGGGGAAGAGATGGACCACGAAGCCGGCCGCCGCCTGCAGGGTCACGCATTCCGCCGCCGCGGAGCTGGTGTCCATGAAGTAGAGGCCGGCACCCTTAGCCGGCTCCTCGGCCGGCTGCAGCACGTCGATGAACTTCGTCTTCTTGCCGATCTTCTGCAGGTTGCCGAAGGCCTTCTCCTCGATAGTGGTCAGACCGCCGGCGATGTTGCCCTTGGTCGGCTGGCTGTCGGAGAGGTCGCTGGTCTTGTGCGGCTCGATGACCTCGTCCATGTAGGCCTGCCAGGTCTTGAGGAACTTGTCCGCCACCTCCGGGCTGGCCGCCCGGGTGGCGCAGACCTGCTCGGCCCCGGTCAGCTCCGAGGTCTCGCCGAAGCATGTGGTGGCCCCCAGCTCGTCGAACTTGTCGATGAAGTTGCCGACGGTGGGGTTGGAGGCGAGGCCCGAGGTGGTGTCGGACTCACCGCACTTGGTGGACACCCAGAGCTCGTTCAGATCGCAGGGTTCGCGCTGCAGCTCACTGGCCCACTGCACGAATTCCTTAGCCTTGCGGGAGGCATCGGCCACCACCTTGATCTCGCCGTGGCCCTCAATGGCGAAGCCCTCAACCCGCTTGCCGGTCTTGGCGATGCCCTCGACGACGCGGCCGGTCCAGCCCGGCTCGATGCCGATGACGACCACGGCCGCCACGTTGGGGTTGCTGCCGGTACCGATAAGAGTGCGAAAATGCAGCTCCAGATCCTCGCCGAACTGCAGCCGGCCATAGTGGTGCGGCAGGGCGAGGCAGCCCTCGATGTTGTGGGCCACCTTCTCGCAGGCGGCATTGGAGAGGTCGTCCAGCGGCAGGATGACCACATGGTTGCGGACGCCGACCCGGCCGTTTTCCCGCCGGAAGCCGTGAATCTTCTGCGCGCTCATCTCACCACCTCTTGGTCTTGACGTTTTGGGTATGGACGTGACCGCCCTTGGCGATCGAGGCCACGGCCTTGCCGATGTCGTTGCCGTACTTGAGGATGGTGTCGCCCTCGGCAATGTCGCCCAGCGCGATCTTGTGGCCGAGAGGAATGGCGTCGATGCAGTCCATCTCGACCCGGGAATCGTCGGCCATCACCCAACCTGAGAGTTTCGAGTTGGCGGCAATGCCCTCCTTCACGATCACGCCGACCGTATCTTCGGCATCGTGCACGATGAAATCAGGTGCAGACATCTTCGGATGTTCTCCCCTTTCCTTGAGCATCTCTTTGGCGCCTCCGGAACGCAAAGCGGCCGCCTTGCCGGCCGGCGAAGTCGTCCGTCCCGAAGGATGTCTTGTTCGGAGACCTAAAACTATATATTATGTCTTATATAAGACAAGAGGTAATTCTCTCCGAAAGTGATCTCTCGGGACGAAAGGACCAAGGCTTGGCGCGACAGCTCGCAGCGCTCCCCGGCTTCAAGCCGCTCTATCAGCAGGTGAAGGACTTGCTGGTGGAACGCCTGATCGGTGGCTATTGGCGCCCCGGGGCTCTCCTGCCCAGCGAGATCCAACTGGCGGGGGAGCTGGGCGTCAGTCAGGGGACCGTCCGCAAGGCGCTCGACGAGATGACGGCGGAGAACCTGCTGGTCCGCCGCCAGGGCCGCGGCACCTTCGTCGCCGAACACGACCAGGAACACGCCCTCTTCCACTTCTTCAAGCTGACCGACCGCGGCGGCGAACCGCTGGTCCCGGAAAGCCGCGTCCTGCGCTGCAGCCCGGGGCAGGCGCGCAAGGACGAAGCCCAGCGCCTGAACATCGAGACGGAAGAGGCGGTGACCAGGATCACCAGGGTGCGCTCGATCCAGGGGCGGCCCGCGATCTTCGAACGGATCCTCCTGCCCTGCCGGCTGTTCCCGGACCTGCACGAGCGGCGCGACCTGCCCAACACACTTTATACCCTCTTCGCCCTGGACTACGGGGTGACCGTCGGCCGGGCCGAGGAGCGGTTGCGCGCGGTGCCGGCTGGGAGCGAGGCCGCCCGCCAGCTCGGCCTCGAACGGGACCACCCCTTGCTGGAGATCGACCGCGTGGCCCGGGCCCTTGACGGCCGGCCGGTGGAGTGGCGCATCTCCCTCTGCGACACCGGCGACACCGCCTACAGCATCACCCTCGCCTGATCGCGGTTCGCCAAACCTTGAAATCTCCCTCAGATCAAATGATTTAGTTTCAATAGTTTAATAATACAACTTCAACTCAAATCGTCACCCTCGGGCTTGTCCCGAGGGTCCATGGAACGACCGAGACCGGGACCTCGATGGATTGCCGGAACAAGCCCGGCAATGACGTCTGGGAGTGTCACAGAGTAGGAGCCTCTGACGGACAAGGCTTCATTTCGGGTCGGGCCATCAGGGCAGGAAGCCAGCGGCTCTCAGGAACTCCAGGGTCTTGGCGAAGGCGCGTTCCGTGGCCTCCTCGTTGCCGCCGGCATGCCCGCCGCGGCTGCAGAGCGCCAGGACCTCCTTGAGGTTCTCGCTGTTGATGGGCAGGCCGTTGCTGCGTTCCACGAAGCCCCCGTCGCTCTGTTCCTCCAGGTGGCAGGAGGCCGGCGACGGCGCCGAAATCTGCAGGTTCCCGAAGAGCGAGAGCATGGGGTGGTCGAAGGCATGGCGCGCTCCGGGATGAACCACCAGCTCCATGCGATTGGGACCCTGCGGCCCTTCGGTGGCCTCGATCAGTTCGGCGCAGCGTTTCGGCGGGACCAGATCGTCCAGGGCCCCTGACTGGATCAGCACCGGGGCACCGGTGGTCACCGAGCGGCGCAGCCGCATCCCGCACCAGGGATAGTAGGCGACATGCAGGGCGAAGCCGCGCCCTTGTTTGGCCGCCCGATCCCTGATCGGCTGATAGGCCGCGTAGAGCGCCGCGATGCCGCCCTTGGAAAACCCGATCACGCCGATGCGCGCGGGGTCGATCCGCGCATCACCGCTGAGATAATCCAGGGCGGCGTAGGCATCGGCCAGCATCGAGGCCGTGCTGACCAGGGTCTGGTCGCGCACGGTGTGGGAGACATCGCGGGCCGAGAAGCTGTCGACCGCCAGCACGGCGATGCCCAATTCGCGAAAGTGCTTGGCGTAGAGCCAGTCCTGGGAGCCCTGGCCGTTGGAGGTGTGGAGCAGCACCAGCGCCGGATAGGGAGCGCCCGCCTCCCTATCCTCCGGCAGCGCCAGGACACCGTCGACCCGCTGCGGCGTTCCGCTCCGCCCGGCCAGCAGTTCCTCGATGAAGGTGAAGCTGCGGCTGTCGATCCGCACCTCCTCGACCATCGCCGGCCGGGCGACGCAGGCCGAAAGCGCCGCGCAGACCACCAGGCAGAAGACCGATTGCCACCGCCTGGTTTCCGGTCCTCTCTGCGTTGTCCGCGCGATGCGATCAGTCATTGCCCTGCCCCTTTTCGGACCCGATCCTAGCGCGATGCCAGTCCGCAGTCGGTCACCGCGGTCAGGGACACCCAGCTCCGGCCCCGCCGTGCCTTGCAGGACTCCAGCCACTGGACCGTCGTGTTCACCAGGGCGATGGTGCGCTGTCTCAGGGTCTCGTCGACCATGTAGTGGTCACGCCCGAAGTCCGCCAGGGTCACGCTGTTCGGCGCGATCAGGTCGGCCAGCAGGTTCAGCCCGTCGTTCGGTCCATAGGGCCTGAGCACGATATAGCTGTCGCGCACCTCCCGGGAGATGGTGCTGGTCACGGGGATGCCGATGTAGTTCACAATCAGCAGGTCGTCGTGGGTCCTGATGCGTTTGTAGGCCTCCCGGCGGCGCTCGGTGGCCATGCTGTGCATGCCCGGATCGTCGACGAAGACCCGGTAACGCGAGAGCGGGCCGTCGCCCAGAACCTCGTCGGCCAGCGGGGTGCCCTGCAGCGTCCCGACGATGTTGATCCAGGCCTTGACCCGCTGGGCGTAGGCCGGCTCGAGCGCGGTGAGCGCCAGCGCCACTTCCGGGCTCGACTTGCTGGCGCTGACAACGATCACCTTGCTGTCGGGGCGGGTGCGCTCACGCAGGTAGTCGGCGACCACCTCCGCATTGACGTCGATGGAGCCGATCTCGTCGGTCCTGACGAGCTGCGGCTCGAGACCCGCATCGCTGAGAGCGCCGCGCGGGTCGGCCAGGTCGGCACCGGTGGTCTTGTGGCTCTCGTAGTGATAGGCCGGCACGAAGATCAGCTCATAGGCCGCGGCCTGGGGCAGCAGGGTTTTGTCCGCCGCCTTGTTGTAGCCAAGCAGCGCCCGTTGCAGATGCGCTTCATAGGTCTCCCGCAACAGCCGGTTGGCAGGAAGCCGGTTGACCCGGTCGGCGAAATAGATCGCCGCGAAGTCGACCGAGAATTCATCGGAGATTCGGTTCAGCAGATCGCGGTCGGGCAATTCCGGGTCCGGGGTCTGCGCATAGACCGCATCGATGCGCCGGTCCAGTTCGGGACGCAAACGCTCGCCTGCGAGGTAGTGCCGCATCAGATAGGCGGCCTGGTCGGAGTCGACCCCGGCGCTCACGGAAAGGCCGCCGAGCACGCCGCTGACCGGCTGCGTGTCCGGCAGGCTCGCACAGGCGCTCAGCAGCCCGCCGCCGAGCAGCAGCGCCATCGTTAGCCGTAGCGTCGAAAGAGATCGAGGCATGGGGTGACCGATCCTCATGGCCGGCGAACGACGACCGGGATCGAACCGGCGTCTGCCGGGTCGCTGCCCAGGCGCAGCTCGTCGCCGTCCAGGTGGCCGTCGAGATCCCGGTCGAGGGCGCTGCGCAGCCCGTCGCCGGGCGGCACGCAGAGAAAGGTGACCGGGCCGCTGCGCTGCGCCAGCAACTGCTCCAGCGATACCCGCCCTTCGTCCTGCCTGTCCGCGGTGAAGCCGTCCCCCTGCCAGAGCCAGCCGCGCTCCGCCTCGCCCTCATAGCTGCGGGCGGTGAGGTCGCAGTCCCCGACCTCGGCCCGCTCCACCAGCAGGTCGAGGTCTTCGCTTTGCGCAGCATCCAAAGGACCGTCTGCGGTTATCTGCCGCCCGACAGAGGCGGCCATGCCGGTGTGGAAGCCCATGACGAAGGCGTTCAACTCCGCCCTCACCCGGTCCCGGTCCTCCGCGGTCTTGCCGGGAATGTGAAACACATCGAGCTTCAGGAAGTTGATGATGGTGTCGATGCTGCCGTCGTGCACCAACCCGAAGCCGGAGACCTGCGGACCAGGGCGGTTGAAGCGCCCGACCTTCTGATAGACGTTGCGCAGATGCGCGGTCTTCATGTCGCGGCTGGCATCGATACCCTCGAAATTGATCAGGCCATTGGTGCCCGCCGGCGCGGTATGGCAGTCGCTGCAGCTCAGGACGCCGCGGTCGATGTCGATGCCGTCGCTGAAGATGTTGAAGCCGGCCTGCTGGCGGGAGTTCAGGCTGCGGTCCGGCGCCTCGTTGGGGTTCGGCGGGTAGCGGATGGTGTGGACGAAACGGGCGAAGGCCTCCATTTCCCGGTCCTCCGGCACCGCGGCCAGGCCCATGAGATCGACGAAGGCGCGGTCGAAGTCCTTGAAGCTGGCGATCTCCTCCCCCGGCACAGCGCTCTCCCGGCCGAAGCGGTCGCCGCGCCAGTGGAGAGGCCCCGTGCCCTCCAGACCGCGCAGGCTCTGGGTGGTCATCGGGCCTTTCAAGGGGTGGAAATTCTGGCGCGGCACGAAGAGGTCGTGCTTCAGCGCCTCCGGCATCGCCACCACCTCGCCCTCCGGGTTCCCCAGGTCCCAGGCCAGGCCGTCGAGGTCGCCGAAGACATGGCAGGAGGCGCAGGAAAGCGTCCCCTGCCCCGAGGTCCGTTCGGCATCGTAGAGCAGCGGCCGGCCGGCCTTCACCACCTGCGGCGTCGGATCGTGACGCAGCGGCACCGTGGTCAGGACCCGGCGCCGCCGGGTATCGACAACCGAGATGGAGGCGTCCAGGCGGTTGAGCACATAGAGCCGCTGGCGCCGCGCGTCGTAGGCAAGGCCCGCAGGCCCGAAGCCCACGTCGATACGGTCGGTCACCGCGCCCGAGGGGGAGAGCACGCCCACCTTCCCCGAGCCGAAGGCGGCGACATAGGCCTCGTCCCCGGTCTCATCGAAGACGATCTGCAGCGGCTGGGCCAGGCTCTGCGCCCGCACCTCAGGGGCGGCGGGCATCGCGCTTTCGCCGCTATGCACATTCAGCGGCTGCGCACGCAGGTCCCAGGTTTCTTCGCTACGCCGCAGCCGGGTGATCCGGTTCTCGGCGAACTTTCCGCGCAGCCGCGGTTCGTGGGTCATCAGGTTCAGGGCCTCGCTGTTGGATACCCAGACCTCCTGGCCGCCGGCGTCCGCCCCCGGCCGCACGGCGATGTCGAAGAGCACGGTCCCGACGCCGCTGACCTGATCGACGACTTTCGGACGCTCGCCGGAGGCGTCGATTACGAAGACGTCGTAGTCCGGCAGCTCGAAGGGCACCAGCCGCGACCAGTCCTGCCCATCGACGTCGCGCCACTGGCCGCCGGTCTTCCTGACGATGGCACCGGTCTTGGGCCGGGCGTCGGGGGGCGGCGGCGCGTCGAGGCTGTAGACCGGGGCACGACCGATGGAGGCTGCCTCGATGCCGCCGATGCTGGTGGTGCCGTTGCCGGAATGGAAGATGCCGGCATAGACCGTCATCCCGTCCGGCGAAACCGTCAGCGCCCGCGGCTTCGTGCCGAAGAGCGTCAGGATCGTCGGTGGCGCGTTCAGGCGCTGTGTATCGAACACCCAAACCTGCGCGCGCCCGATGCCGGGCCGCAGGGAGTCGCCGCGCCGCGCCGTCGCCACCATGATCCAGCGCCGGTCCGGGCCGGCGGCGACGATGCCGCGCGGCTCGTCGCCGACCTGAAAGCTGCGCAGCACCCGCGGCCGCATAGGATCGCTGACGTCGACCTGACTGATGCTGTCGGAAAGGTGGTTGGCCACCCAGAGCTCTTGCGCGTTGCGCAGCGTGAGAGCGATGGGCCGCAACCCCAGCCGCACCTCGCTGATCGAGATCAGGCCGCCCTCACCCACCGCGAAGACCTCCAGGCGGTCGTCGGGCGTGTTCAAGGCATAGAGATGGCCGCCGTCCGTCGACAGCGCGAGAGGCCGCAGAGGCTCGGTCTCGAAGTTGGTGAAGCCGTCGGAGGGTTGCGGTGGCTGCAG
>NZ_JANQOI010000046.1 GCF_028289705.1 Pelagibius sp.
GCGGGCGGGCCTGGGCGGCGCCGCGGCCCTGCGGTCGCCGGCCCCCTGGGCTCAGGAGGTGGTGCCGCGCAGTCCCGCAGCGACGGCGGCGGGAACCACCGCCGTCGCTGCGGGACTGCGCGGCACCACCTCCTGAGCCCAGGGGGCCGGCGACCGCAGGGCCGCGGCGACGCCCAGGCCGGCCTGCAGGCCGTCCTCGTGGAATCCGTAGCCGCAGTAGGCGCCACAGAACCAGGTCCGCGCCTGTCCCTGAATGTCGGGCAGGGCCTTCTGCGCCCGTAGGGCCTCGGCATCGAACAGCGGATGATCGTAGAGGACACTGCGCAGGATCAGATCCGCCCGCGGTTCGCGCTGCGGGTTCAAGGTGACGAACAGCGGATGGCGCCGATCGATGTTCTGCAGACGGTTCATCCAATAGGTGACCGAGACAGTCTGGCCGTCGTGGCCGTCTGCCGCCGGCGGGGCGGCGAAATCGCCGCTGGTGTAGTTCCAGCTTGCCCAGGCGCCGCGGCGGCGCGGCATCAGCGCTCTGTCCTGATGCAACACGGCGATGTTCTTTTCATAGCGGAAGGCGCCCAGCACCGCGGTTTCCCGCGCGGATGCATCGGCGCCGAGGATACGCAGGGCCTGATCGGCATGGCAGGCAAGCACCACCTGGTCGAAGTGTTCCTCCTCGCAGCCGGCGGTGCGCAGGTAGGCGCCTTCGGGGGCACGGCGCAGAGCGACGACGGGGCTCGACAGGCGGATCCGGCCATCGAGGCTTTGGCCGATGCGCTCGACGTAGCGACGGCTGCCGCCGGTGACGGTGCGCCACTGCGGGCGCCCCTTCAAGAGAAGCAACCCGTGATTCTCACAGAACTGAATGAAGGACTGAGCCGGAAAGGCCAGCATTTCGCCGATGGGGGCGGACCAGATCGCCGAGCCCATGGGCAGCAGGTGGTCGCGGGTGAAGGCCTCGCCATATCCGCCCTGGGCGAGCAACTCACCGAGGCTCAGATCCACGGCTTCGGCTTCGCGCATGGCACCGGGGGCCTCGCGGTAGAAGCGCAGCAGGTCCCGCAGCATCGACCAGAAGCGCGGGCTCAGCAGGTTGCGCTTCTGCACGAAAAGCCCGGTGGCGTTGCCGCGGTACTCCAGCCGCCCACTGTCGAGGGAGACGGAGAACGACATGTCGCTGCGCTCCGTGGCGACATCCAGGGCGGCGAACAGCCGTGTCAGGTTGGGATAGGCCAATTCATTGTAGACGATAAAGCCTGTGTCGACCGCGAGGCTCCTGTCGCCCTGAACGACGTCCACGGTGTTGGCGTGCCCGCCGAGGCGTGACTCGGCTTCAAACAGCGTAACCTCATGGCGCCTGTCCAGCGCCCAGGCCGCACCGAGCCCGGCAATGCCCGACCCAACAACCGCAACCTTCATATCGCTCCCTTATCGCCCTGCGCCGCCGCGAAGACCGGTTGAATGCAATGGCCCCGCTTTATCTTTCCGCTACTGCTGATACGCGGTGGGACGCCTCATGGATCATGAAATCCCAAGGTGGAGCCGGGCGCCAGAAGAAGATGCGCAGGGCCTGGACTGCCGCGCCGCCCGTGGCCGTTTGGCCTCGGCCTTGATGCTGCGGCGCATATCGGCCAGAAACGCTATGCTTGGAGGATGACCCAACCGACGATGACCGGATTGTTCGAAAGTCAGGCGCCGCGCCCGCTGGCGGACCGGCTGCGCCCGCAGAGCCTGGATGAGGTGGTGGGCCAGGACCATGTCCTGGGCGCGGAGGCACCGCTCGGCCGCATGGTCGCCTCGGGGCGCCTGGCATCCTTGGTGCTCTGGGGGCCACCGGGCTGCGGCAAGACCACCATCGCCCGGCTTCTCGCCGAGGCGACCACCCTGGAATTCGAGCCACTCTCGGCCGTGTTTTCCGGCGTGGCCGACCTGCGCAAGGTCTTCGAACGGGCCAAGCAGCGGCGCCTGGCGGGCCGCGGGACCCTGCTGTTCGTAGACGAGATCCATCGCTTCAACCGCGCCCAGCAGGACGGCTTCCTGCCCTATGTGGAAGACGGCACCGTGATCCTGGTGGGCGCGACCACCGAGAACCCCTCCTTCGAGTTGAACCCAGCCTTGTTGTCACGCTGCCAGGTTCTGGTGCTCAAGCGCCTTGAGGAACCGGCGCTTCGCGAGCTGCTGGCGCGGGCCGAGGCGCTGGAGGGCCGCAGTCTGCCGCTTGCCGCGGAGGCCCGGGCGGCGTTGCTGGCGATGGCCGACGGCGATGGGCGCTACCTCCTGAACCTGGCCGAGGAGGTTCTTTCGCTGGGCGCCGTCGAGCCGCTGGACTCGGCGGGTCTGGCTGCCGTGGTGCAGAAGCGCGCGCCGCTCTACGACAAGGGCCAGGAGAGCCACTACAACCTGATCTCGGCCCTCCACAAGTCGCTGCGCGGCTCGGATTGCGATGCTGCGCTGTATTGGTTTGCGCGCATGCTGGCCGGCGGCGAGGACCCCCACTATATCGCCCGGCGGATCGTCCGCTTCGCGGTGGAGGACGTGGGGCTGGCCGATCCGGACGCCTTGACCCAGAGTATCGCCGCCTGGCAGGCCTTCGAGCGCATCGGCTCGCCGGAAGGCGAGCTGGCGCTGGCCCAGGCGGTGATCTATCTGGCCACGGCTCCGAAATCCAACGCCGCCTACAAGGCCTATGGGGCGGCCCGCCGAAGCGCCGCCGAAAGCGGCTCCCTGGCGCCGCCGGCCCATATCCTCAACGCCCCGACCGGGCTGATGCGCGATCTGGGCTACGGCAAGGGCTACAGCTACGACCACGACACGCCGGAGGCCTTCTCGGGCCAGGACTACTTTCCGGAGGGCCTGGGGCGGCAATCTTTCTACAACCCGGTCGAGCGCGGCTTCGAGCGGGAGATCCGCAAACGCCTCGAATACTGGTCAAAACTGCGGAATCGTCCCTAGGGCCCGCCCAGGCCTGGGTCGGCCGTGAGCTTTGCGTGTAACGCGAGGCAGCTATTCCGCCTTACCGGTTGCTTGGCAGCGCGAAGATCTTACTTTGTCACCGCGACATTCGGGCCGGCCGATTGGGGGGCCGGCGGTGAGATCAACCAAACATACTGGGGTCATAGGGGCGATACATGGCCAATTACTGCGTGCCTGAGAGAGGCAAGGCAGCTCTCCTCTGCGTTTCTGCTCAACGCGATTTCGTGACCCCGGGTTCGCCGCTCCGGGCTTCAGGCAGCCGCTCGGCGCTGCCCAACATGCGACGCTTGGTCGAGGCCTTTCGCAGCCGCGGCGCCCCGATCTTTCATTCGGTTCGGCTCTACAAGGCCGACGGGTCCAACGTCGATGCCTGCCGCCGGCAGGCGGTGGAAGAGGGAATGCGCATTCTCATGCCGGGCACCCTCGGCGCCGAACTGATCGACGAGCTAAACCCGAGCCCGGGGGTCCGCCTGGATCCGGAACAGCTCTTTTCCGGCGAATTTCAGGAGATTGCGCGCAACGAGTTCGTGCACTACCGCCCGCGTTGGGGCGCCTTTCACGAAACCTCGCTGGAAGAGCGGCTGCGGGCGCTGGAAGTGACCACCCTGGTGATTTGCGGCTTCAGCTTTGCGACCGGCGGCCGCGCCTCGGTCTACGAGGCATCGGCGCGGGACTTCCGGATCATCCTGGTGCCGGACGCACTCTGCAATGCGACCGAGGACTCGGTGCGCGAACTGGGCCGCATCGGCGTCTATCTCATGGACAGCGCCAACTGCCTCGCCTGGCTCGGCAACGGCGGGACCCGTTCGGCGGCCGCCTGAGGGACCAGAGAGATCCCGAGCGCATTTGCGCCTCACCCTGCTGTTTGATAGCTAGAGACCGCGCTGCCTGAGTGGCAGGGGGCGGCTTTCAGGGCAGGAAAGGCGGGCTGCATGCAGGTTCAGGTCTTGGCGAGTATCGCGCTGGGCGGGGCCCTGGGCGCGCTCGGACGCCACTTCGTCATCACGCAGGTCGCTGCCTGGTTCGGTCCCTGGATCGGCGGCTTCCCCCTCGGGACCCTCTTCGCCAACGTCGCGGGGTCCTTCGTCATGGGGCTCCTGGTCGAGCTGATGGCCGCGGCCTGGTCGCCGCCGCCCGAGCTGCGGGCCCTGCTGACGGTGGGCTTCCTCGGCGCCTTCACCACCTTCTCGACCTTTTCCATGGAGGCCGTTCTGCTTTACGAGCGCGGCGCCTTCGCCCAGGCCGCCGGCTACGTGGCCGGCTCCGTGGTCCTCTCCATCGCCGGTTTCGTGGCCGGCCTCGCGCTGGTCCGGATCGCCGTAACGTGAGCGGCGTCCAGCAGATCACCATAGAAGCCGCGGAGGCGGGCCAACGCCTGGACCGCTGGTTCCGGCAGCGCTTTCCCCAGGTTACTCATGGGCGCCTGGAAAAGCTGCTGCGCAAGGGGGAGGTCCGGGTCGACGGCAAGCGCGCCAAGGCCGCCAACCGCATCGAAGCCGGTCAGGTGGTCCGGGTGCCGCCGCTGCCGGCGGACGAAGGCGCCCGTGGGACCGACGATAAGCCCAGGGCCCAGCGGCTCTCCGCCAGGCAAACCGCCGATCTGCGGGCCCAGGTCCTCTATCGGGACGTCAGCGTCATCGCCCTGAACAAACCCGCCGGCCTCGCCGTGCAGGGCGGCAGCGGGCAGACCCGGCATCTCGACGGCATGCTCGACGCCCTGAGGTTCGGCAGTGACGAGCGGCCCAGGCTGGTGCACCGTCTGGACAAGGACACGGCGGGCGTCCTGCTGCTGGCGCGCAGCGCCGCCGGTGCCCGGGCGCTGACCGCGGCCTTTCGCAGCAAGGCGACGCAAAAGGTCTACTGGGCCCTGGTCAACGGCGTCCCGCAGGAGACGCGGGGCCTGATCGATCTGCACCTCGCCAAACAGACAGGGCCCCGCGGCGAGGCGGTGGTGCCCGCCGGCGACCAGGGCAAGCCGGCCCAGACGATCTATCGGCTCGTCGAGACGGTCAAAGGCGATCTCGCCTGGCTGGTGCTGATGCCCCTCACGGGGCGCACCCACCAACTGCGCGTGCACTGCGCGGCCTTGGGCTGCCCCATCGTCGGCGACGGTAAGTATGGCGGCCGGGACGCTTTTCCGGCGCGCGGCGACCTGCCCAAGACGCTGCACCTGCTGGCGCGGGAAATCACCCTTCCGCATCCCGAGGACGGAACCACCCTGAGGGTGACGGCGCCTCTGCCGCCGCACATGGCGGAAAGCTGGGAACGGCTGGGACTGGATGTGAAGAAGGGCGAGGCGGCGCTGGACGCGTTAACGGCCTATGCCGAGGGGCTCAGCCATTCGCCGCCGCGGGCGTCCCGCCGGGCTCGACGGTCATAGGCCCAGGGGGTTCTTGGCGCGCGCCGATCAGAAGGCGGAAAGGCGTCGTTGGTTCGATTGCCGCACAAGCTGGCGGTGGCGTTGGGTCTGGAGCGTGACGGTGGGGCGCTTCTGGTTGCGCAGGGTGGCGGCCGTCTTCTTGCGCCACTCCATATCGCTCATCACGGTTTCCAGAGAGAAGCTCCATTCCGATCCGGGGTCAGGCTGATACTTGGTCTTCGCGGCCGCTGCTTCATGACGCGCCATAGCTTCGGACCAGTCGCCCGCAGTAGCCGGCGAAGCAATCGCAATGGCCGCGGCAGTGGCGACAAGAAGCGCTACAGACTTGCCGTTGAAGAAGTTGGAAATCATGCCTGTCCCTCCGATTGGTCATCCCATTGACCAAGGTATAGGCACGATTATTTATTAATTCTCCTTCAAAACTGTTAACAGCCAAAAATGACATTAATCAAAACTAAAGAATGACACGACTGTAGTCAAAAGAATGGCATTTTTACTTTATTAATAGTTTGTTAATAACTTGACAATTATGTCAAGAATGCGGCATACCCAGGAAGAGTCATGGATTTTCAATGGCTTATTCCTGTGGATAAGCCTGTGACACTTTTGAGGGTCAGCGGATTCCGCCCCACTTTTGCCGCGCTTCCGCGCTGAGCAGCGCTTATGAGCGGGTCACCATCTCGCCATGGGATTGAGGCGGGCCCGCCTCATTGATGATTGATTTCTGACAGACAGGCAGCGACTCCGGGGCCGCGCCGCGGCGGCTGCTCCGGGCGGGTCACTCGTCGCGCCGACGGTCCCTGAAGAGGTCCCGGGCGGTCTGGCGGATGAGCTGCTCGAAGCGCTTTCCCTGGGGTGACTCAGCCTCCTCGACCCAACCGTGAACGGCGGAAACCAACTGCTCGCCGTTGCAGAAGGCGGCCAGCAGCTCCACTCGGCCATCGCTGCGTGCCGGGCCGCCGTCGGGGGCACCGCGGCAAAGGGCCAGCACTTCCGTTAAGCTGGGCGCGTTGAACAGCAGGAGCAGCCTGAAACGCGGGTCTTCCGCCGTAGCCGCAGCCTGGGTGAGCCTCAGGATCCGCGACTGAACCGCCTTCTCGATCACCGGGACAAGGGGAAGCTCCGCCGTCGCTACTCCGGGGAAGGCAGCGCCCCTGGCCTCGAGATGGAGCGGACCCTGGTTCCGCGTTGCCGCCACCAGAAAGTCCCGGGCGCCGCTGGGATGCATGAAGCGGGTGTTGGTGGCGGGCCCCTGGTCACAGGCGCCAAGCCCCAGCGCCAGAAAGCCCAGGAGGCAGAGGAGAGGGCGGGGCCGCCTGACCCCGCGGGAGACAGTTGGTCCGGTCATGGGCGCTGCGACTCTTCCTCCCGTCCGGGGATCGCCTGCGATTAAGAAAGCTTCGGTGAATCCACACGAATCGCCTTAAGCATGCGGCCCCCGCGTGATAGAGACAACGTGCAATGAACAAACGAACTTTTCGCCACCGCTTCATCGTTTTCGACCTGGACGGAACCCTGGTCGACAGCCAGCACACCATCGTCTACTGCATGGGCCGAGCCTTTGCAGCCGACGGGCTTGCGGCGCCCGATGCGAAGGCTGTTCGCGGCATCATCGGATTAAAACTGGAGGTGGCGGTCAACGCCTTGCTTCCCGAAGCGGACGAGGCCAGGGCCGGGCGGGTCGCCGACCACTATCGCGTGTTCTTCAACGAACGCCTCAGCCAGCCGGACCATGAGGAGCCGCTGTTCGAGGGTGCGCGAGAGGCGCTGGTTGCCCTCAACCAGCCGGAGGTCTGCCTGGGGATCGCCACGGGCAAGGGCCGCAACGGTCTGCTGCGTGTGCTGCGGCGCCACGGCCTGGAGCAGCTCTTTGTCAACCTGAAGACCGCCGACGACGGACCCAGCAAGCCGCATCCGCAGATCCTGCAGGAGGCGATGGCCGAAGTCGGCGCCGCCCCGGGGGAAACCGTGGTGATCGGGGATACCGCCTTCGATGTGCAGATGGCCCGCAACGCGGGCTGTGATGCGATCGGGGTCGATTGGGGCTATCATGACCGCCAGCAGCTCTATGCCGCGGGCGCCGGCCTGGTTATCGATCGCTTTCCCGACCTGGAGCCGGCGCTGGCGGGATTCGGCGAGGTGCAGCGATGAAGCTCAGGCGCATTTTCTACTGGACTGGCGCCGTCGTCGCCGGCCTGGCCGTGACCGGCTACGCGATCCTGGCATCGCTGGACCTGGACGACCTGACGGCGGTGATCCAGGCGCAAGTCAAGGAGGCCACCGGCCGGGACCTGGTGATCGCCGGGCCGGTGGACCTGAACGTGCTGCCAAGTCCCTCGGTGGACCTGCGGGATCTTCGCTTCGCCAACACGCCCTGGGGCAGCCGCGCCGATATGGTCACCGTGCGCCAGTTGGAGGTGGAGGTCGACTTCCTGCCTTTGCTGACCGGCGACATCGTGGTCAACCAGCTTGTGCTGGTCGAACCGGACATCCTGCTGGAGACCAACGCCGAGGGCGGCGGCAACTGGGAGTTCGGCACGGCGGACAGCGGTGCCGGTGCAGAGGGCGAGGCGGCGGAAGCGGAGAGCGGGGACGTGGTCCTGCCCGACGTCCATACCTTCGCCGTGCGCGGTGGCCGCCTGACCGTCAGAGGGCCGGAGGGCGAGGACGCCATACGCCTCGACCTTTCGGAAGCCAGCGGGCTGGTCCCGGACGGCGGCGGCGCGCGCAGCCTCACCCTGCTCGGCCGCTACAACGACATCCCCTTCCGGGTGGAGGGGACCTTCGGCAACCTGCGGGAGATCCTCTCTGGCGCGGTCAGCCCCCTCGATCTCACGGTGGAGGCGGCGGGCGCCCAGGCGACGGTGAAGGGGGCCGCCGGCGATTTGGTCGGTGCCGGCTCCGCCAAGCTGCAGGTGGCGGCCCGGGGCGAGAGCCTGGCGGCCCTGGCGCCGGTGGCCGGCACCGAACTGCCTGATCTGGGGCCATACGAGGTCTCGGGCGACTTCGACGTTAAGGGGCAACTGATTGAGTTTTCCAAGCTCGCTCTCCGCCTCGGCAACAGCGATCTGGCCGGGGAGGGCAGCCTCGACCTCGGTGGCGCACGCCCGATGGTGACGGCGGATCTGGTTTCCGAGTCCCTGGATCTGACAGAGTTCACAGAGGCCGCGCCGGCGCAGAACGATGCCGGTGACAAGGTGCAGGCGCAGCAGGGGGACCAGGCGGCGCCGGCGACGGGGGGCCGCATCTTCTCGGCCGAGCCCCTGCCGTTCGGCGAACTGGCGCTCCTCGATGCCAAGCTGAACCTCAGCAGTGGCCAACTGCGCGTGTCCCGCCGCATGGTCCTGAACGACGTCAAGCTCACGGCCGAACTGAAGGACGCCCGATTGAGAGTGGACCCGCTGCAAGGCCTGCTGGCCGGCGGCACGCTGGCCGGGACCGCCCGTGTCGACGGCGCTCAGACCCCGCCGGCGCTGCGCCTTGCGCTGAAGGGCGACGGCATAGATTTCAGCCGCTTGCTCCAGGAGGCGGAAATCAGCGATCAGGTCGGTGGCGAACTGGCGTTGGATATTGCCCTGGCCGGTCAGGGCGACAGCCTCCATGCCCTGGCGTCGAGCCTGGACGGACATGTCCAGGCCATCTCGCAGGACGGCACCATTGACAACGCGCTGCTTCGCTTCTTCAGCGCCGGGCTCGGCGACATCACTGGGCCGTTGTTCGGCTCCGCCGACAATGCCGAACTGAACTGCATCATCGGGCATTTCGATATCGCCGACGGCCAGGCGACGAGCCGGGCCCTCGTGTTGGACAGTGGCACCTTTGCCATTGCCGGCCGCGGCGGCCTGGATCTCGAGGCCGAACGGGTCAGCCTGGCCTTCGATACCGAGACCAGCCAGCCCAGCCTTGCCAGCCTTGCGGTGCCCTTCAAGGTGATCGGTCCGATGGACGATCCCAGTATCCTGCCCGATCCCATCGGGGCGGCGGGCAACGTCGTGGGGACCGTCGGCACCGTGGCGGAGACCGGCGGCAATATCGTCGCCGGGGCGGTCGACACCCTGGGCAGCCTGGTGGGGACCGGCCCGATCATCGGCAAGATCGGCAGCGATCAGAGCCTTTGCGGCGAGGCCATGGCCGCAATCGGCCAGGCGCAGGCACAGCCGGAGTCCTCCGAGGTGAAGCCGGCGGGCGGCGACATGGGGCAACCGGCACCCGAAAAGTCGACGTCCGAGGGCGTAGCCGACGACGTGGGCGAAGCGGCCAAGGAACTCGGCCGTGGGATCGAGAAGGGCCTGAAGAGCCTGTTCGGCAACTGATCGCGCAGCGTCGTTCATGCAAGACATCAAGCGGTTCTACAAGGCGGCCACGGCCGGGCCGGTGGCGGAGGGCTTTGCCATCCTGCTCGACGGGCGCGCCGTGCGAACCCCGGCGAAGGCACCCCTGGTCGTGCCGTCCCAGGCTCTGGCAGAGGCCATCGCCGCGGAATGGCAGGCCCAGGACGAAACGGTTCAGGTGGCGGGCATGGCGCTGAACAACCTGACCTGTACGGCCATCGACATCGTCGCACCCCAGCGCCGCAAGATCGTCGACGACCTGGCGGGCTACGGCGGCCACGATCTGCTCTGCTATTGGGCCGATGGCGAGGAGGAACTGCTGCGCCGGCAACAGCAGGCCTGGCAGCCGCTGCTCGACTGGGCGGCGGAGAGCCTCTCGGCGCCGCTGCGCAAGACCTGCGGGGTGATCTCCCAGGACCAGCCGCCGGAGAGCCTGGAGGCGCTGCAGCGGGCGGTTGAGAACCACGATGCCCTCGAACTGACGGGGCTATCGGCGGCGGTGCAGGTCTCCGGCTCCCTGGTGATCGGGCTCGCCCTGTCCCTGGGCCGGCTCGGCGGGGCCGAGGCGCACCGCGTCGCGCAGCTCGACGAAGACTATCAGGCCGAACGCTGGGGCGGGGATGCCGAGGCCGCCGCCCGGCGCGAGGCCCTGCGCCTGGAGATGCTGACCGCCGAGCGCTTTCTGGCGCTGATCCGCCAGAACGCAACAAGTAATTAGAGCGGGATGAGGCGATTGGGCTCGTGTAGTGCCGGGCTTCCGGCTGTGTTACGCAGATTGACATGGCCTATGAGCGGTTCATCTGGAACGACTTGTCGACCTTCGACATGGACACGGCCCGGCAAGACTACGCGGCGCTGTTCGGCTGGTCCTTTGCCGGCGATGAGAGCTACGATTTCGCCTCCGCCGGTGGCTCGCAAAGCGTGGCGGTCTTCCCCATGCCGCAGCGCTTCATCGACATCAAGATGCCCTCGTTCTGGATGTCCTACATCCGGGTTCAGAACCTGGAGCGGACGGTCGAGGCTGCAAAGGAACACCAGGGAGCGATCGTTGAGATCGGGCCTCACAGGTTCGACGATACGGCGCGCATCGCGCTGGTCCGCGATCCGTCCGGCGCAGGGTTCACCCTCTACGAAGGGCCCGTGATCGAGCGCGCGGAAGACCGCCTGGGCGCGGTTGCGCGCATCTATCATCACTCGCGGGATATCGGGCTCATCGAAGCCTTCTATGGGGACCTCTTCGGCTGGCGTTTCGAAGAGGTCCGCCGCGATCCATGGCCTGTCTTCGATATCCGTCACAGGGATGGAGCCTTGGTTGCACGAGCCGAAGAGGTGCCGAAGGAGATCAGGGGTAAGTTCTCCTATTGGATGCCGTGTTTCGCGGTCGCCTCGGCGGCAGACGCCAGCGCCACGATCTCCAGCCTCGGCGGAACGGTATTCGCCGCGTTCGATGACGGCAGTGTGCTGGCCGCCGACCGGCAGGGCGCTCATTTTATGATTCAGCCGGTCATGGTTCAGCCGGCCGCAGGGAACGCGCAGACCAATCCAACCCCCGAACAACCGCGAAGGGGCCTGCGCTGGCCTTTCGTTTGGCTGGCGTTCCTGGGACTGCGCTGTCTTTGGCTTATCTTTGCGCTGGTTTTTGACAGCAGCTAGGAGATTTCGCGGGACGGGGGCGGCTCCTGCGCGCCCTTCATCATGACCTCCGCCAGAACCCCATAGGTCTTGGCCCAGGCGGTCTCGACCTCCGGGGTCAGGGCTTCCTGGAGGCCCTGCTTCAGGGTCCAAAGCAGCGCATTGCCGACACTCTCGTAGTGCTTCAGCTCGACGCCATAGGCATGGTGGCGCTGCCCCAGGACCTTGATCGCCGGAACGAGCTTCTCGAGATTGTTGAGACCGACAACGGCGGTCTTCAGCACCGCCATCAGCTTGCGGCCCTGGGCCACCATGTTGCCCTTGAACAGAGGTTTGGTGCTGGGGTCGATTTCGAACAGCCGGTCGTAGAACAGGGCCGCCGCCTGTTCGGCGATTGTCTCGACGACAGCGAAAGACTCCTGCACGAGCTCGATTTCCCGGGCCGACAGCGGACTCTCCGCCGCAGGGGCTGCGGGCGGTTCCGCGGCGGCTGCGACCGGCGCTGGGCTGGCTTTGGCAGGCGGGCAGGGAGCCGGGGCTTGTGCCGGTTCCGGCTCTGCGGCGGGCCGGGCCGCAGCCGGCGTGTGCTGGGCCTGGTCCACCAGTGTCGAGAGCTCGTTCAGCCGGTGGGTCAGGCTTTCGACGATCTCGCCGATCTGGCTGGTCGCCTTGCTGGTCTGACCGGCCAATTGCTTGACCTCGCCGGCGACCACCGCGAAGCCCTTGCCGGCTTCTCCGGCCCGCGCCGCCTCGATGGTGGCGTTCAGGGCCAGAAGGTTGGTCTGCTTGGCAATGGCCTCGATTTCGCCGGCCATGTTCGAGACATTGCCCACCTCGTGGCGCAGCGCCTCGATCTGCTCAGCAATGCCACCCTCGACGTCCTGGGGCTCTTGACCCTGCGGGGAGGTTCCGGGCGCGGCGCTGGCGTGCTGGGACATGGCAGATCCTGTGATCACTGGGTTTCAGTGGCCCTGGCAAGGGCTTGATGCGGTTCTAAACAAACGTTGTTAACGTTGTCCTAATGCTAGTCGCGCTGATTAGGGGAGAAGCGCCGAAATCCGGCGTCTGCGGGCTCAGGTGTGGCGGCTGGTGCTGGGCCCGTCGCTCATGCTATCTGCTGTCGTGAGATCATTCGTTCGGGCCCGGATCGATGACACCCGGGGCCGGGTGCGGCCGGGGGGAGAGCAGCGGACATGCAGGACATCATCAGGCAGCTTCAGGCAAAGCGGGACCAGGCGGCGATCGGCGGCGGTCAGCGGCGCATCGACGCCCAGCACAGCAAAGGCAAGCTGACGGCCCGTGAACGGCTACAGATCCTCCTCGACGAAGGCTCCTTCGAGGAATGGGACATGTTCGTCGAGCATCGCTGCGGCGATTTCGGCATGGAGGACCAGAAGGTCGCCGGCGACGGCGTGGTGACAGGGCACGGCACCATCAACGGCCGGCTGGTCTTCGTCTTCTGCCAGGACTTCACCGTTTTCGGTGGCTCGCTGTCGGAAGCCCATGCGGAGAAGATCTGCAAGATCATGGACAAGGCCCTGCAGGTCGGGGCGCCGGTCATCGGGCTCAATGACTCCGGCGGCGCGCGCATTCAGGAGGGCGTCGCTTCGCTGGCCGGCTATGCCGAGGTCTTCCAGCGCAATGTGCTGGCCTCCGGCGTGGTGCCGCAGATCTCCATGATCATGGGGCCCTGCGCCGGTGGTGCCGTCTATTCCCCGGCCATGACCGACTTCATCTTCATGGTGAAGGACAGCTCCTACATGTTCGTCACCGGCCCCGACGTGGTGAAGACGGTGACCCACGAGGAGGTCTCGGCCGAGGCCCTGGGCGGCGCCACCACCCACACCACCAAGTCCGGTGTGGCCGATCTCGCCTTCGAGAACGATATCGAGGCGCTCCTGGAACTGCGGCGCTTCGCCGATTTCCTGCCCGCCTCCAACCGCGAGGCGCCGCCCTGGCGCCCGAGCGGCGATTCCGCCGACCGCGAAGAACCCTCCCTCGACAGCCTGGTGCCCGGCGACCCCACCAAGCCCTACGATATGAAGGAACTGATCGAGAAGGTCGTCGACGAGGGCGAGTTCTTCGAGCTGCAGCCCAGCTACGCCGGCAACATCATCACCGGCTTCGGCCGTCTGGAGGGACATACGGTGGGCTTCGTCGCCAACCAGCCCATGGTGCTGGCCGGCTGCCTGGACATCGCCTCCTCCATCAAGGCGGCGCGCTTCGTGCGCTTCTGCGATTGCTTCAACATCCCCATCGTCACCTTCGTCGACGTGCCGGGTTTCATGCCGGGAACGTCGCAGGAGTTCAGCGGCATCATCAAGCACGGTGCCAAGCTGCTCTTCGCCTATGCCGAGGCCACCGTGCCCAAGGTGACGGTGATCACCCGCAAGTCCTATGGCGGGGCCTACGTCGTCATGGCCTCCAAGCACCTGCGCGGCGATGTGAACTACGCCTGGCCGACGGCGGAGATCGCCGTCATGGGCCCGAAGGGCGCGGTGGAGATCATCTTCCGCGGCGACATCGGCGACGAGAACAAGATCGCCGCGCGCACCGAGGAGTACCGGACAAAGTTCGCCAATCCCTTCGTCGCCGCCTCCCGCGGCTTCATCGACGACGTGATCATGCCCCACGGCACCCGGCGGCGGCTCTGCCGGGCGCTGGCCATGCTGCGCGACAAGCAACTGGAGAACCCCTGGAAAAAGCACGACAACCTGCCGCTCTAGCGCTGCTGCTGATGGTGCTGGCTGCGCTGCCCTGGCCGGCCAGGGCCGGCGGGCCGCTGATCGCGGCAACGCTGGACGGCGACGGTGCGAAGCTTGAGCTGCTGCTGAACGCGGGGGCGGACCCGAACTGCCACGACGCCCAGCGCAACACCGCGCTGATCTATGCCGCCCGCGACGGGCGCCTCGCCTTCGCCCGGCGGCTGATCGAGGCCGGCGCCGACGTGGACTGGGTGGACGGCGAAGGGGTGACGCCGCTGATCCTCGCCGCCTTCAAGGGCCATGAAGACCTGGCGGCGCTGCTGTTGCGCCACGGCGCCCGCAGCGGCCTCCGCGATCAATGGGGGCCGCAGCGCGCTGGACTATGCCCTGCGCCGCGGGCCGGACGATCCAATTGCTCGGATGCTGCAGACCGCCGGGGAATGAACGAAGACGTCACCGGCACGGGAAGAGGCTCGACGTGAAGCTCTACGACGATCCGGACTCAGGAAACGGATACAAGGTACGGTTATTGCTGAGTCTTCTGGCTACTCCTTACGATCTCGTCGAGGTGGATGCCATCGGCGGAGAGACCCGTAGGGACGCCTTTTTGAAGCTGAATCCCAACGGGCGCATTCCCCTGCTGGAATTGGACGATGGCACCCATCTGCCGGAATCCAACGCGATCCTCTTCTATCTTGCCGAGGGCACGGCCTATCTGCCGGACGACCGTCTTGGGCGCGCCCGGGCGCTGCAATGGATGTTCTTCGAGCAGTACAGTCACGAGCCCTACATCGCCGTGTTGCGCTATTGGACCCGTCACACCGATAAGACGCCGCAGAACGAACCGCAGTGGCCGGCGCGGGAGCAGGCCGGCTATGCGGCGCTCGGCGTCATGGAACAGGCACTGGGGGCATGCGATTGGATTGCCGGGTCAAGGCCCTCCATCGCGGATATCTCCCTGTACGCCTACACCCATGTGGCCGATCAGGGCGGCTTTGATCTTGCCGGGTTTCCCGGCGTTCGTGCGTGGCTGAACCGTGTGGCCGAACTGCCCGGCTATGCGCCGTTCGTCGCGCGCTGAGTTGTTTGGCCGCAAAGCGCATTGCAATATAAGCGTCAAAGCAAGTACACATCTTGAGACACTGAGACAACGAAACGACAGGGTGTCGGCGGGTCTGGCAAGGGGGCCCGCCGCGATAGGGGCGGATGTTCAAGAAGATCCTCATTGCCAATCGCGGCGAGATCGCCTGCCGCATCATCAAGACATGCAAGCGTCTGGGAATCGGCACCGTTGCCGTCTACTCGGAGGCGGATGCCGATGCCCTGCATGTACGCCAGGCCGACGAGGCCATAGCCATCGGCCCGGCGGCCGCGGCGGAAAGCTATCTCGTGATGGACAAGATCATCGCCGCCGCTAAGGAAAGCGGCGCCGAGGCGGTCCATCCGGGCTTCGGCTTCCTGTCGGAGAACGCCGGTTTCGTCGAGGCACTGGAGGGCGCGGGCCTGGTCTTCATCGGCCCGCCGGTGAAGGCGATCAGCGCCATGGGTGACAAGATCACCTCCAAAAAGCTGGCGCTGGAGGCCAAGGTCAGCACCGTGCCCGGCCACCCCGATGCCATCGCCGACGAGGCGGAGGCCATCAAGGTGGCGGGCGCAATCGGCTATCCGGTGATGATCAAGGCCTCGGCCGGCGGCGGCGGCAAGGGCATGCGCATCGCGGCCTCGGAAGCGGAGGTGCGCGAGGGGCTGCGCTCGGCCCGCAACGAAGCCCGCTCCAGTTTCGGCGACGAACGGGTCTTCATCGAGAAGTTCATCGAGCAGCCGCGCCACATCGAGATCCAGGTGCTGGCCGACGCTCACGGCAACACCCTGCACCTGGGCGAGCGCGAATGCTCGATCCAGCGTCGCCACCAGAAGGTGGTGGAGGAGGCGCCCTCGCCCTTCCTTGATGCCGAGACGCGCGCGGCCATGGGCGCCGAGGCGGTGGCCCTGGCGGAGGCGGTGGACTACCGCTCCGCGGGGACCGTGGAATTCATAGTCGATAAGAATAAGAACTTCTATTTTCTTGAAATGAATACACGAATTCAGGTCGAACATCCCGTGACCGAGTTGATCACGGGCCTCGATCTGGTGGAGTGGATGATCCGGATCGCCGCCGGCGAGAAGCTCGGCTTCGGCCAGGACGATGTGACGCTGGACGGCTGGGCCATGGAAACCCGCGTCTATGCCGAGGACCCCTTGCGCGACTTCATGCCGTCCATCGGCCGGCTGGTGCGCTACCGCGAGCCGCCGGCGCCGGAGGGCGGGGCCGCCACGGTGCGGGTCGACACCGGCGTGGAGGAAGGCTCGGAGATCTCCATGTTCTACGACCCCATGATCGCCAAGCTGGTGACCCACGGGTCCGACCGGAACAGTGCCATCGAAACCATGCTGGCGGCGCTGGATGCCTATTGCATCCGCGGGATCAACCACAACGTCGCCTTCCTGGCCTCGGTGATGACCAATCCGCGGTTCCGGTCCGGGGATCTGACGACCAACTTCATCGCCGAGGAATATCCCGACGGCTTCACGGGATCGGAGATCACCGAGCAGACCCTGGACATCCTCGTCGCCGTCGCGGCCATCCTGCAGTCGCGCCGGGCGGCGCAGGCGGCCTCCATCTCGGGGCAGATGGACGGGTCACTGGATTTCGATCCCGAGCGCCCCTCGGACTGGGTGGTGATGCTGGGCCGGGACGCCCATCCGCGCACCGTCACCCCTTCGGACGGAGCCTACCGGGTCACCGGGGGGGCCGCGCCCCTGCTGATCGAAACCGAGGGGCGGCCCGGCGACCTGCTGCTGCCCTGTTTCATCGACGGCACGCCGGTCACGGTCCAGGTCGACCGCCGCGGGCCGGCTTTGCGCCTCAGCTATGCCGGCGCCGTCGTCGAGGCGCTGGTCCTCACCCCGCTGGCCGCCAAGCTGGCGGCGCGCATGCCGGAGAAGGAGCCGCCGGATCTCTCCCGCTTCCTGCTGTCGCCGATGCCGGGCCTGCTGATCTCCCTTGCGGTGGAGGAAGGGCAGACGGTGAAGGCCGGCGAGGAACTGGCGGTGGTCGAGGCGATGAAGATGGAGAACATCCTGCGCGCCGAACGCGACGGCCGGGTGGCGAAGCTCCATGCGGGCCCCGGCGAGAGCCTGGCTGTGGATCAGGCGATCCTCGAATTCGACTGAGGGCGGCGTGGTCCCATGGACCAGCTCGAACGCCCCTCCGATCTGACTTGGGACGACCGCCGCGCCTGGTTCGAGGACCAGGAGGCGCGGTTCTCAACTGCCGGCGTGGGCGCGCCCAGCGAACAGGCCTGTGCCCTGATGATCGATCTTCAGGCGGTGTTCTGTGCCGGTGCCTGGGCGGCGGCGGTGATCCTGGCCTACGCCATAGCCGAAGCCCAGGGCAGCCGCCGCGCGGCGCGCCCGGAAGGCGTCAGCGAGGCCGACTGGAAGTGGCTGCGCGCGCTGCGCAACCGCCTGGTGCACGAGAACCCCAGCAAGGCCGCCTTCACCGTTGAGGACCAGTGGATGCGCCGCGACCTCTGGGAGGAGCGCGCCCGCCGTGCGGTGGTCATCGCCTTTGGCGCCCTCTATCCTGCCATGGCGCAGGACGTGGGGGCGGCAAAGGAGCGGTCGTGAGCAGGGCGGTGCGGGTGGTCATCTGCGGACGGGTACAGGGCGTTTGGTTTCGCGCCTGGACCGAGGCCGAGGCCCGCGCCCGCGGCCTCGACGGCTGGGTGCGCAATCGCCATGACGGCAGCGTCGAGGCGGTCTTTTCCGGTGAGGCGGCGGATGTCGAGGCCATGCTGGAGGCCTGTTGGCAAGGCCCGGAACGGGCCGTGGTGAGGGCCGTCGAGCAAAGCGAGCACGACGCACCCATCGCCAGTGGATTTTCAGTCAAACCAACGGCTTGAAGACGATCGTTCACGTTCGTCGATATGACGCTCAAAGCTTCCTGATTTTCATTTCGATAATTCCGGAAATATCGTTGAGCTTTCCAGAGATCTGCGCTAGGCTTCCCGCATGAACGTCAATCAAGCCGCCCGCTGCCTGGAGAAACTCGGCCATCCGCTGCGCCTGGAGGTGTTCCGCCATCTGGTGCGTGCGGGGGACGAGGGTCTGTCGGTGGGGGAGGTCCAGGACCATCTGGGCGTGCCCGCCTCGACCCTGTCCCACCACATCGCCCACCTGGTGAACGTCGGGCTGGTGGCGCAGGAGCGCCAGGGACGCCAGCTCATCTGCCGTCCGGATTTCGCCCTGATGGACGGCTTGATCGACTTCCTCACAGCGGAGTGCTGCATGCTGGTGGAAAAGCCGGCGGCCGGCGACCGGGACCGCGAGGCGGGCTGACCACCGGGCTGCAGCGCGTCTCTTTTTTTGATCGAATGATTCGAATATCCCGGAAGGGTCGAAGCAAAAAATGGAAGGACAGATGGGATGACCAGCCTCGTTTCTGCCGTGTCGGGCGCTGCAGTTGGCGCCGGCGGTTTCATCGGCCGCCTCGATCGCGTTTGGCTTGCCCTTGTGCTGCTCTTCGCCGGTCTCGCGCTGGCGGTTCCGCCCCAGGCTTTCGAGAGCCTGGTCTTCATGCTGGACGCCTTCTTCTGGCTTCTGCCCTATCTGCTGCTCTCCGTGGTTCTGGCCGCCAGCCTGAAAGCGGTGGGGGCCGACGGGGTGATTGCCGGCGTGGCCAGCCGCTCGGCGGGAACGGCCATCCTGATCGCGGCTGTGGCTGGCGCCCTGTCGCCTTTCTGCTCCTGCGGGGTGGTGCCGCTGATGGCGGCCCTGCTGCTGGCCGGGGTGCCCCTGGCGCCGGTGCTGGCCTTCTGCGTCGCCTCGCCGCTGATGGACCCCGAGCAGTTCGTTCTCATGGCCGCCACCCTGGGGCTGCCCTTCACGGTGACCAAGACCGTGGCCGCCATGAGCCTTGGCCTGGTAGCCGGCGGCGCCACCCTGGCCCTGCAGCGCGTCGGCTTCTTCGCCGAACCCCTGAAGGCGGCGCAGGGCTGTGGCGGCTGCGGCAGCCCCGCCCTCCCCAGCGGCTCCCTGCGCTGGGCCTTCTGGCAGGAGGCGCCGAGGCGCCAGGCTTTCTTCACCGAGGCCCGCGCGACAACCCTGTTCCTCAGCAAGTGGCTGCTGCTGGCCTTCGCCCTTGAGAGCCTGATGGTGGCCTGGGTCCCGGCCGAGTTCGTGGCCGGCACCCTGGGCGGCGAGGGCTGGCAGGCGATCCCCCTGGCGGTGGTGGTCGGCGTGCCGGCTTATCTCAACGGCTTTGCCGCCATTCCGCTCATCGGCGAACTGATGGCCATGGGCATGGCGCCGGGAGCCGCCTTCACCTTCCTCATCGCCGGGGGCGTGACCTCCCTGCCGGCGGCCATGGCGGTCTATGCCCTGGTGCGGCGCGCGGTCTTCGTCTGGTACCTGGCGGTAGCCCTCATCGGGTCCCTGCTGGTGGGCTTCGCCGTTCAGGCGGTGCTGGTGTTCAGCGGGCTGAGCTTCTAACCCTCGACGATCCGGGCAGGTCCGAAGACCTCCTCGAAGGTGCTGCGGAGTGCGGCGTCGATATCCGCCAGGCCGACCGGCAGGCCCAGGTCGACCAGGGAGGTGACACCGTGCTCCGCGATGCCGCAGGGCACGATGCCGTCGAAGTGTGCCAGATCCGGTTCGACGTTGATGGCCAGCCCATGATAGGTGACCCAGCGGCGCACGCGCACGCCGATGGCGGCGATCTTGTCCTCGCGGTGCCCGGGCGCCCCCTCGCTGCGTTCCACCCAGATCCCGACGCGGCCGTCGCGCCGTTCGCCGGTCACTGAGAACCGCGCGAGGCTGCGGATGATCCAGTCCTCCAGATCGTGGACGTAGCGGCGCAGGTCGGGGCCTCTGCGCTTCAGGTCCAGCAGGACATAGACCACCCGCTGGCCGGGGCCGTGATAGGTGTACTCGCCGCCGCGTCCGGTCTTGAACACCGGAAAGCGGTCCGGCTGCAGCAGGTCCTCTGCCCGCGCCGAGGTGCCGGCGGTATAGAGCGGCGGATGCTCCACCAGCCAGATCAGCTCCGGCGCGCCGCCGTCGCGGATTGCCGCCACCCGCCGTTCCATGGCCGCGACCGCTTCGCGGTAGCCGGTCAGGCCGGGCTCGATCCGCCACTCCAAGAGGGCGGGGGCGGGCCGCATTACCGCGTCTGCTGCCGGGGCATCCATGGGTTCAGACCATAGCCGCTGGCCCCGGAAATTCCATCGCTTTCGCCGCCCGGCGGCCCGGCCTTAGGCACTTGCGCTCCGGCGCGGCGGCGGTCATCTTCTGAGCGTCGCTTGGCGTCACTGCCGAAAACAAGGCGCACAACAAGAAGAAATCACAAAATGGGGGACGGCATGGCACAGGACCTTCGCGAAGCGGCCCTTGCCTATCATCGTGAACCGCGGCCGGGCAAACTGGAGATCTCGGCCACCAAACCTTTGGGCACGCAGCGCGACTTGGCGCTGGCTTACTCGCCGGGCGTGGCGGCCGCCTGCGAAGCCATTGCCGAGGACGCGGCGACGGCCTCTTCCTACACCGCGCGGGGCAATCTGGTTGCCGTCGTGACCAACGGTACGGCGGTGCTTGGCCTTGGGGCCATCGGCCCGCTGGCCTCCAAGCCGGTGATGGAGGGCAAGGCGGTGCTCTTCAAGAAGTTCGCCGGCATCGACGTCTTTGACATCGAGCTGGACGCCCTGGACCCGGAGCGCTTCGTCGACGTGGTGGCCGCGCTGGAGCCGACCTTCGGCGGCATCAATCTGGAAGACATCAAGGCGCCGGAGTGCTTCGTCATCGAAGCCGCTCTGCGCGAGCGCATGAACATCCCGGTGTTCCACGACGATCAGCACGGCACCGCCATCATCGTCGCCGCGGCGATCTACAACGGTCTGCGCTTGGTCGGCAAGGAGATCGGCGATGTCAAGCTGGTCACCTCGGGCGCCGGGGCGGCGGCGCTGGCCTGCCTCAACCAGCTGGTCTCCCTGGGTGTGAAGCGTGAGAACATCTGGGTTACCGACATTCTGGGCGTGGTCTATGAGGGCCGCGAGGAGCAGATGGACCAGTGGAAGGCCATCTACGCCCAGCCCACCGATGCCCGCAGCCTGGGCGAGGTGATCGACGATGCCGACGTCTTTATGGGGCTTTCCGCGCCCGGTGTCCTGAAGCCGGAGATGGTTAAGCGCATGGCCGATAAGCCGATCATCATGGCGCTGGCCAATCCGACCCCGGAGATCATGCCGGAGGAGGCCAAGGAGGCGCGGCCCGACGCGATCATCGCCACCGGGCGCTCCGACTATCCCAACCAGGTCAACAACGTCCTTTGCTTCCCTTACATCTTCCGGGGCGCTCTCGACGTCGGCGCGACCACCATCAACGAGGAGATGAAGCTGGCCTGTGTGAAGGCCATCGCCGATCTGGCCATGAAGGAGCAGAGCGAGATCGTCGCCAAGGCGACCGGCGGCGAGGGGCGCAGCTTCGGGCCGGACTACCTGATCCCCAGCCCCTTCGACCCGCGCCTGATCCTGGAGATCGCGCCGGCCGTGGCGAAAGCGGCGATGGACAGCGGTGTGGCGACGCGGCCGATCACTGACTATCCGGCCTATTGCCAGAACCTCGAGCGTTTCGTCTTCCGCTCCGGCATGATCATGAAGCCGATCTTCCAGCGCGCGAAGGAAGATCCCAAACGGGTGATCTATGCCGAGGGCGAGGACGAGCGGGTGCTGCGCGCCGTGCAGGTGGTGGTCGACGAGGGCCTCGCCCAGCCGATCCTGGTGGGCCGGCCGGAGGTGGTTTCGGTGCGCGCCCGGCGCCTCGGCCTCAGGATCAAGCCGGGCGACGACATCGACCTGATCAACCCGCAGGACGACCCGCGCTTTCGCACCTACTGGACGACCTATCACGAGCTGATGCAGCGCAAGGGTATCTCGCCGGAAGCGGCCCAGGAAATCGTGCGCACCCGCAACACCGTGATCGCCGCCCTGGCGGTGAAGCTGGGCGATGCCGACGCCATGCTTTGCGGCACCTCGGGGCGCTACAAGCGCAACCTGGAACACGTCGGCGACGTTCTCGGCAAGGCCGAGGGCACGCGGGACTTCTCGGCGCTCAGCCTGGTGATTCTTTCCAGCGGTTCCCACTTCATCGTCGACACCCATGTCACCACCGATCCTTCGGCGGAGGAACTGGCGGAGATGACGGTCCTCGCCTCGCATCACATCCGCCGCTTCGGGTTACAGCCGAAGGTCGCGCTGCTGTCCTATTCGAACTTCGGATCCCGCAACACGCCCTCGCCCTGCAAGATGCGCGATGCCATGGCGATCCTGCACAGCCAGCATCCGGAGCTGGAGGTGGAGGGTGAGATGCATGCCGACGCGGCCCTGTCGGAGAGCATCCGGGAGAAGATCTTCCCCAATTCCAAGCTGAAGGGGGCGGCGAACCTGCTGGTCATGCCGACGCTGGATGCCGCGAACATCGCCTTCAACATGATCAAGATCCTGGGCGAGGGGCTGTCGGTGGGCCCGATCCTGATCGGCACCGCTGCCCCGGCCCACATCCTCACCCCCTCGGTGACCGCCCGCGGCATTGTCAACATGAGCGCGATCGCCGTGGCCGACGCGCAGGATCGCGCCACCAACGAATAGGCCCGCCCCATGGCGAAGACACCGCCCGAACGCGACGACAGCGATCCCTGGCTCCCGGAGGTCCAGCCCGAGAGCTACGCCATTTCCGGCGAACTGGTACGGGCGGTCTCCGAGGCCTTGGAGGCGAACGACGAGGCCGAGGCGCAGCGCATTGCCGCTGACCTGCACGAAGCCGATCTCGCCGACCTGCTGGAGAACCTGGACCGCGACGACCGGCCGCGGCTGATCCGGATTCTCGGCGACGACTTCGACCTCGAAGTCCTCACCTATCTCGATACTTCCCTGAGAGAGGAGATCATCGAGGCGCTGGAGCCGCGCCAGCTCGCCGACTCGCTCTCCGACATGGACAGCGACGATGCCGTCGACATCTTCGAGGACCTCGATGAAGAGGCGCAGCGGGAGATCCTGGAGGCCCTGCCGCGGGCCGACCGGCTGGTCCTCGAGGAAAGCCTCAGCTTCCCGGAGGACTCCGCCGGGCGCATCATGCAGCGCGAGGTGCTGGCGGTGCCCTCGACCTGGACCGTCGGCCAGACCATCGACTACATGCGCGCCTCCAAGGACCTGCCGGACGACTTCTACGACCTCTACATCGTCGACCCCAAGCACCAGCCCATCGGTTTCGTGCCGCTGAGCCGCGCCATGCGGACCCGCCGGCCGATCCCGCTGGTCGACATCATGAGCGACGACATGCGGGTGGTGCCCATCGAGATGGACCAGGAAGAGGTCGCCTATCTGTTCCGGCAATACGGCCTGGTGTCGGCGCCGGTGGTGGACACGGCAGGGCGGCTGGTCGGTGTCGTCACCGTCGACGACGTGGTCCACGTCATCGACGAGGAGGCCGAGGAGGACCTGCTGAAGCTGGCCGGCGTGCAGGAGGCCGACCTCTACAGCGCGGTGCTCGACACCACGCGCTCGCGCTTCTCCTGGCTGCTGATCAATCTCTTCACCGCGGTGGCGGCCTCGGTGGTGATCGCGGTCTTCGAAGACACCATCGAGCGGATCGTCGCCCTGGCGGTGCTGATGCCCATCGTCGCCTCCATGGGCGGCAATGCCGGCACCCAGACCCTGACGGTGGCGGTGCGGGCTTTGGCCATGCGCGATCTCAGTGCCGGCAATGCCTGGCGCTTCGTCGGCCGGGAACTGTTGGTGGGGGTGGCCAACGGCCTGATGTTCGCGCTGCTCGCCGGCATTCTCGCCTGGCTCTGGTTCGACGCGCCCCTGATCGGCGGCGTCATCGCGGCGGCCATGGTGATCAATCTCGTAGTGGCCGCGCTCTCCGGTGCCCTGGTGCCCATCGGCCTGGAGAAGGTTGGGGTGGACCCGGCCGTCGCCTCCAGCGTGGTGCTGACCACGGTTACCGACGTGATCGGCTTCTTCGCCTTCCTCGGCCTGGCGACGTTCTTTCTGCTTTAGGGACCGTGCCTCGGGGCGGGCAGGTTGTTGAAGAATGTCTATACGGAGCACACCACCCTTCGAGACGCGGTTCTGCGAACCGCTCCTCAGGGTGAGGGCAAAACGTTGGATTGATTGACCTCATGCTGAGGAGGTCGCGCAGCGGCCGTCTCGAAGCACGAGGTCAATCATCAAACTGGCTCTTTCAACAGCCTGCTAATTCTGTTTCTGCCGCCTCAGCGGTTTCGCCGTTTTCGGGTCGTAGGGGTCGGGATTGACCGTCTCCAGGCCTTCCTTGAGCTTATCCAGGTCCAGCGACTCGATGTAGGCTTCGCGCTCCTCGCGGGCCGCGCGCTCGGCCGCGGTTTCGCAGGCCGCGGTCAGCGCCAGCACAGCCAGGGCAAGGGAAACCCCGAGGAGCCGTCTGTGATCGGTCATGTCCTGTGGTCCGCGCATACCTATGAGCACCGCCTGGGCATCCTGCCCATGCGCACCGTCACTATGCGATTGCAAGGGGGGCTTCGCAAGCCGCTTGCGGCGGCTATGGTACGGGCGATCCCGGACTCGATCCGCGCCCGAAGGCCGCGCCAAAGGAGACGCCCCGCCATGCCCGCGTTCCAGCCCAAGGACGAGAACTTTGCCGAAAAGGTGTCCGACAGCTTCGGCCGGCAGAGCATCATGGCGCTGATCGGGGCGCGTCTGGTGCGGGTCGATCCCGGGGAGGTGGAAATCGCGCTGCCGTTCCGCGAGGACCTCTGCCAGCAGCACGGCTTTTTCCACGCCGGCGTCACCAGCACCATCGCCGATTCCGCCGGCGGCTACGCCGGTTTCAGCCTGTTTCCGGCGGGTTCCTCCGTGCTGACCGTCGAGTTCAAGGTCAACCTTCTGGCGCCCGCCGACGGCGAGTTGCTGCGCGCCGTCGGCCGGGTCCTCAAGCCGGGCCGCACCTTGACGGTGACCGAGGCCGAGGTGTCGGCGGTGAAGAACGGGGAGCAGCGGGTCTGCGCCCATATGGTGCAGACCCTGATGTGCTTGCAGGGACGCGCCGACATGCCGACGGCGGGGTGAGAGAGCCTATCAAAGCATCCTAGGTTTTCGACTCGATGTCGCGGTAGTGGCGGAAGCCGTACCATTCGGAGAGTTCGTTCAGGGCCTTGTAGGTGATTGGATCCGCACCTCTGCGTCCTTTCAGCAGTTCTTCGAGCTTTGTCAACTCGTCAGGCGTCAGGCGCTTGACCTGCTCCGCCATAGTGGGATCGGTGTTGGCCGTGTCTTCGTCTTCGAAATGCGTTTGGCTCAGAAACTCCGCACCTTGCCGTTCCTTGAGCAGGTACTCGACGAGAGCGGGCCACTTTTCCGCCAGCACCAGGAAGCGGGCGAGGCGCTCGACCGGCGCCGCCCCGGGGCGTACGGTAGCGTTCAGATAGGTCTGTAGACGAAAGCCGTTGATGAATCGCTTGAGGCGGCGCGGGTTGTCGAAATGCCGGCTGCCGTAGGCCTTCGCCGTAGCGACAACAGTCTCTGAGTCACTCGGAGTTTTGCGATTGCCCTGAACCGCGAGTCCGATGCTCTTGCGGACGCGGCGAAGGAATCCGGATGCGGGGCCCTGCGTCGGCCCGGGCGCGGAGGCCTCCGGTCGATCCTGTCGCTTGCCGGGTTGCCTTCCGGGCTGCGAAACCTTTTGCTCGGCCGGGACCCGATCCTTGTCCATGGCCGCCGTGACGAGGCTCTCCATTTCTGCTCTGCTGTGTGGGGGCAGCGTCAATCGCGCCTGGATGATCTTTTCCAGGAACTTGTAGCCGCTGCCGTGTTCCATGCGATTTGCAACGCCCACTGATTGCGCCAGTTCAGGCCGTGCCGACTCGATGGAATGCGCAACAATGCCCATGTCCATGCCCATGACGAAGATGCAGGTATGGGAAACTTCGGCGAGTTGCAGCGCCTCGATGACCTCGCCCAGCACCCTTGCCTTGCAGCGGTCCAGATCGTCGATGAAGACCACGACCTTCAGATCGTCCGGAACCGACTCTCTGAGCTTGAGCATCTCGTGCTCGAACTGGGAGAGCGTGCCGATCTTGTCCTTGAAATCCGTCTTCTCGACGTATTCCAGCAGATTGAGGCCAAGTTTGTTGGCCAGGGTGACATAGGCAAGAAGAACAGACAGCACAAGGATGAGAGCCGCCGGCACGTACCAGAGGTAGCCGGAGCCGTCGCTGGTAGCCGCAGTGTAGAATGCCTTGAGCAGCTTCTGCTCGCTCAAAAGGGCGTCGCGGATCAGCGCCCAATCCATGAGGATCAGGCTCGCGACAAGCGAAAGGAAGACCGCCGCGATGATTGCCCGCAGCCAGAAGAAGAGGTCTGCGTGCCGGTGCAGTTTGGTCTTCAGGCGCTTGATTCGGAATGTCCAGTCCTGCCGGGCTGTCAAGTGGTCACGGATGCAGCGTGCCACCTTTGCGATGAAGGCGGCCCAGACCTGCTCCGGCTCACTGTACATCCAGGGATTGAACCAAGTCGTGGCAATCCGCGTGTTGGTCTTTCGAGCCTCACGCTCTAGCAGTCCGTCGAGCATGCGCATGAACGAGGTCTTGCCCTGGCCCCAGCGCGCATTGATAGCAAGGGCAAGTGGTGGGCGGGTCTGCGCAGCGAGAATGAAGTCGGAGACGGCCTCGATATAGGGCCGAAAGCCGAGGCGGTCGTCCTCGATATTCTCCACCGCGGAATCGCTGAGCGCGACCGGGCGCGCCGTGGAGACCTCGGTTTTCTCTCCTCCGCGGCCGCGGTCTGATGGGGCGTGGTCTTCTTCGCCTTCCTTGTAGGTCGTACCCGGTTCGTCTTCGAGATCCTCCGCCGCCTGCTCGGTTTCTTGCGCATGCCGGCGCATGGCGCCCACCGATACGTCTCCGCTGCGCAACTGCTCGGTCCGGCTCGGTGTCTGTTGCGGCGCCGACGTCTTTGCATCGCTCCCCTTTAGGCTGAACGCGCCGCTTTCGCCCTTCATGGCGCGGGGATCCTGGAACAGGGTACTGCGCTCTAGGAACTCCAGCGTCTGCGGTCCTAGGTTGCCGTCAGGAATGAGCTCGAAGCCCTCACCGATCAGCGCCTTCTGCAGGCTTTCGACGCCGGCTTGATACGCGCGCCGGTCTCGCGGGTTGAATCCGAAGAGCTGAGAGGCTGTATTCAGGGCCGGGGTCAGGTCTGTATCACTGCCTCCGGCCTTTGAAAGCTCGTCTTCTGGCGAGGTCGGCATGATCCCCTCCACGCGGCGCCCGGTCTTTGGTCTCAGTGGCGCTGTGACAGTGGTGCTCCCTTGGCCGCCAGTATAGCGCGACGCTCCTGCGGGCGGTACGGGCCGGCACCGATGCGCCACCCGCTACCCCGAATGTCCCATCCCGCGCCTGCTTCACGTCCCCAATCAAGCCTGGGCCATTAGCGCTGGCAGGTGCCGCCCGCGCGGCCTAGAGTGCCCGGCTTGGGCCCAACCAGAAGACGACTCCGACGATGACTCCCAATCAGATCCCCAGCCTGAATTTCGATCTGGGCGAGACCGCCGACATGCTGCGCGACACGGTGATGAGCTTCGCCTCCGAGGAGATCGCGCCGCTGGCCGAGGAGATCGACCGGACGGACAGCTTCCCCCGCCAGCTCTGGCCGAAGATGGGGGCGCTGGGCCTGCACGGCATGACGGTGGAGGAGGAATACGGCGGCGCCGGCATGGGCTATCTGGAACACTGCGTGGCCATGGAGGAGGTGAGCCGCGCCTCGGCCAGCGTCGGCCTCAGCTACGGCGCCCATTCCAATCTCTGCGTCAATCAGATCCGCCGCAACGGTTCGCCCGAACAGAAGCAGCGCTATCTGCCCAAGCTGATCTCCGGCGAACACGTGGGCGCGCTGGCCATGAGCGAACCGGGCGCCGGCTCGGACGTGGTCGGCATGCGCACCCGCGCCGACAAGAAGGGCGACCGCTACGTCCTGAACGGCAGCAAGATGTGGATCACCAACTGCACCGAGGCCGATACCCTGGTGATCTATGCCAAGACCGACCCGGACGCCGGGCCGCGCGGCATCAGCGCGTTCCTGGTGGAGAAGGACTTCAAGGGCTTTTCCGTCGCCCAGAAGCTGGACAAGCTGGGCATGCGCGGCTCGCCCACCGGCGAGCTGGTGTTCGAGGACTGCGAGGTGCCGGAGGAGAACGTTCTCGGTGCCGTCGGCAAAGGCGTCAACGTGCTGATGTCGGGCCTCGACTACGAGCGGGTGGTGCTGGCCGCCGGCTCCACCGGCATCATGCAGTCCTGCATGGATCTGGTCGTCCCCTACATCCACGAACGCAAGCAGTTCGGTCAGTCGATCGGCGAGTTCCAGTTGATCCAGGGCAAGGTCGCCGACATGTACACGACGATGAATGCTGCCAAGGCCTACGTCTACGCCGTAGCCAAGGCCTGCGACCGCGGCGAGACGACCCGCAAGGACGCCGCCGCCGCCATCCTCCATGCCTCGGAGAAGGCCACCTGGATGGCGCTGGAGACCATCCAGACCCTGGGCGGCAACGGCTATATCAACGACTATCCCGCCGGCCGCCTGCTGCGCGATGCCAAGCTCTACGAGATCGGCGCCGGGACCAGCGAGATCCGCCGCATGCTGATCGGCCGCGAACTCTTCAACGAGACCAGGTAGGTACCGCTCGGACTAGTTGAAGTTTGGGCGTTACAGTTCGTATAACATCATATGGATTGGGTAACTTTTCTTTCGCGGTCGATAGATGCTTTAGCCTGGCCGATCACCGTCGTGATAGTAGCCTTAGTCTTCCGTCGGCCTATTTTGGAGCTCCTTCCGCTGTTGCGGCATGTGCGTTTTCGCGACATGGAATTGCAGTTCGGCAAAGAGTTGGCGTCAGCGAGAAAAGAAACGGAGGAACTGGAGTTTCAGAGAGGTGTGACTTTCGATCCGGTTCCAAGATTTCAGAAAGCAGTCGAGCTCGCGACAGCACATCCTCCGGCGGCCATCATGGAAGCCTGGAAGATCGTTGAGGACGAGCTTAGGCAGCTGGCAGTCAGAACGGGGCAGGAGATTGATCCACGAGATCCAAGTACTGTCTTCACGTCAATGCGGCGTGAGGGGCGAATCGGCCCCGGCGCTGGCAGCCTGTTCAACCGACTCAGGCGACTCAGAAACGAAGCTGCCCATAGCATCAATATCGATATAGGAGAAGGCCAAGCTTTGGAGTACGTGGATTTGGCGGAGACGATGGCAGCATTTATTTCTAATCTGGGAAAAAAGCGTAGTGCCCGCCCCAAAGACAAATCGTAAAGCCATCGAGCCAAGGGGGCGTTCATGGAGTGCTCACCCGAAAAGCTCTTCATCTAGGGTGAGGTAGGGTCCCCCTTTGTCCAAAGAACTGTGTTCTCGGAAATGAAGCAGGCGGATTTCGGATTTGAGTGTTCATTCCAGATCGACGGATCTTCACGCTCCCAAATTCAGCAAGCCTACGATCACACTGTAAGTTACGGCGCGAGGCTGGCAGCATTTTCTGCTTGTGAGCCGCTGCGTACATTTGGACCTTTTCATGAAAGGCAGGAACAGCTGGCCATCGATGATCTGACAAGCTTCGGCCTGCACTCCCGTCGGCTTGCCGAACTCACTCAGACACGGAGATTGTTTCGAGCACGTGGTGTCTTGGTAAAGGGGAAACATGGTGCAACTGAAAAGGACCCGTTCGACATTCTCAACATGGTCATTCATCACAAGGATCTTCGGATAATCAGGAATCTAATGGTACTTAAGCTATTGATAGGCAAAGCGCCTTCTTGGCAGGGGCTAAATTTTGAAGATTGGTATAGCTACATCTCACCCGTAGTCTATGTAAAGTCAGACCGAAATAAGGAGGCTGCCTTTATTCTGCTTCCGTTCCTGGAACTCTTCCAAAAGAGGGTGATCTTGAGAATTGTCTCGATCTGCGAGGAGAATGGTATTCATCTTGATCTAGAAGAATACTGAATTGGGAGTAGCTCTACCGAGGCTTGATACTCCAAGACGATAATACACGAGCCCAACGGTGTTGTCTCATCCGGCCAAGTGATGTTCTCTAGCGGGGGAGGAGGGAGCGATGGCCCTGGCGATGAAACCGGCCTGCGAGCGCTGCAAGAACGGTCTCGCAATGGACGGGAAGGCCTTCATCTGCAGCTACGAGTGCACCTTTTGTCCGGCCTGCAGCGACGCCATGGCGGGGCGCTGCCCCAACTGCGGCGGCGAACTGGTGGCACGGCCGCGGCGTGCCGAACAGCCGGTGGTCGCCTGATCTGATTTCGGCGCCGCGGCCCGCCCCAGGGCGGACCCGCAGCGCTCTTGGGTTTCTTGGGAGAACAGTTTGCCGACAGTCCTCGTTACCGGTGCCAATCGTGGTCTTGGCCTGGAGTTCGTACGGACCTTTGCCGACGACGGCTGGCGCGTGCATGCCTGCGCGCGCAACATCGAAAAGGCCAAGGCCATCAAGTCGCTGTCGGGTGACGTCAACTGCCACCGGCTGGATGTGACCGACGGCCTGAAGGTCGCGAGCCTGGCCCGCAGTCTGGCGGAGGAACCGCTGGACCTGCTGATCAACAATGCCGGCGCCTATGGCCCGCGCACCGGCTTCGGCGAGACCGACTACGAGGAATGGGCCTCGGTCCTGCAGGTCAACACCCTGGCGCCGCTGCGGCTGGTTGAGCGCTTTGTCGGCGTGCTGGAACAGGGCGAGGGCAAGACCGTCGTCAACATCTCCAGCCGCATGGGCTCCATCGCCTCCAACAGCAGCGGCGGCTCCTACATCTACCGCAGCTCCAAGGCGGCCTTGAACATGATCACCAAGGGCCTCTCCGTCGACCTGGGCCCCAGGGGCTTCACCGTCGTCTCCTTTCACCCGGGCTGGGTGCAGACCGACATGGGCGGCGAGAGCGCCGACATCCCGGTGCAGGAATCGGTGGCCGGCATGCGCAAAGTCATCGCCGGGCTGACCACCGCCGACAACGGACGCTTCTTCAACTTCGACGGCGAGGAACTGCCGTGGTGAAGGGCTCCTGCCACCTGGCACAGATCAACGTCGGGCGCCTCATCGCCCCCCTCGACGATCCCCGGATCGCCGGCTTCGTCGAACGGCTGGACGAGATCAACGCCCTGGCCGAGCGCAGCCCGGGCTATGTCTGGCGCCTGCAGAGCGACAGCGGCAATGCCACCGACATTCAGGTCAGCGACGATCCCAACTTCATCATCAACGTGTCGGTCTGGGAAGACCTCGAATCCCTCTTCGCCTATGTCTACAAGACCGACCACACAAAGGTGATGGCCCAGCGCCGCAAATGGTTCGAGAAACCCGCCGGCGCCTTCATGGCCCTCTGGTGGGTTCCGGCGGGGCACCTGCCCAGCGTCGAAGAGGGCTTGCGGCGGGTGGCGCTGCTGGACCGCAAGGGACCGACGGAGAGGGCCTTCACCTTCAAGGTTGCCTTCGACCCTGCGGGCCGGCCCCTGGACCGCAGTGCCCTGGTGCGCCCCGCCCCTGTTCCCACCGCCGAGCCATGCTTCTGAACGAAGAGCAGAGCCTGATCCGTGACACCGCGCGGGACTTCGCCCGCGAGCAGTTGGCGCCGCAGGCGGCGGCCTGGGACCGCGAGGCGCGCTTTCCCAAGGACGCCATCGCAGCCATGGGCGAGTTGGGCTTCATGGGCATGCTGGTGCCGCCGGACTGGGACGGGGCGGGCACCGACCATGTTTCCTATGCTCTCGCGCTGATGGAGGTGGCGGCCGGCGATGGCTCCTGCTCCACCATCATGTCGGTGCACAACTCCGTCGGCTGCATGCCGATCCTGAAGTTCGGGTCCGCCGAACAGAAGGCACGCTTCCTGAAGCCCATGGCACGGGGCGAGATGCTGGGGGCCTTCTGCCTCACCGAACCGCAGGCCGGCTCCGACGCCGCGGCGATCAAGACCCGGGCCGAGCGCGACGGCAACCACTACGTCATGAACGGGGTGAAGCAGTTCATCACTTCCGGCGAGAACGCCGACGTCGCTATCGTCTTCGCCGTCACCGATCCGGACAAGGGCAAGCGCGGCATCTCCGCCTTCGTCGTGCCCACCGACACCCCCGGCTATCAGGTGGCCTCGGTGGAGAAGAAGCTGGGCCAGAAGGCCTCCGACACCTGCCAGATCGTCTTCGAGGACTGCCGGCTCACCCCCGACCTGCTGTTGGGCGAAGAGGGGGAGGGCTACAAGATCGCCCTCTCCAACCTCGAGGGTGGGCGCATCGGTATCGGCGCCCAGTCCGTCGGCATGGCGCGGGCGGCCTACGAGGCGGCGCTTGCCTATGCTCGCGACCGCGAGACCTTCGGCAGCGCCATCATCGACCACCAGGCCGTGGCCTTTCGCCTCGCCGACATGGCCACCCGGATTCACGCCGCGGAGTTGATGGTGCTGCACGCCGCGGCCCTGCGCGACGCCGGGCGCCCCTGCCTGAAAGAAGCTGCCATGGCTAAGCTGCAGGCCTCCGAGATGGCCGAAGAGGTCTGCTCCGACGCCCTGCAGATCCACGGCGGCTACGGCTATCTGGCCGACTATCCCGTCGAGCGTATCTACCGCGATGTCCGGGTCTGCCAGATCTACGAGGGTACCTCCGACATCCAGCGTCTGATCATCGCCCGCCAGATCGCTCTGGACTGAGCGGCGATCTGACTTCGCGCCCTTGTGATGGTGGCGGTTGCGACGGTGTTGACCGATAATCCCGCCTTGAACGATGGGTCCCGGGGGTCGTTTCCTCCCCGGGGCCCTTTCCCGACAAGCGTCAACAAAGCGAGGCGGATACGGTCGTCATGGCAGCGCCGATTGAGTTCTATTTCGATTTTTCCAGTCCCTACGGCTATCTGGCCGCTCAGCGGGTCGACGAAATCGGCGCGCGCTGTGGGCGGGATGTCGCCTGGCACCCGATCCTGCTGGGGGTGATGTTCCGGGAAACCGGCAGCCAGCCCCTGCTGGGCATTCCCATGAAGGGCGACTATTCGCGCCACGATCTGGAGCGCTCGGCCCGCCTGATCGGCGTGCCCTTTGCCTTGCCTCCCGGCTTTCCCTTCATGTCCGTGGCCGCGGCGCGTGCCTACTATTGGATGGCCGATCAGGACCGCACCAAGGCCGTCGCCCTGGCCAAGGCGCTGTATCACGAGGCCTTCGGCGCGGGCCGCGACATCGATTCGGCGTCGGCGGTGGTAGAGATCTGTGCCGGTCTGGGCGTCGATGCGGCCGCGCTCGGCGCCGCCCTCAAGGACCCGGCGATCAAGCAGCGCTTGCGCGCGGAAGTGGAGGCGGCCCTCGCCAAAGGCGTCTTTGGATCGCCCCTTATTCTTGTTGACGGGGAAGCCTTCTGGGGCCATGACCGTCTAGACCATGTGGCCTTATGGCTGGAGCGCGGCGGCTGGTAGCTTTCGCCCGCTTCTGAGCCACGCCAGTGGCAATTGTGCACCTGCGACAAGGCTTCCCGGCGCTGATCTGTTCGGCCAGACCGGGATCCGTCGCTGATTTTCTGTGAAGGTCTTAATACCAATTGGCCCTGATAATGACCTATTTCACCGCTTTTTGGGTTCCGCTGGTTAGGAGCGGGTTGTGCCGTGGTGTGGATGCACCACAAACGGCCCACGACGCGGCCAGCGGAACCCAAAAGGCGACCTATGGTGGGGTGGATTTGCCCTGCGGAGGCGTCGCGCCGCTTGCCCGATGCCCCGCATCGCGCTGCGCGGCGCTCCTACCCGAAGGGCAAATCCACTCCCATGAAATAGGCCATTATCAGGGCCAATTGGTATTGGGTAGTTCATGAGTAACGGACCGTCAGACAAGCCTGACAAGGAGGATCAGAACCTTGCGGTTCTTTTCGCCGACATGGACGGCAGCACCAAGCTGTACGAGATCTATGGCGATGAGACCGCGCACCGCCTGACCGCCGAATGCCTGACGGTGCTGGATGCCCAGGCCGGGCTTGCCGGCGGACGGGTGGTCAAGACTTCCGGCGACGGTTTGATGGCGGTCTTTGCCACGCCCGACGAGGCCTTTCGCGCGGCGACCCTGATGCGCGACGCACACAAGGACGCGCAGGTCTCGATCCACGCCGGCTTTCACTTCGGGCCGGTTATCGAAGACTCCGGGGATTTCTACGGCGATACGGTGAATGTGGCGGCGCGGGTCACGGATCTGGCCAAGGCCGGCGAAATCCTGGTGACCGAAGACACCGTGGTCCGGCTTTCGCCGCCGTTTCGCAGCTCCACCCGATGGATCGACAAAGCGGCCATGAAGGGCAAGAAAGACCCGGTTGCCATCTACGAGGTGATCACCGAGGACGAGAACGCCACGGTCATCCGCGGACCGCTGGTGCAGGCGGAGAGCGACACACTGCGCCTCGACCTGGCGCACAAGGGCCAGACCTACAGCCTGGAGGAGCCCATGGCAGAGTTCGTGATGGGGCGCCAGGAAGACTGCGACCTGATGGTCGACAGCTCCTATGCCTCGCGGCGTCACGCGACGATCCAGGCCATTCGGGGCAAGGTATTTCTGAAGGATCACAGTACGAACGGCACGTACGTACGCAACGATGTCGGTGAGATTGCCTATGTGAAGCGGGAGACGGTGCAGTTGGTCGGCAAGGGCGGCATCTATCTGGGACGCGAACCGGACCTGGCCGGCGACGATGAGATCCGCTTCAATCTGCCCTGACAGCACCGCCGAGGTGCCGGGCGCTGCACGTCCAGCTTCGCTTTGCAGCCGGCGGCCGTTGGGAACCTAGGAAGAATGTCGCAGAACAGGGGAGGAAACGAGCTGGCGGCGGCCGATGGAGGCTCGGCGATCACCACGCTCGGGCACCAAAGCGACGTGGGCCGGGTCCGGCGCCACAACGAGGACAGCTATGCCCTGCGCGACGACCTGGGCCTGTGGATAGTGGCCGACGGCATGGGGGGCGCCGCAGCCGGGGAGAAAGCCAGTGCCATCGTGGTCGAGGTGGTCGCCCGCGAAGTGGCCGAGGGTGCGCCCCTTGAGGCGGCCATCGCCGAAGCCAACCGCTCGATCCTGGATGCGGTGCGGGCCGGCGAGGGCCGGCGCGGCATGGGCTCGACCGTGGTGGCCGCCCGCGTCTCCGGCAGTGCCTATGACGTGGTCTGGGTCGGCGATGCCCGGGCCTACCTCTGGGCCGGCGGGCTGCAGCGCCTGTCTCACGATCACTCGCGGGTCCAGGAACTGGTCGATGCCGGGCTGATCACCGAGGCGGAGGCCCGCAGCCATCCCCACCGCAGCGTCATTACCCGGGTTCTGGGCGGCCCGGACGGCACCGCTGCGGCGCCCGACCGGGTGAGCGGATCGCTGAACCCCGGGGAGGGGCTGTTGCTCTGCAGCGACGGATTGACCTCCGAGGTGGAGGATGAGGAGATCGCCCGCGTGTTGTCCGAGGGAATGAGCGACACCGCGTCCGGCCAGCGTGCGGTCGACCGGCTGGTGGCGCGGGCGCTTGAAGAGGGCGGCAGCGACAACGTCACCGTTGTCCTGATCGGCCTGCCACAGGGCGTGGCGCCGTGAGCGACAGACCGCAGGGCGGCGGCGGTTCACGCTCGGGCGGCGGCTCCTTCGGTGCCCGCGATCCCGGCGGGCCCGGCATCTTCGAGGTCGGCACCCTGATCAGCTACACCTACCGCGTCGACGCGCTGCTTGCCCGCGGCGGCATGGGAGAGGTCTACCGCACCACACACACGGAAATCGGCACCGAGCACGCCATCAAGATCGTGCGGCCGGACCTGGCCAACGACGAAAAGATCATGGAGCTGTTTCGCCGCGAGGCCTCGGTTCTGCGCACGGTGCGCGAGGACGCCATCGTCGGCTACGACGGAGTGCTGCGCGACGAGGAGGGCCGGGTCTACCTGGTCATGGAGTTCGTCGATGGGCCGTCGCTGAGCAGCTACCTGCAGGACCGGATCCTCACGCCGCAGGAGGTGCGCGATCTGCGCGACCGCCTGGCCCGCGGCCTGGCCGCCGCCCACGACAAGGGCGTCATCCATCGCGACATGTCGCCGGACAACATCATCCTCGGCCAAGGCGAGCTTGCGCAGGCCAAAATCATCGACTTCGGGATCGCCAAGCTGGCGGATTCCTCGGCGACCACGATCATCGGCGACGATTTCGCCGGCCGTTATGCCTACGCCTCGCCGGAGCAGATCGGGCTTTACGGGGGCCAGGTCGATGCCCGCTCGGACATCTACAGTCTGGGCCTGGTGCTGGCGACGGCGGGGACCGGCCGGGCCCTCAACATGGGCGAGATCAGCGAATCCCTGGTGTCGGTGATCGAGGCACGCAAGCGCGTTCCCGACTTCAGCTCGGTGCCGGAGGTCCTGAGAACCGAGCTGGGGGCCATGCTGCAGCCCGATCCGGCGGACCGCCCGCAGACCATGCGCGAGGTGATCGGTCTCGACGCCCGTCTGGAGGCGCAGGCGGCTGCAGCGGAGGAGCCCGCACAAGCGGCGCAGCGCCAGGACCCCGCCGGCCCGCTGGCCGCCGAGGTGGCGGCCCGGGCCACGCCGTCCACCGGTGAGCGCGGCCGGGCCTGGCTGTGGCCGGCGCTGGCCGTCGGTCTGGCGGCCGCCGGAGCTGCCGGCTACCTCCTCTGGCCGGGCGGACAGCCGGCTGTTGAGCCGCAGGCCGAGGCCCCGCAAGTCCCGGTGCCGCAAGCGCCAGAACCGCAAGGCGAAGCGACGCAGGCCGAGGCTCCGCGTGCCGCGGACCCCGTGGTACCGCCGGCGCCAGCGCCTGCGGAGACCGCCGCCACGCCGCCGTTGCCAGAGGCGGATGCCAGCGCCGATCTGCCGATGGACGCTGAGGCTGACTCTGGGCCGGAGGTCGAGGCAGAGTCGCCATCGGAGTCGGAGATAGCCGCCGAGACAGTGGCGCCGGTCGCGGCGGAACAGCCCCAGGGTCCGCAAGACCTGGAGGAGCCAGATGAAGAAGTGGCTCCCGAGGTTGCGGCGGCGTCTCCGCAGCCGGCGGATGAAGGGCCCCAGGCGGCTCCTGCCGACGCCGATGTGCCCGAGGAACCTGTAGCGCCCGAGCAGATCCCGGAGACCGTTGCGGAACCTGAGCCGCCCGCAGAGGCCTCAGCCTCGCCGCCGGAAACCGTGGCGGCGGAGGCGGTGGAGGAGACGGCTACCGCGGATCCGGTCCCCGAGGTGGTCGCCGATGAACCGGGCGCCCCTGAGGCAGCAGGCTCGTCAGACACCCTGGCCACCGCTCGAGGAGAGGACGAGCCGGCATCGCAAAGCGAGGCGGCCGAGCCGTTGCCTGCCGAAGACCAAGCCGGCGCCGGTGCCGAAGAAACCGCCGAGCTGGAGGCCGCACCGGAGGAGAGCGAGCAGGTCGCTGCCCTTCCCGAACCCTCCGCTGTGGATCTGCGCGAGGCGGCGCTGAAGGCGGCGGAGGCCCAGCTGACCCGAGAGGAAAAGCGGGAAATCCAAAGGGATCTGAGGGCCCTCGGCCACTATCGGGGCGGGATCGACGGGCAGTTCGGGCCAGGCACGCGGGCCGGGATCGAGACCTTCCAGAGGGTCGCGGGGCTCGAGGTCACCGGATATCTCTCGGACGGGCAGCGCTCGGAACTGGCTCAGAGCGCGGCCGGGCCCAGGGCGGAGCTGGAAGCCCGCCTGGCCGAGGAGCGCCAGGCCGCGGCGGCAAAGGAGGCGGCAGAGAAGGCCGCGGCAGAGAAAGCGGCGGCAGAGCAGACCGCTGCGGAAGCCGCTGCCGCGCGGGCACAAGCCGTCGCGGGTCAAAGAGATGCCGCCGCGCCCCAACCGCCGCCGGCGCCCCTGGGCCAGCAGCAGGCGGCCCTGCCCGGCGAGAGCGAATTGGACCGGCTGCGGCGCATCGCCGAAGCGGGCGACCCGGTGGCGCAGGCCAGCCTCGGTCTGAGGTATTACCGTGGCCAGGGGGTGCGGCGCGACCTCGAGGAGGCCTTTCGCTGGACCGAATTGGCCGCACAGCAAGGCGAGGCGCGGGCCCAGTCCAATCTCGGCTTCTACTACATGAACGGGGAGGGGGTGGGCCGGGACCCGGCGCAGGCGGCCCGCTGGTGGCAGGCAGCGGCCTCCCAGGGCTTGCCCCAGGCCCAATATAATCTCGGGTTGCTCTACGAAACGGGCCGGGGCGTTGCCGCGGACCCGCGCGAAGCGGCAAAGTGGTACCGTCTGGCGGTGGCCCAGGGAGACCGGCAGGCGAAGACCCGGCTGGACGGGCTGGTTCGGCGGGGCCTGGTGGAGGCCGAAGAGTAGTCTGCCTCTTGAGGTAGAGAAATCTGGTATTGATCAATCATTAGGGGAATTGTCCGCTAGTGTTGCGGCGTTGCCGCAAAGGGCAAGGAAGTCAAGCTCTTGCCAGCGCTTTGCTTGCACAGCCTAGAGAATCTGGCTATACCGCTGTTCTATGTGTTAATCATGTATTCCGTTGGGTATCGTGTGGTTCCACCATGGTGCCCGTCGCGGGGGATTTATCGAAGGGGAAAGCCGATATGAGGGCGAAGGGACTTCTCGTGTGCGCCGGCCTTGCCGCTGCCGTTTCAATGGCCGCGCCGGCCAGTGCGATTACGCCGTTCAATGTTCCCGGCACAGAACTTTGGGACCATCCGTTTGGTAGCGTGTTCGATACGCGCAGCGGCCTGGATCTGGAAGCAAACGGAATTGCCTTCAATCAGGGTCTGCAGGCGGGCTATCAGGAGCTCTCCGAAGAGCGCTCTGATGCCTGGTTGCACGCGGATTGGGATTTCGTCGACGGCGAGCATTTCAATCACAAGGCGCGCACCGCGGCGAAGAACTCCGTCGTTCTGCCGGATGCGCCGATGGATCGGGAGTTGAGCGACGAGCAGGCGGCGACCTTCCAGGACGCTCTGGAAAGGCTGCGCCGTGGCTTTGACATGGGCGCCCGCTATCTGGCTCCGGCCGACGCGTCTTTCGCTCAGGTCAAGTACGACTGCTGGATCGAGGCGACGGAAGACGGCCGCACCGGCGATGCCGAGGCCTGCCGCGCCGAGTTCGAGTCCGCCATGGCCGCGGTTGAATCCCAGGCCAACTATGCGCTGACCGACATCGCCTACGAGAGCCCGCCGGCGATGCCGGCTGCGGTGGCCAGCACCCCGGCGCCGGACCAGTTCATCGTGCTCTTCGACTTCGACAGCACCAGCTACGCCCCGGGCAACGGCACCATCGTTTCCGAGGCCCTGAGCGCGGCCCTGGCCAACACCGGCCGCTCCGTCGACATCACCGGCCATGCCGACAGCTCCGGCGCCGTGGCCTACAACCAGACGCTTTCCGAGCGGCGGGCCAACCGGGTCATCGACGAGTTGGTGTCCGGCGGTGTCGATCCGACGCGAATCAGCGGCCGTGGCGTTGGCGAGACCCAGTTGCTGATCCCGACCGGCGACGGTGTGCGCGAAGAGGGCAACCGTGCCGTGGTCATTCAGTTGAACTGAGGACGGCCGGTCCGCCAAAAGCGTGCGGCCCGCGCCTTTGCGCGGGGAACACCTGAGGCGGCCAGACATAGATTTCGGACCGAAGGCGCGCTGAGAGCCTAAGTCCCGGACCTTTGAGAACCCCTGTGAGCCTGTCTCACAGGGGTTTTTCATTGGCCTGTTGGGCGGGTTGCCAGTGGCCTGGAGATGGCCGTTCCGGCATATGCGATCAGGAGTGAGGCTTCGGGCTCGGGATGCGGTGGCCGTCAGGCTGCAACCGTGCGTGCGTCCTCTTCGTGTGCCTGACCACAAATTATCACAACATGGTTAATCTCTTTGCGCGGAGCTTGGAATAAGCATTTGAATTCGAACAAGAAAATTCAGAAGTCGTGACTAATCGTGAATTCCTTATGTTAACCATTTGTCACAGAGAACTCATACAAGTATCTATGGTTTTCGCGTTCCTTCATCTTGTATCTCTCACAACATTCCCACAAACTCCCCTCGATCCAATCCAATAGTTGCGCGGATAGCGCGAAGTTAATTGCGACTGCCCTGGGGACCTGCCCGGGGCCTCTGTGTCTTAGGCGACTGGTATAGTTGGGAGATGGGTAATGACCGACGATCTGCAGCGTGAAAACGATCAGATCCAGGCCAGCAGTGTCGAACGCATCGATGAAGAACTTGTCGCCGGTGAGGCCCAGGAGGCCATCGGGCAGGCGCAGAGCACTGTCGTCCTGAATCGGCCTGCTGCGGGCCAGTCGGTTGTTACGGATTATGTGCCGGGCCAGACCCTGGTTCTGGGCTTCAACCCTGCCGCGGCGCGGGTTCTTATCGAAGGCGACAGCCTTGTTCTCGGCTTCGACGACGATGGCAACGGTACGCCCGACAGCCGTCTGGTCTTCGAGAACCTGGTCTCGGCCCAAGGCGCGAATGCCGGCCCGGTCTTTCAGGTCGGTGGGCTGCAGGTCAATTCCGGCTTTCTGGTCAATCAGGCTCTGGCACTCGGCAATGACCCCGGGAACATCCTGGAAACCGCCGCGGGCGGCGGTGCGCAGGGTGGTGGCGCGACGGAGTATTCCGACACCCTCGGCAACATTATCAACCTGCTGGCCGCCCAGGGGGTGATTGACGGGACCGAACTCGCCTTCAGTGTCCCGGACCCTGTCGACGAGATCACGCTTCTGGAGGAAGCGGAAGAAGCGGCTGAGCCCATGGGTGTGCCGACCGTCGGCCTTGTGGTTCAGACCCCGGACGAGTGCATCAAGGAAGACACCGAGACGGACGTCTTGATCAGTGCCGACACGACCACGGCGGGCGACGAGCTGACCCAGGTTGTGGTGACGGCGGCGGCGGGCTGGGTGCTGGGGGCCGCGGTGGGCGGCGACATCGCCGGAGTGGGCGGCGCCGGGACCAACGTGCTGACCCTGACCCTGAACGGCGGTGTGACGGACTTCGACGAACTGATCCAGGCGACCCCGCCGGCGGACTCTGACGTTGACGCCAGCTTCACGGTTGAGGCCACGGCGGTC
>NZ_JANQOI010000057.1 GCF_028289705.1 Pelagibius sp.
GAGCTGGGCGGGGATCGAGGGCATGCTGGACGACGGCCTGCCGGTGCTCGGCGCCAGCGCCACGACCCCCGGCCTGGTTCATGCCTTTGGCTTCAGCGGCCACGGCTTTGCCCTGGCGCCGCTGGTCGGGCGTCTGGTCGCCGATCTCTGTCTCGGGCGGCCGAACAATGTCGCGCTGGCGCCCTTCGCCATCGAACGCTTCGCGCCGCCGGCCGGCGAGAGGACTGTCAACTCAGGGAGGTGAGTATGTTGGACTCCGCAGGACGGGTGATCATGGTGTCCGGCGCCAGCCGCGGCATCGGCCGGGCCATCGCCGAACGGCTGCTGGACAAGGGCTATGCGCTGAGCCTGGGCGCCCGAACGCCGGAAGCCTTGCGCAAAGACCTCGGCGGCACCGCGCCGGAGCGCCTGCTCTGCTGCCGCTACGTCGCCGAGGACCGGGCGACCCACGAGCGCTGGCTGGCGGAGACCCTGGAGCGCTTCGGGCGCGTCGACGGCTTGGTGAACAACGCCGGCGGCACCATCGACTTCACCATCGAAGAGGGAGAAGAGGAAGACCTCGACCACCTCTGGGCGGTGAACGTCAAGGGGCCGCTGTTCATGACGCGGCTCTGCCTGCCCCATCTGAAAGCCGCCGGCAACGGGCGGATCGTCAACGTCTCCTCCCTCTCCGGCAAGCGGGTGCGCAACGAGAACGTCGCCTACAACATGTCCAAGTACGCGCTGATGGCCCTGACCCACGGCAGCCGGCGCCTGGGCTGGGAGGACGGCGTGCGCGTCACCGCGCTCTGCCCCAGTTTCGTGCGCACCGATCTCACTGCCGGGACCAACAAGATCAGCCCCGAGGAGATGATCGATCCCGGCGATCTTGCCGAGTTGGCGGCGACCGTCATCGCCCTGCCCAACACCGCCGCCGTCGCGGAGTTGCTGGTGAATTGCCGCCTCGAAGACACGCTTTGAGAGAGGGGCGAGCGGTCGGTTGCAGTCCGGATTTTCCTTGGCAGTAGACAGCTATTTCGCCTGGTGCCACAGTTCGCGCCGAAAAAAATGAGGAGGAGGACATGAGAACAGGTATTTTTGCGTCGGTGACATGCGCCCTGGCGTTGACGTCTTCGTTGGCGTATGGGGCCGGGACCACCTTGAACATCGGCATGGCTTCGGCCGATGCCGGCAAGCTGGATCCCCATGTCGCGACCACCACGCCCGACAAGGGCCTGCTGCACTGGATGTTCAACGGACTGGTGCGGATCAAGCCGGGTCAGGCGAGCCCGGCCTTCATCGAGGCGGACCTGGCGGAGAGCTGGGAGGCCTCCGACGACGGTCTGGTCTGGACCTTCAACCTGCGCCAGGGCGTCCAGTGCCACGGCGAGTACGGCGAGCTCGATGCCAACGACGTGGTCTTCTCCCTGAAGCGTGCGGCGAACAACGACACATCCGGTTTTGCCAACGATTTCAAGGCATTCTCTTCGATCGAGGCGACCGGCGACTACGAGGTCAAGATCACCCTGTCGGAGCCGGTGCCGAGCCTGCTCGGGCTTCTGGTGCCCTATCACGGCGGCAACATCGTCTGTCAGGACGCGGTCGAGGCACTGGGCGATCAGTTCCAGCGCTCGCCCATCGGCACCGGGCCCTTCATGTTCGCCGAGTACCAGCCGCAGCAGTACGTGAAGCTGGTGGCCAACGAGGACTACTTCCGCGGTGCGCCGAAGATCAAGGAGATCTACTACCGCTACATCCCCTCCGACGCCAGCCGCGACCTCGCTTTCCAGTCCGGCGAGATCGACATGATCTACGGCAAGCAGGATCAGACCTGGGTCGAGCGTATCAAGGGTGTTCCCGGGACCACGGTCACGGTGATGGAGCCCGGCGAGATGTCGGTCATCCATCTCAACATGACCATGCCGCCGCTGGACAACAAGCTGGTGCGTCAGGCCGTCGCCCATGCCATCGACCGCAACGCCATGGTTCAGTTCAAGGGCGAGTCGGTGACCCGCGGCGCGGTCTCGCCGGTGCCGGAAGGCTACCTCGGCTATACCAACGAGGTGCCGACCTACGACTACAACGTGGACAAGGCCAAAGAGCTTCTGGCGCAGGCGGGCTTTGCCGACGGCGTGACCCTCAAGGCGATCCACACCACCCTGCCCGGCATGCTTACCACCATCGAGGCGGTGCAGGCGCTCTTGAAGCAGGCCAACATCAACCTGGAGATCGAGCCGGTGGAGCATGCCACCTTCCACCAGCGCATCCGCGAGGACGCCTCCCAGGTCGTTCACTATTCGGCAGCGCGTTTTCCCATCGCCGATGTCTACCTGACGCAGTTCTACCACTCGGACTCCATCGTCGCGACGCCCTCGGCGATCACCAACTTCTCGCACTGTGCGGTTGCCGACGGTGAGATCGAGGCGGCGCGGGTCGAGCAGAACGCGGCGGAACAGAAGCTGCTCTGGGCCAAGGCGCAACAGAAGATCATGGAGGAGGTCTGCTCCGTGCCGATCTACCAGAACCTCCAGCTCTGGGCCTGGAAGGACAACCTCGATCTCGGCGTCGAGGTGAAGGGTTCGCTGAACCTGAGCCCGCCGATCACCGAACTGGCCGGCTTCACGAACTGACCGGCCGCGGCGCGCCGGCTTGATCCGGCGCGCCGCTTTCCCTTTCCCGGCCCTGCGGCCTTCCCCAATGGACGCGCGCTGATGAGCAGCTTTGTCCTCAAGCGTCTCGGCTTTGCCGTCATTACGCTGTTCTCGGTTCTGACCATCGTCTTTTTCATCGTCCGCATCCTGCCGGGCGATCCGGCGCTGGTCATTCTGGGGGACCAGGCCAGCATGGAAGCCATTGAGGCGCTGCGGGCGCGCCTCGGCCTCGACCGGCCCCTGCCCGTTCAGTACTTCGATTTCCTCTCTGGCGTGGTTTTTGGCGAC
>NZ_JANQOI010000067.1 GCF_028289705.1 Pelagibius sp.
GTCGGGGAGAGAGGATTCGAACCTCCGGCCCCTACGTCCCGAACGTAGTGCTCTACCAGGCTGAGCTACTCCCCGGCGCGGCGCGTTATAGCGATTCCCTCAGTCCATTGCAATCCCGGCGCAAGGCCGTCGCGAGGCCACGAAAGGGCCTTCCCCGGGCCCGCCGACCGAAGGATATTAACTGCCCCTTAACGAATCGGACGCCAATCTGCGACACTTGCCGATATGACCGGTAATTGAGTATCCAAACCGGGCGTTACACCCCAAATGAAAATTCGGCCGGACAGACCCCCGTCGGGCCGTGGACAGCGGGCTCCGCAGGAAGCGGGCATTTCGAGTTTCTTCGCCCCAGAACCAAGGACCGGGGCATAGTAACCGCCGCACAGGGCGCAAGGGAGGCATGCATGAGGCTGATCCCGGGGATGGCAGTCGTCCTTCTGCTCGGCCTGGTCTGGAAACCGCTCTCGGCCGAGCAACTGTCGCTGTTCCGCATCGGGACCGGCGGCATCGGTGGCACCTACTATCCGATCGCCGGGCTGGTGGCCCAGGCGATCAGCAATCCCGCCGGCTATTGCGAACCCGATGAGGTCTGCGGCGTCCCCGGCCTGGTGGCGGTGGCCCAGTCCTCCAGCGGATCGGTGACCAACGTCAAGGACATTGCAGCGGGGCGCATCGAGTCCGGCTTCGTCCAGTCCGATGTCGCCTTCTGGGCTTACAGCGGCGTCGAGGCCTTCGCGGGCGACGGCCGCCAGACCTCACTGCGGGCCATTGCCCACCTCTATCCTGAATCGTTTCACATCGTGGTCCGCAGCGACAGCGGCCTGGAGAGCGTGCACGACCTCGCCGGCCACCGCGTCGCCCTGGACGAGGCAGGCTCCGGCACCCTCGTCGGCGCCGAATTGGTGCTGAAAGCCTTCGGCCTCAACCAGTCGGATATCGCGGTCTCCTACCTCAAGTCCGACGACGCGATGGAACGGCTGGTCGCCGGCGAACTCGACGCCTTCTTTCTGATCGCCGGCTATCCGGCCAAGGTGATCCAGTGGGCGACGGAACAGACGGCCATTCGTCTGCTTCCCATCAGCGGGCCGGAGACGGCGGAACTGGTCAAGGTCAACCCCTTCCTCCAGCACGACATCATCCCCGCGGCCACCTATGACGGGGTCAAGCAGGTGGAAACCCTGACTGTGGCCGCGCAGTGGATCACCCGCGAGGACATCGAAGAGGACACGGTCTACGGCATCCTTCAGGCGCTGTGGCGAAGTGACGCGCGGCGCCTCTTGGACCGGGGGCACGCAAAAGGGCGGGTCATCCGTCTGGAGACCGCCCTGGAGGGAGTCGGCATACCGCTTCACCCGGGGGCCATGCGTTTCTATCGCGACGTCGGGCTGCTGCAACGGCTCGGCAGGTTCGATAAACCCACCGACTGACCGTCGTCACCGCGGTTCCGGCCTGCATTCGTTCCCGGCGAAAAGCCGGCGGCCCGCGGCGCTGTGCGGGCTGCAGCCACTGCCTCCCAGATCATTAGTGAACGCCCAAGTTCCTTGGCTCCCGTCCGGCTTTATGCTTGTTGTTGATAGGGGCATAAGCTAGCTTTTGACCACTTTGGCACGCCTCAGGGACCTTAGGGTAGGCGTGCCGAAGCGGGAAAAAACGAACGAAACCCGTCAGCAAAGATGGCGGGTGCGAATTTTGAACGGGAGGACGTTTTCGCATGCGCATCCGCAGCAAACTCAAGCTTGCCATCTCGGCTCTGGCGGTGGGCGCCCTGGCGACCATCATGCCGGTCGGCGATGCCGAGGCAGAGGACAAACGTATCCGCTGGAAGATGGCGAGTTGGTTTCCCAGCTCGCTGACGCAGTTGGGCACCATGGGCAAGGAGATGACGGAACGCCTGGAGCGCGTCTCCGGCGGCAACATCCGCATTCAGTACTTCGAGCCGAACGCCCTCATCCCGGCCAAGGAGTGCTTCGACGCCGTCGCCGCGGGATCGGTCGACGCCTGCTGGTCGACCACGGGCTACTGGTACGGCAAGGAGCCGGCTCTGGCGATGTTCGCCGCGGTGCCCTTCGGCCCGAGTGCGGGCGAATACATGGGCTGGATCTTCTATGGCGGCGGCCTCGAACTCTGGGACGAGATCTATGCCAAGCATGGACTGAAATCGATTCCCTGCGGCGTCATCGCGCCGGAGGCTTCGGGCTGGTTCCGCGAGGAGATCACGTCGATCGATGACCTCAAGGGCCTGAAGATGCGCTTCTTCGGCCTCGGCGCCAAGGTCATGGAAAAAGTCGGCGTCTCCACGCAGCTCATCGCCGGCGGCGACATCTTCCCGGCCCTCGAACGCGGCTCCATCGACGCCACCGAATTCTCGATGCCGGCCATCGACCTCAAACTCGGTTTCTACCAGGTGGCCAAGCACTACTACTTCCCCGGCTGGCACCAGCAATCCACCGTGTTCGAGTTGCTGTTGAACCGGGGCAACTGGGATGCGCTGAGCGACACCCAGCAAGCGCAGATCGAAGTGGCCTGCGGCGACGCCTTCCGCCAGGGGCTTGCCGAGGGCGAGGCCATTCAGGCCAAGGCACTCATCGAGCTGCAGGAAAAGGGCGTGCAGATCCACCGCTGGCCGCAGGAGATCCTGGACACGCTGGAGGCCGCCTGGAACGAGGTCGCAGCCGAAGACGCGGCCCGCGATCCGCAGTTCGCCAAGGTCTGGGAGTCCTATTCGAACTTCCGCAAGGAATACGCCGTCTGGAAAGAGCTGGGCTACATCAACTAAGGCCCAGGCAACGGTAATCCTTCGAACCTAGGGTAACCGCCGCCGTCCCCGGCTCAACGGCCAGGGGGCGGCGGCGGGCCACCGTCTCGTCCAAGCCATCGGAGCTGCCGCGATGCGCGCCCTCGTGAGGCTCGCCGACATTCTCGATGCAATCGTGACCTGGGCCGGCCGCATCGGGGCCTGGGCGTCGATCCCTCTGATCGGCATCATCATCTTCGACGTGGTGACGCGGCGGTTCTTCGTGCTGGGGTCCACCAAGCTGCAGGAAGCCGAATGGCACATCCACGCCATCCTCTTCCTGCTCTGCATCGGCATGACCTACATAAAGGACACCCACGTGCGCATCGACTTGGTGCGCGAGAACCTCTCCATCCGCACCCAGCGCTGGATCGAACTCATCGGCTGTTTGATCTTCCTGATCCCCTACTGCGCCATCGTGCTTTATTTCTCCCTGGACTTCGTCGACCGCTCCTGGTCGATCAACGAGTCTTCGGACTCCGCCACCGGCCTGCCCTACCGCTGGGCGATCAAGGCCTTCCTGCCCATCGGGTTCTTCCTGATGCTCTTGGCCGGGATCACCGTGGCCTTGCGCAAATTCATCGAGTTGTTCGGGCCGCCCGACCTTCGTGAACTCGTCGAAGCCGAGGAAGCCGAAGAGATCGAGCACCTCGAAGACGTCAAAGTCGAGCGGTAACGCGGGGGGACGGCGCCGATCATGTACTTCGAGGACGTACTTCCGCTTCTGATGTTCGTCGCTTTGGCGGTGTTCCTCTTCACCGGCTATCCGGTGGGCTTCGTGCTGGGCGGCATCGGCCTGGCCTTCGGATTCATCGGCATCTACTTCGGACTCTTCTCCGAGCTCGAGTTCTTCAATCTGCCGCTGCGCATCTGGGGCATTGCCGACAACCTGGTGCTGGTGGCGATCCCCATGTTCATATTCATGGGCACGATGCTGGAACGCAGCGGCGTTGCCGCCGGGCTGCTGCACTGCCTGCAGGTGCTGCTGCGGCGCACGCCGGGCGGGCTCGCGCTGGCGGTGATCCTGATGGGCACCATCATGGCGGCGACCACCGGCATCATCGGGGCATCGGTGGTGATGATCACCCTGATGGCCCTGCCGGTGATGATCGAGCGCAAGTACGACATGCGCCTGGCCACCGGCGCCATCGCTTCCTCGGGCACGCTCGGCATTCTGATTCCGCCGTCCATCATGCTGGTGATCATGGCCGACCTGCTGAGCCGCTCGGTGGGAACGCTGTTCGTCGCCGCGGTCTTTCCCGGCTTCCTGCTGTCGGTGATCTACGTCGTCTACGTCTACTTTCTCTGCCGCTTCAAACCGCATCTGGCCCCGCCCCTGCCGGATGACGTCGGCCCGCAATCGACCAGCGAGCTGATCGGCCTTCTGGCCCGCGGCTTCATTCCGCCGGTGGTCCTGATCGTCCTGGTGCTCGGCTCGATCATCGCCGGCTGGGCGACCCCGACCGAGGCCGCCGGCGTTGGCGCTTTCGGCTCGATCATCCTGGCGCTGGTCAATGGAAAGCTGAGCTTCAAGGTGCTGAACGATGTGGTTCAGCGCACCGCCCTGACCAACGGTATGCTGTTCTTCATTTTCATCGGCGCCACCGCCTTCTCCTACGTCTTCCGGGCGCTGGGCGGCGACTTCGTCATCGAGGATCTGATCAACTCCAGCGGCTTCGGCCCGTGGGGCATTCTGATCCTGATCCTGGCAGTGGTCTTTTTCCTCGGGTTCTTTTTCGACTGGATCGAGATCACCCTGATCGTGCTACCGGTCTTCGCGCCGATCGTGCAGGGCCTGAATTTCGGCGACCACATCTCAGGCACCGACGTGGTTTATTGGTTCGCCATCCTGATCGCCGTGAACCTGCAGACATCGTTCCTCACCCCGCCCTTCGGCTTCGCCCTCTTCTACATGAAGGGCGTCGCCCCGCCGGAGGTAAAGATCCAGGACATCTATGTGGGGATCATTCCCTTCGTGATTTTGCAGCTCATCGGGCTCGGCCTGGTTATCGCCTTCCCCGCCATCGCCATGTGGCTGCCGGGGGTGGTTCTGGATTAGTCTGTTTTCGACTTTCGTCGAAGCGGTTCCGGCCCGCACCCCCTCCCGGCCACCCAATGCGATTATCCTGGTCGGGTGGCCGGGAGGGGGTGCGGGCCGGTGCCGTCAATACATGGAACGCTTTAGCTTTCCAGGCGCTTAAACGAAAAGCGGCGCCGGCCTTTCGGACGGCGCCGCTTCGGCATTCCCCTGCCGTGTCTGGAGACGGCTCAAGCTGCGAGCTGGTGCAGCTTCGCCATCAGGTAGTCGATGTCGTCCTTGGTCATGGTCGAGGCCGGGTCCTCGAACTGGGTGAGCAGACGCTCGATGATCCGGCTGACGAAGCGTTCGCGATCGTTGCGCCCGCCGTCGTAGTCCTCTTCCTCCAGGATGCTGACGGCCGCACAGACGGCGGTCAGCAGACGGGCCGGCATCTTGGCCTTCTCGTAGATCGACCTGAGGCCGAGATCCCCTTCGTCGTGGATCAGCAGGCGGGCGTTTTTCAGCGGCACATTGGCCAGCCGCGCCATCGCCGTCTCGAAGAACGAAAGATCGCCGACGCAGAGCGCCCGCATGATCAGCGAGGGCGTCAGGCGGCCGTTGACGTGGAGCTGATAGACCAGTTCCTCCAGTTCCTTGCCGGAGGATTCGCGGTTCAGCAGGCTGACCGTGGCCCGTTCGCGGGTCTGGAGGATCAGGTTGCTGGCCGCATCGGGGGCGAGTTCGTGCTTGCTCACCAGATAGCCCTGCAGCTTCTCGGTCATGGCAGCGACGAGCTGCTCGGTGATGGCGGCGGGCAAGCTGGGACGGCGCGCCAGGGAATCGGACACCGCCTCGCTGTCTTCGTAGTCGGAGAGCACGCGGTCCAGCGCGCGCTCGCTGAGGTCGGCCCCCTCGTTGGCCACCAGACGCGCCACCGCGATCTCGTTGCCTGTGTCGATGAGCGCCTCGGCCACGGCGCCGGAAACGTTCTCGCGCTGGGCGATCACCACCTGCTTGGCCGAGGCGTCTTCGCTGCGCAGGATGCTGATCAGATCGTCGTCGGTCAGCACCTCGGAGTACTTCAAGACCGGCAGGGCGACCGAGTCGACATCCTTCGCCAGTGTCAGTGCAATGTCGTGGGGCAGATCCGAAGTCGTCTTCAGATTGGCCGCCAGCGCTTCGCGCACCCGGATCTCCGCGTCCTGCGTCAGCTTGCGGAAGATCTCTTCGGCGATCTTGCGCTCTGCGTCCGTCATCCGGGGGTGCTTGCGGTCGTACTGCGACGCAATCTTCGAGGTTGTTTCTGCCCGCACGGACGGCGAAGGATCCGCCATCAGGCGTGTGACGTCGTCTTGAGAAAGGATTCCTGTCATTTTGCTCTCGATCGACCTGATTTCTATCACGATCAGGGCGTGGCGGCCCGGGCGGCCGGTCGCGCGCAAACCCACACGGGCAGTATCACTGCTCCGCGTTAAATCATGCTTAAGATCTGGAGGCCGCAGGCGCCGCGAAAGGGCGCTTAAACAAAGTGCGGGGGGCGCGAATGCGCGAAGGGCCCGATTGTGTGAAGGGCCCGATTGTGTGAAGGGCCTGGCGACAACCGTTGGCCGCGCGCAAGCGTTAACGGTTTGGCGCTGTCCGAACAGCGTTAACGAATTCTGAAGGGGACTACTGGCGTGCCAGCAGAACGTTGGCCACCGCCTGGATCTGCCGGTCCAGATCGATGTCGAGATAGGAGGTCACCTCAAGGCTGCGATCCTCGAAGACATCCTGATCGGGGTACTGCCGGCGCCAGTGGTCCACCTTGCGGTCGCGGGCCTCGACCAGATCGATGATCTGCGGCTTGAAGAGCTGGACCATGCCGGTGACCCAGCGGTTCACCGGCCAGGAAGGCTGGGCATGGTCGATCTTGAAGTAGTCCAGTAGCACCGCCACGTCCTTGGCGCTGTACCAGACCTCGCCGGTGACCCAGCGGTTCACGGTGAAGATGCGGAACGGCAGGCCCCCCGGGGTCATGGAAATGGCGATCAGATGGCTGAGGGCGTCGTTGGGGTCTTCGGGTTTCACAAACTCCGGGACCCGGGCCGGCTTGATGCCCGGCGGCATCCCCTTGGGCCGGACGAAGGTGTGGAAATGCCCGTGCTCGCCCTCGAAACGCTCATCCTGGGCGTGGGCGTGGTAATAGTACTGGCCATGGGTCTGGTGGTCGTAAACGTCCCCCGGGGGATAGTGGTCCCACTCGTAGAAGGTGCCGTTGTTCTTCAGCAGCTCGCCGACCACGTTGTCGCCGGTCTTGGTCAGGATACGGTGGACATTGGCGACCTCGCGCCCGGCCTCCGCCATGGCTTCCAACGCCTCGGTCGAGAGCCGTTCCAGGGAAAAGTCGCTGTCCAGCGCGCTGTCTTTGATGGCTGCTTCGCTTCGCATGGCTTGTGTTACCTACGCATATCGCCGCCCGGATACGAGCCCACGGAGGATCACTTCAGCGTGAAGCCGGAGCATGGCCCAATCCGATTAAGAAAGTGATGCCCTGCCCCCGCCGTGGGCCATCCGGCGCCACAAAAGCTTTACCCTATTCCACGATCAGGCGAAAGCCGATGAGAATGTGCTTGAGCGCCTGGGGCCGGCTGTGCTGGGCGGCGGGACGGCAGACCCCGCAGCCGCTGTCGTCCCAGGAGCCGCCCTTGACCAGGAACCGCCCGGCCCCGCGCGGGCTGGCGGTCCACTCGAAGACCTGTCCCGCCGGGTCCAGCAGGCCGTAGGGGCTGGCGCCCTCGGGAAAGCTGCCCACCGGCAGGGTGTCGAAAGGCCCACGGTCATGGCTGTTGAGGCGTGCCGGGTCCCAGGCATCGCCCCAGGGAAAGCGCCGCCCATCGTGGCCGCGGGCCGCCTTCTCCCACTCCAGCACCGTCGGCAGGCGCCAGCGCCGGCCGGTCTCGGCGCTCAGCCAGGCTGCAAAGGCCAGGGCGTCGTCGTGGGAGACCAGCACCACCGGGTGGTCCTCGCGCCCCGGCGGCGGACGGCCCCCGCGCCAGGCGTGGCGGCGGGTGCGCTCATAGGGGTGGATCAATCCGTAACCGGCCCAGGTCCGCGGGTCGACGTCCGGGGCGGGATGGCCGGTGGCCTCGACGAAGGCGGCATAGAGCCGGTTGGTGATCAGGGTCCGGGTGATGGCAAAGGCGGGCAGTTCCAGCGTTTCACGCGGCCGCTCCCCCTCGTACCAGCGCCCCTCGCGGGTGCGGCTGTGGCCGTAGGCGGCTTCGTCGAGCCGGTAGGCCGCTTCCCGCTCGGCCCGGTCCGAGCCGGCAATGAAGGGCCCGGCCGGGATGTCGACGACTTCGGGAGGATCGAGGGGAGCCGCCTGGGCGCAAGCCGCGGGCCCGAGCAGCACCAAGCCAAACATTGCCAAGGCGGCAGCCAAGGGGCGGGAGGTCGGGCTCTGCGGTGTCATGGCGCGAGCTTAGACGGGAAGCCCTTCGCCGATCCAGTGACAGCCCTTCACAATCCGGTGGAGCGCCCGTCAGTCGCGGACCACAGTCACCGAGCAGGCGGCGTGGCGCACCACGCGCGAGGCGTTGGGGCCGATGAGGTAGTCCCGCAGCTCCGGCCGGTGGGAAGCCATGACGATCATGTCGATGCCCTTCTCCCTGGCGAAGCGCAGGATCTCCTCATAGATGGTCCCGTGGCCGACCACATGCTGCACGCTGAGTTCGGAGGGAATGGCCCTCTGCACGAAGGCGTGCAGCCGCGTGTTGGCCTCTTCCAAGACCTTCTCCTCATAGCCCTCTGGGAAGTAGGCGCTGACGATGCTCACGCCGAAATCCGGCACGATGGTCATGACATGCAGACGGCTGCCGAAGGCCTTGGCCATCTCCACGGCGGTGGAGACCGCCTTCATCTGGGTGTCTTCGTTGCCGAGATCGACCGGTAACAGAATGTCTTTGAACATGAAGTTGAAATCCCCCTTACCGACCAATTAGACGGCAGCCGTGGCAAGCTGCTTTCTGCGCCGGCCGCGCTGCATCACGACGATGAGCCCAAGAATCAGCAGTGCCGGAACGTACATCAACTGCTTCGGCAACTGATCGATCGGCTCCTCGACAATCACGATCTTCTGGCCGAAGTCCAGGCCGGCTGCCTGGGCCGGCGAATCGTAGGTCGCATTGTCGACCTCGACGACGTCGCCGTCGATGAACAACTCGAGCCCGGCGGAGATCAAACGCTCTTCTCCGCTTTCCCCCTCGCCCAGCGGCAGGATGGCCACGAAGCTGCGCGGATTGCCGACGGCATCTTCCCCGTCGATACGCAGACGCAGTTCCTGGCCGGCTTCCATGCGGTCGGCCACCGCGACGATCTGGGCCGGCGCCACCTCCTGGGTCGGGGGTGAGACCATGTCCATCCAGAACCCGGGCCGGAACAGGGTGAAGGCAATCAGCAGCAGCAGAACGGTTTCATAGGCACGGTTGCGCGCCAGGAAGAAGCCCTGGGTCGCCGCCGCGAAGATCAGCATGGCCGCGGTCGCCACGATGAAGACGATGAAGCCGCCGACCCAGCCCACGTCGATCAGCAGAAGATCGGTGTTGAAGATGAAGAGGAAGGGCAGCGCAGCGGTGCGCAGGCTGTAGAAAAAGGCGACGAAGCCGGTCTTGATGGGATCGCCGCCCGAGACCGCCGCCGCCGCGAAGGAGGCCAGGCCCACCGGCGGCGTCACGTCGGCCATGATACCGAAGTAGAAGACGAAGAGGTGCACCGCGATCAGCGGCACGATAAGGCCGGCATCCTGACCGAGCTGCACGATCACCGGCGCCAGCAGCGAGGAGACGACGATGTAGTTGGCCGTGGTCGGCAGACCCATGCCGAGGATCAGGCTGAGGATCGCCGTCAGCAGTAGGATCAGCATGATGTTGCCGAAGGAGAGGATCTCCACCAGTTCGGCCAGCACCAGACCGACGCCGGTCTGCGACACCGCACCAACAATGATGCCGGCGGTCGCCGTGGCGATGCCGATACCGATCATGTTGCGCGCGCCGGTGATCAGGCCATCGATCAACTCGTTCCAGCCGCGCCGGATCTCCGCGCCGAGATCCGCGCCGCCGCGGAAGGCCGCGAAGAGCGGGCGCTGGGTCAGCAGAATGAACATCATGAAGGCCGTCGCCCAGAAAGCCGAGAGGCCCGGCGACAGGCGCTCCACCATCAGGCACCAGACCAGCACGATCACCGGCAGGATGAAGTGCAACCCCGATTTCACCGTGGGTCCGGTCTGCGGAAGGGAGACGACCGGCGCGTTCGGGTCGTCCAGTTCCAGTTCGGGATAGCGCGCGCAGAATCTGACCAGCCCGACATAGACCGCCGTCAGCAGGACGGCGATGATCCATCCGGAGGCTTCGTCGGCGACGTCGTTGATCCAGCCGATGCCGTAGTAGACGACAACCGCCAGGACCGCGGTTCCGAAGAGGCCCATCAGGAAGCCGGTGATGGCGACCATCCAGGGCTTCGGCTCGGAGGCCCGGGGAAGCCCCTTCATGTCCGCCTTCATCGCCTCCAGATGGACGATGTAGACCAGGGCGATATAGGAAATCAGCGCCGGAATGAAGGCATGCTTCACCACCTCGAAGTAGGAGATGCCGACGTATTCCACCATCAGGAAAGCGGCAGCGCCCATCACCGGCGGCATGATCTGGCCGTTGACCGAGGAGGCGACTTCGACGGCGCCGGCCTTTTCCGGGGAGAAGCCGACCCGCTTCATCATCGGAATGGTGAAGGTGCCGGTGGTCACCACGTTGGCGATGGAGGAACCGGAGATCAGGCCGGTCATGGCCGAGGCGACGACCGCCGCCTTGGCCGGCCCGCCGCGGTAGTGTCCAAGAAGCGAGAAGGCAACCTTGATGAAGTAGTTGCCGGCCCCGGCCTTATCGAGCAGGGCCCCGAAGAGGACGAACAGAAAGACGAAGCTGGCGGACACGCCAAGGGCGATGCCGAACACGCCGCTCTGTTCGGGGGAGGTCCACTGGTGGCTTGCGATGGCACCGAAGCTGGCGCCCTTCCACGCCAGGATGCCCGGCATGTGGGGACCGCCGAAGGTGTAGAGCAGAAAGACGATGGCGACGATCATCAGCGGCGGGCCCAGGGCACGGCGCGTTGCTTCCAGCAGCAGCACGATACCCACGCAGGCGACGACGATGTCGGTGGTGTTTGGATTGCCGGGGCGCGACGCAAGCTGATCGGCGAAGGTGAAGAGGTAGGCTGCCGAGCTGGCGGCGACGAGGGCCATCACCCAATCCTGAATGGGGATGTGGTCGCGCGGTGAGCGTTTTCCGGCCGGATAGGCCAGGAAGGTCAGGAAGATCGCGAAGGCCAGGTGAATGGAGCGCGAATCCCAGTCATTGAAGACCGCAATGCCAATGACAAAGGGAAGCGGGGAGGCGATCCAGAGCTGGAACAGCGACCAGAGCAGGGCTGCCCCGAGGATGATCTTGCCTGCAGGCCCCACCGGGTTGCGCGCGCCGGTGTCAGTCGAGGCAACCAGATCCTGGAGTTCTTCGTCCGACATCGGCGTGCCGGCCGGTCTATCCTCGCTCATGCTGTCCCCCGTCAACCGGCTTTGGCCGCCGGCTTGTTGTTTGTTCGGAAAGAAATCAGGGCGGGGCCGAGGCCCCGCCCTGCCGGTGCCGGATTACATCCAGCCCTTCTCTTTGTAATAGCGCACGGCACCGTCGTGCAGCGGCGCCGAGAGGTTGTTGCTGATCATATTCGCCGGCTCCAGATTGGCAAAGGCCGGGTGCAGCCTCTTGAAGCGGTCGAAGTTGTCGAACACGGCCTTCACCATCTGATAGACCGTTTCCTCGTCCGTGTTGGTCGAGGTGACAAAGGTCGCGCCGACGCCAAAGGTCGTGGTGTCGCCATCGGTGCCCTTGTACATGCCGCCGGGGATCGTCGCCTTGGCATAGTAGGCGTTCTCGTTCACCAGCTTGTCGATGGCCGCACCGGTGACCGGAACGATCACCGAATCACAGGAGGTCGTTGCCTCCTTGATCGAACCGCTGGGATGACCGACGGTGAAGACCATGGCATCGATCTTATTGTCGCAAAGGGCCTGGGACTGCTCAGCCGACTTCAACTCGGAAGCCAGTTTGAAGTCATCCATGGACCAGCCCATCTCCTTCATCACCACTTCCATGGTGCCGCGCTGGCCGGAGCCGGGGTTACCGACGTTGACCCGCTTGCCCTTCAGGTCGTCGAAGCTCGTGATGCCGGAATCGGCCCGCGCCACGACGGTAAAGGGTTCCGGGTGCACGGAAAACACCGCGCGCAGTTCCGTGAAGGCGCCATCGGGGAACTTGTCGGGCGCCGTTCCGTTGTAGGCATGGAACTGCCAGTCGGACTGGGCAACGCCCAGATCCAGATCACCGGCACGAATGCCGTTGATGTTGGCCACGGAACCACCGGTGGTATGGGTGCACTTGATGTTGTGGTTCTTGGTTCCACGGTTCACGAGTTTGCAGATCGAGCCGCCAACCACGTAGTACACGCCGGTCTGCCCGCCGGTGCCGATGGTGACGAACTTCTCATCCGCCTGTAGCTCCGCCGGAGCGGCCGCCAGGAGGGCCGCCGCCGACAGGCCGAGGACAGTCGATTTCAATGCAATGCGTTTCATTAGCTATTCGCTCCCAACCGTTTCGGTCCGAGTTGAATTGTTCGTTGACGAGCCCGGCAATGCGGGCCGTTCCTTCTCCCCCCGATTTGAAAAATCAGGTTCGCGCTTGGTCAGGGACTGATTACACCTCGCAGCCGCAATCCAGGCTCGATCGAGCCCGGAAACGGCTGGTCCGGTGCGGTCTTGCGGCTCAGGCTTTCGCGCAGCGCTCGTCAGAGTCGCGGATCCCCGTCTTGTGTCTCGGTGATTGGTTCACCGTTATTGTGAGCCTATTCAACACAACTCCGCGCCACAATGTCCACCCTGTAGTTGGCGGTATACAAACGGTCTCAGCGACAACTTTGGCGGGTTTCGCGGCGCTCTGTCGCAGGGGACAGGCTGGGCACAGGCTGGCCGGCGGCAGAGTTCTGCCCTATTGTCACTAGGCCATGTTCCAGCCCCGCCGCATAATCAACCTGGGCGCGATAAGCGGGAGTCCGTTCCGCCGGCGGGCCACCGCCGCGCTCGCCATCGTGGCGCTCATGAGCCATGGGCTGGCCATGGTCCTCGCCGGAGCCCTAGCGCCCGCCGGCCCGGCGCAGGCGGCAGCATCGGGACTGCCGGCCGTGATGCCGATCTGCACGGCACACGGCGTCGTTCTGGTGGCCTTCGACGAGGCGGAACGCAATCTCGCGGGCGGCGAGGGGGATGGTCCCGACAGCGGCGCCTGGCAGGACTGCCCGATCTGTTCGGCCTTTGCCCAGCAGGGCCTCGGCCTGCCCAGCGGTGTCGAAATCGGCAGGGGTGCCACGCAGGAACCGATCTTCCCGGCGCCCCAGGCGGTCATCGCAGGCACCGTCGTTTTCCTGCCCCGGTCACGGGCGCCGCCCCAGCCTCTCTAGGCGCTGCACGCGCCTCACTTCACGCATCCGACTCCACTGGGCCTCCGCCGCAGACTTTGCGGCCGGGCCCCAGGCACTTCGTTCGGTGCCGACAGCGTTACAGGACTCAACGACGATGAAACGACGACTTGCCATTCGCACTCTGGCCGCGTCCGCGCTTGGCCTTCTGGTGGCCGGCGGCAGCGCGAGCGCCGCCCTGGCGCACGACGTTAAACTCGGCGCCCTCACCATCGATCACCCCTGGGCCCGGGCCACCCCCGGTCAGGCCAAGAACGGGGCTGCCTTCTTGACCATCCACAACGGCGGGGCCAGTGGCGACCAACTGGTCTCCGCCGCCGCCGAGGTCGCCAAGCGCATCGAGCTTCACACCCACATGCACAAGGACGGGGTGATGCAGATGCGCGAGGTCGAAGCCATCGATGTGCCGGCGAAGGGCATGGCCACGCTGAAGCCCGGCGGCTACCACGTCATGCTGATCGGGCTGCACGCACCCCTGAAGGAGGGCGAGCGCTTCCCGCTGACCCTGACCTTCAAGCAGGCAGGCAGCGTGACCGTGGAGGTCGCCGTCGAAAGCGTCGGCAGCATGGGATCGGCCGCCGACGGTGATGGCATGAAGATGGACCACGGCGGCATGAAGCACGGCGAGGGCTCCAGCAACTAGGCGGTATCTCCTCCCTTCATGAGGCGGCGGGCGGTTGCGGCATCGGCCAGAGGGCGGCCGATGGCACGCGCCCCCGCCGCCGCTGCGGCGACCAGCTCGGCATTGTCGGCGGCCCTGGCGCCGGAGGGCAGCAGAAGATTGTTCTCGAAGCCGACCCGGGCATGGCCGCCCAGGGTGGCCGCGGCGGTCACACAGGCCGTTTCCTGCGCATCGAAGGCGCAGACCGCCCAGGGCAGCGCCGCATGCCCCTCCACCGTATGCAGTGCTCCGAGGAACGGCAGCAGGTCGCCGGGCTGGGAGCGTTGGCCCGCGGTATAGCGGCCGAGAACGAACAGCAGGAACGCGGGGCTCGCCGGCACCACGCCCTTTTCGCGCAGCGCCGCGAAGCGGGCGACGTCGGCGGCGTCGTAGAGAATGAACTGCGGCAGGGTGCCCGCTTCGGCAAGTTCGGCCAGGAAGCGCCCGGCTTCCGGCTCGCTTGCGGCGTCGGGAATGATCTCGCGAACCGCCAGGCTGACCGCTTCGGGCTCGAGGGTCCGCACCATGGCCATCTGCTGCTGCGGAGAGTAGATCCCCACCGCTTCGCTGGTCACCTGGATCACCAGGTCGTCGCCGACCGCCGCGCGGACCGCGGCGATGGCCTCGCGATAGGCGCCAACGTCCAGACTGTGTTTCTGTTCGGCATCGCGCACATGCAGATGGATCATCGCGGCGCCCGCCGCCAAGCACGCTTTGGCCGTCGCGGCGAGTTCCTCGGGCGAGATCGGCACGGCCGGATGGTCTTGCTGGGTCTTGCGCGCGCCGTTGGGGGCGACCGTCAGGATCAGCGGCGTCCAGTCCGCCCCGCTTTCATCCGCGGCCATGGTCACGCGCTCCCCGCGACTTCGCCGAGTGCACCGTCGATGGCGCGGCCCAGCTTGTCCACCAACTCGTCGACCTGTTCTGTTTCGATGATAAAGGGCGGTGCCAGGAGCACATGATCGCCGCGCTGTCCGTCGGCAGTGCCGCCGGCGGGATAGCAGATCAGCCCCTCCTCCATCGCCTGCTTCTTGATGCGGGCGTGCAGCTTCAGCGCCGGATCGAAAGGCTCCTTCCCACCACGGTCGGCCACCAGTTCCAGCCCGATGAACAGGCCACGGCCGCGGATGTCGCCGATGTGGTGATGGTTGCCGAAGCGGCTCTCCAGCGCCGCGCGCAGCGCCGCACCCTGGCGGTGCACGTTGGCCAGAAGGTCGTCGGCCTCTATGGTGCGTTGGACCGCCAGGGCGGCGGCGCAGGCCGTGGCATGGCCGATGTAGGTGAAGCCGTGCTGGAAGGCGCCGGAGCCCCCGGCGATAGTGTCATAGATTTCGCCGGAGACCAGCACCGCACCGATGGGCTGGTAGCCGCCGCCCAGGCCCTTGGCGCAGGTCAGGATATCCGGCACCACGCCGTCCTGCTCGCAGGCATAGAGGCTGCCGGTGCGCCCCATGCCGCACATCACCTCGTCGAGGATCAGCAGCACGCCGTGGCGGTCGCAGATCTCGCGGATGCG
>NZ_JANQOI010000042.1 GCF_028289705.1 Pelagibius sp.
GAACCGGGCTTGGGGGCGCCGGCTCGGCCTTCGGGCCATCGTCGCTTCGCCTTGGTTCATCGGCGCTGCGATCGGCCTCTTTCCGCTCGTGGTCCGACGACACTTCCACAGGCGGCGCGTCCGGATCGCGGTCGACCCGCCCTGCCGGTGGCAATGAGGACACCGGCCGTTCGACGACGGTGCGCTCGCGCAGGGTCTCGTGGTGCTCGACCCTTTCGGTCTTCTCGACCACCCTGGGGTCGAGAGGCGTCGCTGGGCGGTCCTGCTTGATCCGCGCGCCGGGCATCGCGCTCGACGGCGCGTCCTCGGGCGTCGGAGTGGCCGTATTCGCTTGCGGGGCGGTCTCATCGGCCGGGGGGAGCGGTGGCGTTGGTGCGCTGGTCTGCTGCAGCGGCCGTTCCTTGGCCCCGGAGAGAACCTCCTCGTTGAGCTCGGTGAAGCCATCGCCGTCAGCCCCCTGGGGCTGGAAGAGCCCGGGCACCTCCGGGCGCAGACGGCGCTCTTCTCCGCGCGAGCGCGCCGCCAGGCGGCGGAACAGGCCGGTCATGGCACGTCCATCAGCAGGTAGGCCTCGCGCCGTTGCGGTGCCATGGCGAGGATGTCGGCTTCGCGCCAGCCATAGCGCATGGCCAGGTGATGCACCTCCCAGAGGGTGCGCTTGGCCCAGGCGTCGAGGCGGGCGGCGAAGAGTGCGGCGGCATCGAGGCCGCAGCGCCAGGTCTCACCGCAGTCCGGACAGGAGAGGGCGACCTCTGCGGCGGCCAAGGGGTCTTCCCGTTCGATCCGTTCCGCCAGCGCCTCGGCGACGCCGTCAGGGAGATCGCTGGCGGAGATCTCTCCGTCCGGATGACTGATCTGCCGGATCGTGGCGCTCCTCAGGATTTGCTCGGCGGTTTCTTCATCGCTGGCCTCGGCGGCCTCTTTCAGGTCTTCGCCCGTCGGCAGGCGATAGCTGATCCGCCAGCCGTCCAGGTCCATCCGTCCGCTGCAAGCCGGTGCTGCCTCCTGGACGGCAATCAGGTCTGGGATGGAGAGCTCGGCGGCGACGCGGCTGCCGCAGGCAGGGCAGTCGTCCAGACAGCGCAGGCGGGCGCCGAACGCGCCCGCGAAACTGCGCAAGAGGGCGGCCTCGCGAAGGCCCAGGGATACGGCGGTCCCATCTCCCTCTACCGAGGCCGCAAGGCAGCGCTCCGCCAGGACGGCCTCGCGCGCGGCGGTGCCGAGGCCGGCGAGGGCATCCCAGAGCTCCATAAGCTCGGCTGCTGAGCGGGCTGCCATGGGCGAGGGATCATTGCGGCTCGAGGAAGCTGGGCTCGTCGGGCTCGGTGACGTCGTAGTCGCGCTCCCAGCCCTCGTTTTCCAGCTTCATCATCTCGATGGCCACGGCATTGGCGTTGGCGTCGAGGTCCGGCAGCGTCTGAAACTCCGAGACCCAGCAGTTGTAGATGCGGTAGGCCATGGCGACCTGGCCCGCCTCGTTCAGATGCTGGATGATGATGTTCTTGCGCATGTCGCGCAGCGACGACTCGGCACCGAGGCCGGAGCCGTAGTTCCAGACCTTGTTGGCCCACTGCTCGAAGGTGCGGTCGTAGGTGATCCCGCGCTCCAGGGTGATCGGCTCATACTCGCTGCGCCCGGGGGACTTGCGCGACGAACTGGGGTCGCCGCCGGCCCGGTGCTTGATCACCTCGGTGGTGCGCTTCAGCGCGCTCACCTTGCTGACCCCGGCCACGACCTGGCCGTCGATGATCACCAGGAACTTGTAGTTCGGCAGTTCGTGATAGCGGTGGGTATTGACGTTGAAGGGTGGCATGGCGTGGTTCCTTTAGACCTGGTCCTGCCCGGCGAGCTGCTGCAGCGTGATGATCACGAACTCGGCGGGCTTGAGCGGCGCGAAGCCGACCAGCACGTTGACGATGCCGCGGTCGATGTCCGCCTGGGTCGTGGTGGTGGCATCGCAGGTGACGAAGTAGGCCTCCTGCGGGGTCGTGCCCTTGAAGGCGCCCTGGCGGAAGAGCTGGTGCATGAAGGTCGAGACGTTGAGGCGCAGTTGCGACCAGAGCTGCTCGCCGTTGGGTTCGAAGACCGCCCACTTGGTCCCGCGGTAGAGGCTCTCCTCCATGAAGAGGGCAAGGCGCCGCGGCGAGAGGTATTTCCATTCGCTCGCCCGGGCATCGGCGCCGTCCAGGGTGCGTGCGCCCCAGGCGATGGTGCGGAACACCGGGAAGTTGCGGATGCAGTTGAGCCCCAGGGGATTGAGCGCGCCATTCTCGGCATCGGTCATCTCGTGGGTCAGGCCGCGCACCCGCGACAGGGTCGCTTCCGTGCCCGCCGGCGACTTCCAGACGCCGCGGTTGGTGTCGGTGCGTGCATAGAGCCCGGCCATGGCGCCGCAGGGCGGGAACTTGCGCACCTGGAAGTCGTCCAGCGGATCGACGAACAGCAGATGCGGGTAATAGGCCGCGCCGTTGACGCCGGAAACCGTAAGGCCGCCGGAGATCCAATCGATGGCCGAGGCGGTGTCGCGCACCTCCGGCGGCGGATCGACGAGCAGGAAGGCGCGCTCGGCGACGCAGAGCTCCATGGCGCGGGCGAAGATCTCGTTGGGATCGACGGTGCTGTCCAGGGTGTTGGGGTCGCCCGCCGCGCTGCGCGTGGCATCGGGGATGCAGAGGATGTTGAAGAGGTCGACCTTCTTCAGGGCATAGAGGCCGGTGAAGTTGCCCTCGTTGCCGATGATCCCCTGGCTGTTGGGCAGGCCTGTGCCGGCGGTGGCGGGCACGGCGCCGGTCTGCGCCTGCAGGTCGCGGCCAAGGCCGAGGCGGTAGTGCCCGACGTTGCGGGTCCCCGTGTTTAGGCCGATCATCGCCAAGGCGCTGTTGGGCACGCCGGCGGCAAAGGTCAGGCGGGCGTCGAGAGAGGCGTTCAGGAGCTCCGGCGAGAAATCCGGGATCACCCGGATGCCGGCGCCGGTGTTGCTGGGCACGCAGCGCACGGCGGCCCCTGGCACCAGATTGCTGATCGCCTGATTGATCTTGCGCTCGACATGGCGGGCGAGGCCGAGGACCGATTGCGGCAGGGTCTCGCCGGTCTCGAAGATGGTGACATCGACGTTGGCGATCTGGCCCGCCGGCACGTCGGAGCTGATGCGGATCGTGTAATTGTTGTCGTTCAGCAGACTGCCCAGTGTCACGTCGGCACCGACGGCGCCGGTCTGGATCGGCCGCCCGGCGGTCGCATCGGGGATCGCGACGGTGACCAGCTTGGAGCCCGTAGCCTCGTCGTTGACCACCGCCACCACGTTGCGGGTGCTGGTGGCGGACATGGAAACGTTGGGGAAGCGTTCGACCGCGCCGGTGTCGAGGTCGGTGATCGTCAGGTTGAAGGCGGCGGTGTCGCTTGCGGGGATGGCGTCGTAGTCGACGTCGATCAAGCGGTTGTGGGCATCCAGCCCGGTGGCGGCGGCAGTCACTGTAAGGGCCGCATTGGCGGCGCCGCCGGTTCCGTCTTCAAGGGTGATCGCGGCGGGCACCGCGCCTGTGCGCGGTACCCGGACCACATGCGCCTCGGTGCCGCCGTTGGCGAAGAACTGTTGCACCGCATAGGAGACATGGCTGTCGCGGTGCAGCCCGCCGAAGATCCTCTCGTATTCGCCGAAGCTGCGCACCGTGTAGGGAAAGTTATCGCGCCCGGCGACGCGGGCGGTCCAGCCGACGAAGGCGGCAATGGAGGTGGCCACGCCGGTGATCGTGCGCACACCGCTGGGCAGCTCCTGAATGTAGACACCCGGATAGGTAGGGTTCACTGGCATGGCTTCTGCTCCATCGTTTCAGCATCGCTGGCCGCGGCTTGGACTGCCTGGTTTTGGACGGGCTGGTTTCGGACAGGTCGGTTTTGACAGGGGGACTGCGATCTGCGGTGGCGCGGTTCGGCGGCATGGTCCGCAAGGCCGGTGCCGCCCCCGCCGTTGTGGAGGGCTGTGTTCGTGAATGGCTCGCGCGTCATCGCAAGGATCCCAATGACCGAGACCCGCAAGCCTAGGGACTGAGCGTCACGATGCTCTCACGGCCCCCTCACTGAAGCCTCACCGCGCTCTCACCGGCTGCGCAAAAAGGTGGTCGTGGCGAGGCGCGTGGGATCATCGTCGCCGCGCCGCTCGTTCACGCAGTGACGCGGTTCGTGCAATAGAGGTGGCCTTGGGACATTTGGGGTAGGACGGCTTCCGCGGTGCAACGAAGCTTCTATACTGCCAAGACCGGTTGGCGGACCTGGAGCGTGCAAAGGCGAGTGGGCAAGCGGCCATCCCGGTCTTGCCGAAAGCCGCGGGCGCAAACCTCGGTCAGCCTGCTCCTGGAAAGTGGAATTTGGATGAGGCCCTGCGCTTGTCACAAGTAGGTCACACGCAGCTCACTAGTCTGACAACAGAGAGCAGAGAACATCCGCAGTGAGGGCGGATCGGGCAAAAGGTATTTGCACCCCTAAAGAGGTCGAACGCGGAACGCGGCGGAGTTCGCGGCGCGCAGCGGAAGAGGGGACATCGGCGACATGCTCAGTACGGCCGCCGATGACGCCATGGGGATGCAGCCGATGACCCAGCTAACGGTTTCGCTATTCGGATCGCTTCAGGTCAGCCATCAGCCGTCGGGCATATCCTTCGGTGGCCGGCCAGGACGTAGCCCCGCGACACATCCGACGGGCAAGGTCGCGCGACTTCTGGCCTATCTTCTGCTCGGCGGACGCCAGAGTCATCAGCGCGACGAATTGGCGGAGTGCTTCTGGGGAGACCGGGACAGCAACAGCGCCCGGCGCTGTCTCAGCACCGCCGTCTGGCGCCTGCGCCAGATCGTGGAACCCGCCGGCACGCCCAGTGGAACCTATCTGCTGAGCAATGCCGGCGACGAGATCGCCTTCAACTGGGAGAGCGACCATCGGGTCGACTGCCTTGAGTTCGAGGTCCGCATCGACAGCGCGTTGCGCATTCGCCCCGAGAGCATGACCCATGAGGCGGCCCGGGCCCTGGAGGAGTGCCTCGGCCTCTATCGCGGCGAACTGCTGTGCGGCGTCTATGACTCCTGGGCCTTGCGCGAACGCGAGCGGCTGCGCTCGCGCTATCTCGACGGCCTGACCCTGCTGATGCGCCACTGGCTGCACGTCGGCAACTACCGCGGCGGCATCGAAGTCGGCGAGAGGATTCTGGGGCAGGACCCCCTGCGGGAGGACGTGCACCGCGACATGATGCGGCTCTTCGCCGGGGCGGGGGACCGCTCGCGGGCGATTCGGCAGTACCAGGAATGCTGCCGGCTGTTGTCCCGTGAGCTGCGGGTCGAGCCGCTGGAGGAAACCCGGGCGCTCCATGACTCCATCAGCACCGCGGGACACTGTGAAACCCTTGTGCACCCGCGGGCACAGCAGATCAGCGCCGGCGAGGCCCTTGCGAAGCTGCGCTCCGCCCTCGAAGAGGTCGAACGAGCAAGGGCCGTGGTGGAACAGGTGCTGCCCGGGCTTGAGCCAGGCAAGGAGCCGCCCTTGCGCGGCAACCGCTGACCGGCGCGGGACGATCCGGCGTCACCGCCGGGCGCATCCGTGATCCCGGATTGAGAGCCTCGTGACGCCGCGGTGACAAGCGGCTCTAGGATGTGGCTTCCTATTGCGAGGTGAAGAGCCGGCGCGGGAGGCCTCCTTGACTCAGTCCCGCAAGGAAAAGGTGCTCATCGTTCGCCTGTGGTACGAACCACGGGAAGCGCCGGATGCGCCGCAGGTGCTGCGCGGAACCATTGTCGACGTCGAATCCGGAGAGCAGCGCGGGGTTGCCAGCCTGGGGGAGGTGAGCGAGGCGATCGCGGCGAAGCTGCAAGACCTAAGGCCCGGGAGCCCCTGATCCGTGCCCATGGTAGCCACCAACGCCCCGATCTGCGCTGTCGCGCTCCCCGACCCCGGTCCAAGCGGGATTTGCATCTTTGCGCAAATTCTACGACGCTCGGCCTGTCTTCAGGAAGCCGGCATCAGGGGCAGGACCATGAACCGTCGCACGGGAAACGACGCATCCATCACGGACGAAGCGGCGCGGGCCGGTTGGCTCTACTACATCGCCGGCAAGACCCAGGACGAGATTGCGCGCATGCTGGGCGTCTCGCGCCAGCGCGCGCAGCGCCTGGTGTCGCGGGCTATCTCCGAGAACCTGATCCACGTGCGTCTAGAGCACCCCATCGCCAAATGCATGGACCTGGAGTCGCGCCTGGCCGAGCGCCACGGGCTGCTGTGCTGCCGGGTCGCACCCAGCGTCGGCGAAAGCGCCCACACCCGCATGTCCATTGCCTCGATCGCCGCCTACGAAATCGAACAGGTGCTGCGCCAGGCCGAGCCCAGGGTGATTGCCCTGGGCTCCGGCCGGATGCTGCGTGCCGCCATTGAGGAATTGGCGGATATGGAGTGCGAGCAGCACAAGATCGTGTCTCTCGTCGGCAACATCGCACCGGACGGCTCGGCCTCGTTCTACGACGTGATCATGCGCATCGCCGATGCGGTGCGGGCGCCGCACTATCCCATGCCCTTGCCCGTGCTGGCGGAAACCCCGCAGGAACGGGAGATCTTCTATTCCCTCAAACCGGTGCAGAACGTCGAGAAGCTGGCGAAGCGGGCCGACGTCGCCTTCGTCGGGGTCGGACAGCTCAGCGACGACGCGCCGCTGTTGCAGGACGGCTTCATCACCAAGCAGGAACTGAAGGCGTTGAGGGCCGAAGGGGCCGTGGGCGAGATCGTCGGCTGGGTCTATGACTCCGCGGGCAACTACCTGAGCGGCGGCATGAATGCCCGCGTTTCCAGCGTCAGGGTGAGCGGCAAGGGCGAGCGGCGGGTGACCGGCATCGCAGCCGGGATTGAGAAGATAGCTGCCATAGAGGGCGCCCTGAAAGGGCGTCTGATCAATGGGTTAGTCACCGACGAAGAGACAGCGGAGGAACTGCTTGCCGCTCCCTAGCGGGGCCACTGGTATTTCCTCTTGACCTATTCGTCAACCTATGTGAATAATTGCTCACAACATGGGCAATTGCTCAAACCATAAGACTTGGGAGGAAACATCATGGGAATGCCCCTCCGCGGCTTGCTCGCCGCCACGACCGCAACCCTGCTGTCGACGGCCGCTATGGCCGAAACCTTGACCATCGCCACGGTCAACAACGGCGACATGATCCGGATGCAGGGTTATACCGACGACTTCACCGCCAAGACCGGCCATGAAGTCGAGTGGGTCACGTTGGAAGAAAACGTTCTGCGTCAGCGCGTGACCACTGACATCTCCACCAAGGGTGGTGCGTTCGACATCATGACCATCGGCATGTACGAAACCCCGATTTGGGGCGCGAACGGCTGGCTGGTTCCGCTCGACGATCTGAGCGAAGAGTACGATGTCAACGACATCCTGCCCGCGATGCGGGACGGCCTGAGCCACGACGGCACGCTCTACGCTGCGCCGTTCTATGGTGAAAGCTCGATGGTGATGTACCGCACCGATCTCGTCGAGGCGACCGGCATGACCATGCCCGAGGCCCCGACCTGGGATCAGATTGCGGAACTGGCCCGGGCGATGACCGACCGTGGGAAGGAAATCAACGGCATCTGCCTGCGCGGCAAGGCCGGTTGGGGTGAAGGCGGTGCCTTCATCACAGTGACCGCCAACTCCTTCGGCGCGCGCTGGTTCGATGAGAACTGGAAAGCCCAGTTCGATCAGCCCGAATGGGCCAATGCCCTCAACTTCTTCGTGGACCTGATGGCCGATGCAGGCCCCCCGGGATACGCCACCAACGGCTTCAACGAGAACCTGTCGCTGTTCCAGCAAGGCAAGTGCGGCATGTGGATCGACGCGACCGTTGCCGCGTCCTTCGTGACCAACCCCAACGACTCGACCGTCGCGGACAAGGTGGGCTTTGCCTTGGCGCCGGACGCGGGCCTCGGCAAACGCTCCAACTGGCTCTGGGCCTGGGCGCTGGCCATTCCGGCTGGGACCCAGAAGGCTGACGCCGCCAAGCAGTTCATCGAGTGGGCCACCTCGAAAGAGTACATCGAGTTGGTTGCCGCGAACGAAGGCTGGGCCAACGTGCCGCCGGGTGCCCGGACGTCGCTCTATGAGAACCCCGAGTACCAGAAGGTGCCTTTCGCGCAGAAGACGCTCGAGTCCATCAAGGCGGCCGACCCGACGAGCCCGACCGTCAAGCCGGTGCCTTACGTCGGTATCCAGTTCGTCGCCATTCCGGAGTTCGCCGGCATCGCCACCGAGGTGAGCCAGGAGTTCTCGGCCGTCTACGCAGGCCAGCAGACCGTGGACGAGGCGCTTGCCAAGGCGCAGGCCTTGACCAACGACGCCATGGAAGCCGCCGGCTACTGAAACTTCCTCCCAACCGAAGGGCGGGTGCGCCCGCCCTTCGGTCCTCTTTTTCTTGAGATCAAGACCCCGAATCTCAGACGTTTCGGGCGTCAACAGAGGAGGCATGTCCAATGGCGACCCGGCATTCCCGCTCCGCAGCCCGCTTGATGTTGGCGCCGGCCGTGATCCTGCTTCTGGGCTGGATGCTCGTGCCGCTGACGATGACGCTGTTCTTCTCCTTCAAGAGATACCTGCCGATGCGCGGCGACTCGATGGCCGCCGGCTTGGATTGGGTCGGTTTCGCCAACTACACCCGCTTCGTGACCTCCAGCTCATTCTGGCCCAGCGTGCAGACGACTCTGATCATCGTCGGCGGCGTTCTGGTCATCACCGTGGTCTTTGGCGTTTTGCTGGCGATGCTGCTGGATCAGCCGATGTGGGGCCAGGGCATGGTTCGCATCTTCGTCATCGCGCCCTTCTTCGTGATGCCCACCGTGTCGGCGCTGGTCTGGAAGAACATGTTCATGGACCCGGTGAACGGCCTTCTGGCACATCTCTGGAAAGCCTTCGGCGCCGATCCCGTGGCATGGCTGAGCCAGGCGGCGATGCCCTCACTGATCATGATCGTGAGCTGGCAGTGGCTGCCCTTCGCCACCCTGATCCTCTTGACGGCGATCCAGTCGCTCGACAGCGAACAGCTGGAAGCCGCCGAGATGGACGGGGCACCCGTCCTGAAGCGGTTTTGGTACATCGTGCTGCCGCATCTCAGCCGAGCGATCACCATCGTGATCCTGATCCAGACGATCTTCCTCTTGGCGATCTTTGCGGAAATCTTTGTCACCACCGGCGGTGCGTTCGGCTCCAAGACGCTCAGCTACCTGATCTTCCAGCGCGTGCTGGAAAGCCAGAATGTGGGCCTTGGCTCTGCCGGAGGCGTCTACGCCATCATCCTGGCCAACATTGTCGCGATCTTCCTGATGCGCATTGTCGGCAAGAACCTGGACAGGTGAGGAGGAACGGACAATGGCCCGCGCTGTCACCACACAACGCAAGACGATCAACACGGTCGCTGCCTGGGCGATCGGCCTTCTGATCTTTTTCCCGATCCTCTGGACGATCCTGACCAGCTTCAAGACCGAGGCCCAGGCGATCAACGATCCGCCGATCTTCCTGTTCTTCAACTGGACGCTGGAAAACTAC